>NZ_CAJXWY010000021.1 GCF_913062725.1 uncultured Thiohalocapsa sp.
GCCAACAACCGATCGGCGCGCTTGATGCGATGGCGCAGGTCCGTCCCGCCGCCGAAGCGTCGGCCGATCTCGGTCAGCGTCAGCCGCGGGCCGCTGACCGTCGCGGCGACGGCTTCAAGCAGCACGCTCAGGCGCCGACGGTGGATGCCGGCGAGCAACGGCGCGACACAACGCTGTAGAATCGTCAGTGCATGCATGGGGGGTCCTCCATAGGTTTGGTCGCCCGTTGTGGACCATCAAACCCCATGCATGTTCTCTTCTTCCATAGATGATACGTTCAGGCGCCTGTTCTGATTAGTTTTTTCGTGGGGATACCTCAGGCTCTGACCCCTTTTTTTAGGTGTCGCCGTTGAGGGCGACGATGCGCTCGATGCCGGCGAGCTTCTGGTCTTCGCCCAGGTTGATGAGCTTGACGCCCCAGGTGTTGCGGCTGAGGACGTTGATGCCGTCGACGGCGGTGCGTACCAGGGTGCCGGCTTCGGTGATGAGCATGATCTCGTCGCCGGGGCGCACCAGCACGGCGCCCACTTGCTCGGCGTTGCGCTCGCCGATGCGCATGGAGATGACGCCCTTGGTGCCGCGGCCCTTGGTGGGGAATTCCTCCACCGGGGTGCGCTTGCCGGAGCCGTTGGCCCCCACGGTGAGCACGGTGCCGGGCTCGGCCACCAGCAGGGAGATGACGCGCTGGCCGTCTTCGAGGGAGATGCCGCGCACGCCGTGGGCGGTGCGGCCCATGGAGCGCACTTCGGACTCGTTGAAGCGCACGGCCTTGCCGGCGCTGGAGAAGAGCATCAGGTCCTGGCGGCCGTCGGTGACGGCGACGCCGATGAGATATTCATCGGCGTGCAGATCGATGGCGATGATGCCGCGCGAGAGCGGCCGCGAGAAGTCCTTGAGCGGCGTCTTCTTGACCGTGCCCTGGCTGGTGGCCATGAAGACGAAGCTGCCCTCTTCGTACTCCGGCACCGGCAGGGTGGCGTTGATGCGCTCGTCCGCCTCCAGCGGCAGGAGGTTGACGATGGGCCGGCCGCGGGCGCCATAGCCCGCCTGCGGCAGTTCGTAGACCTTGAGCCAGTAGACCTTGCCGTGGCTGGAGAAGCAGAGCACGGTGTCGTGGCTGTTGGCGACGAAGAGCCGGTCGATGAAGTCCTCGTCTTTGGTGCTGGCGGCGCTGCGGCCCTTGCCGCCGCGGCGCTGGGCCTGGTATTCCGACAGCGGCTGGGCCTTGACGTAGCCGGCGTGGGAGAGGGTCACCACCACGTCTTCCGGCGCGATGAGATCGAGCAGGGTGAGGTCGGTTTGGTCTTGGACGATCTCGGTACGGCGCTGGTCGCCGTATTGCGCCTTGATGGCCTCGAGCTCTTCGCGGATCACCTGCATGAGGCGGTCGGGGTTGCGCAGGATCTGCAGCAGATCGGCGATCTTGTTCAGGATCTCCTCGAATTCTTTGACGATCTTGTCCTGCTCCAGCCCGGTGAGGCGCTGGAGCTGCAGATCGAGGATGGCGCGGGCCTGGCGCTCGCTGAGGCGGTAGCGGCCGGCGGCGTCGCCCTCGGCCACCAGGCCGAAGCCCTGCTCGAGGTCGTCGGGGCGGGTTTCGTCGGCGCCGGCGCGCTCGAGCATGTCGGCGACGGCGCCCGGCGGCCAGGTGCGCGCCATGAGCCCTTCGCGGGCGGCGGCGGGGCTGGGCGAGGCCTTGATGAGGGCGATGACCTCGTCGATGTTGGCCAGGGCGACGGTGTAGCCTTCGAGGATGTGGGCGCGCTCGCGGGCCTTGCGCAGCTCGTAGATGGTGCGCCGGGTGACCACGTCGCGGCGGTGGCGCAGGAAGTGCTCGAGGGTTTGCTTGAGCGTGAGCGTGCGCGGCTGGCCGTCCACCAGCGCCACCATATTGATACCGAACACGGTCTGCATCTGCGTGTGCTGGTACAGGTTGTTCAGCACCACGTCCGGGTAGTGGTCGCGCTTGACCTCGATGACCATGCGCATGCCGTCCTTGTCGGACTCGTCGCGCAGCTCGGCGATGCCCTCCAGGCGCTTTTCTTTCACCAGCTCGGCCATCTTCTCGAGCAGCCGCGCCTTGTTCACCTGGTAGGGCAGCTCGGTGACGATGATGGCCTCGCGCCCGGAGCGCTTTTCGGTCTCGGTGTGGGTGCGCGCGCGCAGCTGTACGCGGCCGCGGCCGGTGCGGTAGGCCTCGCGGATGCCGCGGATGCCGTTGATGATGGCGGCGGTGGGGAAGTCGGGCCCCGGAATCAGCTCCATGAGCCGCTCATCGCTGACCATGGGGTCTTCGATGACGGCGAGACAGCCGTCGATGACCTCGCCGAGGTTGTGCGGCGGGATGTTGGTGGCCATGCCGACGGCGATGCCGGCGCTGCCGTTGACCAGCAGGTTGGGGAAGCGCGCCGGCAGGACGGTGGGCTCGTGCTCGGACTCGTCGTAGTTGGGGACGAAGTCGACGGTCTCTTTGTCGAGGTCGTCCAGCAGGGTGTGGGCGATGCGCGCCATGCGCACCTCGGTGTAGCGCATGGCCGCCGGGGAGTCGCCGTCGACGGAGCCGAAGTTGCCCTGCCCGTCCACCAGCATGTAGCGCATGGAAAAGGACTGGGCCATGCGCACGATGGTGTCGTACACCGCCGTGTCGCCGTGGGGATGGTACTTACCAATCACGTCGCCGACGACGCGGGCGGATTTTTTGTACGGCTTGTTCCAGTCGTTGCCGAGCTCGCTCATGGCGTAGAGCACGCGGCGATGCACGGGCTTGAGGCCGTCGCGCACGTCGGGCAGGGCGCGGCCGACGATGACGCTCATGGCATAGTCGAGATACGACTGGCGCATCTCGTCTTCGAGCCGAACGGGGAGGACTTCTCGGGCGAAATCTGGCATGGCGGGGTGGCGTCAGCGGGTCCGTTGGCGGACGGGCGGGGATCGCGAGGCGACCGGGGCCGCGGGAGGCCCGACGTCTGCGCTGAGCGCGCGGCGCCAAGCCTGAAAAAAGTCCGTTAGCTTAACATGCCAAGGCGCCTTGCAGGCATGCCGCACCCTTGCGAAAAGCCGTGCCGTCAGAGCAAGGTTGAGAGATCCAGCTCGATCTGGGGCAGCGTCACGGGCCGGATCAGGCCGGGCGGCTGCAGCGGAAAGACGGTCTGATAGCTGCCCTGCTGCGGCTGCGGATCGCGGTGGATGGCGACGGCGCGACCCGCGATGTCGACGAGCCAGACCTCGGGGATGGCAAAGCGGGCGTAGAGCGGGAGCTTGCGGTCGCGGTCGTAGGCGAGGCTGCTGTCGGCGATTTCCACCAGCAGCAGGACAGCGTCAGCCTGCGGGTGCGCCGTGGCGTAGAAGTCGTCCTGCGCCCGCAGCACGGCGATGTCCGGCTGCGGGGCATTGAGGTGACCGAGGATGACCGGATTCTGGGTGGAGACGATGGCACGCTCGCCCAGCGCCCGGTGGAGTATGGTGCTGATGTGCGTGGTCCGACTCGCGTGCGCCGGTCCGATCGGGGACATATCGATCAATGCTCCCTGGATCAATTCGATCCGAGCCTCCGGCGCGAACACGCCGATCCCGCCCATGCGGAAGAACTCTTCCACGGTGATCAGATGGCGTTGCGGGGTCTGCGGGGCGGCGGCTTGCATGCGGGCAGTTCGGAGAGGGGCGTGTGATGCTTCAGCCTAGTCGGCGACCGTGAAACCCGCAAGTCACTGGGCTGAACCGGGAAATGCGCCACCCTGGCACCTAGCCCCTTCCGCTTAGCCCCCGGCGCCCAGCACCTGGGCGTAGACGAAGCCCGCGGTCATGGAGAAGAAGAACAGGATGCCGAGCCAGCTCAGGAGCCTGAGGACGGGGCCCGGACGATGGGCCGGCGGGACGTTGTCGCCGCTCATGACCAGAAAATTGATCACCGCCAGGATGGGTGAGGTGACGAAGGAGACGATGGCGGCGAAGCCGAGCAGCTGCAGCAGGTTCTGCACATAGCCGAGCACGATCACCGAGGCGCCGATCACCGCCAGCAGGATCCAGGCCTGATGCACGCGGGTGAAGGCCGGCAGCAGCCTGGGTGCGAGCAGGGTGGTGCAGGCGGCGAGCGCGCGCGGGTAGCCGTCGACACAGGTCAGCGAGGTGCTGAGCATGGTGACGAAGGCCGCGAACAGGATCAGCCCATAGGACCAGGCGCCGATGTTGCGCGAATAGAGCTCGATCAGTTGGTTGGAGAAGGCGATGCCGCTGTCGGAGAAGTGCTCGCCGCTGCCGTACATCACCAGGGCGCCGAGGCCGAGGAAGACCACGGCCAGGGCCACCGCCATGAAATAGCCCAGATGAAAGTCGATCAGGGTCTCGCCCACGGTGGCCCGGTGGCCGGTCTGGCGCTCGCGGGAGAACATCCACAGCGACGACCAGGCAGAGAGATCGAGCGGCGCCGGCATCCAGCCCATGAGCATGATCAGGAAGCCGAACGAGGCCCAGGTCCAGGGCGAGGGCGCCGCGAAGCCGGGCTGCATCACCGGCCCCTCGCCGAGCGCCAGCAGCAGCGCGGCGAGGGTGGAGACGGTGAGGACCACCACCACCAGCTTGGCCATGCCGTCGAGCAGCCGATAATGGCCCAGGAAGATGAACAGGGCGCAGCCGACCATGATCAGCACCGTGAGCAGCGGCAGCGACGGGGCCCGCAGCCCGAAGCCGGCGAGCAGGGCCGCGCTCAGCATGGAAACGCCGGCGATGTTGATGATGCCGGTGAGGATGTTGATGGCGAGAAAGATGTAGACGAACAGGTTGCCCCTGCGCTGGTAGCCGGCGAGCAGGGATTCGCCGGTGGCCGCCGTGTACTTCTGGCCGTAGAGAAAGAACGGATACTTGAACAGATTCGCCAGCAGCACCAGGCCGACCAGCTGCCAACCGAACTCGGCGCCGGCGCGCGTGGACCAGACCAGGTGCGAGCCGCCGATGGCGGCGCAGGCCACCAGCAGCCCGGGGCCGAGCGCCTTGAGGAGGGATGCGCGCGTGCTGTGAGTCATGGCATTGGAGTCATGCATGGGGCCGGGGCCGGGTGAACCGCCTGCGGCTCAGGTGCCCGCCATCAGGGCGCGGATGTGCTCGGCATCCGGCCGGCGGATGACGCCGCGCTCGGTGACGATGCAGTCCACCAGCGCCGCCGGGGTGACATCGAACACCGGGTTGTGGGCCATCACGCCGGCCGGGCCGATGCGCTTGCCGCCACAGGCGAGCACCTCGTCCGGGTCGCGCGCCTCGATGGGGATGTCGGCGCCGCTGGCGACGCCCATGTCGATGGTGGACGTGGGCGCGGCCACCATGAAGCCGACGCCGTGGTGGCGCGCCAGCACCGCCAGGGCGTAGGTGCCGATCTTGTTGCAGACATCGCCGTTGGCGGCGATGCGGTCGGAGCCGACGATGACCCAGCCGATCTCGCCGCGGGCCATCATGCTGGCGGCGGCGTTATCCGACTGCACCGTGACGGGGATGCCCGCCTGCGCCAGCTCCCAGGCGGTGAGGCGCGAGCCCTGCAGCCAGGGGCGGGTCTCGTCGGCGTAGACCATGCGCACTTTGCCGGCGGCGTGGGCGCTGCGCACCACACCCAGCGCCGTGCCGTAGCCGCCGGTGGCCAGCGCGCCGGCGTTGCAGTGGGTGATGACGTCGGTGGGGCCCTGCATCAGCGCGGCGCCGAGCTCGCCCATGGCGCGGTTGGCGGCGATGTCTTCGCGGTGTATACGCTGGGCCTCGGCGAGCAGCGCCGGCACCGGCTCCGCGGTGTCCAGGGTCTCGGCGAGCCGGCGCATGCGCTCCAGCGCCCAGAACAGGTTCACCGCCGTGGGCCGGCTCGCCGCCAGCGCCTCGATGTCGGCGGCCAGGGCCTGGCGCCAGCTCAGCGGGTCGGCGCCGGCGCGCGCACGCGCCCCGAGCACCACGCCGTAGGCGGCGGTGATGCCGATGGCGGGGGCGCCGCGCACCACCATGTCTTTGATGGCCCGGGCGGTGTCGGCGGCCGAGCCGCAGGCGATGAAGCGCGTCTCGCCGGGCAGGATGCGCTGATCGAGCAGGTAGAGCCGGTCGTCGTGCCAGACGATGGCGTTGTCCGGGTGGATGGCGAGGGCATCGGCTGGCTGTATGGACATGGTGGCGCTCGTGGGCGGCGTAGGCGCGGTCTGCGGCGAAGATGTGGCATTCTTGCCGTTCGCAGGCGCAGGCTCAAGGGGTGACGCCGCCGATGCCCTGCCCGGCCTGCAACAACCCAATACCCGGATGCGGCGGCTGCGGCGCGACGCGGGTGCCGAAGCCAGACCATCGCCCTACCCTACTCCAATCCCTGCCCAGCCCCGACGCACACAAGCCCATGCAGACAGCGCTCTTGATCCATGCCGACTGGGTCCTGCCCGTGGACGCCGGCAACAGCACCCTGGCGCAGCACAGCCTCGCCGTCGCCGACGGCCGCATTGCGGCCGTGCTGCCGCGGGCGCAGGCCGAGACCCAGATCGAGGCCGCCAAAACACTGGATCTGACGGGCCATGTGCTGATCCCGGGACTGATCAACACCCACACCCACGCGGCCATGTCGCTGTTGCGCGGGCTCGCCGACGACCTGCCGCTGATGACCTGGCTGCACGAGCACATCTGGCCCGCCGAGGGGCGCTGGGTGGATCAGGAGTTCGTCGCCGACGGCACCCGCCTGGCGCTGCTCGAGATGCTGCGGGGCGGCATGACCTGCTTCAACGACATGTACTTTCATGCCGAGGTCACGGCACGGGTCTGCGCCGAGGCGGGCGTGCGTGTGCTGGCGGGCATGATCGTGGTGGACTTCCCGACCCGCTACGCCGACAACGCCGACGAGTATCTGCGCCGCGGCCTGGAGCTGCACGCCCACTACCGCGATCACGCCCTGGTGCGCCCGGCCTTCGCGCCCCACAGCACCTATGCCGTCTCCGAGGCCCCGCTCATGCGCGTGCGCACGCTGGCGGACGAGCTGGAGGTGCAGGTGCACATGCATCTGCACGAGACCCGGGACGAGGTGCTGCAGGTGCTGCGCGCCCATGGCGAGCGGCCCATCGCCCGCCTGGACCGACTCGGGCTGCTGGGGCCGCAGCTGGTGGCGGTGCACATGACACAGTTGGAGGAGGCGGAGATTGGGCGGTTGGCGGCCACCGGGACGCAGGTGGTGCATTGTCCGGAGTCCAACCTGAAGCTGGCGAGCGGCTTCTGCCCGGTGCATGACCTGCTGAGCGCCGGCGTCAACGTGGCGCTGGGCACCGACGGCGCCGCCAGCAACAATGATCTGAATCTGTTCGGCGAAATGCGCATGGCCGCCCTGCTGGGCAAGGGTGTGGCGGGCGCGGCGAACGCGGTATCGGCGGCGCAGGCGCTGCGCATGGCCACCCTCAACGGCGCCAAAGCGTTGGGGCTGGATGACGAGATCGGGTCGTTGGAGGTGGGCAAGGCGGCGGATATCGTGGCGGTGGATCTGCGCGATGCCCACACCCAACCGGTTTATCATCCCTGCTCGCAACTGGTGTATGCCGCCAGCAGCCACCAGGTGCGCCATGTGTGGATCCGCGGCCGGCAGGTGCTGCGCGACGGCGCGCCGCTAACGCTGGACCCGACGGCCATCATCGCCGCGGCGCGCGCTTGGGGCGAGCGCATCGCCGCGGGCTAGCCGGCGTGGCGATCCCGGGCTCGGCAGGACTGGCCGCTCTGCTGTGACGTGAGCACGCCGGCCACCGCGGCGCCGCGCCGGCACCGTCTGATGGCAGATCGAGTCGAGCCTGGGTAGACGCCCCGGCGGCCTGCGGGTGGCTGGGCGGTCTTCAGCTCACCGCTGGTGTGTGGCGAATGTAGCCGTCGTCGGTGAGCTGCTTGAGGACGAAATCGGCGACGTCGGCCCGCGACACGCGCGTGGCCTTGATGGCCTTGTCGAGGCCGGCGCGGTAGGCGCCGGTGCGCGGCCCGTCGATGAGGCCGCCGGGGCGCACGATGGTCCAGTCCGTGTCGCTGGCCATGATGCGCCGCTCCTGCTCCACCTTGGCCTGCATGATGCGCTTCAGCGTCAGATTCATGATGACGCGGAAGGCGAGGTTGATCTGATCGATGCTGTCGCCGACACCCATGGAGGTGACGGCGATGAGGCGCTTGACGCCGTGCTTGGCCATGGCCGCGAGGATGCGCTCGGTGCCCGCGGCTTCCACCGGCTCGTTGCCCGGCTTGGTGCCGAGCACGCAGATGACGGCGTCGGTGCCCGCGATGCAAGCGTCTGTGGCGGCCTGGTCGAGCACATCGCCCGGGATGACGGTGAGGCCGTCGCGGGCGGCGAGCTTGGCGGGGTCGCGGACCAGGGCCCTGATGTTGTGTCCCGCCGTCAGGGCCTGCTCCAGCACCTGTTGGCCGGTGCCGCCGGTGGCGCCGAAGAGTGCGATCTGCATGGCTCAGGCCTCGCTGCCGGGGGTGCCGGAGGTGGCGTTGGGGGCGGCGGCGCGCTGGAAGACCATCATGTAGTTGATGCCCTTGTAGCCGCTGAAGGAGAAGTTGCGGTTGAAGGGGTTGACGCGCACGCCGGTCTGGTGGATCACCTGCAGTTCAGGCCCCAGGCCGGCGACGAGCTCTTCGGGCTTGACGAGCTTGCGGTAGTGATGGGTGCCCTTGGGCAGCCAGCCGAGGATGTATTCGGCGCCGATGATGGCGCTCAGCCAGGCCGCCGGGGTGCGGTTGATGGTGGCGACCACCATGACGCCGCCGGGGCGCACGAGCTTGGCGCAGCTGGCGAGGAAGTCCGGCAGGTGCTCGACGTGCTCGACGACTTCCATGTTGAGCACGGCGTCGAAGGTGGCGCCGCTGGCGGCGAGGTCGTCGGCGGTGATGAGTTGGTAGTCGATGGCGGCGCCGCTCCAGTTGGCGTGGATTTCGGCGACGCGGATGTTTTTGTCGGTGATCTCTGTGCCGGTAACTTTGGCGCCGAGGTGGTGGACGGATTCGCTGAGGATGCCGCCGCCGCAGCCGATGTCGAGGATGTCGAGGCCCTGGAGGGGGCGCTCGGTGTGGGGGTCGCGGGCGAAGGCGGCGCAGAGGCGGTCGCGGACGTAGCCGAGTCGGAAGGCGTTGAGTTTGTGCAGGGGCCAGAAGGGGCCTTGTTCGTCCCACCAGCGGTGGGCGAGTTTTTCGAAGTATTCGACTTCGCTCGGGTCGATGTCGGGGGCGGTGAGGTGGACGGCGGTCATGGTGGTTGTGGTGTGGGGCGCGGGGTGTTGAGGCGGATATCTGTCTAGGCCGTGGACATTGCAACCGATGCCAGTCGTGAGACTGGGCGCGGGGTGTCGCGGCTCGGGTATCGACGGGCGGGGGACGCCGTGGATACGTCCCTGTAGGCTTCACGACCGCATCACTGCGGTCGAGACCCCCGCCCGCCGACACCCAAGCCGCTGGCGTGTCATGGTGTCGCAGCTTGGGCATCGACGGGCGGGGGACGCTTGCGATGGGTGGCGGGCGTTGTATCCGTTGTTGGTCGGCATCACCGTCCCTTGACATCGATGTCCAGCGAGGCTGAGCGGTATTCCCCGAGATCCATGGCTTTACTCTGTCGATTGCAAGGTTTTGCGCGGCGGCTGCGGCCGGCGCTGCCGGTGCTCAGCGCGTTGGCGGCGCTGTTGTTTGTGGTGGCGGCCTATTTGGCGGTGTTCGGTGATCCGCAGCGCAGCGATGTGGTGCTGCTGCCGGCTATCGTCGGCTTTTTGTGGTGTTTTTGTGCGGTGGTGCTCATTGGCACCTTTGCGTCTGTGCCGCCGCCGGTGACGGCGCAGATGACGGGCTGGGCGCGATTCAAGCGGCGCCTGGCCCGTGGCTGGTATGGTGTGCTGGCGCTGGCCTTTTTGGGCCTGACGGTGGCGACGCTGTTGCTCAGTAACCGTTTGCTGGGTGAGGTGTTGGCCTGACGCCGGTTTTTTGTCCACTGTGCTCGACGTCGGTGCCCGGCATCGGTGTCGCCCTAAGTTGCTGCGGAGTCCTGACGCTTGAACGAAGAAGCCATTGCATCCGCCTATGAGTTGCTGCGCGGCTCGGTGATGACCTACGGCGGTGCGCCGGTGGGGACCGTCGCCGCCGTCGCCGCGGACGACGCGGAGGCCGAGAATTATCACGATTGTTTTGTGCGCGATTTCATCCCGTCGGCGCTGGTGTTTCTGGCCGACGGCGAGACGGATATCGTGCGTAATTTTTTGTTGACGGTGCTGCGGCTGCGCAGTCAGCACCAGCGCATTCATGGTCATCAGATCGAGCCTGCGGTGCTGCCGGCGAGCTTCCGTGTGGGCTTGGATGCGCAGGGTCAGGAGCGGGTTCGGGCGGACTTCGGCGATCATGCCATCGGCCGGGTGGCGCCGGTGGATGCGATGATGTGGTGGGTGATTTTGCTCAACATTTATTGTCGCGCCACCGGCGATAAGGCGCTGGCGCTGGAGCCGGAGGTGCAGCGGGCGCTGCGTGGCGTGCTGGATTTGACGCTGCGCGAGGGCTTTGAGGTGTTTCCGACGCTGCTGGTGCCGGATGGCGCGTTCATGATCGATCGGCGCATGGGGGTCTATGGCCATCCGCTGGAGATCCAGTCGCTGTTCTACGGCATGCTGGTGAGTGCGGTGGAGCTGCTGCGGGATACGCCGGAGTCGCACGCTGTGCTGATGCTGGCCGAGACGCGCGCCAAGATGTTGCGCAATTACGTCCAGCTGTTCTATTGGCTGGATGTGGAGCGGCTGAACGAGATTCATCGCTACCGCACCGAAGAGTTCGGCACCGGCAGTGTCAACATGCTGAATATCTATCCGGAGTCCATTCCGGAGTGGGTGGTGGACTGGCTGCCGGCGCGGGCGGGGTTTTTGGTGGGCAATCTGGGCCCCGGGCGCATGGATTTCCGCTTTTTTGCGCTGGGTAATCTGCTCGCTATCATTTTTGGCATCACCAGTCAGCGCGAGGCCCAGGGCATCATGCGCCTGTATCAGGATCGCTGGGAGGATTTGGTTGGCAACATGCCGGCCAAGCTGGTGTATCCGGCGGTGGTGGGCAAGGAGTGGATGTTCATGACCGGCAGCGATCCGAAGAATGTGCCCTGGTCGTACCACAATGGCGGCAACTGGCCGGTGCTCATCTGGGCCTTCGTGGCGGCGGCCATGAAGACCGGCCGCGGCGACCTTGCGCAGTTGGCGCTGGATGTGGCCGACCATGGTCTGCCCCAGGCGAACTTCCCCGAGTACTATGACGGCCGCGCCGGTAATCTCATCGGCCGCCGCGCCCACCTGCGCCAGGTCTGGTCCGCCGCCGGCTACATTCTGGGGCACAAGATCGTCGAGAACGACAGGCTGCTGGACATGTTCTGCGCCGTGGACCAGCGCGAGCAGGAGGATGCCTAGTGCGGCGTGGCCGCGCTGATGCGGCCGTTGACGCCGACTCGTCGTTGTTGAGCTGCTCCGGCGCAGGCGGGTCGGCGGGTCCCTTGGCGCCGTGCATCCTGGCGCGGATCATCTGACATCGGTCGGCTGGCACCGGTCGGCTGGCGCTGGTCGTGTGGCGCTGGTCGACTGCCCGCCGGGCGGTGCGCGCGGCGTCGCGCTCAAAAAAATGGTCGACGCCGCTGCGCCCGCGCATCGAAATCCCTGGCCACTTGTGATGATATGGCCCTTATCAGGCCCACACCGGGGCCGCGGTCGCCGTGATCGCGGCCGCGTGCGCCCCGACATCCCAAGAGGTACTGAGGATGAGCCAAAGTCCGCTCGACAACAGCCTGCAACAAATCGCGGATGCCAGCCATGGCGATCCGTTCTCGGTCCTCGGACGGCACGCGGACGGCGATGGCGTTTGTGTCAGGGTGATGCTGCCCGGCGCCGAGACGGTGACCATCGCCGATGGCAATCATGCCATGCGCCGGCGCGAGGGCACCGACATCTTCGAGTGGCGCGGTCCGGCGGCGGCCGTGCCCGAGCGCTATCGGTTGATCTGGCGCGATCACGAGCACCGTGAGCACATCGCCCACGATCCCTACTGTTTCCCGCCGCAGCTGCCGGATTTCGATATGCACCTGTTCGGCGAGGGCCGGCACTGGCACGCGTATCGGCTCCTCGGCGCCCATGTGCACGAAACCGATGGCATCGCCGGCATCCTGTTCGCGGTGTGGGCGCCACACGCGGCCCGGGTCAGCGTGGTGGGCGAGCTCAATGGCTGGGACGGACGACGCCATCCCATGCGCATCCACGGCAACGGCATTTGGGAGCTGTTCATTCCGGACCTGTCGCCCGGTGTGCTGTACAAGTTCGAGATCCGCACCGGCGACGGCGCCATCCTGCTGAAGTCCGATCCCTATGGCCGGCGCTTCGAGGTGCGCCCGAGCACCGCGTCCATCGTCGAGCCGCCGGGCCGGTTCCGGTGGCGCGACGCCGACTGGCTCGCGGCGCGCAGGAAGCGCGACTGGCTGCACAGCCCCATGTCCATCTATGAGGTGCATCTGGGCTCCTGGCAGCGCGGGCCCGAGGGCGAGATGCTCAACTACCGGGAGCTCGCCGAGCGCCTGGTGGACTATGTGCGCGATCTGGGCTTCACGCACCTCGAGCTGATGCCGGTCACCGAGCACCCGTTCGATTTGTCCTGGGGCTACCAGACCACCGGTTATTATGCCCCCACCAGTCGCTTCGGCAGCCCGGAGGACTTCCGCTGGCTGGTCGACCACTGCCACGCCAACGGTATCGGCGTGATCCTGGACTGGGTGCCGGCCCACTTTCCGAAGGACGCCCATGGACTCGCACGCTTCGACGGCACCGCCCTGTTCGAGCACGCTGATCCGCGCCTGGGCGAGCACCTGGACTGGTCGACGCTGATCTTCAACTTCGGCCGCAACGAGGTGAAGAACTTTCTGATCTCGAGCGCCCTGTACTGGCTGGAGGAGTTCCACATCGACGGCCTGCGGGTGGATGCGGTGGCGTCCATGCTCTACCTGGACTATTCGCGCACCGACTGGATTCCCAACCGCCACGGCGGCCGCGAGAACCTGGAGGCCATCGCCTTTTTGCGCGAGCTGAATGAAATCGTCCACGATCAGGTGCCCGGGGCCCTGGTGATGGCGGAGGAGTCCACCTCCTGGTCCCAGGTGAGCCGGCCGACCTCTGTGGGCGGACTGGGGTTCGATCTGAAATGGAACATGGGGTGGATGAACGACACCCTGGAGTATTTCAAGAACGATCCGATCCACCGGCGGTTTCATCAGAACGCGCTGACGTTCAGCATGATCTACGCCTTCACGGAGAATTTTCTGCTGCCGTTCTCCCACGACGAGGTCACCCATGGCAAGCGCTCGCTGCTGTATCGCATGCCGGGGGATGAGTGGCAGCGCTTCGCCAATCTGCGCCTGCTCTACAGTTATATGTATACCCACCCCGGCAAGAAGCTGCTGTTCATGGGCAGTGAATTCGGCCAGGGGGAGGAATGGAACAGCACGGCGGTGCTGGACTGGTATGTGTTGCAGTATCCCTTCCACCAGGGCATACAGCAGCTGGTACGGGCCCTGAACGAGCTACATCGACACGAGACGCCCCTGCACGCCGCAGACTTCGAGCCCAGCGGCTTCGACTGGATCGACTGTCACGACGCGCACAATTCGGTGCTGGTCTACCAGCGGCGGGCGCCCGGCACGGCGGACGATGGCGCCGGCGACGCTCACGTCATCGTGGCGCTCAATTTCACGCCGGTGCCGCGGGAGGGTTATCGCATCGGCACGCCGGCGGCCGGCCCGTACCGCGAGATCTTCAACTCGGATGCGGCCGCATTCGGCGGCAGCGGCATGGGTAACGGCGGCGAGCCCATCGCCACCGAGCCGGTGAACTGGATGAATCTGTCCCATTCGCTGGTGGTCACTCTGCCGCCCCTCGCCGGGATCATCTTGAAACCGCAGGCAGCGGCGGCGGATTCGGGGCCGCCTCCAACGGCAGGCCGCACCGCCTGAATGGCTCGCTTGGCGCAACCACGATAGAGATTTCTGAACCTGCAGGCGGTTTGATATGGCAAAGAAGCCGACTTCCAAGGACAACGCGGTCGACGAGCCGACCGCAGCCAAGAGCACCAAAACCACGAAGAAGCGCGCGCGCGTTGCGAAGAAGACAGTCGCCGCGGCCGGGGCCAAGCCCGCCGCCCGGCCTCGCACCCCCGCCGGCACGCCAGCCGACGCGACAGGTGGCGCGACAGGTGGCGCCACAGCCGGCCCTGCTGCGGCGACACCCAAGCGGGCGGCCGCGCCACGGGCCCAGGGTCGGCCGCATCTGCACGACATCGCCGCGGGCGCGGAAACCGCCGCGTTGCGCCCGATGCCGCGGGTGCATGCCTTCACGCAGGCGGGATCGGCGCCCGCTGGCACCGCTGCGGCGCAGCGCACGACCGCGCCACGCCCAGCGCCGACGCCGACGCCGACGGAGCCGCCGGCGCTGCCCGGGCCGCCCGAGGGCACCACCGTCGCCAGAGCGGCGCCCACCACCGCTACGCCCGCCGACTCCGGCTACGCGCCCGAGCCGGAGCCGCATCCGCAGCCCCGGCATGAGCCGTCCCCGCCGCCCCAGCACCAGCAGCGCCCGAGCCTGTTCATCGTGCACATCACGCCCGAGATGGCGCCGGTGGCCAAGGTCGGCGGTCTGGCCGATGTGGTCTTCGGCCTGAGCCGGGAGCTGGCCATCCGCGGGAACCATGTGGAGATCATCCTGCCGAAGTACGACAGCCTGCGCTACGACCACATCTTCGAGCTGCATCAGGTTTATCAGGATCTTTGGGTGCCCTGGTACGAGGGGGCCATCCACTGCACGGTCTACTTCGGCTTCGTGCATGGGCGCAAATGCTTCTTCATCGAGCCGCATTCCCACGACAACTTCTTCAACCGCGGCAGTATCTATGGCTTCGCCGACGACGTCTTGCGCTACGCGTTCTTCTCACGCGCGGCGTTGGAGTTTTTGTGGAAGGCCGGCAAGCATGCGGACATCATCCACTGTCACGACTGGCAGACCGCCTTGGTACCGGTGTTTCTGTACGAGCTCTATCAGCAGCTCGGCATGACGCATCCGCGCGCCTGCCTGACCATCCACAACTTCAAGCATCAGGGTGTCACCGGCGCCGAGCTGTTGCGCGCCACCGGACTACACCGGCCGGAGCACTTTTTCGATCTGCACCGCATGGGCGACAACCAGCACAAGGGGGCATTGAATCTACTCAAGGCCGGCGTTGTCTATTCCAACTTCGTGACCACCGTATCGCCCCGTTATGCGTTCGAGACCAAGGACGGCGGCCAGGGCTTTGGCCTGGAGCCGACCTTGCACACGCATCACATGAAGTACGGCGGCGTCGTCAATGGCATCGACTATGATGTGTGGAATCCGGAGGTGGACCACTGCCTGCCGGTCCGCTATGGGGTGGAGCACATCGACGCCAAGTACGATAACAAGCGCGCCCTGCGCCGGCGCTTGATGCTGGCGGACAACGACAAGCCCATCGTCGCCTTCGTGGGCAGGCTCGACCCGCAAAAGGGGCTGGAGCTGGTGCGGCATGCGATCTTTTATGCCCTGGAGCGCGGCGCCCAATTCGTCCTGCTGGGCTCGAGCCCCTATCAGGGCATCAACAACGATTTCTGGGGCTTGAAGCAGATGCTGAACGACAGCCCCGACTGCCACCTGGAGATCGGCTTCGACGAGGACCTGGCGCACCTGATCTATGCCGGCGCGGACATCATGCTGGTGCCGAGCCAGTTCGAGCCCTGCGGCCTTACCCAGCTCATCGCCCTGCGCTACGGCACCATTCCCGTGGTGCGCACCGTCGGTGGTTTGGCCGATACGGTGTTCGACAAGGACCACTCCGACCGCCCACTGCACGAGCGGAACGGGTATCGCTTCGACGACTACGACGGCCCCGGGCTGGAGTCGGCCCTCGGGCGCGCCATCGACTGCTACTACCAGTTTCCGGAGCACTTCCGCGAGCTGATGAAGAACGCCATGCGTGCGGACTATTCGTGGAATCAGCCCGGACAGGACTACCTGAACATCTACGACTTCATACGCAATCGCTGACGGCGGCGGCTGCCTCGGCGTCGCCGGCTTCAACGCCGCCCATCTCGGCTAGCCTGTGCGCCGGGGGCAGCGCCCAATGAGCCACATCCGCCGCGGGCGCTGCAAGCCCGTGGGGAGCATCAGAGAGATACAGCATGCGCAGTCAGAACGCGATGAGTCGCAACCAGCCCACCCCGACCCATGGCGCGTCGTCGTCGGGGCCGGTGCCCACGCGCACCCCGGCGCTCGGGCCGCAGCAGCCGCCGCACGACCCCGTCGCAGGCGCGAGGGCTGCCCGCAGCCGCGGGCGCAGCGGGCGCCGGCGCCGCCAGCGGCACTGGATCGGCGCCGGTGTGCTGAGCGCCGCGCTGCTGCTGACCGGCTGTGGCGATGAATCGCCGGCGGTGACCGCCCGCTTCGACGCCTTCGGCGATGTGGTGGACCTCAGTGTGGTGCAGGTGAGGCCGGATGAGGCGGAGCAGGCGCTCGAGACGATTCGAACACAGTTCCAGGACCTGGAGCTCGCGCTCATGCCATGGAATGACGGCCAGATGGCGCGGATCAATCGTCTGCTGCCGACCGGAGAGACTTTTTCCGCGCCCGTGCTGGTGTTGCCGCTGGTGCATCTGAGCCAGCGCTACGCCGATCTCAGTGAGAATCTGTTCAACCCCGCCATCGGCAAGCTGACGGCGCTCTGGGGATTCAACACGGATGTGCCCGAGGGGATGCGCCCACCCCCGGAGCACGCCATCCAGCGCCTGCTCGATGCCAATCCGCAGATGTCGGACATCGAGGTGGATATCCTCAAGCTGACCGGGCGCAATACGTCCCTGCGGCTCGATTTTTCTTCGATGGTGCAGGCGTATGCGATCGATCTTGCGATTGCTGATCTGCGCGCGCGCGATATCCGCAATGCCCAAATCAAGACCGGTGCCAATCTGCGCGCCATCGGCGAGCGCAGCGGACAGCCCTGGCGGGCGACGATTCCACGCGCGAGCGGCTCCGGCGTCTTCGCAACCCTCAGTCTCGAGGCCGACGAGAGCGTCGTCACGCGCTCGGTCCATGATCGTAACTGGCTGCATCAGGGCACCCTTTATCATGGCATCCTCGATCCGCGCACCGGCCGTCCGGTGACCCACACCCAGTCGGTGACCGTGCTGCATCCGGAGGCGACGGTGGCTGCGGCGGCCGCCGTCGCCTTGTTCGTGGCGGGTCCGGATCAGTGGCAGGACGTCGCCCGCACGCTGGGGATCGAGTATGTGATGCTGGCCGATCGCGACGGCACCGTGCGGATGAGCCCCGAGCTGCATGAGCGGCTGACGATGATCGATCGGCATGCACCGATCGAGCTGAGTCCGCCGCTGAGCGAGCCCGAGACCCAGGCCATGAACCCGTCCAACAAGCCATGAACCGCATCCGCCAACACAGCGCCGACGCAGAGGCCCGCCGGGCGCGTGTCAGTGGGGCAGCAGCGCCCGCAGCAGGCGGTGGTCGGTGATGTGCTGCAGGGCATAGCCGGCGCAGGCGTCCAGCAGGGCCTCGGTCTGCTGGGGTAGGACGGCGGCCATGGCCGCCTCGAAGCGCGTCGAGCGCCGGTCGCCGCGGGCGTGGGCCAGCGCCAGAGCCTCGCCGCAGGCGGCGGCGTAGGCGCCCAGGCGTTTGCCGGGGTGTTGCTTTGCCAGGCCGATGTCCTCGGGGTCGATGCCGACCCGCGCATGATGGCGCGAGCGCACCAGCCAGTGCTTGTCTTCCCACACCGCCTCGTCCAGCACCATGTCCGGGCTGCGCTGCATGCGGCGCTGGCAATCGACGGTGAGATGGGCCGGGTCCAGTCGATTTTCGGGGCGCAGGTCCGGGAAGTGGTACAGGGGGCTGGCCGGGCGCTGTTGCTTGATTTCCACCAGGTGGCAGAGCGGCAGGTCGGCGTCGCCGGCGAACTCTTGCGGCCCCACCAGCAGATAGAAGCGCTCCAGATCCACCGAGCCGGTGCCAGCCCCCAGGCGGAGCACCAGGTCGAGCACGGTGTCGTCGACGTAGGGGCGAAAGGCCCGGCGCACCTGTCGGGCACGCCCGGCCTCGAGGGCCGCGAAGCGATCGGGTCGGTCACGGAAGCGCAGGCGGCCGTCGCGGCGCTCGATCGCTTTTGCGAGCGCGCTCTTGGTGGCGAAATCCCGGCCGCCGGCGCGTCGGCGCCGGGCCTTTTTGAAGGGCTTGCGCAGCACATGGCCCGCGGGGAAGTGGGTCAGCGCGCCGTCGCGCCGGGCCGGGTCCGCCACGGCCTCGCGGCAGGTTTGGGTGTAGGCGGCGAGGAAGGCGCGGCCGGCGGCGCGTGCGTCGTCGTCCGTGGCCGCCGTCAGCGCCGCCGGGTCGTCGAGGTCGGCGGCGTAGCGCCCATCCAGCACGCCGCGGCAATAGTCCGCCGCCAGCGTCAGGCTGACCAGATAGCGGGCTAGGTCCCAGACGGCATGGCCCATGCAGGCGTCGTCGTAGTCGTTGGGGCAGAAGACCACGGTGTCGCCATGGGAGCCCTCTTCGGTGAGAAAGCCGAAGTTGGAAATATGGCAGTCGCCCATGACGGTGGTGGCGGGGACTTGCGTGAGCAGTGGCGGCGGTAATTGCAGCGCACCGCCGGCGAGGTCGGCGTAGTAGAGCTGTGCCGAGCCGCGCAGGAAGCGCAGGGGGCTCGCGGCCATTTTTCGGTGCTTCGGCGTGGGCACGCCGGCGCCGGGGTCGACGCCGTCGACACGCAGGAGCTCGGCGCGGATCAGGTCCCGGCGTTGGGGGCTGTCTGTCGTATACATATCGCGAATCCTTGTGGTCAGGCGGCGCCGGCGTTACCGCAACGGATGACGGCCCGCTCGGGGCGGTGCAGGAAAGTCCACCTCGCCGCCGTCGGCGGTCAGCAGCCGGATGTCCACCGGTGTGCCGCTCGCATCCAGGCGCACCCGCCCGAGCGCGCTGACGTTGTACAGGCGCCGACGCCGGTTGCCATTGGGACGCCGGGCGCGCAGGCGCAGGCGCCGGCGGCGGGTGAGCCAGTTGAGCGGCGAGCGGGTGCCGTAGAGCCAGAGGTTGAGGCGGTCGAACCAGCCAAGCAGCGTGTGGGGGAATTCGTTTTTGAGGCCGCTGGCGGTGATCTGCCAGATGCGCGGCGAGTGGGAGCGAAAGCGCAGCACCGCATCGTAGACGAAGCTGTAGTGGACATCGCCGGAGAGGATCACGAAATGCCGCGGCGTGCGCCGATGGCGGAAGATGTTCAGCATGACGTTGGCCGCGCCCGGGTGTGCCATCCAGTTCTCGGCATCCACCAGCAGCGCCAGTCCGAACCAGGTGAACACGCGCTGGACGTTCTCGATCAGTTTCACACCCAGCACCGGCGCCGCGGAGACCATGACCACGGCGTCTGCGTGCATGAGGGTTTGCTGCAGCTCCGAGAGCTCTTCCCAGTCCATCAGCCCGGAGGGCTTGGTGAGGCTCGACTCGGACCACCAGCGGTGGGTACGGGTGTCGAGCACCACCAGCTTCGGCGAGGTCGGCAGGCTGTAGTGCCAGTGGTCGAAGTCCAGCAGGCGGTCGATGAGCCGGTCCTGTGGCTGCGGGTGCCCGCCGGGTGCTGTGGCCAGTGGTGGCACCGAGGTGGGTGCGGGTGTTGCCCCCTGTGCGGGCTCGACGGTGGCGGGCGGCGCGTCGGTGACGGCGTCGTGCGCGGGCAGGCATCGTCGGGCGGCGTCCAGCAGCTCGCCGTGGCGCTGCGGGTCGTTCCCCCAGCCCTGGAAGAGCCAGTAGCCGATCAGGGCGTTGCCGATGATGCGCCGGGAGAAGGGATGGCCATAAGCGGCCTGTTCCCAGCCGCGGGAGAGGTTCCAATCGTCGGTGATATCGTGATCGTCGAAGATCATGTAGACGGGCAGGTGTGCCAGCGCCCGGCGCACCCGTGCGAGCCCGTCGCGAAAGCCCTCGATCACCGGGCACTCGGCGGCGTAGCAGGCGGCCAGCTTGGCCGGCAGCGACCGGGGTGGACGCTGCGGGTGCAGGTGGATCTGGGGCCACAGCGCCGGCGACCACACCAGCAGGTACATGGCCACCACTTCGGCCAGGGTGATGAGGTGGTTGTGGGCCGAGGCGGTGGTGAAGATGGGCTTGCTGGCGCCGCCGAAGAAGATGTCTTGCAGGGCGCGGTTGGCCTGGGTATGGGGCAGCAGGTCCTGGCGGCGGTAGTAGCAGGCGTCGCTCGCCATCAGCGCATCGCTGTCGACGACGGTGGCGCCGGTGAGGCGCTCCGGATAGAGCCCGAGCCGGTGGATGACCTGGTGGATGGCGGCGAGCATGGGGCCGGCGACGTCGTCGCAGTAGATCTGATCGCCGCTCATCATCAGTAGTGCCGGCCGGGCCAGGGCATCGGCGGGCGCCGCGGCGATGAGGTCGTCGAGGCGCAGCAGGGCGTCCGGTCCGTCGAAGTGGGGCTTGCGGCAGGAGCCGTGGACCAGGTCCGTCAGCCGCGAGCGGATGACCAGCGTCGGGCGCGCGTGACCGGGGTAGCACAGGTCGGGCAGCAGGTCCGCCAGCCCCTGCTCGCCGTGCGCGGTGGTCACACGCAGGTCGTATTCCAGCAACTCGTCGACGGGCAGCGGCGCCGGCGGCTGCAGGTCGATCAGCCGCACGAAGGCGTGCGTGCCCACGCGCACCTGCGTCGCCGTCGCCGCCGGGCTGTCTGCGGCGAGCAGCGGCGCGCCGTCGCCGGCGCGATAGATGCAAAGGCGCAGGTCCAGCGGCGCGCTCAGTGCCAGCCAGAGCACGATCCGGTCGGGCCCGATGCGGCGCGGGATGGGCCCCGCGATGATGGGGGGTAATGGCGGTGCGGCGGCTTGCAAGGATACGGGCGGATTCAGGCGGCGACGACGATCATCGAATGGCGTTCATTCTATACACTTCGTCCACCCATGTTCCCTGCGCGCGACGATGGGCTGTCATTGGCTGGCATCACTCGCGCAGGGCGCGCACCCGATCGAGCAGGTCGGGATCATCCCACTCCCGCTCGCCCTGGGCGCGGTAGACGATGCGGCCCTGGGGATCGAGGACGAAGGTGGTGGGCAGCCCTTTCATGGGCCATTGCTGGGAGACGCTCATGTCCGTGTCGATGGGCAGCGGGAAGTCGAGGCCGAGCTGCTGCGCAAAGGCCCCGACCTCGTCCTTGCTCTCGCCGACGTTGACGGCGACGACCCCGATGCCTTCTTGCTGCACGACTTCCCAGCCACGCTGCATGGCCGGCATTTCGGCGCGGCAGGGCGGACACCAGGTGGCCCAGAAGTTGATGATGACGGGCTGACCGCGCATGTCCGCCAGACTGTGTGTGCGCCCGTGCGGTCCCTGCAGCTCGAAGCCCGGCGCCGGGGGCTTGTCGGGCATGGGCTCGAGCAGGTCGGTGTCGGCGTCCGCCGCGGCGGACACTGCGGGTAAGAGCAGACAGGCCGCCGTGAGCAGGGCGGGGATGTTCGGGTGGTTCACTGGGTGCGGGCCTCCTGGGTGGATAGGGTGCGCTCGCCGGCCGCACGCGGGCTCGTGCGGCCCGGCGCGCCGGCGGAGTTGTAGCTGGCGTCGATCGACTGTCGGCGCAAGTTGCCGCGGGTCTGGCTTCGGAGGTTATGGCTTCAGGGGGACCGGCTGCAGCAATTTTGGCCGGCGGCGGGCAGAGGTCTTCGCAGCAGACATGCTATGGTGCCGTTGACCGGGAGCTATCCACGGCGTCCCCCGCCACCCGGCCCGCAAACAACCAACACCCAGCTGCGACGGGTAGACCATGAGCGCTGTTCGACATTTGTCCGCCCAGGATGCCGCGAGCGCCTGGCAGCACTTGCTGTGGGGCGACGCCGCCGCCCTCCCCGCCTGGCAGCGGCGGCTGCGCCTGCCGCTGCGCATGGCATACGCCATCGGCCGCGATCTGGCCCAGGGCCGGCTCACGCTGGCCGCCATGAGCTTGGTCTACGCCACACTGCTCAGCCTGGTGCCGCTGCTGGCGGTAAGCTTTTCGGTGTTGCAGGGCTTCGGCGTGCACAACCAGCTGGAGCCCATGCTGCTGCAGGCGCTGCACCCCCTCGGCGCCGGCGCGCAGGAGGTGGCGGGACGCATCATCGATTATGTCGATAACACCAATGTGCGCGTGCTCGGCGCCGTCGGCCTGGCGGTGCTGCTGTGGTCGGTGCTGTCGCTGATCTCAAAGATCGAGCAGGTGTTCAACATGACCTGGCGCGTACAGCACCAGCGGCCGCTGGCCGAGCGCTTCAGCCGCTACCTGAGCGTGCTGCTGGTGGGGCCGGTGCTGCTGTTCTCGGCGCTGGCCGCCTCGGCATCGCTCCGGCGCAATGTCGTGGTCCAGACCCTCACGGACATCCAGCCCCTCGGCTGGCTGCTGCAGGTCGCCGAAGGCGTGGTGCCCTTCGTGCTGATCACGCTCGCCTTCACCTTCGCCTACAACTTCGTCCCGAACACCCGGGTGCGCCTGAAGCCGTCGCTGCTGGGGGCGGTGGTGGCGGGGGTGCTGTGGCTGCTGGCGGGCAGCCTGTTTGCCCAATTCATGGCCGGCTCGACGCGCTACGCGGCCATCTATTCCGGCCTGGCGATTCTGATCCTTTTCATGATCTGGCTCTACATCGCCTGGCTCATCGTGCTGGTGGGTGCCAACATCGCCTTCTATTTACAGTATCCGGAGTACCTGGTGAGCCGGGAGCGGGATTTGCGGCTCAGCAACCGCCTGCGCGAGCGGCTCGCATTGCTGCTGATGCAGGCGGTGGTGCGCCGGCATTACGCCGGCGCCGATGCGGCGGACGCCGAGGCGCTGGCCCACGAGCTCGGCATGCCGCTGACGCATGTGCACACGCTGCTTGGCATGCTGCGTGCCGGTGGCTATCTGGTGCCCACCGCCAGCGAGCCGCCCCGTTATGTGCCGGCGCAGGCACCGGAGTTGCTGCAAGTGCAGCAATTGCTGCGCCATGTCCGCCGCTACGGCGAAGACCCGCAGGCGACGCCGGCGCCGCCGGCGGGAACCCCGGTCGCCGCCGTGGAGGCACGCCTGCAGCAGGCCATGGATGAGGCGCTGGCGGACATGAGCCTCAGGGCCTTGGCCGTGGACAGCGCCGCGAGCACGGACGCCGCCGCCCCATCGCAACCGGCGACCTGAGCCCACCTGCACACCCTTGGGGGTGCTGGTATTGGGCATCGGCCAGGGTGTCGGTCAGGGTGTCCCTCAGAGCGTCAGGGGGTCCGGCTCGCCCGGACCCGGCGCCGGTGCGAGCAGCGCCCGCACCGGCGCGAAGGAGCGGCGGTGGATGACGCAGGGACCGTGGCGCCGCAGCGCCGCCAGATGCTCGGCGGTGGGATAGCCCTTGTGGCGGGCGAAGCCGTAGTGCGGATACTGCGCATCCAGGCGTTGCATTTCCCGGTCCCGGGCCACCTTGGCGAGGATGGATGCGGCGCTGATGGCGGGCTCCAGGGCATCGCCGCCGACCACGGCGCGGGCGCGACAGGGGAGATCTTCGGGGCAGCGGTTGCCATCCACCAATGCGAGCGTCGGCGTGAGCCGCAGCGCCAGCAGGGCCCGGCGCATGGCCAGCATGGATGCCTGCAGCACATTGAGCCGATCGATCTCCAGGTGGCTGGCCCAGGCCACCGCCCAGGCCTCGGCGGTGGCCTCGATGGTGGTTGCCAGGCCGGCGCGGCGCCGTGGCGTGAGCCGCTTGCTGTCGTCGAGTTCCGCGGGGATACGCGCCGGATGCAGGATCACCGCCGCCGCGCATACCGGCCCCGCCAGCGGGCCGCGTCCGGCCTCGTCCACGCCCGCCACCAGGGCGGATGCTTGTGCGGTGCCGCGCGTGCTCATGTTGCGCGCCCGCGGGCGGCGAGCAGGTCTAGGATGTGCCGGGCGCCGGTGCGCGCGGCGTCGCGGCGCAGCAGGCCGTGGAGCTCGGCGTAGCGGCGCCGGATGGCGGCCCGCCGCGGCGCGTCGTCCAGCATGGCGAGCAGGGCCGGCCCCATCAGCGACGCTCGGCAGCGGCCCTGGATGAATTCCGGCGCCAGCGCCTCGCCGGCGAGCAGGTTGGCCATGGCCGCATAGGGGACCTTGATGAGCCGCAGTGCCCTGACCAGGCCGAAGGTGAGCGGGTGCAGCCGATAGGCCACCAGCATGGGGCGGTGCAGCAGCAGGGTCTCGAGGGTGGCGGTGCCCGAGGCGGTGAGCACCACGTCTGCGGCGGCGATGGCGCTGCGGCTGTCGCCGGCGAGCAACTGCACGTCGAGCTCCGGCGCCACGCGGGCGCGCTCGGCCTCGAACAGCGCCCGCAACCCGGTCGAGACCATGGGCGCCACGAAGCGCAGCCCGGGCCTATGCGCGCGGCACCAGCGGGCGGTCTGCAGCATGGGCGCCGCCAGCCGCGAGACCTCGCTGCGACGGCTGCCGGGCAGCAGCGCAACCACCAGATCCGCCGCCGCCAGGCCCAGCGCCGCCCGGGCCGCGGGGCCTTGGTCCTCGGGCGGGATCGCATCGGCCAGGGGGTGTCCGATGTAGTGGGCCTGGACGCCGTGCGCGCGCAGGAAGGTCTCTTCGAACGGGAAGATACAGAGCATGAGATCGGCGGCACGGCGGATGCTGCGCACCCGGCCCCGCCGCCAGGCCCACACCGTCGGGCTCACCAGGTGGACCGTTGGAATGCCGCGCCGGCGCAAGCGCCGCTCGAGCCCGAGATTGAAGTCCGGGGCATCGACACCGATGAACGCCGCCGGCGGCGTGGCGGCAAAGTGCCTCACCAGCTCGGCGCGGGCGCGCAGCAGGTCCGGCAGCACCGCGAGCACCTCCACCAGTCCCATCACCGACAGCCGCTCCTGGGGCATCAGGCTTTGGCAGCCGCGGGCGAGCATGTGCGGGCCGGCGACGCCGACGAATTCGGCCTCCGGCAGCCGTTCCTGGAGCGCCTGCACCAGGGCTGCCCCCAACAGATCGCCGGAGGGCTCGTTGGCGACGATGGCCAGTCGCGTGCTCACCGCACGATGCTGCGGGTGCTGTCGGCGACGAAATCCGCCAACGGCATCAGCTCGGGGTGCGCGTCGGCGAGGACGCGGATCTGCTCGACGGCGTCGACGAGCTTGAGGTTGCCGAGATAGAGCAGCCGATAGGCGCGGCGCAGCGCCGCGATGGCCGCCGCCGAAAACGCCCGGCGGCGCAGTCCCTCGGCGTTGATGCCTCGCGGCTGCGCCGGATGTCCGCCGATGGTGAGGTAGGGCGGCACGTCTTTGGTCACCACCGAGCCCATGGCGCTGAAGCTGTGGGCGCCGATGCGGCAGAACTGGTGGACGATGCAAAAGCCGCCGAGGATGGCCCAATCCTGCACTTGCACATGGCCGCCGAGGGAGGCCGCATTGGCCATGATGACATGGTTACCGATGACACAGTCATGGGCGACATGGGTGTAGGCCATAAACAAGTTGTCATCGCCGATGCGGGTCTCGCGGTTGTCCTGGACGGTGCCGCGGTGGATGGTGGCGCACTCGCGGATGACGTTACGGGCGCCGATGACCAGGGATGTCGCCTCGCCGGCGTACTTCTTGTCCTGGGGCTCTTCGCCGACGGACGCGAATTGGTACACGCGCGTGCCGGCGCCGATGCGGGTGGGCCCGCGCAGGACGGCGTGGGGCCCGATGATGCAGCCGCGGGCAAGCTCCACCGCTGCGTCGACGATGGCATAGGGACCGATCTGGACGTCTTCGGCGACGGCCGCGGCGGGGTCGACGACGGCGGTGGGATGTATCCGAGGCTGGCTCAAGACTCACAGGTCCCGGGCGGTGCACATGATCTGGGCGGTGGCCACCGGCTTGTCGCCCACCCGCGCCTCGCCGGCGAATTTCCAGATGCCGCGCTTGACGTGGAGCACGGTGACATCCAAAAGCAGCTGATCGCCCGGCTCCACCGGCTGCTTGAAGCGGGCCTTGTCGATGCCGACGAAGTAATACAGGGATTTTTCACCCACCTCGTCGGGTCTCGATTCCATGGCGAGCAGGCCGGTGGCCTGGGCCATGGCCTCGACGATGAGCACGCCGGGCATGACCGGACGGATCGGGAAGTGGCCGGTGAAGAAAGGCTCGTTGATGCTGACGTTCTTGAGTCCCAGCAAGCGCTGGCTCGGCTCGAACTCGAGGACTTTGTCGATGAGCAGGAACGGATAGCGGTGCGGCAGGAGACGCAACACCTTGTGAATGTCCATCGTTGTCAATGTTGCCTCCAGGGCCCTGACGAGACGCTGCCACAAGGCGGAGCGCCGCAACAGCCGGGCCGCCGCCGCAGCACGACGGCTGCGGCGGCGGGGGGATGGCTGAGCGGTGCGGGACTTGCAGCAGGGTCCATTGGTCGAGTTTGTTATTGAATCACTGGCGATGGCGCGCGCATCGGCGGCCCGGCGACGTCGCCCGCCGGCGGCTAACCAAGCCACCCGGCCCGCGGCGGCCGTGGAACGGCACCGGGCTCGCATCGGCGTGCCCCGGACGCCGGGCGGGTGGCGCGCGCCCCATCGAGGTTACGAGATTATGACCTGCGCCGCGGCGTCGGTGCGCTCGGCTGCGGCGGGCCCTGGTCAGGCGCCTGACCCTGTTGTTGCGGCGCCTGCGCTGGGGCCTGCGCTGGGGCCTGCTCCAACTGCTGCACACGCGCCTGCAGCACAGGCAACCGGCGCAAGCGGGCGATGAGTCGGCGCCACTCGGCATTGGGCATGGCCGGGATGCCGCTGCTATAGACGCCGGCGCTGTCCTGGGAGCGGGTCACCATGGCCATGCCGGTGAAATGGACGTCGTCGCCGATGTGCAAATGCCCGGCCATGCCCACGGCACCGGCGATGGTGCAACGGGCACCGATGTGCGTGGAGCCGGAGATGCCGGAGCAGGCGGCCATGGCCGTATGCTCGCCGATGACGACGTTATGGCCGATCTGCACGAGGTTATCGATCTTGACACCGTCGGCGATGACCGTGTCCTCGATGGCGCCGCGGTCGACGATGCTGTTGGCGCCGATCTCCACATCATCGCCGAGACGGACACTGCCGACCTGGGGGATGCGGACCCAACGCTCGCCGTCTTTGGCGAAGCCGAAGCCGTCGCGGCCGATGACGGCGCCCGGATGCAGCAGATTCCTGGCGCCAATGTGAGCGCCGGCGCAGACACTCACGCGCGCGACCAGCTGGCTGCCGGCACCGATATGGCTGCCGGCGCCGATGCTGCAATGCGGGCCGAGCTCGACCTCGGCGCCGATGCGGACGTCGGCGGCGATGACGCACAGGGGGCCGATGGCGGCGGTGGGGTGGATGTGGGCGCTCGCATCCACCACGGCGCTTGGGTGCACGCCAGCCGGGGGACGCGGGCGCGGATGCAGCCGCGCTGCGGCCTGCGCAAAGGCCAGTGCCGGATTGTCTGCGATCAGCGCCGTACAGGGCGCGGCATCGGCGTCGGCGCGGCCGACGATGACCGCCCCGGCCTGGGTCGTCGCCAGCCGGTCACGGTAGCGCGGATCGGCGAAGTAGCTCAGGCTGTCGGCCGTCGCCGCGTGCAGCGGCGCGACGCCCGCGAGGGTCACGTCGTCGCCGCGCAACGTCAGCCCGAGATCGAGCGCCAGTTCGCTGGCCGCTAGCGCCACCGCTCAGACCATCCTGCACACACCGCCACCGGTCATCAGCGGCGGCGGAATTCTTCGGTGAGGCGCTCGACCACGTCCGCGGAGATGTCGATGCGCTCGCTGAAATAGACCACGCCCTCGCTCACGATCAAGTCGATGTTCTGTTCCTTGGCGATTTGCTGGACCACCTCTTCGACCTGCTTGACCAGCTTGGTGCGCAGCTCGCTTTGGCGCAGGGCGAAATCTTCCTGCAGCTCGGCCTTGGCGTAGCGCAGGCGGCGCTTGCGGGTGCGGATGTCGTTCTGTAGCCGTTTGGCCTCCTCTTCGCGCATGAGCGCGCCGTCGCGCTCGAGCTTGCTCTCCAGGCGATCGATGGACTCCTGCTGATCGAGCAGATCGGCTTCGCGCTCGGCGACTTCGGTGCTGAGGGTTTGGCGCGCTTCCTCGTATTGCGGCGACTCCTCGACGATGCGGTTGGGGTCGATGACCGCGATCTTGAGCTGTTGCGCGCTGGCGGGCGCCGCCGCCAGCAGCGCCATCGCCAGCGACAGGTAGCACAACGAGGGAGAGGGGCGAAGCAACATCAGAACGTCTGGCCAAAGCTGAATTGAAAGACTTGCTCTTCGTCTTGGTCTTTTTTGTTGAGCGGGTAGGCGAGACTCACGGTGAGGGCGCCGACCGGCGAGAGCCAGGCGAAGGACAGGCCGGTGGAGTAGCGCAGGTCGCCGAGCTCGAAGCCCGTGGGCGTGACCAGGTCGGTGTCATCGGTCCACCAGACATTGCCGAAGTCCAGGAAGGCGCCGACCCGCACCGTATTCGCCAGGTTATCCCCCAGCGGCGGCGGCGCATAGACTTCGAGGCCCCCCGTGAGCTCGAGATTGCCACCCACCGGGTCTTGGTCCAGCGTCGTCTCCCGCGGGCCCAGCGTGTTGGCCTTGAAGCCGCGCACGCTGCGCGGGCCGCCGCCGTAGAAGTTCTCGAAGAAGGGCAGTGCCTGGGTGCTGCCATAGCCATCGCCGTAGCCGAGATCGCCCTTGAGTGCCAGCGTGACCCGCCGTGCGAGGGGCAGGTACTGGCGCCCGCGCGCGGTGATGCGGTAGTACTGCAGATCGCTGCCGGGGATGGCGATCTCGCCGAACAGGCTCTGCAGGCTGCCCTCGCTCGGGAAGACCGCGGAGTCGCGGGAGTCGTTCACATAGCTCGCGGTGAGGAAGAAGTCGTTGAACACATCGCCGTTTTCGGCAACGAAGTCCCGGGCGAGCAACGACTGACCGGCGAAGAACTTGGTGTACTGATAGTAGGCGCCGACGCCCGCCCGGGCGGTGTCGGAGATGGGCAAGCCGAAGTCGATGGCCGCGCGGCCGACATCAGTGGAGTAATCGGCGCCGATGAGCTGATCGAAATTGGTGGAGCGATAGCTGACGTCGAAGCCGCGGCTGATGCCGTCGATGGTGTAGTACGGATTGGTGTAGGCCAGGCGGTAGAGCTGGGCGGTACGGCTGGTGTTGAAGGCGAAGGCCACCCGCTTGCCGGTGCCGAGGAAGTTCGATTGTGACACGCTGGTGTTGAAGATGAGCCCCTCACTTTGGGAAAAGCCGATGCCGGCCATCAGGTTACCGGAGGGACGTTCTTTCACCGTGACATTGACGTCGACCTGGTCGGCGGTGCCGGGCACCGCCGGGGTCTCGATATTGACTTCCTCGAAGTAACCGAGGCGCTGCAGGCGCTCGCGGGAGCGCTTGACCAGATCGGTGGAGAACCACGCGGTCTCGAGCTGGCGCATTTCCCGGCGCAGCACCTCATCGCGGGTGCGGGTATTGCCCTGCATATTGATGCGGCGCACATACACGCGGTTGCCCGGATCGACGAAGAAGGTTACGGCGACGGTCTTGGCGTCCGCATCCACTTCGGGCACGGCGTTGACGTTGGCGAAGGCATAGCCCTCGTCGCCCAACAGCTTGGAGACGCGGTCCGCACTCTCGGTGGCGGTCTTGCGGGAGTAGACTTCGCCGCGGCGCATGTGGATGAGCGGGAACAGGCGCTCGGCGGGAACCGATGGCTCGCCGGCGAGCTGGATGTCGCTCACGCGGTACATATCGCCCTCGTCCACGGCGATGGTGAGGTAGATATCCTTTTTGTCCGGGCTGATGGACACCTGCGTGGAGGTGATCTCGAACTCGATGTAGCCGCGGTCGAGGTAGAACGAGCGCAGTGATTCGAGGTCGCCCGCCAGTTGCGGGCGCGAGTAGCGATCGTTCTTGGTGTAGAACGACAGCCAGTTGGTGGTGCCGAGCTTGAACTCCTTCAGCAGTTCCTTGTCGGTGAAGGCCTCGTTGCCGACGATGTTGATCTGCTTCAGGCGTGCGGTGAGGCCCTCGTCGATCTCGATGCGCACGGCGACGCGGTTACGCTCCAGGGGCGAGACCGTGGACTCGATGCCTACGCCGTACTTGCCGGAGGCGAAGTATTGACGCTGGAGCTCTTGCTCGATGCGATCGAGCACGGAGGGATCGAACACGCGCCCTTCGGCGAGACCCACTTCCACCAGCCCCTCTTTGAGAACATCGGTGTTGAGCGACTTGTTGCCGGTGATCTCGATCTCGGCGACGGCGGGACGCTCGCGCACGGCGATGACCAGCACGTCGCCGTCGCGCTCCACCGCGACATCTTCGAAGAAGCCCGTGCCGTAGAGGGTGCGGATGATCTGCGCGGTGACACCGTCACCAACCGTATCGCCGATCTGTACTGGCAGGTAATTGAAGACCGTGCCGGCGGCGATACGCTGCAGGCCCTCGATGCGGATGTCGGCGATTTGGAAGACATCTGCGGCCGCCGCACCCGCCATGAGCAGCAGGGCGAGGACCATGGACAAGGCGGACCGGCGTCGGCCGGCGGCTTGGGCTGTGGGTTGTGACACGCGTCCCCCGAAGGCGTTGGCCAGCTGCAGAACGACCTGCGGCCACCGCCGTCGTACCCAGGGCGAGAGGACGTATACGCTTTGGCTCCGCAGTGCGCGGCTTGCGCGTGTGCAGGCGGCTGCGATGATCGGCTGCGACGGACGATGGAAACCGCGTCTTCGCTGTCCTTAGACGTCTCGCCAGGGATAGCGAACGGTCGCCCGGTCCCCAGACCGCATCAGTATAGGACAAGCGGCCCGTCTAGCCAAAGATTCGAGCAATATCCACGTAGAAGGCCAAAGTCATCAAGCAGACTATCAATAGGATGCCAAGGCGTTGGCCGTAGGCCTGGACTTCCTCGGAGAGCGGTCGCCCGCGCACGGCTTCGAAGGCGAAATACAAGAGCTGGCCGCCGTCGAGCACCGGAATCGGCAGCAGGTTCAACAGGCCAAGGCTGACGCTCAGCAGCGCCAGGAACTGCAGATACGGCTCGATCCCGAAGCTGGCGGTCTTGCCGGCGGCGTCGGCGATGCCGATGGGCCCACTCAGATTCTCGACCGAAGCCGTGCCCACGAGCATGCGCCCGACCAGACGCAGGGTCATCACGGAGAGATCGCCGACCCGGCGCAGCGCCTCGACGAAGGCATCCACGGGTCCGTAGCGCACCGTCACCGCGAGGTCTGCGAACAGATCCCCGGGCACCTCAGGGCCGGCGCCGATGCGCCCCACCTGGCTGCCGTCGTCGCGGGCGACGGCGCGCGGCGTCAGCTGCAGCAGGCGCTCGGAGCCGTTGCGCAGCACCCGCAGGGCCAGGGCATTACCCGGATTGGCCTGCACGGCCTCGACGAAGTCCATCCAGCCCGTGACGGCGACACCGTCCATGGCGACGATGCGGTCGCCCGGTTGCAGGCCGGCGGTGTCCGCCGGCTGGCCGGATACCACCTCGGCGATGACCGGTGGAATGGGCGGGGTGTAGCGTTCCACACCGAGCTGGGACAACAAGTTCTGCCCCGCGCCCAACCGTGACAGCTCGTCGGCGGGCAGGCTGCGCAGGGCGCGGTCGCCATCGGCGGTGACGACGACCACATCGACATCGTCGCCGCCGAGGGACGCCGACAACAGCACCCGCCAGAACTGTCCCCAGGTGGCCACGGGCTGCCCATCGACGCTCTGGATGACGTCGCCCGGCGCCAGCGCGGCCTCGGCGGCGACGGACGCCGGTGTAACCGCGCCCACCTGCGGGCGCAGGCCGCTCTCCCCGGCCATGAGCAGGCCCCAGTAGAGCAGGATGGCGAGCAGAAAGTTCGCCGCCGGGCCGGCGACGGCGATGAGGCTGCGCTTCCAGACCGGCTGGGTATTGAAGGCGTAGGGGAGATCCGCCGGGTCGACGTCGTCCTCGCGCTCGTCGACCATTTTCACATAGCCGCCCAGGGGCAGCGCGGCGATGACGTATTCCGTGTCGTCGCCGCGGCGGCGCCAGGTGTAGAGCGCCCTGCCGAAGCCGACGGAGAAGCGCAGCACCTTGACGCCGAGCCGCCGCGCAACCCAGAAGTGGCCGAACTCGTGGATGGTCACGAGCAGGAGGATGGCCACCAGGAAGGCGACGATATTGATGAGCAGGACGAGCATGGGCTATGCGACCAGCGCGGCGACGCATTGTTCCGCTGCGCGCCGGGCGGCGGCGTCGACGCTCAGCACGTGCTCGAGCCCGCTCAGGTCCACGGGCTCCGGCGGCAGCCCATCCATGGTCTGCTCCACCACGCGGGCGATGTCGGTGAAGCCGATGCGCCGATCGAGGAAAGCGGCGACGGCGACCTCGTTGGCGGCATTCAGCACGACGGGCGCGGTACCACCCTCGCGCGCGGCCCGGTAGGCGAGGCGCAGGCAGGGAAAGCGCTCCGGCGCCGGCGGCTCGAAGTCGAGCCGTGCGATGGCGAACAGATCCAGGGGCTCGACGCCGGCGCCGATGCGCTCGGGCCAGCCCAGGGCATGGGCGATGGGTGTGCGCATGTCCGGGTTGCCCAACTGCGCCAGCACCGAGCCGTCGGTGTACTGCACCATGGAGTGAATAACGCTCTGGCGGTGCACCACCACCTGGATGCGCTCGGGACGGGTGGCGAAGAGCCAGCAGGCCTCGATGATCTCCAGGCCCTTGTTCATCATGGTGGCGGAGTCCACCGAGATCTTGCGGCCCATGCTCCAGTTGGGGTGGGCCACCGCCTGCTCGGGGGTCACCGCCACCAGGGTCTGCGGATCGGCATCGCGGAAGGGGCCGCCGGAGGCGGTGAGCAGGATGCGCTGCACGCCCGCCTCGGGCAGCCCGCGCTCATGGGCCGGCGGCAGGCATTGGAAGATGGCGTTGTGCTCGCTGTCGATGGGCAGCAGCGTGGCGTTGTTCTCCCGGGCGGCGTCCATCAGCAGCGCACCCGCCACCACCAGGGCCTCTTTGTTGGCCAGCATCAGGCGCTTGCCGGCGCGCGCCGCCGCCAGGCTGGACATGAGCCCGGCGGCGCCGACGATGGCGGCCATCACATACTCCACATCGTCCAGTGCGGCCACCTCGATGAGGGCCTCGGCCCCGCGCAGCACCCGCGGCGGCCGCGGCATATCGGCCAGCAGTGCGGTAAGCGCATCAGCGCCGGCGGGGTCCACCATCACGGCGTAGTCCGGATTGAACCGCCGGCATTGCTCGGCGAGGCGTTCGGCGTTGCGATGCGCGGTCAGTGCGACGACGCGAAAGCGCTCCGGATGACGGGCGACCACGTCCAGCGTGCTGACGCCGATGGAGCCCGTGGAGCCGAGGATCGTGATGCCTTTCATTGCGCCAACCCCAACCAGATGAAACCCAATGCGAACACCGGCGCAGCGGCGGTTATGCTGTCGATGCGATCCAGCACACCGCCGTGGCCGGGCAGCAGCGTACCCGAGTCCTTCACCCCGCGCCGGCGCTTGAGCCAGCTCTCGAACAGGTCGCCCACCACCGACAGCGCCACGGTGATGACGCCGAGGAGCACCAGCAGCGCCTGGCCCGCGACAGCCAGCCCCAGCCCCCAGCCCGCGAGCACCAGTGCGAGTGCCACGGCGACGAGTGCGCCGGCGAGCCCCTCCCAGGTCTTGCCGGGGCTGAGACGGGGCATGAGCTTGTGCCGGCCGAAGCGCCGGCCGATGAAATAGGCCGCCGAGTCGGCCAGCACGATCATCGCCACCAGGCCCAGCACCAGCATCGGACCGTCGTCGCTGCCGCCATGCAACCGCACCAGCGCCAGCCATGGGGCCGCGAGCACGAGCAGCCCGAGCGCCAGCAGCCCCCAATCGATGCCCGCCGCCGGCTGCACCCGCAGACGTGGCAGTGCCGCGGCGCAACCGAGCCACCACAACAATGCCGGCAGCAGCGCCAGCGCGGGGGCGCCGATGCCCCAGAGCAGCAGGAGCGTCAGGGCCACCACGGCGATCATCGCCAGGCGCGCCGGCGTCGTGTCGACGCCCACCAGCGCCGCCCATTCCCAGGCGGCCAGCATGACGATGGCGGCGATGAAGCCGGCGAACAGCGATGTTGGCAACAACAGCACGCCAGCTACGAATCCCGGCACCAGCCAGGCGGAGGTGCGCAGTCGTGCCCGTAACGCATCGCCCGCCACAGGTCCGTCAGCCGCCGACGACATCCACACTGGCCGCGATCTGCTCGCCGGTGCGACCGAAGCGGCGCTGGCGGCGCGCAAAATCATGCAGCGCCGCCCCATAGGCATCGGCGTCGAATTCCGGCCACATCAATTCGGAGAAATACAGCTCTGCGTAGGCCGACTGCCACAACAGAAAGTTGCTGATGCGCTTCTCGCCCCCGGTGCGGATGAACAGATCAGGGTCGGGCAGATCGGGAAAGGACAGGCGCGCGGCGACACAGGCCTCATCGATGGCCTCGGGTGCCAGCCGACCGGCGGCGACGTCGCGGGCGATGGCGCGCACGGCCTGGGTCACATCCCAGCGCCCGCCGTAGTTGGCGGCCACTTGCAGGATGAGCCGTCGGTTGTTGCGGGTGGCGACCTGGGCCTCGTGGAACTGCGCCTGCAGCCGCTCGGAGAAGGCAGAGAGATCACCGATGACGCGCAGCTGGATGTCGTGCTCCACCAGTCGCTGCACCTCCATCTGCAGCGTGCTCATGAAGATCTCCATCAGGACCATGACTTCGGCGCGCGGGCGGCGCCAGTTCTCGCTGCTGAAGGCGAACAGCGTCAGGGCGCCCACGCCGTGGCGGATGCTTTCCTCGACGACGACCCGCACGCTTTTCGCACCGGCGCGGTGACCGGCGCTGCGCGGGAGACCGCGTTGCTTGGCCCAGCGGCCGTTGCCATCCATGATGATGGCGACGTGCGACGGTACACCCCTGGACCTGCCCTTGGCGTCGATGGCCGTGATCTCGCTACTCACTTGTGGTGCGCTTCGTGGGTGCGAGCGCCCGCTAGATGGACATCAGATCGGCTTCCTTCTCCTCCAGGATCCGGTCCACCTCTTTCACGAACTGATCGGTGAGCTTCTGAACGATCTCCTCGCCGCGATGCTCGTCGTCTTCGGAGATCAGTTTTTCCTTCACCAGCTCTTTGAGCTGGTGATTGGCGTCGCGGCGGATGTTGCGCACGGCGACCCGCGCCTGCTCGGCTTCCGCCCGGGCGATCTTCTGCAGGTCGCGCCGGCGCTCTTCGGTGAGCGGCGGCATGGGCACACGGATGACGGTGCCGGCGGTGTTCGGATTGATGCCGAGATCGGATTGGATGATGGCCTTCTCGACCACGGACACCATGTTGCGGTCCCAGGGTGTGACGGTGAGGGTGCGGGCGTCTTCGACGGCGACGCTCGCGGCCTGGCTGATGGGCACCTCGCTGCCGTAGTAGGACACGCGAACGTGGTCCAGCAGCGATGGGTGCGCCCGACCGGTGCGGATCTTGGCGAGCTCATGGCTGAGCGCCTCGGCGCTCTTGGCCATGCGCTCGGCGGCGTCTTTCTTGATGTCGTCGATCATGCTTCGTGTCCAGGCTCGACCAGCGAGCCAATCTCTTCCCCGGCGGCGACGCGCTGCAGCGCTCCGGGCTCGAAAATGCTCATGACCCGCAACGGGATGCCATTGTCCCTGCACAGCACCACGGCGGTGAGGTCCATGACACCGAGGCGCTCGCGCAGCGCCTGGTCGTAGGTGATGCGGGGGTAGAAGCGGGCCTGTGGGTCTTGCTTCGGGTCCGCGGAGTAAATACCGTCGACCATGGTCGCCTTGACCATGAGATCGGCATCGATTTCCACGGCGCGCAGGCTGGCGGCGGAATCGGTGGTAAAGAACGGATTACCGGTACCGGCGGCAAACAGTACCACGCGTCCCTTCTCCAGGTGGCGTATGGCGCGGCGGCGGATGTAGTCCTCGCAGACCTGGTTGATCTTGAGCGCGGACATCACCCGGGTGGGCACCCCGATGCGCTCCAGCGCATCCTGCATGGCGAGGGCATTCATCACCGTGGCCAGCATGCCCATGTGGTCGCCGGTGACGCGGTCCATGCCGCGGGCGGCCAGGCCGGCACCGCGGAAGATGTTACCGCCGCCCAGCACCAGGGCCATCTGGGTGCCAGCACGGGCGCATTCCGCCACATCCCGTGCCAGCCGTGCGAGCACGTCGGGGTCGATGCCGCAGGCGCCGTCACCGAGCAGCGCCTCGCCGCTTAGCTTGACGAGGACCCGGCGCAGAGGAGGCGATGCTTCGGTCATGGGCGGAGCGGACAGTCGACGACGCTGGCTGTTGGCGCGGCGGCGGGCTCGAGAGGTGAGCCCTGCGGTGCGGGCGCATGATACACGAGCAGGGCCGTTGTGGTGCGGCCGATCGCGGCCGCCGGCGACCACCGGTTGCGCCATGCGCGCCGGCGGCTATGACGGCGGCCCCTCCCCGGTCGCCGCACCCACCGTCGCAGACGCGGGTCACTCGGCCTGCTTGGCCTGCGCCTGTACCTCTTCGGCGAAGTTCTCGGTCTTCTTCTCGATGCCCTCACCCACTTCCAGCCTGGCGAAGGCCGCCACCCGGGCGCCGGCCTGCTTCAGCAACTGCTCGACGCTGGTGTCGGGATCTTTGACGAAGGCCTGGCCCAGCAGCGTCACCTCCTCGGTGAACTTGCGCATGCGCCCGCCGATGATCTTGTCGACGATCTCCGGCGGCTTGCCGCTCTCGAGCGCCTGCGCCCGAAAGATCTCGCGCTCGCGCTCCAGCGCCTCGGCGGGCACGTCGTCGGCGCTGACGCACATGGGGTTGGTGGCGGCAATGTGCATGGCGATGTCGCGCCCGAGGGCTTCGTCGCCCCCGACCAGGTCGACGATGACGCCGATGCGCACGCCGTGGCGGTAGCTGTGCAGCCGCCCTTGGGGGGCGTCGAAGCGCACCAGCCGACGCAGCTGGACGTTCTCACCAACCTTGGCGACGAGCGCCTCGCGGGCGGTGTCGAGGGTGGTCGCGCCATCGCCGGCGAGCGGTTGCCCGCCCAGTGTCTCGACATCCGCCGCAGCGCTGACCAGCGCCGTTTCGCCGACGGTTTGCGCGAAGCGAGCGAAGTTTTCGTCTTTGGCAACGAAGTCGGTCTCGCTGTTGATTTCCACCATGACGCCGCGGGTGCCGCCGTCGGCGAGTTGGAGTTCCACGACGCCATCGGCGGCGATCCGCCCGGCCTTCTTGGCGGCCTTCGCCTGGCCGGATTTGCGCATGGCCTCGATGGCCGCCTCGATGTCGCCATCGGTCTCTTGCAGCGCGCGCTTACATTCCATCATGCCGGCGCCCGTGCGCTCGCGAAGCTCCTTCACCAAACTGGCAGAGATTGCCATGACCTACTCCAAGTGCTGCAGAACGAAAAGATGAAGCGTTTAACAGGGCTGTCGGGGGGCTGCTGCGCCGCGTCTCAGGACGCCGCCGCAGCCTCGCCTTCGGCACCGGCTGCGACCTCGGCCGGCGCCTCTGCGGGCGGCGCCGGCTGGGGCTCGGCGGCCGGCGCCTCGCCCCGACGCCCGGCCATGGCGGCGGCGGTTTGACGGCCGTCGAGCACGGCGTCCGCAGCACCCTCGATGTAGAGCCGCACCGCACGGATGGCGTCGTCGTTGCCCGGGATCACGTAGTCGATGCGGCTGGGGTCGTTGTTGGTGTCCACCACGCCCACCACCGGAATGCCGAGCTTATTGGCCTCGGACACGGCGATCTTCTCGTGGCCGACGTCGATGACGAACATGGCATCTGGGAGGCCGTCCATGTTCTTGATGCCGCCCAGGCTCAGCTCCAGCTTGTCGCGCTCACGGCTCAGCGTCAGCGCTTCTTTCTTGGCAAAGCGCTCGATGCTGCCGTCTTCGAACATGGCCTCGAGGTCCTTGAGCCGCTGAATCGACTGGCGCACCGTCTTGAAGTTGGTGAGCATGCCACCGAGCCAGCGGTGATTGACGTAAGGCATGCCGCAGCGGGCCGCATGCTCGCGGATCGCGTCCTGCGCGGCGCGCTTGGTGCCCACGAACAGGATGCGCCCGCCGTTGGCCGCGAGCTTGCCCATGTAGCCCATCGCCTCCTGGTACAGGGGCAGGGTTTTTTCCAGGTTGACGATATGGATCTTGTTGCGTTGGCCGAAGATGTACGCCGCCATCTTCGGGTTCCAGTAGCGGGTTTGGTGACCGAAGTGGACACCGGCCTGCAGCATCTGCCGCATGGAAACGTCGCTCATTATTGTGCCTCTGGTTTGGGTTGAACCTCCACGTGCCCCATGACGCAACCCGGCTGACGGGCACCCGGCGTCATGTGTCGGTACGTGTGTGGCATTACGCAGTCGCGCCGCATCCGGCACGGTTGCGAGTCATGGACTTCATCGTCTTAGGAGGTCGCCGCCGGGGGCAACGCCGCTGAAGGCGGTGATGGTGGCCGAGCGCACGCGGGCGCGGCGGATATCGCCAGCCGGGCTGGCCCCACCGTCACGCACAGCGTGCGGGGTAGCCGCCTATCTGGCCGCCGCTTATCGTCGGTTTGCTCGCCACCGCTCGCTTTTATACCATGTAGGATGTTTTTGGGGCAATTCAGGGATCGGCCCGATGCTTGGCCCCAGAGCTGAACTCGGCGCTGGGCTCGGCACTGGACCCGGCATTGGGCCTGGCACCGGACCCGGTCCTCGGCTTGGTTGAGTCCTGGGGCGATCCCATGTCCGCCATTGCAGCCGGGGTGTGCCAGACGCCAGTCGCCGCCAGCTCGGTCCGGCCAGCTCGGTCCGCAGGGGCCGGATGGGATGACCCGACGGGGATGATTGGCGACGACGGGGGCTTGTCGTCATACCCATGGAGCCAGCGGGATTCGACGCCCCCGTCCCGCCCGCTGCCTCCGCGCCGACGGCGCCAGAAAGCCCGGATGTGACGGGTCGACGTAACCATGGCGGCACGCCCGCCGCAGCCAGGAATGATCTGTGGATGCCTCGCGAAACGATATGGCGGTAAGCATTAAATCCGACGCCGAGATCGCCAAGATGCGCGTCGCCGGGCGGCTGGCGGCCGAAGTGCTGGAGATGATCGGCGAGCACGTGGCGCCGGGCATCACCACCGGCGAGCTGGACCGTATCTGCCACGAGCACATCGTCAACGTTCAGGGCGCCGTGCCAGCGCCACTCAACTATCGCGGCTTCCCGCGCTCCATCTGCACGTCGGTGAACAACCAGGTCTGCCACGGCATTCCCGGCAACAAGCGCCTGAAGAAGGGCGACATCGTCAATATCGATGTCACGGTCATCAAAGATGGCTACCACGGCGATACCAGCAAAATGTTCTGTGTCGGTGAGTCCTCGGTGCTGGCGAAACGGCTGGTTGGCATCGCCCAACGGGCCCTGTACACCGGCATCGAAATGGTGCGCCCGGGCGCGACCCTCGGCGATATCGGGCATGCCATCCAGACCCTGGTCGAAAGCCATCGCTACTCCGTGGTGCGCGAATACTGCGGGCACGGCATCGGCCGGGAGTTCCACGAGGAGCCCCAGGTGCTGCACTACGGCAGGCCGGCGGAGGGCCTGACGCTGCAGCCCGGCATGTGCTTCACCATCGAGCCCATGGTCAACGCCGGCAAGCGCCAGGTGAAGCTGCTGCAGGACGGCTGGACGGTGGTCACCAAAGACCGCAGCCTCTCGGCGCAGTGGGAGCACACCATCGTGGTGACGCCGGAGGGCTGCGAGATCCTGACCCTGCGCGACGAGGAGCGCGCCGCGGCAGCCGCCTGACATCGCCGCCTGACATCGCCACCTGACATCGCCACCATCACCTGAGCGCGGGCACCTGCTGCCGCATCGCCGCCGGGCTGCCGACGACGGACATTCCCCCGGAGCCCATCCCCGGGGGCCCATCCCCCGGGGATAGGGTGACCATCGGCGCCACCCGCCGACAGCCGCCGCAGGCCACGGACTGGCGTCAACCGCAATGAGTCCAGCCGGAGCCGACGCCATGATCCAGGTGTACACGAGCCCTCCCACCGCCGACGGGCAAGCCGCTGCCACGGCCCCGGCCGGCGCCGCCGGCGAGGCCGATGCCATCGCCGCCTTCAAGGCGGAGCTCGCCGCCGCGCGCGCCGCCTTGTTCGCGCGCTACGACCACGGCGAGCCCGTCACCGAGCTGGTGGGCCGCTGGAGCCGGGACATCGATCGTTTGGTGATGGCCGCCTGGCAGCGCTGCGTGCCCGCGGCCGAGGCCGCGGCCGTGGTGGCCGTCGGCGGCTACGGCCGTGGCGAGCTGCACCCGAGCTCCGACATCGATCTGCTGATTCTGGTGGGCGATGATGCCGCCGATCGCCTCGCCGAGGTCATCGGCGGGCTGGTGATCTTTCTGTGGGATATCGGGCTGGAGATCGGCCACTCGGTGCGCACCGTGGACGATTGCCGGCGTGAAGCCGCCGACGACATCACCGTCGTCACCAACCTGTTGGAAGCGCGGCTGATCGACGGCGATGCCGAGCTGTTCGAGCGCATGCGCACCGCCGTGGGTCCCGCGAGCATCTGGCCGAGCGAGGCCTTCTTCGCGGCCAAGCGCGACGAGCAGCGCAAGCGCCGGCTCAAGTACGGCGATACCGCCTACAACCTGGAGCCGAACATCAAAGAGAACCCGGGTGGCCTGCGGGACATCCAGATGATCGAGTGGGTGGCCAAGCGCCACTTCGGCGCCGACAACCTGCACCAACTGGTGGACGAGCGCTTCCTGACGGAGACCGAGTACCTGGCGCTGCGCGACGGTCAGGCCCTGCTCTGGCGCATTCGCTTCGCGCTGCACCGCCTCACCGGGCGCCGCGAAGACCGCTTGCTGTTCGACTACCAGCGCACCCTGGCGGACGAGCTCGGTTTCACGGACCAGGGCGACAATCTGGCCGTCGAGCAGTTCATGCAGCAGTACTATCGCGCCGTGATGGAGCTGAACCGGCTCAACGAAATGCTCATGCAGCTGTTCCAGGAGGCCATCCTGCTGCATGATCAGATCGGCCCGCCGGAGCCCGTCAATAAGCGCTTTCAGTCACGCAGCGGCTATCTGGAGGTCACCCACTCGCAGGTCTTCGCCCGCTCGCCCTTCGCGCTGCTGGAAATCTTTCTGGTGCTGCAGCAGCATCCCAGCCTGCAGGGGGTGCGCGCCAGCACCATCCGGCTCATTCGCGAGCACCGCCATCGCATCGATGATGATTTCCGCGAAGACGTGCGCGCCCGCAGTCTGTTCATGGAGATCCTGCGCCAGCCCCGGGGTGTCACCGCCGCGCTGCGGCGCATGAACAGCTACGGTGTGCTGGCGGCCTACATCCCGGCCTTCGCGAACATCGTCGGGCGCATGCAGTACGACCTCTTCCATGTCTACACCGTGGACGAGCATACGCTGCGACTGCTGCGCAACCTGCGCCGGTTCACCATCCCTGAGCACAACGGCGAATTTCCGCTGTGCTCCGCCATCGCCCAGCGCATCCCCAAAGTGGAGCTGCTCTATCTCGCCGGGCTGTTCCACGACATCGCCAAGGGCCGCGGCGGCGACCACTCCATCCTCGGCGCGCGCGAGGCCTGGGACTTCTGCCAGCTGCATTATCTCAGCGAATACGACAGCCGCCTGGTGGCGTGGCTGGTGGAGCATCACCTGCTCATGTCCATGACCGCGCAGCGCAAGGACATCTCGGACCCGCTGGTGATCCAGGCCTTTGCGGAGCAGGTCACCGACGCCAACCGCCTGGATTATCTCTACCTGCTCACCGTCGCCGACGCCCGTGCCACCAACCCCAAGCGCTGGAGCTCCTGGAAGAACGCACTGCTGCGCGACCTCTACCAGGCCGCCCGACGCACCCTGGTGCGGGGACTCGACAATCCACAGGCCCAGAACGACCTCATCGAGCAGAAGCAGCGCGAGGCCATGCGCCTGCTGGCTTATGAAGGCATCGACGCGGCCGCCTGCCGCGATCTCTGGAGTCGCTTCGGCATGGACTTCTTCACGCCGAGCTCACCGGAAGAGATCGCCTGGCAGACCCAGCGCATCCTCACCACGGCGCCCGCCGACCTGCCACTGGCGGTGATTCGCCCCATGGCCTCGCGCGGCTGCACCGAAGTGTTCCTGTTCTCCCGCGACGAGAAGAACCTCTTCGTGCGCATTACCGCGCTGCTCGATCAGCGCGCGCTCAACATCATGGATGCGCGCATCACCACCACCGACGACGGCTATGCGGTGAACGCCTTCCAGGTGCTGGGCCCCGACCACCGCCCCATCGACCAGGGCGGCGACACGGATGAGCTGCGCGACCTGCTGCTCGCCGCACTCCGGCGCCCCGGCGGCAAGCGCCCGGTGGTGAGCCGCCGCCTACCGCGTCAGCATCGACATTTCTGGGTGGAGACCCGCGTCAGCTTCGCCGAGGACCCGCGCAACCGCCGCACCATGATGCGCCTCACCACCTTGGACCGGCCGGGGCTGCTCGCCGAGATCGGCGTCGTGTTCGAGGTCTGCGATATTCGCCTGCAGAGCGCCAAGATCGCCACCGTCGGCGCCGAGGCGGACGACGTCTTCTTCATCTCCACCCAAGACGGCGCCCCCATCGTCTGCGAGCAGACCCTCACCTGCCTGCGCCAACACATCCACGAGCGACTGGAAGGCGCCACCGACGAGCGATCCTGAGCGGCCGCGGTGCCCATCCCCCGCCCCGGCGGCGACCGCCCCCTTGGCCCCACGGGTCGAAAGAGCCATGACCGGGAACATTGACGACGATTGCTGTCTGTCCTAAAACCGACAATCAGCAGTCTCTGATATGGAGCGGCACGGGCGCCATGGTCTGCAACGGGCGGAAGATCTCCTCAGCCACCGTCGGTGCGGGCCTGCGCGTGTCCCCCATGGCCACGCGCGCCTCAGCGCCTTGGCATCCGCCCGTGAGCCTGCACGCCCTTGCCCTGGCCGCGCTGCTGCTCGCCGCCGCCGTCGCCAGCGCCGGGCCGGCGGGCGGCACGGCCGCAGCGCCGCCGCCGCGGGATGCATCCCCGGGCACGAGCGGTGCCGAGCGATCCAATCCGGACCCCGCCGATACGGCCCCGGCCGGCCCCGCTATGGGGGCCGACGAGCACCCGTCGACGCCGCAGGACGATCTCGCCCCCGACGACATGGTGCCGCGGTGGCTGGAGGCGGTGCGCGCCCAGCGTCGCGCGCTGCAGGAGCGTCGCCGGGCGCAGCATCAGGCGCGCCGCCGGGCGTTGGATCCCGTGGGCAGCGCCCGCCAGCAGGCCATGGAAGAGGAATTCCGGCGCCGGCGCCGGGAGATGCGCGACATGATCGCCCGGGATCGCTGGCTGTTTCTGAATTTCGGGCCCTGGCTCTCGCCGCTGCCGACAGCCCCGGGCCCGTCGGCGCCCGCCGGCGTTGCGCCGTCGCAAGCCGCGCCGGACGACGACGCCGAGCAGACGGCACCGGCCGGCGAGCTGCCGGAATGGGACAACGGCTGGTACTTCCGCGGTTGGTAACCAGGGGCCGTCGGCGGGCGGCTCACCCGCGCTGCGGTGTCGCCAAGCTGGATCCCAAGCTGGGCCCCAAGCTGGGCCCCAAGCTGGGCCAGGCGTGGCCGCGCCCCATAAGACGCCGGCGGCGCGCGCGTCTGGGCCCTATGGCGGCGTTTCGTCGCGCCCGCGGTGCTTGGCGGATTCGGGTGCCGGATCGGCGGTGAGCACCGGCAGATCCTGCTGGGCGTACACCAGGCGCTCCGCCTGCTTCTGCTCGCGGGCGCGGATCATTTTCTCTTGCCGGGAGCGCACGCCATAGCCCAGTGCCGCGCCGCCGGCGGCGGAGATGGTCAGCAGGCCCAGGGTCATCAGTTGTGCGAACATCAACGCCACCCCAACGCCGACGGTACCGCCGACGGCTAGGCCCGTCTTGAGTGTGGCGCCGCCGGAGCTGCGCTTGCGTTGCCTGGCGAGCTTGGCCTTCTCCTTCTCGGCCTGGACACGCAGCTTCTCGCGCTCACGGGCATGGCGCTTGTGCTGGCGTGCGACGGCCTGCTCCTTGACGCTGCCGATCACCGAGTCGAACCAGAGCGCCACCAGCACGCCCAGGGTCAACGCCAGCGCCGCGAACAGCCAGACGGTCTGTTGTAAGTCCGTCATCAGCGCCGTGTAGGTGATCAGCGCCGTGGCCACCTGCAGCAGCAGGATGCCGATCAGGAATTTGAAGACACCGCCGATGCGCGGTCCCAGCATGCCGTTCTCCTGCCGCTCAGCGGCCCTGTTGGACGGCGCCCGTCGGCGGCGATGGGCCTGCGCCGGCGCGAGCGAGCATGAAGACCCAGTCGCCAGCCGCCGGCGGCGCGGCCGCCGCGTCGATGGCCGGATCGGGGAACATGCCGACGAGCCGGCTGCGCACCGCCCGCAGGCTGTCCGCCCGCCCGGCGTCGGCCGCGGGGATGGCGCGATCGTAAGCATCCACCACGCTGTACATATACTCGCGGCCGACGCCACTCAGGTCCACGAGCATGCGCACATGATCGCCGCCTCGCGGCACCAGCCGCGGTTCCAGGCTGGAGACGAGGAAAGGTCCCGGCGCCGTCGCCAGACGCGCCGCCAACGCCGGCTCGCCGGCGCGGCGCAGGTATTGGGCAAGGGTGCGGCGCAGCAGCGCCGACAGCTCGGGACTGGTGCGCTCCCCCAGGGGTGATGCCGCGCGCCCCGTCCGCACGGGCACCAGAAAGGTATGGGCGCTCGGGGCCGGTGGCGCGCCGCCGGAACCCGCCGCCAGCACATAGGTCTCGAGCACCCGCAACAACTCGTCGTAAGCGCCCGCATGGGCCCCGGCGCCCAAATCGGCCGGATCGCCGGGGAGGATGTAAGTGTAGATGCCATAGCCCGGCTCGGCGTTACCGAGCAGGCGATCCAGGCCAGCCGTGGGGCGCTCGGTACCGCCGGCCGACGGCAAATACAGCAGCGCGTCGTCGCCGGCGCCCAGGGCCGGCGATGCGCCGGCCCGTGCCGGGCGCCTGGCGTCGGCACGCAACAGGCCCTCGGCGGCGGCACGCTCGATCACCAGCGCCGCAGCGTCGCCGCTGCGGGCGACGGCGCGCTCGATGACGGGCACGGCGGCCTCGGGCCCGTAGCGAGCCACCACCTCCGAGACGACATCCGCAAGGTTGCCGCAGCGCCCGCTGATGAGCGCATCCACCGCCGATGCCGGCGGTACGCCGGCGGTTTGCAGGTCAGCGGCCAGGATGGTCAGTAATGAGGTCTCAGTGACATTCGCCGGCCGGCTGGCGCAGCGGGCGGTCACCGTGCGGCGTAGCCGCAGGTCTTGTGCCGACGGCGCGCCATCGGCCCCGACCGCCGGGCCGCCCGCCGCCGCCGGGCGTCCGCTCGTGCGTTCCTGCGCTCGGCGCCAGCGCGGTGGTGCGCCCGGGTCCGCCGGCACGCCGGGCGTTATGGCCGCGGCGGGCGCTGATCCCCGGGAGTCGGCCTGCGTGTGCGCCGACTGGGGTCGATGCCCCGGGCCGCCCGGCGGCTGTGCACAGGCAGCTAGCAGCAACGCGGCCGCAGGCGACAGAGCGGTGACAGATCGGGGCATGGCGAGTGGACGCTTGACGAATGTGGCCGGCACTCAGCGGATATGGTGGCGGATTGACGGCGTGCTGGATGATAGCGGAATCCGATGCGACTCAGCATCGCCGCCACCGCGGCCGGGGCCAGAACTGGCACTGGGTCTTGAAAAGCCGCAGTCGCGCAAAAACCTGCCCCCATGCCACGACACCCGGCCAGGGACCGCACCGGGCGGCATACGACACCTGACAGAGGCCCGTCGCCTCCGGACGATCGGCGGTTGCAGACTGGCTGGCGGAGGCTGCCCTCGCAGACGTCCGCATCGGCTTCACGATAGCATCGCGACCGTCGAGCCCGCCGCCGGGCGCCACCCGGACCGCCATCGCAATCACCGGCCGCCGGCCCGCGCCGGGCATGCCCGTTGAGTCACCGTTCGAAGCCATGGACAAGCCCTACTCCCCTGCGTGCGACGAGAATAAGGCGCCTATCCTCGCCGTGCTGACAACGCTGTTCGCGGACCGGCGCCACGTGCTGGAAATCGGCGCGGGCACCGGTCAGCACGCGGCGCACTTCGCCCCGGTGCTGAGCCATCTCACCTGGCAGGCCAGCGATATCGGCGCACACCTGCCCGGCATCGACCGCTGGCTCGCGGAGGCCGATGTGCCCAATCTGCCCGCGGCCATCGAGCTGGATGTGGACGGGGCGTGGCCCGACGGCGGAGCAGGACCCGATGCGGCGCCGGGCGAGCGCCCGAGTGGGCCCGTGGATGCCGCCTACAGCGCCAACACGGCACACATCATGTCTTTGGCGCAGGTGGCGCACATGTTCGCAGGGGTCGGCGCCCTGCTGCCGGCGGGGGCGCCCTTCGCGCTCTATGGCCCCTTCAGCCACGGCGGGCGCCACACCAGCCAAAGCAATGCGGAGTTCGACCGCATGCTGCGCATCCGCGACCCCCTCTCGGGCGTGCGCGACCTCGACGAGCTGACACCGCTCGCGGCTGCGGCGGGCCTGGCCCTGGAAGACGATATCGCCATGCCCGTCAACAACCGCATCCTGGTCTGGCGCCGGCATTGACGATCCTGGTCCTGCCCGTATGAGCCCGCGCGCCCCCCGGCATGACCCCGGGCATGACCCTTGGCTGCAGCCCTGACCGCCCCATCGACGGCCTCTCCGGAGCATACCTTCTGAGCGCACCCCCTGACTCCGCCTTCTGGCCCCATCTCCTGACCCAAGCCCAACAGCCGAGCCGCACCGGAGCACATCCATGACCAGCGACCGCAACAGCCTCCATCGCGCCCGCGCCGCGTGGCGCTGGCGCGGGCAGCAGCGCCCCGACTTCGCCGTCGCCCCCGGCGCCGGACAGGAATCCGTCTGGGACTATCCGCGTCCGCCGGCCTATGTGCCGGACAGCCGCCCTATCGAGATCTACGCCGGGGACCGGTTACTGGCGCGCACCGAGCGCAGCATGCGGGTACTGGAGACCGGCAGCCCGCCCACCTTCTATCTGCCGCCCGAGGCGGTGGACATGGCGCAGTTGCAGCCCTCCGACCGCCGTACCTTCTGCGAGTGGAAGGGCCGGGCCGAATACTTTCATGTCACCGACAGTGCCGGGCGCCGCCTGGACAACGCCCTCTGGCGCTATCCGGACGCCTTCGACGACGCGGCGGCCATCGCCGGCTGGTTCGCCTGCTACCCCTCCCAACTGCGCTGCTTCGTGGACGGGGAAGCCGTGCGCGCCCAGGCCGGCGGCTACTACGGCGGCTGGATCACCGCCGAGCTGGTGGGCCCGTTCAAGGGCGAGCCCGGCACCGGGCACTGGTGACCAGACACCGCCGAGCCCGGCCCGCATGAGCAAGCGCGAGCCGACGACCCAGGCGGTGCGGGCCCTGCGGGCGGCGGGCGTCGCCTTCGGCGGCCACCCCTATACTTACCAGCGCGGCGGCACGGCGGAATTCGCGGCCCAACTCGGCGTCGACGAGCATGTCGTCATCAAGACCCTGGTGATGGAAGACGACAACGCCGCGCCGCTGATGGTGCTCATGCACGGCGACCGCGAGGTGGCGACGGGACGCCTTGCCAGAGCCATCGCAGCAAAGCGGGTGCGGCCGTGCGCGCCGGCGGTGGCCCAAAAGCATTCCGGCTACCAGGTGGGCGGCACCTCGCCCTTCGGCAGCCGGCGCGCCTTGCCGGTCTACTGTGAGCGATCCATCGCCGACCTGCCGCGGGTGTACATCAACGGCGGTCAGCGCGGGTACATCATCTCACTGGCCACCGCAGACCTGCTGCGGCTGCTGGCGCCGATCCTGGTGGATGTCGCCACAGCACCGCGCGCACAGGGGCATTGAAGACCGGCGCGCACCGGTGTCAACGCACCGCCGCGCGCTGCACGAGGCTCGGCCGACGGCGGCCGAGCCGCCAGCGGCGATACCAGCCGAGATCCTTGCCGCAGACCACACGGCGGGTGCCATCGCAAGCGTCGATGCCGATTGCCGCGACGCTGCCCCGGCGCAGCATCGCCGGCAGGGGCGCAAGCCAGCGCTCCAGGCGATTGGCGGCACCGGCCCAGGCAGCCGGGTCGCGGTCCGCCAGGGCATCGTCCAGCGCCTCCCACAGCACCAGCACCCGGTCGCCGGCTGCATCGAGATCCGCGTCTACGCGCTCCCCGCACTGGGGCTGGTGCATCACCGCCGCCGCCGCGGCGAGCCCCGCCAACAAGGGCCCCGAGCCCACGACCCGACTCGGCGCCGCCGCCGGCGGCTGCCAGATGCCGCCGCCCCAGCACCACAGGCCGTTCACCGCCGGACGGCCGGCGGCCTCGCGCGCCTGGCTCACGGGATGCCGGAACAGCAGCATCTGCGCCTCGCTCATGAGGGCGGCCCAGCGCGAGGCATCGGCGCCCGTGGGCAGATAGGGGTCGATGTGCTGGCCCGTGACCTGCGCCAGGGGCGTGGTATGGAGGGCGGGCGGTGTGTCGCAGCGCAGATACCAGCGATCCGCCACCGGCGCATGCACCTGCATGCCATCCTGGGCGAAGTGTGCGTTCAGCGCCGCCACCAGCGCATCCGCCTCGGCGCGGCTGATGCCCAGATGGCGGGCATCGAAGAGCCGCAGCAGATCCCGGTCGGGGCGCAGATGCACCGGATCGGCGTGCAGCCACCAGCCCGCCCGGTCCCAGACCGGATCATCCGCGGCCAGCGCGTAAGGCGCGCTGGCCGCGGCGCCGAAGCGTGCCAGCAGCGTCGAGGGCAAGTCGCCGCAGGCGGCATCGGTGACGCTGGCGGCATGCGCAAGCAGCAAATCCAAGGTGGGCGTCTGCGGCGGCGCGTCCGGCGCCGGCACCGGCCCGAGCAGGCCGGGCACGACGAGGTCGAGGGTGGCGGCGGTCGGCTGGCTTCGCGGGCTCATGGATGCTGGCGGCATTGGGGGCATTGAACGCGAATCTCGCGCGATTCACCTGCTGGGGGTTGCTGCGTCAAGCGCGTCAGGGGCGACGCCGGGCGGTCCGCTGTATCTGCCTGGCCCCTCACAGCTCCCGCGTCGCGGAGAAGCGAATCTGCGGCCAGCGCTCTTCGGTGAGCTGCAGATTCACCCGCGTCGGCGCCAGGTAGACCAGCTGGTCGTCGCCGTCGAGGGCCAGGTTGTCGTGGGCCTTGGTCTTGAACTGCTCCAGCAGCTTGGGGTCGTCGCAGTTGACCCAGCGGGCGGTCTGCACGGACACGGGCTCGACGACGGCCTCGACGCCATACTCGTCCTTGAGCCGGTAGGCGGCCACATCGAACTGCAGCACGCCGACGGCGCCCAGGATCATGTCGTTGTTCCTGAGCGGACGAAACACCTGGGTGGCGCCCTCCTCGCAGAGCTGCAGCACGCCCTTGTGCAGTGCCTTGGTCTTGAGGGGGTCTTTCAGCACCACGCGGCGGAACAGCTCCGGGGCGAAATACGGAATGCCGCCGTACTTGAGGTGCTCACCTTCGGTAAAGGTGTCGCCGATCTGGATGGTGCCGTGGTTGTGCAGGCCGATGATGTCGCCCGGCCAGGCCTCGTCCACGCGCTTGCGCTCGTCCGCCTGAAAGGTGATGGCGTTGGCCACCTGCACCGTCTTGGCGGTGCGCGCATGGCGCATCTTCATGCCCTGCTTGTAGCTGCCGGAGCACACCCGCAGGAAGGCCACGCGATCGCGGTGGGCCGGGTCCATGTTCGCCTGGATCTTGAAGACGAAGCCCGAGAACTTGCCCTCTTCCGGGTCCACACTGCGGCCGCCCGCCTCCCGCGGGCGCGGCGGCGGGGCGTACTCCACGAAGGCGTCCAGCAGCTCCTTGACGCCGAAGTTGTTGATGGCGGAGCCGAAGAACACCGGCGTCTGCCTGCCCGCGCGGTAGGCATCGAGATCCAGCGGGTGGCTCGCGCCCTGCACCAGCTCCAGCTCGTCACGCAGCTCGGCGGCCTGATCGCCCAGCAGCTCGTCCATGCGCGGATTGTGGAGTCCCTCGATGACCTCGCCGGCCTGGATCTTGCCGCCGTGGGTGGCGCTGAACAGATGCGTGCAGTCGTGGCGCAGGTCGTAGACGCCCTTGAAGCGCTTGCCCATGCCGATGGGCCAGGTCACCGGGGCGCACTGGATCTGCAGCACGTCTTCGATTTCGTCCAGGATCTCGATGGCCTCGCGCCCCTCGCGGTCGAGCTTGTTGACGAAGGTGAGGATGGGCGTGGTGCGCAGCCGGCAGACCTCCATCAGCTTGATGGTGCGCGCCTCCACGCCCTTGGCGGCGTCGATGACCATGAGCGCGGAGTCCACCGCCGTGAGGGTGCGGTAGGTGTCCTCGGAGAAGTCCGCGTGGCCGGGGGTATCGAGCAGGTTGACGATGGACTCGCCGTAGGGGAACTGCATGACCGACGAGGTCACGGAGATGCCGCGCTGCTTCTCCAGCTCCATCCAGTCCGAGGTCGCGTGCCGCGCCGCCTTGCGGCCCTTGACGGTGCCGGCCATCTGGATGGCGCCGCCGAACAGGAGCAGCTTCTCGGTGAGCGTGGTCTTACCCGCGTCCGGGTGGGAGATGATCGCGAAGGTGCGCCGTCGCGCGACCTGGTCGTGGAGTCGGGACATTGGGGTAGGCGTCGGCTAAGGCCTTGAGGAAACGTACCATTATAGACCCGGCATGGGTCGATTTGCGGCTCGGGCTGCGGCGGGGCGGCTGTTCGGGTCAACCTGATAGCGCTTTGCGACATTTGCAACACGCTTGCGCAAAGGCGCCGAAAGCCGCAGCATTGGGGTTGTTGGGAATGCTGACTATTGACAGCCCCAAACCTCGGCGCCGACGGGCCCACCGTGCCGGAGTGAGGCGTCGCCGTGGCGATCGGCGCGCCCATCGCCGCCGGCCGGGCCCCAGGGCGCGCCAGCAGCGGATCGATGCGACCGCAGCACCCGCCCCCATCACCAGGACCAGCGAGCGGTACCCAGCATGACCCCGGCAGAGCTCACCCCCGTGCGCGAGCACATCGCATCGCGCATCATCGGCCAGCGCAAATTCATCGACAGCATGCTGGTGTGCCTGCTGAGCGACGGCCATCTGCTGGTGGAGGGCATGCCCGGGCTGGCCAAGACGACGGCGGTCAAGGCCCTGGCCGAGGCCATCGAAGGCGACTTCCATCGCATCCAGTTCACCCCGGACCTACTGCCGTCTGACCTGATCGGCACGGATATTTATCGCCACGAGCAGGGTGAGTTCGAGTTCCGCCCGGGGCCGCTGTTCCACAATGTGCTGCTGGCGGACGAGGTGAACCGGGCGCCGGCCAAGGTGCAGTCGGCGCTGCTGGAGGCCATGGCCGAGCACCAGATCACCGTCGGCCAGCGCACCTATCCGCTGCCCAAGCTATTCATGGTGCTGGCCACCCAGAACCCGGTGGAGCAGGAGGGCACCTACCACCTGCCGGAGGCGCAGCTGGACCGCTTCTTGATGCAGGCGGTGGTGACCTATCCCACCCGCGAAGAAGAGCTGGAGATCCTGGCGCTGGACAGCCGCCAGCAGACCGGGCCCGAGCCCGAGCCCGCCGCGCCCCTGAGTCAGGAGCAGCTCTTTCGGATGCGCCGCGCCGTGGCCGAGCTCTACCTCGACCCCAAGCTGCACAGCTACATCGTCGACCTGGTGCAGGCCACACGCCACCCGAAGCTCTATGACGCCGACCTCGCGCGCTGGTGCCGCTTCGGCGCCTCGCCGCGGGCGAGTATCGCGCTGGCCCGCTGCGCCCGCGCCCGGGCCTGGCTGGACGGCGATGACTTCGTCGCCCCCCATCACATCCAGCTCGTCGCCCCCGAGATCCTGCGCCACCGCCTGCTGCTCACCTTTGAGGCCGAAGCCGAGGGCATCACGACGGATGAGTTCGTGAACCGGTTGCTGAATCTGGTGGCGATTCCCTGAGATGGGGGTCAGCGCTCAGCACCAACGACCCGAGCCCGGGCGCGGCTGTCAGTCCGGCGGGCAACGTGCACCGGCGCGCGCAAGCCGCTGCGCCCGTCGCATGCACCCCGCGGAGCCGAACCGCCTGCACCGCGGCCATCGCCGGCGCGGCGCGCGCGCCGCCACCCGTGCCGCCCCATGAGCCTGTACCCCCGCCTCGACGACCTGCTGGAGCTGCGCCACCAGGCCCACACCCTGGGGGTGCCGTCGCACCACCTGGTGAACTCGACGTTCGCCGGGCTCTACGCCTCGGTGTTCCGCGGCGCCGGCATCAATTTCGAGGAGGTGCGCGAGTACCGCCAGGGTGACGATATCCGCCACATGGACTGGAAGGTCACCGCCCGCTTCAACGAGCCGCACCTCAAGGTGTTCCGCGAAGAGCGCGAGCGCAGCGTCGTGCTCTGTGTGGACCGCGGCCCACACATGGGCTTCGGCACCCGCGGCACTTTCAAGTCGGTGCAGGCGGCGCGTGCGGCGGCGCTCATCGGCTGGGCCGCAAGCCGGCTCAACGACCGCGTCGGCGGCATGGCCTTCGGCGACCCGCTGGCCGGCCTCCAGCACTTTCGCCCGGCGCGCGGGCGGCGCGCACTCTGGCAGCTGCTGCGCACCCTCACCCAGCCGGCGGCGGAGCAGACCGCCTCCATCGACTGTCTGGCCGGCGCCCTGCGCCGGGCCACGCGGGGGCTGCCCACGGGCTCGCTGGTGTTCGTCATCGCCGATCTGAACCGCGAAGTGCGCGAGCTGGAAGGCGTGCTCGGCAACCTGGTGCAGCGCAGCTCGGTGGTGGTGCTGCCCGTGGACGACCCGGCGGACTGGAACATGCCGGCGATGGGGAGCGTCACCTTCACCGCCACCGACGGCACCCTGGTGGAGATCGACACCGACGACGCCGCCGCCGCCCGCGCCTATCGCGACGCCTGGCAGCAGCGCCGCGACACCCTCAAAGCCATCACCAACCGCCTCAACGTGATTCTGATGCCCATCCGCACCGACCGCGAGATCCACCTGAGCCTGATCCACAGCCTGGAGCAGCGGGCGCGGGCCAGAAGCATCTAGGTTGCCGGGCGCCAGGCTCCGGGACACGTGCCCGGGAACGCGCGCCAACCCCGACTCTCCCAACCCTCGCCCCGCAACAGCATGGATCCCACCCAGCTCCGCGACATCCACGTGACCATGGGCCATCCCTGGTGGCCGCCGGCGCCCGGCTGGTGGCTCCTCGCCGGCGCCCTGGTGGCGCTGGGGCTGCTGCTCTGGCGCTATGATCCGCGCTGGCGGCTGTATGTGCCGCTGCCGGTGATCACGCTCGGCACCTGGCGCTGGGAGGCGGCGCAGGCATTGCGGGCGCTGCGCAGACGCCTGACCCACGAGCCGGTGAAGCCCGTCGCCACCGAGCTCTCCGAGCTGTTGCGACGCATCGCCATGGCCCGCCATGGCCGGGCCGCCTGCGCGGGGCTCCATGGCGAGGCGTGGCTTGCCTGGCTCAGCGACCATGATCCCCGTGGCTTCGACTGGCGCCGTGATGGCCAACCCCTGCTCACGGCGCCCTATGCCCGGCCGGCGGCGGCCGACACCCAGCGCGAAAGCGTCCGCCAGCTGCTGGATGCCGGCATGGAATGGGTGGCGGCCCCGGACCCCAAGCCCGAACGGCGCCGGCGTCGCCTGCCGGGCTGGCTGCAACGGCCCGTCGCCAGCGTCGCGCAGCAGCTGCGGCGACGCCGGCCTGCACCTGAGCCGGCGCCGGTGCAGACCCGGGCACAGGATACCGTTTGACCCAAGGCGGCGGTCTGTGATGATGCTGTTCGACTTCCAATGGCCCTGGTTTGCGCTGCTGCTGCCGCTACCGCTGCTGTTGCCGCTGATCTGGCGTGAGCGCCCGCCGCAGCCCGGGGAGACACCACGCGAGGAACAGCCGGAAGGCGAGCGCATCACCCTGTTGCACCCGCATATCGAACAGCTGCGCGCCGCCTACCAGACCCGGCGGCCGCGCCGGCCGCTGGCGGGCTGGCTGCACCGGATACTGCTGTACCTGGTTTGGGTGGGACTGGTGCTGGCGTTGATGCGCCCGCAATGGCTGGCGCCGCACACCGAGGTCTCGGCGCCTGGCTACGACCTGATGCTCGCCGTGGACGCCTCACACTCCATGGACGCGCTGGACTTCACCGTCGAGGGCCGGCAAGTGAGCCGCATGCAGGTGGTCAAGGGCGTCATGGGCCGTTTCATCGATGAGCGCGCCGGCGACCGCATCGGGCTGATCATCTTCGGCAGCGGCGCCTACGTACTCTCGCCGCTCACCATCGATCGCGCCGCCGTGCACATGCTGCTGGAGCGGGTGGTGCCGAGTATCGCCGGCGGCAGCACGGCCTTGGGTGACGCCGTCGCCCTGGGCGTGAAGAAGCTCCGGGACCGCCCGCCGGGGTCGCGGGTGATGATCCTCATCGCCGACGGCGACAACACCGCGGGCAACTTTCAGCCCCTGGAGTCGGCGCAGCTCGCACGCATGGCCGGCGTGCGCATCTATGTCATCGGCGTCGGCAGCAACCAGGCGCGCATTCCAATCCTGCACGAGGGGCAGATCGAATACTGGGATGATCTCACCATGGATGAGGACACCCTGCAGCGCCTCGCCGAAATCACCGGCGGCGCCTATTTCCGTGCCACAGACACCCGCGCGCTGGAGGAAATCAGTCGGCGGATCGCGGAACTGGAAAAGACCGAAACCGAGACCCGCACGGCCTATCTGCCACAACCGCTGTATCGGTGGCCGCTGGGGCTGTCGCTGGCCGCGCTGCTGGCGCTGGGGTTGTTTCCCGAGGGCCGGCGACGCTTCGTCGTGCGGCAGGCCAGCCGCTAATCGGGCCGCGCACAACCGGGCGCAGCACCCGCTGACACGAGCAGTATGAACGCAACCGGCTTCCATTTCGCCGAGCCCGCCTGGTTCTGGGGTCTGCTGGCACTGCCCGCCGTCGCCTGGTGGCTGTGGCGCAGCGCCGCCCGCGCCGCCAAGACACCGGTGCATCGCTACGCAGACCCACAGCTGCTGCCGCACCTGGCGGGCACCCGCGCCCTGGCGGGCCCGGAGCGGTGGAGTCGCTTCTTCGCCTGGGCGAGCCTCTGGCTGCTGTTGCTCACGGCCATGGCCGGCCCGCGCTGGGACTACACCGACGTGCGGCTCTTCCAACCCGGCGACAACCTGTTGATCCTGCTCGATGTGTCCCGCTCCATGGAGACGGCTGACGTCGCCCCCAGCCGCCTCGCCCGGGCCCGTCAGGAGATTCAGGATCTGATCATGCAGAACCGGCGCCTGCGGCTCGGCCTCATCGCCTTCGCGTCCTCGCCGCACGTGGTGGCGCCGGTCACCGAAGACAGCCGCACCATCCTGCTGGCGCTGCCGGCGCTGGCCACGGACCTGGCCCGACTCCAGGGCAGCCGCCTGCATGCGGCGCTGGACCGCGCCGAGATCCTGCTGCAGGCGCTGCCGGCGGACAGCGCCCGTTCGCTGCTGCTCATCAGCGACGGCGACTTCGACGAGTCAGACCTCACCGAGCGTGTCGCCGCCCTCGCCGACGGCGGTGTCGCCGTGCATGTGCTCGGTATCGGCACCGAGGGCGGCGGCGAGGTCCCCGGCCCCCGCGGCTCCCCCCTGGTGGATCCGGACGGCGAGCCGGTGCGCTCCGCACTGGACGCCGACCGACTGCAAGCCTTGGCGGACGCCGGTGGCGGTCTCTACCGCGAGGCCGACTACCGCGACACCGACACCCGGGACATCCTGGCCGCCGCCGCCCGCAGCAAACTGCCGCCCCAGGCGAGCGACGAGCGCAGCCGTGTCTGGCACGAGCGCTTCTACCTGCCCGTGGCTTTGCTGTTGCTCCTGCTGCTGCCCCGCTTCAAGGGCCGCGCGGGCGTCCAAGGATCGCGGGCGGCGACGGCGCGCGGACAGCCGCAACAGACGGCGGCGTCACGTCCGGAGGCGACGGTATGAGTGCGCGCATCGGCCTGCTGCTGCTGGCGCCGGCGCTGCTCGGCGTCGGTCTGAGTCAGGCGGGCATGTTCCGTAACAGCGAGCAGGAAGCCCTGGAGCGCTTCCGCGGGGGCGACTATGGCGCCGCCGCCGAGGGCTTCGACGACGCCTACCGCCGCGGCGTTGCCCTGTACCGCGCCGGGCAATACCGCGCCGCCGAGGTCGCCTTCGCCGACGCCGATCGCGAGGCGGTGCGCACCAGCGCGCGCTACAACCTGGGCAATGCCCGCTTCCAACAGGGCGACTACGCCGGCGCCATCGACGCCTACGAAGATGTCCTCGCCGAGGACCCGGCGCACGCCGATGCCCACTTCAACCTGACCCTCGCGCGCTCCCTGCTCGCGAAGCTGGAGCAACAAGCCTTCCAGGAGGAGGCCGAGCAAGCGCAGGAGGAGCCGGAGCCGGAGGATGCCCGCGAGCAACAGCCGCAGCAGGACCAGCAGCAAAGCCAATCCGAGCAGCAAGCGTCGGAGCAGCAACAGGGCGAGCAACAGCAACAGCAGGAACAGCAAGACGGCGAGCAGCAGCAGGAACAGCAGGGCGGCGAGCAACCAGACCCACAGCAGCAGGGCCAGCAGCAGGCCGACGGCGACGCCGGCGACGGTGAGCAGCAGGATGAGGCCGGCGGCGCCGGCGAAGACGCCGACGAGCGCCGCGGCGCCGAGGGCGACGAAGCGGCAGGTCAGACCGGCGGCGAGCAGGAGAACGGCCGCGAGGATGGCGAGCGCGAGGACACCCCCGCGGCAGGCGGTGACGAGACCGCGGACCAGGACGCCGAAGGCGGCGATGACCAACGGCGCGATGATGCCGACGGCGCCATGGATCAGGACCGCACAGAGGGCGAAGCGGAGCGCGGCGGTACCGAAGGTGGCGAGGAAGCGGGCCGCGGCGCCGGCGAGTACGAGGATAGCCTCATGCCCGCCGCGGGCGGCGACGAACCGCCTGAGCCCGGCGACGACACCGGCGGCGGCGACGAACCGCCCGAGCCCGAGCAGGCCGAGCGTCCCGGCGACGAGATCCGCCCCGACAGCGAAGCGCCCGGCACCGGCACCGACGAACGCGGGCGGGAGCGCCCGCGCGGCGGCGGCGGCACGGACGACCAAGCCCCGCCGGACATGGACGACCTCGCCGGCGAGCGCGAGGCCGTGGAGCGTTTCGACCAGTTGGGCGACCAGCCCTGGGCGGGTGTGGGGCCGGACGCGGACATGAGCGCGTATCCGGCGCTGGGCGGCGAGCCGGTGCTGGGCCCCGGCATGACCATCATGGAGCAGCGGCTGCAGCAGATCGAGGGCGACCCCTCCATGCTGCTGCGCAATCAATTCATGCTCGAGGACATGCGACTGATGCGCGAAACCGGCGGTCGGGTGCAGGAGGGTCGGCCATGGTAGGCGTGCTGCGCTTTGCTGCGGCGGTCGGCGGAGCCCGGGCCGAGACGAGACCCCGCGGCGCGGGACTGTTGCTCGGCGCCGCCGTACTGTTGGTCTGCGCGACCACCGCCGTGGCCCAGGCACCCTATCAAAGCTGGCAATTCCGGCCGGTGGAGCCGAGCAATGCCCGCGGCGTGCCGCCCCAATACCTCGGCCAGCCATCGGACCCATCGCCGGACCCATCGCCGGATCCATTCCAGGGCCAGACGGTCAGCCAGGCAGGGCCCCGCGTCGGCGTCTCGGGCTTCGGGCCGCCGCGCTGGCCAGGCTATCCGCCGCCGGCGCCGCCGATCGGTCAGGCACCAACAGCGCCGGGCGGCATGCCCTATCCACAGGGTCCACAAGGGCCGATATTTGGTCAGCCACCGGGCCAGCAGCCGCCGGCGAGCCCTTACCAGGCGCCATCCTACCAGCCCGCACAACCGTCCTCAGGCGGCGGTTGGTTTGCTCCCCGCGGCGGCTTGACGCCCGGACGTCCACAACTGGAAGTGCAGGTGAGCGAGCGCGAGCCCTATGTGCAGCAGAACGTGCTGGTGCGCCTGCGCGTGGTGAGCGCCGGCAACCTCGCCACCGCCTCGCCGGCACTCGCCGCCATCGAGGACGCCCTGTTCAAGCAGTTGGAAGGCCCCATCACCAGCACCCGCGGCAGCGGCGGTAACCAGGAGATCGTCAACGAGTACGTGCTCGCCATGACGCCGCTGCGCGCCGGTGCGGTGGCATTGGGCCCGATCAAGGTGACGGGCACCCTCGCCGGGGGCGTGCCTTTCGAGGCGGTGGCCCGCCAGCCCATCGCCCTGGATGTGCGCCCGCCCATGCCGTCGGTGCGTCCATGGCTGCCGCTGCGCACCCTGCGCATCGACGCCGAGCTGACCGAGGCCGATGCCATGGCCCGCGGCCGGCCGGTGACACTGACCCTGGAACTGGAGGGTGAGGGCGCCGTGGGCGAGCGACTGCCCTCGCTGGAGCCGATGCTGCGCTCGGAGGATTTCCGCGTCTATCGCGAGCAGACAGTAACCGATACGCGACTCGCCGACAGCGGCCGCACGCTGGTGGGCAAGCGCATCGAGGTCTACACCCTGGTGCCCCAGTCCGGTGGCCGCATGCAGCTGCCGGAGCTGCGCCTCGCCTGGTGGAACGTGGAAACCGCCAGCCGCGAGGCGTCGTCCGTACCCATTCGCGTCTTCGATGTGGCCGGCAAGTCCGGTCCCTTCGGCTTTTCCACCGCCGCCGACAGCCGCGCCGGCGAGGATTGGCAGAAGTACTGGCTGCCCGTGGCGGGCCTGGCCTTGCTGCTGATCGGCTATTGGGGCGGCATCTGGCTGCGTGGACGTCTGCCCGCCGGCGAGGGCGGTCCGCTCTGGCCCGGGGTGAAGCGCCTCGCGGCAGCCGGGAGCCGACTCACGGGCCGGGGGCTGGGCGCAGCCGGCCGCGCCCTGAGCCCGATGCCATTGCTACGCCGGCTGCGACATGCCGCCGCCGCTCTGGTGCCGATGAGCACCCGGGTCTATCAATGCGCCAGGGCCGCCGAGGGCGCCGAAGACCCGGCGGCCTGGTGCGAGACCTTCCAGCAGCAAGCGTGCCGTCGACTCGCCGCCGAGGCGCACGAGCCGCTGCCGCGCATGGCGGACCGCATCACGGCCCTGCGCCCCGGCGCCGACCGTGCCCGCGTGCAGGCACTCATGCAGGCGCTGGACCGCGCCCTCTACCACCAGGGACAGATCGATTTCCCGCGCTGGAAGCGCGAGCTCCGGCGCGCGCTGCGCCCCGGTGTCGGCGCGCTGGCCAACCCATCGCCCGCTCGCTTGCGCCGCGCCCGATTGCCCGCGCTCAACCCAAGGCCGCTGGTCTGAGCATCACGCCAGTACCCAGCGGCGCGGGGACGACGGGCTGGGATCGGGGCGCGATGATACGCGCCCCCGATTGGCGTGCGGGGATGCCACGGCGACGCGGTGGCGAGCGCGCCGGGGTGGCGACCTCGGGTCTGGTATTGCAGCCCGGGCTGCGGGGATTCGGCCCGTGCGCGTGGCGCCCCTCAGGCGGGCTTGCGGAAGTGCATGACGCCCCAGGCGAGGTAGCCGTTGCTGCCGGCATCCACCCAGTGCTGCAGGCCCTGGAGCATGCGCTCGACGTAGGCGTCGGATACCTTACCGGTCAGGGATGCACGCTCGGCGCGCAACACGGCCGCAACCCGGCCATAGTGCGTCACCAGCTGTTCGGTCATGTCAACGATCGCGACCTCCTCCCAGCCGAGCCGCCGGGCTTGCTCGCGGTAGAAGGCGAAGGAGCCGAGACTCGAGAGATGGATGCGGTCGAGCACCGGCTGCAGCACGCCCTCGGGGCAGTCGTCCGCCTGCATGGGATCGGTGAAAACGAACTCGCCGCCGGGCTTGAGCACCCGGTCCACCTCGTCCATGACCTTGTCCCGGTGGCCGGAGTGCAGGATGGCGTCCTGGGACCAGGCGGCATCGAAGCTGGTGTTCTCGGCGGGCACCTCCTCGAAACTGCCGTCGACGACGTCGATGAGGTTGTCGACGCCCTGCTCGCGGTTCATCTGGCGGTCACGCGCGTTCTCGGCCTCGCTCAGATTCAGTGCCAGCACCTGGCAGCCGTAGCGCTTGGCGAGCCAGCGGGCTGCGCCGCCGTAGCCGGCACCGAGATCGACCAGGCGTGCGCCGGGCGCCGACAATTTGTCTGCGATGCGCTCGGCCATGAAGGCCACGGTACGCGCCGAGGCATCTTTGATGGCATCCTCAGGCCCCTGATAGAGCCCGATGTGGATATCCTCGCCACCCCAGACGTGGAAATAGAAGTTGTCTGCGTCCTCGCTGTTGTAGTAATCCCGGGCGGTCTGGACGACGTCGGAGTAGTTGGCTTGGGCAGTCATCTCAGGACACCTCCCGGTATTCCTTCTCGGCGACGTGGATGAAGAAGTCCGGCTCCGCTTCGCGATAGGTCTCCTGGAAGTCGCCGTAGGTGTCGACGCGCTGGAAGCCCACCTCACGCATCAAGCCCTGCATGTAGCGCTTGCGCAGCGGGAACATGTTCAGATGGAATACGGAGCCATCGTTGAAGCTGTACTTGAACCGCGCCAGGCTGTCATCCACGTGCTCGGGCTCGGCGCGCACGTTGTCGCCACAGTAGTAGTAGTTGTGCGTCGGCTGCACCTGGTGGTCCAGCAGCGCATCGTAGTTGCGTTGGTCCAGGATCAGCACGCCATCGTGCTTGAGCGTGGCGTAGAACTCGGCGAGGGCCTTGCGGCGGTCGTTGTCGTCGTGCAGATGCGTGAACGAGTTGCCAAGGCAGATGACGGCGTCGTAGAGGTCGTGCACGCTGCGATTCAGCCAGCGCCAGTCGGCGTGGATGGTGCGCAGGATGTGACCCTGGCGCCGGGCGTTCTCGAAGGCCTTGGCCAGCATGACGGGGCTGCCGTCGGCGCTGGTGACCTCGAAGCCGGCCTTGAGCAGCTGCACCGAGTGGTAGCCGGTGCCGGTGGCGACGTCGAGCACCTTCTTGGCGCCGCGCTCGCGCAGCTGCTCGATGAAGAACTGGCCTTCGGCGGCGGAGCGGCCATCCCAGTCGATGAGCTCGTCCCACTTGTCGACGAAGGACTCGACGTACTCCTCCTGATACTTTTCGGATTCACGGACGGCGAGCGGGTCTTCGCCGTAATCCTGGTGTTGGGGGATCTCAGTCCGCAGGGGCGGTTGCATGAGGCTCGTCCTCTTCGGTATCTGTTGGCGGATGGCCGGGGGCTGTGCCAGCGCGTGCGGCGCAGTCGCTGGCGCCGCCTCGCATGGCTCACGGCAGGCTCGGGACGCGCTTTATGGCGTCCGGTCGCTGGCGACTGACCTGCCGTGGCACCGGCTCGGGTCGTTGCACCGGTTTGGGGTGCTCGGCGGGCGGTGCGAGGCGGGCTCGGCCGGGGGTATGCGGCGTACAGCACATGGGACACAAGGCCGCCGCCGGGTTGAGAATCCATAGCATACTACTTAGAACCCGAACGAGTGCAAGCCCAAAACGTCATCCTGGCCGACGAAAAAGCCTGAGTTTTACAGAGTTTTAAGATTTTGATCAGGCACTTGTGCTTTTTTTCGCCATCAACCCATCCATCGGGATTATTTTGTGAGCGAAATATTACACCCCCCCCAAGGCTCGCCGGACGCTGAGGCGAGCCGCCAACGCGATAGCGACCGCACCGATGAGGTGCTCGTGGCACTGCGACGGGTCATCCGTGCCGTCGACCTGCACTCGCGCGCGCTGGTGCGCAGCCACGGCCTCACAGCCCCCCAGGCACTGGTGCTGAAGGCAATCGTCGCCGCCGATGAGCTGCCGGTGGGCGCCGTCGCCCAGCGTGTCAACCTGAGCCACGCCACCATTACCGACATCGTCAACCGCTTGGAGCGCCGCGGCCTGGTGATCCGCACCCGCAGCGAAACGGACCGTCGCCGCGTGCTGGTGCGCGCCACACCGGAGGCCTCGGAGACCCTCAGGCGTGCCCCGCCCCTGCTGCAGGACGCCTTCGCCGCGCGTTTTGCCAAGCTTGCGGATTGGGAGCAGACGCTGCTGCTGGCATCGCTGCAGCGCATCGCTGCGTTGATGGACGCCGAGCGCCTGGAGGCGGCACCCGTGCTCGCCGCCGGCAGCGTCGAAGAAGCCGCAGAATCGCCGGCGGGCACCGATGGTGGTGGCACTGATCCGGGCAGCACATGAGCCGCCGCCGGCGCGGGGCGGGCGGCGGGGGATGACGCCGGCGGACGTCCGTTGCCGGCTCGGACTGCGGCGGGGTGGTTATACCCGGCGGATGTCAATGTCCGGCGCAGGCGTCTGCGGGCTGGGTTGCGGCTGGCGGGGGTCTCGACAGCAGGGATGCTGTCGTGAAGCCTA
>NZ_CAJXWY010000022.1 GCF_913062725.1 uncultured Thiohalocapsa sp.
AGTGCTCGAGAAACAGGATCAAGTCGACGAAATGGGCTCTGTTGATTGCAGTCGCGTGTCGTGGTCGCATGCTGGCGGCTCCGGTTGCGGGGCTGAGGGGGCGCCTATGACACCCGATGACACCGACAAACGTTGTCGCGTCCAGCCTTTTTGCTGGACAGGTCAACATCGCTGACGCGCGTGCCCCCGGCGATCCCGCACTCCATGTGACTTACAAAAACATCACATGAGACTCAGAAATACGATAGGCGACTTGACAGACGTCGACCTTTTCCGCGAGATCAACGCCGTGTCCATTCAGTTCTGCTCGGCTGCGCTGACGCTGTGTACCATTACTCGCCGCCGACGGGGGAGGGCAGCGATGGCAAGGCGGGCCACTGGGATTCAAAAGCATGGCCACGGCCGACCGCGGGCGGCGCCGGGGCATGGGTGGTCGATGTCCAGTACGCCGCCGAGCAGGTTCTCGCTCGCTAGGCCATGATTCCGCCGATCGATCGCGATCAACCGGATGCACCCGGCTGTGCAGGGAGTTTTATAAACCGGTCAATCAACTGCCGTAAACAGGCTAATCCTTGTTCGTCGGGTCTGGCGCCATCCGCCGGCCTTAATGCAATGGCGCCGGTACCCGGGAACGTCGCGTCAGGCGGCACGAACTCTGCGCTCTCGCAGCCTGGATAAATTATGAATGCCCCGCTGGTGCCGGTGATCGCATCGCGATAGGTATGCATTTTGTCGATGTCCTGATCGTTCCACCGTTTGATGGTACCATCGTCCTCTTCTGTACCATAGAATCCGGCGTCTTTGCCCTTGAATTTCGCGTCCAGGATGAGGCGGAAACATGCGTGCCCCGGGCCTTTTTCGATCACAATATCTGGTCTGAGTTTGTGTGAATAACTGAGCGGTATCGGGTAGGAGCGGTTGAAGTAGAGCCGTACATCGTCGTTGTAATTGATGACCAGGCCTTCCGGTAGGTGCCGTTCCTTGACGTCCTGCTCACCATAAAACAGGCGAAATGACCCTGGCCCCAGCTTCTCGTCCAGCAACCCTTTCACAACAAAAAAGGCCCAGTATTCGTAGAGCGTTGCCGAATCCTTTGTCTCGATGATCCGGCTGAAGTCAGGAAGGTCGTATACACATGTGCTGCGCAGGGAGAGCAGGGAAAATAATCTGAAGAGCTGTCTGTAGCCATCCCTGCGCTGTAGGATCTGCGAAGACGCCGGAAAGAATCGCATTTGTCCGACGTCTCTCCACAAGGGCGCCTGCGCGAAGCGTCGGATACCTGCTTCGATCTGCGCGAGGTCTGCGTCGAGATCAGGGTTAAGAAACCCACCGACGCCGTCGTAACTGCGACGAAATCCCTCAATCCTCTGCCGGAGCGAGGTCAGCACATACTTGACGAAGCGATTCTCAGGCGTGTCCAGGGTCTGTTGCTTTTGCTGAATCGTCAACTGCCGCGGAAACAGGTCTCGCCCGGATGCCTGCTTGAGTGCCTGCCCTAACGGAGTGTTTTGCAGGGATGCGTTGTGCTCAATGCTGGCAAGGTATTGGGGTTGGCTGCCAAGGTTCTGCCATGCCGTAACATCGACATCGGTAACGTCTTCTATCTTTTGAGTCTGGCGTGTGAGCAGGAATTTACGGTGGGGGTTGGCAAGGATGGATGCGGCGATACCATCGATGTTGGGCTTCTCCGAGGACAGCGCTTGACGGATAAAGCACATCTCCAGGTAGGCGACATCTCTACCCGGCTCGCCGCGCTGGATGTTTTGCCCGGTCGGTTGCGGGTGCCCGAAGATGAGGCTGGCCAGCTCACTGACGACCGCGTCCAGGAGACTTTGATAAGCGGGCTTGGAGAGTTTTTTGTTACCGACTACGACGGGTATTGGTCCGATACGTGTGAGGCCAACACAGTTGCGAAAGCCGATTTCGAACAGCCCCTCCGGAAAAGATCGTCGTACATACGGGCAGTTGCCGTTCAGGAAATCGGGGATCTTACCCAGGCACTTCAGGTAGTAGACACCAAGCTCGCGTAGCTGCAACGGCGTGCTCTGATCGGTAACACCGCACGCTTCCAACTGCTCCCTGGCAATGGCAGTTGGCGCTGTTGTGATGACGATGTCACAGGCCTCGTGGTAGCCGATGATTTGATCGCGTGGCATCAAGGTACGGTATCGGTCGGAATTACATATCAGGCTGCTCTCGCGCCCCATCCACCGAAGTCGTCACAGCGCGGACTTCTGCGATGATTGGTGGCGCAGGCGATGCCTGCTGTCGGTCATGAGGCGTGAGCAATATCAGTCTATGAAATCTGCGTATCCCTGCGCCTTGAGTCGGTCGAGCATTCTCTCGAGCTTTTCGGCGCTCCGCGGCAAGGCGACCTGTCGTTCAGTGGTTTCGGCTACGGCCGGTTTCGCGTAGTCCAGGAGTGCGGTGAGCGGTGCCTCGAGCTTGGCCTGTGGTCCATGGAATTTGGGTAGTATTTTTTGGCTTAGCTGGATATCGAGTATTGTGGTCGCGAGATTGTCATCAGCGTTTACATGCTGCTCTGCAAGGGTGGCGAACCTGAGGATCTCATCGATGACGCGGTATCCGAAATGAAGGTTGTACTGCTTGAGTATCGAAAGGATGGCTGCGATTTCTTTGCGGATTGATCTGACTTCTTCTCCGTGTGAGGAGTCTTGCCGAATGTGTGAAGTAGGTTGCTGATTAATAGTAGCCCTTAGTATTTGCACTAGTTGAGCGTGCTGCGGCTTCTGAATCGAAAAATTACCACGAGATGATCTTTTGTCTGCGGTGCCAGTAGCTGTTGGATCGTTGGCAGCATCGAAGATTACATCATTAAATTCGATGACATTGGCCCGATCGAGGACCTTGGGACTGAACATGTAGGTAGACTCGTCAATATTGACAGTCCCCGTTATGAAGACGTTCTCCGGTATGTGGAGTTTTGACGGGATGGGTATGCCGTCAGCAGTAAAGATGTCGTTGCCTTGATTGTGGAGAGTAAGGGGTTCGCCAGCTGGGTTGTTGGAGGTTTTAGTCTCCATAATGCTTAAGAAATCGGAGAAATAATGCTCGACCTTGGCGAGATTCATTTCGTCGAGGATGATGAAATGAGGAATGCCTTTATTCTCGTTCCTGCTAGCTTCAAGAAGCAGGCGAAGCGCTTTGGGTGCATGGTATTTGTTGTCGAGGATGCTGTGGTAGCCCAGTAATCCCTTGTTGTCCATCCAATCTGGCCTTACCGGTATGAATGCGATCCGATTTTCCCGGTCCGTAGGTGCTAATCCGTTATGAATATAGTCAGCAAACAATTGCGCAATCTTCGTTTTACCGGTTCCGGATATACCGGTCAGGATAACGAATGGTTTCGTAAGCAGAGATGTAGCATAGCGAGTGATGATCTCGTTACTGAACTGAAAGCCATTTAAGGCGTAGTAATCGAAAATGTTCGCTGGTTCCATGATTTTGGAGTAGCTTCCGTCTGGATTCTTTATCAACGGCACGATCATTGCTCCGAAGCGGCACGTCGCGCATCTCTCTGCGTGACGTGCGCGCGAGTGCGGGCGAGAATGTCAAGGGTTTTGAGCTTTTTCAGTGTTTTGAGCGAGCTCATCAAGTTTATTAGCTGCATATTGTCGCCAACCATCGCGGTAGCCAGCGGCAGGTGCACGTTGCTCGAGATACGCGAGGATTGCATCTAACGGAACATTAGTGGGTCCGAGTGCGTCAACCGCGTCTTCGAGTTCTTGATCAGACGGGTAGCGAAGCAGTGGTCGCAGGGGTTGAGGGCTTGTTCCGGTACTGGACGTGGTCGCGAGTGTTATGTTGCGGCATTGAGTCGTAAGCGCTTGATCTGCGATTTGTTTGAGTGACTCGTCGGTGAGGGCTAATGCGTGACCCGCAGTCTTTTGAAAAGGACCTTGAGGGGCGTTGTGGTTTCTGTTATCAGCTGCGAACGCGAAGCCTTCATTTCTCGCGAATTGTGTAGGCAACCGTGCCCACAGTAAGCCGCTCTTAAAAAAAATGAGAAAGTTAGTGCCGTTGGCCTCGAACCGGAAGTCGCCATCATGAGCGTTGGTTGTTTTGCAGATTATTCTGCAGTTGTTTTCTTTGCTGTGCTTGTCGCAGAGATACCTAGCAACGTCTTGATAACGTTCGATGAAGGCTCCGTCCTTACCGGTGACTGTTTCGGCGATGGCTTGCTGGCATGTGGCGAGGGTGGCGCTCGTAAGGACGGTTTCAGATAGTGGCATATTGCGTTTCCAGTGTGTGGGGCAGTCGGTTTGGTGGCGCGTCGTCGGCAGGTTGGCTTGCCAACAGCTGAGTCTCCAGTGCCTAGGGGATGGCGGCGCATAGACACTGCGCTGGTCTCCGGTGCGCGGGGGCTGCCGTGACTATGCGCGGAGTCACGCCGTGCAATGGCGGCACATGGCTTTTCGGCGCGCCGACGCCGCATCGTGGTTTCGCGCTCGGTCGGTTTGCGGAACATATGGGCGGCATACCTTTGCTCTCGGGCTGCGTGCCCCATGCACCCGCGTTCAACGACAGACAGACCGTTTAAGCGAAGGGCTCAGACATCATTTGCAAGATCGGCTAGAGAGTTGATATTGAGGTCAGGGCATTGGGTTTTTAGGGCATGTTCAGCGATTTCGATAAGCGTCCTGTTATCGAGAATCGCAATGTTATCGGCACCGATGGTGAACGGCCCCACCACAGCGTTGGGGTTTCGGTTGTCAGGAGCAGGTTGGAAGCCATGACGTGACGCAAATTGAGAGTGTAGCCGGGCCCACAATCTCCCGGCAGGGCGAACAATAAAGCAATTGGTTCCGTTTGCTCTCAGCCGGAAGTCTGGTACGGCGGTTGTTAGAAACAGTATTGGGCAAGTGTTTGCGGCGGTATAGTTGTCGCAGATATGCGTTACAACGTGCTGAAATCGTTGAATCAGTGTGGCGGAGCTGAGGATGTCGGCGATTGCTTGATGACAATCCGATAGAGTCTCTGGCGTGAGAGGGGTTGGAGGTACTGGCATGCTGTGTCTCCGGGTTGAGGAATATCAGGTTGTTGGATAGTGGGTTGCCGAGGGGTGCTTTTGGTGACGGCGGACTACGGGGCATAGTTGAACAACCCCCCGCGACATTTCCTGTCGCGACCATCCGAAACAATGCGCGCCGTCGGTCGGCTGGATGCCGCGGGCCCACCCGACGCACCCGCGCAGGGACCGACGCCACAGCGGCGGGTCATCCGACGGTTTGGGCAACGACTGTTGTAGCCGTTTTCAGCCGCAATTGATACAGCGATAGACGTGTAACGCCGTCAAGGTTTCCAGGGGGCACGATGCGTAAACGAGAGGGCGGTCTCACGCTTGCCCCCACTGATCTGGGGAATTTCCTCTCCTGTCGGCACCTGTCGCGGCGGGATCTCGAGGTGGCCAGCGGCCTGTGCGATCGGCCCGTGCGATCGGGGCCGGTCATCGAGGCGCTGCGGGCCCAGGGCGTGGCGCATGAGCAGGCGTTTCTGGCGCATCTGCAGGCGCAGGGCCTTGCGGTGACCCGTTGTGTGAGCGATCGCGACCAGACCGATGCGGACGAGGCCGAGGCCGCCAGGCAGGGTCTGTCACGCACCTTCGAGGCCATGCGCAGCGGTGCGGAGGTGATCTACCAGCCGATGCTGGCGGATGGGTTTTGGTCGGGGCGGGCGGATGTGCTGCGACGGGTGGCGACGCCGAGCGCGCTGGGGGCCTGGTCCTACGAGGTGTACGACACCAAGCTGGCGCGGGAGACGCGGGCCGGCACCATCCTGCAGCTGTGCGTTTATTCCTATCTGGTGGAGCAACTCCAGGGTGTCCGGCCCGCCTGGATGCATGCGGTGGTGCCCGGTAGCGGCTTTGTTCCGCAGCGTTATCGCAGTGCGGACTTTGCGGCCTATTTTCGGCTGCTGACGGGATTGCTCGGTGACTTCATCGCACAGCCTCCCGAGACCTATCCCGAGCCGGTACCGCATTGTGATCTGTGTGTCTGGTGGCAGGCCTGCGATCGGCGCCGGCGCGGCGACGATCACCTGGGCTATGTGGCCGGCATCACCAAGGGTCAGATCGCGGTGCTGAAGGCGCTGGGGGTGGCGCGGTTGGAGACGCTCGCCGGGCAGGCCGACCTGGGCCGGCCGCACAAGGGCTCGCTGGAGGCGCTGCTGCGCACCCGCGATCAGGCCCGGATGCAGTGGCGGGGCCGAGAACTTGGGCAGCCTCTGCATGAGCTGCGTCAGCCCCTGGATGCGCAGCATGGACTGGCGCTGCTGCCGGCGCCCACGCCCGATGACATCTTTTTGGATTTCGAAGGCAACCACTTCGCCGATCAGGGAGTGCAGGAATATCTGACCGGTTATCTGCTGCACGAGCCGGGGCAGGGCGAGCGCTACATCGCCCACTGGGCGACGACCCGGGCGGAGGAGCGTGCGGCCTTCGAGGCGTTCATCGACCAGGCGATGGCGGTTCGGGCGCGTAACCCCAATGCGCACATCTACCACTTTGCACCCTACGAGCCGGCGGCGCTGAAGCGGCTGATAGGCCGCTATGCGACGCGCCAGCAGGCGTTGGACCAACTGCTGCGCTCAGAGGCGTTCGTCGATCTGCACCGGGTGGTGCGGCGTGCGCTCATCGCCAGCGTCGAGCGCTACTCACTGAAGGATCTGGAGGCCTTCTACGGCTATGAGCGGCGCCAGGATCTGCGCACGGCCGCGTTGTGTCGGCGTCTGCTGGAGCAGGCCATCGACGCCGGCGACGGCGCCGCGGCGGCCCGGGAACAGATGGCGGTGGTGGAGGCCTACAACCGCGAGGATTGTGAGTCCACCCGTCGGCTGCGCGATTGGCTGGAGCAGCTGCGTGATCAAGCGATCGCCGACGGTGCCACCTGCGAGCGGCCGTCCTCCGCCCAGGCGGAGGCCGCACCCGAGATCAGCGCGCTGGAACAGGAGCTGCAGGCCCTGCGCGAGGCCTTGCTGCAGGGCGTGCCGGACGAGCCCGATGCGCGCAGTGACGCGCAGCAGGCGCAATTCCTGCTGGCGCACATGATGGAATTCCATCGGCGCGAGGAAAAGGCGACCTGGTGGGAGTACTTCCGCCTGCTGGCGTTGGAGGAGACCGACTTCATCGACGAGCGCCGGGCGGTGGCCGGGCTGGCGTTTTGTGCCGAGGTCGAGCCGGGCCGGGCGCCGGTCCATCGCTATGGGTTTCCTGACCAGGAACTGGATGCGCGGGTGCGCGATGACGCCTACGCGCCGGGCGTTGGCAAGGTCGGCCGCATCGTGGCGGTGGACAACCTGGAGCGGACCATCGATGTGAAAAAGCGCCGGGATACGGCGACGGCGCATCCCACGGGGCTGGTGCTGCACAGCCGTGTGCCGGCCGACGTGTTGCAGCAATCGCTGATGCGGCTGGGTGCATTCGTCATCGCGCAGGGCCTCAGGCCGAGCGCGCCCTACCGGACGGCGGTGGCATTGCTGCTACGACGGCCCTCGGCGCTGGCGGATCCCCGGGGCACTCTGCAGCACGACGGCGAGCAACCGTTGGCGGCGGCCTGTCGGCTGGTGCACCAGCTCGACGGCCATGTCCTGGCCATTCAGGGGCCGCCCGGCACCGGCAAGACCTTCACCGCGGCGCACATGATCTGTGAGCTGGTGCAGGCTGGGCGCCGGGTGGGCGTGACGGCGGTGAGCCACAAGGTGATCCACAACCTGATGGAAGGAGCGATGCAGCAGGCGCAGGCCCGCGGACTCGACCTGCGTGCCGCCTACAAAAAGGATGGTGAGTACGAGGGCGCCTGGGCCCTGGAGTACATCGACGATTATGGCGCCCTGCGCGATGGGCTCGACCACGGCGACTACCCGCTGGTGGGCGGCACGGCCTGGTGCTGGAGCCGGGAGCAATTCGAGCAGTCGGTGGACGTGCTGTTTGTGGACGAGGCGGGGCAGATGTCCCTGAGCAATGTGCTGGCGGTGGCGCCGGCGGGGCGCAGTCTGGTGCTGCTCGGCGATCCCCAGCAACTGGAGCAGCCGCTGCAGAGCAGCCACCCGGAGGGCAGCGCGGTCTCGGCGCTGGCGCATCTGCTGGCGGGCGCCGAGACCATGCCCCCGGATCGGGGGCTGTTTCTGGACACCACGTATCGGCTGCATCCGGACATTGCGCGCTTCACCTCCGAGATCTACTACGAGGGCCGGCTCACGGCCCGGCCCGAGCTGGCGCGGCAGGCGATTCTGTCGGCCGCCGCCGAGTCGCGCTGTGCCGGTGCCGGTCTGCGGTTCGTCGCCCTCGAGCACCAGGGCAACGGTGCCCGGGCGCCGGAGGAGGCCGAGCTGATCGGGGACATCGTCGAGGAGTTGCTCAATGGCGGTCGGTGGCGCGACAAGGAAGGTGCCGAGCATGGGCTGACGCCCGAGGACATCCTGATCGTGGCGCCCTACAACCTGCAGGTGGGTGCCTTGCGCGCCCGCCTCCCGGCGCTGCGCGAGCGCGTCGGCACGGTGGATCGCTTTCAGGGGCAGGAGGCGCCGGTGGTGATCTATTCCCTCACCAGCTCGAGTCCGGACGATGCGCCCCGGGGCATGTCCTTTCTCTATGATCCGCACCGCTTCAATGTCGCCACGTCGCGCGCCATGGCGCTCTGCATCCTGGTGGGCCAGCCGGCATTGTTCGCGCCCGAGTGCAAGACACCAACGCAGATGCGCATGGCCAATGCGTTCTGCCGGTATCTGGAACTGTGCGCCTGAGCCCGCAGCGATGACAACCACCTGGCAACCACACAGCGATTGGAGGTATCCCCATGGCCCGCTTTGAAGCGCATTGTGAAGAAACCGTAGCCCTCTTTGGTGAGCCCTTCGAGGCGGTTCACCGCTGGCTCGATGCCTTTGCCGGTCAGCCGCCCTATGGCATGCGCCATCGGCGGGTGCGCCATCACGAGGCCGGCATTCGCGAGGCGATTGCGTTGTTCGGCGAAGAAGCCGGGCCGGTGGCCCGGCAGCACATCATCACCGATCTGAAGGAGGAGGGCTGGACCGAGCGTGATCCGTTTCCGCGCAATGAGGCGCACTATGTGAGTATGGGATTGTTCTGAGATCGGCGCAGACGTGCTCAGAACAGCCGGTTCAGCCCGTTCAGCGCCGCCACGCGATAGGCCTCGGCCATGGTGGGGTAGTTGAAGGTGGTTTCGGCGAAGTATTGGATGGTATTGGCCGGCGGCGGCTGGCGCATGATGGCCTGGCCGATGTGGATGATCTCCGAGGCCTGCTCGCCGAAGCAGTGGATGCCGAGGATCTCGAGGGTCTCGCGGTGGAAGAGGATTTTCAGCATGCCCACGGTGTGGCCGGTGATCTGGGCGCGGGCGATGGCCTTGAAGTGGGCCTGGGCCACCTCGTAGGGCACCTGCTCGGCGGTGAGCTGGCGCTCGGTGCGGCCCACCGAGCTGATCTCCGGAACCGAATAGATGCCGGTGGGGAATTCTTCCACCAGTGACCAGTCGCATTGGCCGTCGGCGATGTGAGCGCCCACGAAGCGGCCCTGATCGTAGCTGGCGCTGGCGAGCGCCGGCGGGCCGGCGACGTCGCCGACGGCATAGATGTGGGGCAGCTCGGTCTGGTAGCTGTCGTTGACTTCCAGCTGCCCGCGCTTGTTCGGCGCCAGACCGATGTCCTCGAGCCCCATCTGCTCGGTGTTGCCGCTGCGGCCGTTGGCCCACAGCAGCACGTCGGTCTTGAGCTTTTTGCCGGACTTGCAGTGCAGCACCACGCCGTCGGCGGCGGGCTCCACGGATTCGTAGGTCTCGTCGTGGCGGATGACGACGCCCTGCTCGCGCAGGTGGTAGCTGAGGGCGTCGGTGATTTCGTCATCCAGAAAGGACAGCAGCCGGTCGCGGGTGTCCACCAGGTTCACCTTGATGTCCAGGTAGCTCATGATGGAGGCGTACTCGCAGCCGATGACGCCGGCGCCGTAGATGGTCAGGCTGCGCGGGGTGTGCTGCAGGCCCAGGATGGAGTCGCTGTCCCGCACCCTTGGATGGGAGAAGTCCACGTCCGGCGGGTGATAGGGCCGGGAGCCGGTGGCGATGACGAAGTGCTTGGCGCGCAGGGACTCGTTGGCGCCATCCGGTCGCACCACGTCGATGCGGTGTGCATCCACGAAACGGGCGCGGCCGAAGATCACCTCGACGCGGTTGCGCTGGTAGTAGCGGTAGCGGGTGCGCACCTGGTGGTCGATGACCGAGTCCGCCGCCCGCAGCAGATCGGGGAACTGGATATCGACCTGGTCGAGGGTGTGGTGGAACAGCGGATTGTGGCGGTAGTCCGCCAGCATCTGGATGGAGTGGCGCAGGGCCTTGCTGGGGATGGTGCCCCAGTGGGTGCAGCCGCCACCCACCTGGTTGTGGGCCTCCACCACGGCGACCCGCTGCCCGGCCTTGGCCAGCTTCATGGCCGCCCCTTCGCCGGCGGGCCCGGCCCCGATGATGATGCTGTCGAACGCGCGTACTGCCATGGCTGTGATCGTCCCCGGCGTCTAAAGGGACAGGTTATCACAGGGCCCGGCGGTCTCAGGCCCGCCGCGGGTGCGAGTGCAAGTGCGCTTACGGGCGCCCTTCGCTGAGTACCACGTCGCCCGCGCGGGCTTTGCCGGCGATCTCTTTCAGGCACCGCGAGCACAGGCAGTCGCTGTAGGTGTCTTGCAGTTTGCCCAGCAGATCCGGCGACAGGTTGACCCCGACACACTGGCAGTGGGGGAGGTCGTTGACTTTGCAGACGAAGCTGGCGCCGCAGCGGGCGCAGGTCTTGGGGCCGGCTTGCAGCTCGGCGGGATCGGGGTGGGACATGTCGCTCATCGGGCACCTCTGGCGGGTTGTGCTGTGGGCTCTGAGATGGAGTGCCGAAAAGCTGTAGGTCAGGTGGGGTTACTTCAACCCGCGCGGCCATCCCTGGCCGCCGCGCGGTGGGCCGCGCTCAGTCCTGTGGCGGCACGATGTCGCGATAGGCATGCCAGGTGGCGTGGCCCACCAGCGGCATGGCGACGAACAGCCCGATGTAGAACGACATGAGCCCCAGGGCGATGAACATGACGATCAGGCCCGCCCACAGCATCATGGCCTGCCAGTTCTCGATGACGGCCTTGACGCTGGTGCGGATGGCCGTGAAGCCGTCCACGTCCCGGTCCATGAGCATGGGCACCGAGATGGCGCTGATGGCGTAGGCCACCCCGGCCAGCACGAAGCCGACGCTGATGCTTGCGAGGGCGAAGATGTTGTTCTCGCCGGATAGGAACACGGTGCTGAAGAAGTTATCCAGGGGCGGATGCATGCCGGTGTAGAGCAGGGCGAAGAGCACGAAGTTGGACATCATCCAGAGCTGCATGATGATCAGCAGCCCCGCGGTGATGACGCCCAGCTGCGACTGGTTGCCCTTCCAGGCCTCCAGGAAATGGCAGAAGTGCAGTTTCTCGCCGCGCTCGAGCCGCGCGCTCATCTGATACAGGCCCAAGCCGATGATGGGTGCGAGCAGATAGAAGCCGGCGATGAGGAAGGGCACCATGAAGGTGAGTCCCTCGTTGATGAAGCCGAGGGTGATCAGGCCGCTGATGAGGACGATGACGGCGCCGTAGGTGAGGCTGTATTTGCGCGCCCGGATCATGTCGTGCCAGCCCTTGTCGAGCCATTCCCAGGGCTGCTCGAGACTGACACGGTTGATGCGGATCGCATCCTGCCGGGCCTGTTGCTCGGCGACGGTGGTTTCGGTCATGGCAGGTCCTCCGGTGGACTGATGGTCAGCAAGCGGTGGTGTGGTTGGTTGCGGCGGCTGGTGGGGCCGCCTGGCCCGTCTCGCGTTGGTTGTTGGGTCTGTGCGGTTGCGCCCGCACCCCGTCGGGTCGCAGCCCGTGGCTGTGTGCCCCGGCTCGGGTGCCTCGTCGATCGGCCACTTGCATGGTTATTATCGATGTGGCCAATACACCGCCGCCTAACAGTGCAGAAAAAATTGACAAAGCGCAACCCGTCGTTACGCTTCCCTTGCCCGGCCCATCTTGCCCAAGCCCATGTTGCTCAAGCCATGATCCGCGCCGCAGCGCAAAGGCTCACCATCATCCTGTTGCTGGCCTGGATGCCGGCGGCCCTGGCGACCGCGGCCCCGGGCGCGCCGCAGACCCGCGGCGAGCCGCCCGTCGATGCACGCATGCTCGACGGAGCGGCGGCCTCCGCGCCGGTCATCACCGACAATGTCCGTGCCAGGCTCCTCGCCGAGCGCGCCGTGGTGGCGCCGGGAGACACGCTGGACCTGGCCCTGGTGCTGGACATCCGCGCGCATTGGCACACCTACTGGCGTAATCCGGGCGACTCCGGAGAGCCGCCGCGCATCCGCTGGACCTTGCCCGATGGCGTCGTCGCCGGCGCCATCCGCTGGCCGTTGCCGACGCCCATCGCCGTGGGTCCGCTGGTGAACTACGGCTATTCGGATCGCGCCGTCCATCTGGTGGACATCCGCGTGCCGGCGGATTGGCCCGTCGGTGAGCCCATTCCCATCACCGCGCAGGCCAGCTGGCTGGTGTGCGAGGAAGCGTGTATTCCGGAGCAGGGCAGCTTCAGCCTGACCCTGGCGACGGATGCCGCCGCCGCGGCGCCGCCTTCCGCCGCGGTTCGCCGCCTGTTCGCCACCGCCCGCGCCGCGCTGCCCGAGCCCGGCGTGGTCGCCGCCCGCCTGACCCGGGGCGACGATGCGCTGAGCCTGCGGGTGCCGGCGGCGGCGCTGCCGGCATCGGTACAGGCGGTGCACTTCTTCCCGGACGCCTGGGGGCTGGTGGACCATGCGGCGCCACAGCCGTGGCGGCTGCAGACGGGCGCGGACGGCGCGCACCTGCTGTTGGAGCTGTTACCCGGCGACGCCGCGGCATCCGTGCCCGCCACCGGGCTGCTCAAGGTGACCAGCGCCGACGGAGTGCGGGGCCTGCGCCTGGATGCCACGGCGACGGCTGCGGCGGCGCCGGGGCCGGCGGCCACCGCATCGGCGGCGGCGCCCGCCGCCGGCGCCCTCGGCCTGCCGCTGGCGCTGGCGTTCGCGCTGCTCGGTGGGCTGGTGCTGAATCTGATGCCCTGCGTGTTCCCGGTGCTCGCCATCAAGGCCCTGGGGCTCGCGGGGCAGGGCGGGGCGCCGTTCAGCACCCGCGCCCTGCATGGACTCGCCTACGGCGCCGGCGTGCTCGGGTTCTTTTTGGCCCTTGGCCTGTTGCTGCTGGCACTGCGCGCCGGCGGTGCCGCCGTCGGCTGGGGCTTCCAGCTGCAATCGCCCCTGTTCGTGACGCTGATGGCCTATTTGTTCGTGGTGCTCGGTCTGAGTCTGGCCGGCGCGCTCACGCTGGGGACCGGCCTCATGGGGCTCGGCCAGGGTGGTGGCGGGCCGGCCGCGGGTCATCTCGGCGCCTTCGGCACCGGTGCGCTGGCGGCGCTGGTGGCGGCGCCCTGCACGGCGCCCTTCATGGGCGCGGCCCTGGGTTATGCGATGACCGTGCCCTGGCCGGCGGCCCTGGCGGTGGTGCTGGCGCTGGGGCTTGGCATGGCGCTGCCCTTCTCGCTGCTGGCGCTCTCGCCCGGGCTCGCGGCGCGGCTGCCGCGGCCGGGGCCCTGGATGGAGACGCTGAAACAGGCCCTGGCCTTTCCGATGTTCGCCACCGCCGCCTGGCTGCTGTGGGTGCTGGCGGTGCAAACGGGGCCGGGCGGTCTCGCCGCGGCGCTCACCGGCATGCTCGTGCTGGCGTTTGCGCTCTGGGTGCAGGAGCGTGCGCGCTATGCCCGCGCGCCCTGGCCGCGGGTCGGTGTCGGCGCGGCGGTGCTGGGTCTTGGTGTGGCGCTCTGGCTGGGGCTCGGCCTCGCCGGGCGCGACGCCGCGGCGCCGGGCGTCACCGCCACGGGCACGGCGGCCGGCGCCGGCGATTCCGCCGCGTTACCCGCGCAGCCCTACTCGGCGGCGCGTCTGGCCGCCGCCCGGGCCGAGGGCCGACCCGTGTTCGTCAACATGACCGCCGCCTGGTGCATCACCTGCCTGGTGAACGAGCGCGTGGCCCTTGGCCGCCCGGCGGTGGCCCGCGCCTTCGCCGAGGGCGACATCTTGTACCTGAAGGGCGACTGGACCAATCGTGACGCGGCGATCACCGAGTATCTGGCGGCGTTCGGGCGCAATGGCGTGCCCATTTACGTCTACTATCCGCCCGCCGGGGCGCCCCGCGTGCTGCCGCAGGTGCTCACCGAGGGCATCGTGCTGACGCAGATCGGGGCCGGCTGAGCCGCCGGCGCTCCGGCGGCGTTGCGACCATCATCCACTGTCATCCACCACCGAGGAGAGCCGACCATGCGACTGCCTGCCATCGCCATCGCCACCGCCGCCGCCCTGGGCATTGCCCTCATGACCGGCACCGCCGCCGCCGCGCCCGCAGTGGGTGAGGCAGCGCCCGCGTTCACCGGCACCGACACCACCGGCAAGACCTGGGCTCTCGCCGATCTGGCGGGCACGCCCGTGATTCTGGAATGGACCAACCACGACTGCCCGTATGTGGTGAAGCACTACCAATCCGGCAACATGCAGGCGCTGCAACGCGAGGCCGCCGACGCCGGCTACACCTGGCTGTCGGTGATCTCATCCGCCCCCGGCAAGCAGGGCCATGTGAGCGCCGAGCAGGCGGATCAGCTCACGGCTTCGCGCAATGCCGCCCCCACGGCGGTGCTGCTGGACCCGCAGGGCGACATCGGCAAGGCCTACGGCGCCCGCACCACGCCGCACATGTTCATCATCGACGCCCAGGGCACCCTGGTCTACATGGGCGGCATCGACGACAAGCCCACCACGAGCCTCGCCGACGTGGAGGGCGCCGAGAACTACGTGCGCCTGGCCATGGCGGACCTCGCCGCCGGCGAGCCCGTGGACAAGCCCATCACCCGGCCCTACGGCTGCTCGGTGAAGTACTGACGCGGGGGCAGTCGCGTCGGGTCCGGACGGTCCGCGGATGGACCGTCCGCGTCTCAGCGGCGCGAGCGACCAAGCGATCGCCAGGCCCGGTGTTGCACTAGCCGAGCGGTGTTTGTCGGATGGCCACGAAGCGCGCGAGGCACGCTGCGAGCGGCGTGCGCTTCAGGTTCAACGAACGCTGCAGAGACAGCGCGGCCTTGTCTTGGTCGCCGGCGGCAAGGTCGACCAGCGCGGCCCGCAGCGCGCGCTCGGCGGACTGCTCGGCGGCCATGAGCAGCGCGAGGTCCATACCGCAGCGGCGGCAGCACTCGGGCGCGCCTTCGATGCGGGCGCGACAGTTGGGGCAGCGCTCCATAGGGATCAGGATTCCAGGTAGTAGACCAGGTCCGACAACTCCGTGACGGTGCGCTCCAAGGCTGGGATGTCGTTGTCCGAGAGCGCGTCCTTGACGGATTCGATCAGATTCACCAGGTCCTCTTTGTCTTCCGCCGTGGCGGTGCTCATCAGCCGCTCGGCTTTCTCGGCCAGGGCGCGGGCCTGCACGACCTCGCGGCGCTCGCTGATTTCGGGGTCGATCGGCGCCGCGGCAGCGCCATCGACGACAACCTCGGCCTCACCGTCGATGAGGGCGGACAGGCGCGTGCGGGCGGCGTCGAGCTCATCCGCCTCGAAGCGCGCGGTGGCGTTGTTGATGGTGATCGCCTTCTCGAGCCCGGTGCGCTTCTCGCGCGCGGTGACCTCGAGGATGCCGTTGACGTCCAGCGCATAGGTCATGACGATGACGTTCCCGGCGGGGACGTCGCCGAGCCCCTCGATGCGGAAGGCGCCGATCTCGGTGTTGTTCAGCGCGTCCGCGTCCTCGCCCTGATAGACGTGCACATCGATCTGACTCTGGCCGTCGACGATGGTCTGAAATGCCTCGCTCTTGGTGGTCGGCAGCGGCGTGTTCTTTCGGATCACCGGCACGAAGACGTGGGGATAGGGCATGCCGTCGAGCTCGCCCAGGGCACTGGTGCCGAAGGTGTAGGGCGTCACATCGACCAGCACGGAGGCGACCTGGTCGCCGCCGATGACGGCGGCCTGGATCGCCGCCCCGGCGGCGACGCACAGGTCCGGGTTCACCTCGGCGCGGGGCGGCATGCCCAGGACCTCCTCGAGTCGGCGCTGGATCAGCGGCGTGCGCGTTGCGCCGCCGACCAGCAGCACCTCGTCGAGGTCGGCGACGGAAAGCCCGGCGTCCTTGAGCGCGATGTGCACGGCCTCCAGCGTCTCGTCGATGAACTCGGCGATCATGTCCTCGTACTCGCCGCGCTCGATCTCCATGGAGAGATTCAGCGGCCGTCCTTGGTGCTCCAGCAGGTATTCCTCGTCGATGCGGGCATAGGGGGCGTCGCTGAGCGTGATCTTGGCTGCCTCCGCGGCGCGCTGGATACGTGCAAGTGCGCCGTGGTTCTCGCGGGCATCGACGTCCTGCGTCTCCCGGAGATGGGCGAGCACGTGCTCGATGAGACGGGCGTCGAAGTCGTCGCCGCCGAGCTGATTGTTGCCGTGGCTGGACAGGACCTCGGTGACGTCGCCGGTCATGCGAACGACCGAGACATCAAAGGTGCCGCCGCCGAGGTCGTAGACCAGGATGGTGCGGGCGCCTTGGTGATCGGCCTCGTACGCGAGCGCTGCGGCGGTGGGCTCGTTGATGATGCGCACGACCTCGAGTCCGGCCAGTTCGCCGGCGTCGCGAGTCGCCTGGCGCTGGGCATCGGAGAAGTAGGCGGGCACGGTGATCACGGCCTTCTCGACCGGCTGGCCGAGGTGCTGTTCGGCGGCGCTCTTGAGGCGCTTCAGGATCAGCGCGGAGATCTCCTGGGGGCGGTAGGACTGATCGCCCATGGGGAGATGCGCGTCCTCGCCCATGCGTCTTTTGACGGAGCGGATGGTGCGCTCCGGGAAGAGTGTGTACTGGTTGCGTGCGCTCTGGCCGACCAGCAGGGCACCCTCGTCGTCGAGTCCGACCACCGAGGGCAGGAGTTTGGCGCCGTCCACATCGAGGATCTGCGCACGCCCACCCTGGACCACGGCCACCTCCGAATTGGTGGTGCCGAGGTCGATGCCGATGATTGGGTGTTTCACTGCTCTGTTTCCGTAGTCTTGGGTGAATCGGTGCGGTTGACGATGACCTCGGCCGGGCGCAACAGCTCGTCGTGCAGCAGCCAGCCGGGGCGCAGCTCGGCGACGACCTGGCCGGTGGGCCGTTCCGGGTCGCGCGCCAGCTCTGCAGCATGCATGCGCTGCGGGTCGAAGGGGCACCCGACCGCCGGCAGGGGGCGTACGCCGCGGCGAGCCAGGGTTTCGTCGAGCCTGCGCAGTGTCAGCGCCATGCCTTCGGCAAGCGATGCAATGCGCTGCGGTTCGCGCCGCCTGCGCATGAGCCAGCCGGGGCGAAAGCGGGCGGCCTGGTCGTGGCCCGCCTGAATGCGGTCGCGCAGTTCCAGGAGCTCCAGCAGCATGGTCTTCCAGGTCTGCCGGTCAGCGGCCCGTGTCTGCTCGATGCGGCGCTCCTGCTCGTCGCCGAGCCGTGCCTGGCTCTCGCGCAACGTGTCGAACAGGCCGCGAAACTCATCCAGCGCCGACTTTACCTGGCGGGACTCCAGCTTGACCTCGTTCTTGAGCGCCGCCAGCTCGGCGAGCAGCGTGAATAGGTCCGGTGTCGGCCCTTTCGGACCGCCCATTGCCGGCAGCTCCTCGCCGGCGGCATCCAGGTAGGCACGGAATTGCGCCGACAGGGCTTCCTTCGTCGCCTCGTCCATCAAGGCTCGCCGCGCAGCAGGGTTTGGAGCAGGCTGCGCTCGGGTCTGGCCGGCGCGCCCACCGGAGCGATCTTGTCGAGGATATCGATCGCCGCCGGCGGTGTGGTATCGAACAGATCGAAGGCGGCCCGATCGCGGCGGGTCCGCAGCTGCTCGTAGGCGGTGCGAATCGCGCTGAACCGCGTCGCATCACGCTCGGGCGGGCAGCGTTTGATCGCCTCCAGGTAGGCACGCTCGACGGCGTCGTCATCGGCGTCCGTGCTCAAGCCGAGGACTAGGTAGGGGTCTCGCATCAGAACAGGTCTATCTGGTCGGGGTTGTCGTTCTCGTCGTCCTTATCGCTGGCGCTTGCGGCCTCGCCGCGGCTGCGGCTACGGCGGAAATGGCAGGTCTTCGAACGGATTGGGCGTGCTGCCGTCCCCGAGCAGGTCGAGCAGCATGTCTGTCGCGGCATCGGGGCCCATCATGCGCTCGATCTCCTTGACGGAACGGATCAGCTCCGGCGGCGCCCCGAAGATCTCCAAGGCCCTCTTGATGCCGATGGTGCGGATAATGTCGACGATATCCGGGGGAAGGCCCTCGTCATCATCCTCGGCGAAATCGTCCGCAAAGATGGGCGGCAGCGATGGGACGGGGATTGGGCCGCCACCCAGGCCGCCGCGGGGGCCAAATGCCGGCAGCGCCTCTTCGATGCGTATCGCCGTGCGCATCTCGCCGTTGGCGCGGGCGCGATCGAGTGCCGCCTCGAGGCCCCACAGGTCCTTCATCGAGCGGTAGTCGAAGCCGTCGGGGTATTTGGCCTCGAAACGGTGTAGCTCGAAGATCGGCTCGTTGCGCCACCGCTTGCGTCCCGCGTTCGCCGCCTGTTGCCGTGCCCGGTCGAGCTCGTGGCGCGCGAGCGTTTCGCAGGCCGCTTCTAGCTCCACACGGGACAACTGATCCCAAGGTGTCCTGGACGTCAGCGCTGCCTCGAGCATCCTGAGGGTTGCGTCGCTCAGATTCAGGTCGTCGTCTCGCGCACTGCGCAGACGGGTCATGGTGGCGGCAAGGTCGTCTCGGTCGCGGGCCTTGGGTTTCTTCAGCTTGAGCTGATTGTCGACCGTGCCGAGCCATAAGCCGATCGCATCGGCGGCCAGCGCCAACTCGAGCCGATCGGCGAGTGCGATGTCCTGGCCCTGGAACTGATCGCGCAGCGCGCGCACGCCATCCGGATCACCGTCGACGATCGACAGCAGCGCGGTCATCAGCGCGATGCGCTTGCTGATCGTCGTGTCGCGGGCCCAGCTCGCGGCCTCGGCCAACTCCTTGCGTGCCAGATCGCCCCGGCCCTTCGTCTGCTGCTTGCGCGCGTGGGCCAAATGGGCATTGACCAGACGCCGACGCACGCCGCTGTTAATCGGGTCGATATCGAGGATACGCCGCGCGAGACCCGCCGCCTTCTTGAACGAGCGGGCATCCAGCGCGATGTCCATCGCGGCCTCCAGCACGCCCATGTCTCGAGGCCACCGCTCCTGCGCCTGCTCCAGCAGCCGGCGCGCGTTCTTCAATTGGCGGCCCCGGCGGTAGAAGTGGATCAGGCGCAGGTAGGTGGCCTGATCGTCCGGGTCCCAGGAAAGGCTCGCCTCGAGGTACTCGGCGGCGATGGTGTCGAACTCTTCGGGATGGCCGCTGGGCTGCGCCGGCGGGCCGAGCATGTTGCCTTGCGCATCGGCGTGACGCAGCAGCAGCGCGATGCGCAGGGCCAGGTCCGGATCCTTGCGCTGGTGCCACTGGCGCTCGAGGAAGGCCGCGCAATCCCGCCAGCGCTCTAGCAGCAGCCAAGGGTCGCGGTTCGTGTCCGTGCGCCATGCCGTGAGCAATGCCTGTTCGAAGTGGTTGGGCGCTTTGCCGCCGCACTCGCGCAGCCAATGGATGCTCTCGGGTGACCGATCACTGGCGATCAGGCTCAGCGACTTGCGCCTCACCCAGTCGGCGCCCAGCACCGGTTGGTGCTGATGCAGCAGGCAGATCAGTGCCTTCGGCGGCGGGTCATCGCCCAAGGCGTGGAGTGCTTGCCAGACGGCAATGCGTTCCGACGGCCAGCCGCGCAGCACGGCGGCGACTCGACGCTCGGCCGGCTTGGCGGTTGCTGCGGCACCCAGAAACTCGTGCTCGGGCAGCAGGCTCAGTATCGCGGCCCGCCTGAGCGGCGCGAAGCCGGAATCGTCGTCGATGCGATCGAGTAGGGCCTTGGCCTCTGCGGGCGCCGTGGGCTGAAGCAGCAGCGCCTTCAAAATCTGCGCCCAGTCGCGATAGGGCGAGCGGAAGGGGATCTCGGCGAGCGCGGCGCGCACGGCCTCATCATCGCCATCACAATAGCCGGCGAGCGCCGTCAGCGCGGGTGCGGCGTGGCGGCGGATCGGATCGTCGTCGGGCAGGCGCTCAAGCATCGCGTCGTCGCCGCCCAGTATGCGAGCTGCCAGCTGCGCGCGGATCTGTTCGCGTTGTTCGCGAGGCAGAGCGCCGTCGCCGTCTTCGGCGAGTAGCGCGACGGCTGCGTCCAGTCGGTCTAGGCGGACAAGCAGGGCCGCATGCCCCGGCGCCAGCGGCAGCTGCGGATCGAGGGCGGCGCGATTCTCCCAGATGGCCAGGGCCTCCTTCAGCATGCCCTTCTCGGTCAGCTCACCAGCGCGTCCGGCATAGGCATCGGCAAGCCTTAACCGCCAGTCGGCGCGGTCCTCGCGCTTTGACAGCTCCTTGTAGGCGGTGATGGCATCGCGCCAGCGTTGGGCATCGAGTGCCTCTTGGGCGCGCTCGGTGAGGATCGGTGTGGCGATCTCATGCGACCCGCCGACGCGACCCTTGCGCCGCTTGTGTTTCTTGGTCATGAGGAACGGTTGGATATGGCCATTCGGGCGGTCCCGTGCGCGCTGGCCCAGGATCGCTCATGTCGTTCGTTGGCGAGCAGTCGAGCCTGGGCAAACCGGCCACCGCCGCGGACAACCGACAGCCTACCATCTTCAGTCATCCGGGCAAGCGCCTGGTCGCCCGGTCCGTGGTTGTTCAGTCAGCGCCGGTGCGCAGCGCCTCGGGTCCCTCGACCCCAAGCTCCTCGAAGTCAGCAAGCCGTCGAGCGGTCGGGCAGCTGGGGAGGGGGGTGGCGCCTCGTCTCGAGCCGCAAAGATGTCAGCCCTGACGCCGACACCGCCTGCATCAAGGCCGCCAACAGTCGCCGCGCATGGCCTTCGCGGCGATGCTCCCGCCGCACATAGAGACTCGCCAGCTCGAGGGATGGTCCGTCCCAGCCCGTGTCCCAAACGTTCAACGCGACCGTGCCGACACGCACCCCAGCGGCGAGCAGCCAATAGGATGTATACCAGCGGCAGCGCCGTGGATCGGTGATGCGCTCACCCGGCAGCAGTAGCCGCTGCGACCAGGCATCGATGTCGGCCGCCGACAGCGCATCCGGGTCCGGCAGCGAGGCCGGGTCATGCACGCGATTGTCCAGATAGCTGCAGAGCTCATGGGCGCGCCAGCGCGTGCAGTCGTCGGCATCGTCCAGGTCCAGGGGCATGACTGCCGGCACAGCGTCGCGCATCAGTGTCTCGACCCGATCATGGAGCTGTGCCAGTTCCGCGTCTTCGAGCATCGTGGGCGTCTCCGCTTGAAGCAAAGCCATCGCGGTCATACGAATTGCCTGAGCCCGATGTAAAAGCCATAAGAGAGGGGGTTGGTTTTTCTCAGTCTAAATTTGCCGCATTAATTGGCGTCAATGTCCGTACATTGCAAAACTGGGAGCAAGGTCATCGACGTCCAACTGGCCCAGCTAAAGTATTACTGAGACTCGTGCAATCTGATCCCGTATCGGTATTTAAGAACTTGCACATCTCCGCCGTCAGCCGGTTGCCATCGCCGCCGGCCGCAGGCTATCGACGATGCGTGCCAGGCGGGTGTCGAGGTCAGCCGCCGGCGTCGCCGGCGCTAGGGCGTGCCACTGCCGCAGCAGTTCCAGCGGCTGTTCGTCTGCGCCGGCGTTGTCGCCGTCGGACATGCGCGCCTTGAGCCGCTGCACCTGACGCGCCATCCGCTCGGCCTCCAGCTCGGGCGGCGAGTCGACGCCGGCGGCGATCTCGAGTCGCAGACAGAGCGCGCGACGTTGCTCGAGGGCGGTCGACATCCGCGTGCGTAATCGCTCCAGGGCGTCGGCGTCGCCGCCGGCCGCCGCCTGCAGCAGGTCGGCGGCGTCCCGCAGGGCCCGTGCGGCGTCGGTGTCGGCGTCCCCTTGCGGCAGGGCCTCCCACGCGGCCGCCAATGTTGCGGCGTCCGGCGGCGGCGCGGCGTCGTCCAGCAGACGTTGTGCCGTCGCGTCGCACCAGGCGGCGCGGCGCTCCAGGGTCTCGAGCTGCGCCCATTGGGCCGACGCCACCAGGGCCTGCAACCTGTCGTGCGCGGCGTCCCGGGCCTGCTGCCAGCGGCGGTTCAGGCTTTGCATCTTCGCCTTGGGCAGATGCAGCCCTTCGGTGTCCTGCCAGTGCTGCGCCTGCTCGCGCAGGGCCGCGCGCAGGGCAGTGGCCGTGGTGGCCTGGGTGGTGGCCTGCTCCAGGGCGTGGCAGATGGCTTCGCGGTTGGCGAGATTCTGGTCCAGCTCGGCATTACGGGCGCGCTGCGCCGCCTCGCGACGGGCGAAGACCGCATCTGCGGCGGCGCGGAATTCCTGCCACAGGGCGTTCTCGTCGCGCTTGCGCCCCGTGACCGTGGGCTGCCATTGGCGCTGCAGGGCCTTGGCGGACTCCATGGCGGCGCGCAGGTCCGGCGCATCCACCAGTTGCTGCATCTGCGCGATGAGCGCGCGCCGCTCGGCGAGGTTGCGCTCGCGCTCGGCGTCCAGGGCCTCGTCCAGCCGGCGCAGTGATTTACGAAAGCGCCCCTCCAGCGGGCGGCGGTGGTCGCGGCGCCGGGGGCCGGAGGCCGGCGCCTGGGCGGGCTCCAGCGCCGCCCAGGCCTGGCGCATTTCGCGGGCCGCGCGCATGGCCTTCTTCCAGTCCATGCGCTCCCAGTCCACCTGGTCCAGGAAGGCCTCCAGCTGCAGGCACAGGGCCTCGCGCTGCTGGCGGTTGGCGGCCTGGAGCTTGGCCTGGGCGTCGTAGAAGGGCTGGCAGCGGCCGCGAATGGTCTCGGCGGCGGCGCGGAAGCGCTGCCAGAGGGCGTCGTCCGCCGGTGCGCCGTTGCGATCGAGGCTGCGCCAGTCGTCCTGCAGCTCCGCCAGCCGATGCGCCAGGGGCTCGAGGGCGTGGTTGGTATCGGCGGCGAGGCGCTCGAGCTCTTCGCACAGCGCCTGGCGGCGGGTGTCGGCGCCCCAGCGCCGCCAGCGCTGGAGCTCCTTGAGCTGCGGGGCGATGTCTTTGAGGTGGCCCTCGGCGGCGGCGGTTTCGCTCGCCGGCAGGCCGGCGGCGTGGGCGTGGTCCAGGGTGGCGCGGATGCTCTGGTACAGGGGCTCGGCCTGTTTGAGCCGGCCGGCGGCGAAGTGGGCGTCCAGCTCGGCGAGGCGCTCGGTGAGCGCGCCGAGCTTGCGGCGCATCTGCTCGCGATGTTTCTTGAGCCGGGTGCTGAGCGTCTCGACGGCGTCGATGGTGGCCGCGGGTACGTCGCCCGCGGCGCGCAGGTCCTTCAGCCGCCGCTCGCAGGCCCGTACCCGAGGCTGCTCCAATGCGCCGGCCGCCAGGGCATCCTCGGCGTCGCGGCGCAGCTGCTCGGCGGCGCGCTGGCGCTGGTGCTCGGCGTTGAGCTGCGCCTGGCGGGCGCGGGCGGCGGCCTCGGCCTCGGCATAGGCGCGCTGGTCCTGGGCGGGGGCGGCGGCGGCGAGTGCCTGCCAGTCACGGGCGATCTGGTGCTGGCGTTCTGTCAGGGCTTGCGGATCCTGCAGGGCGCGCAACTCGGTGAGTGCGCGGATCAGCTCGGCGCGACGTGCGGCCTCGGCGGCGCTGGCTTCGGCGGCGGCCTGCGCTGCGGCATGCGCCGTCGCCTGGGCCTCATGGGCGCTCAGAAACGCCGTGCGCAGGCGCTCGCGCCGGCTGCGGCGCTCGGTGTCGAGCTCGGCGCCCAGCTCGGCCTCGATCTCGGTCCACTCCCGGTCCAGGTGTTGGAGCAGGGCGTGGTCCTGGCTCCACTGCTCGTAACGTCCCAGGCGCTCGAGCTTGTCGCAGATGGCATCGGCTGCGGCGCGCAGCCGACGCGGGCGCTCTTGCGCCTCGGCCAGGGCGCGCAGACGCTCCTTCACCAGCCGGTAGACGCCCTTGTCGCGCTTGCCGATACGCCGTTGCACCAGCTCCAGCGCGGCGCGGTCGTGCAGGCGATCGGCGGCGGCGTGGCGATTGGCGGCGAGCGGGTCATCGACGGCGCAGGCGATGAGGTGCTCGGGCTGATGCAGGCGCTCCATGGCGGCCCGACGAAGCTCGGGCTCGACCGCCTCACGCGACACCTGCACCAGCACGGTTTCGTCGACGATGCCGGCCAGCACTGCGCTGCGCTCGGCCAGTGCCGGCGCCCGCTCGTCCTGACCGCACAGGAGCCGGCGGAAGCGTGCGGTGGCGAGCTCGCGCACGCCGGCGTCGGTGTCCTCGGCGGCGATGCGCTGCAGCACGTCCAGCTCGATCAGCGCACGGCAGGCCTCGCGGCGCGCGGTGGCATCCGGCGCGCTGCACGCGGTCTCGACGAGGGTGGCCGCATCCGGCGGGCGCCGGTTACGCGTCTTGTCCAGAAGCTGTTTAAAGAACATCGGCTGGATGGGGCGGCGCAAAACCTGCGATTGTAGCGGACCCGCGGGCAGGGCGGGTGAACCGCGACCGCCGGTGTGGCGGCAATTGGAGGCTCAAGTGATGCTCAGGAGCCAGACAGGGGCCAGACAGGAGCCGGGCAGGCGCCGCTTTGGGGCTGATCCGGCGGTCAGGCGCCGGCGGCGACGAAGGGATTGTGGCGGCGCTCCTCGCCGAAGGTGCTCATGGGCCCGTGGCCGGGGATGAAGCGCACGTCGTCGCCGAGGGGGAACAGCCGCTCGCGGATGCTGCGCAGCAGGTCCGCCTGGTTGCCGCGGGGGAAGTCGCTGCGGCCGATGCCGCCGGCGAAGAGGACGTCGCCCACCTGCGCCAGGCGGGTCTCGGCGTCGAACAGCACGATGTGCCCGGGGGTGTGGCCGGGGCAATGCAGCACCCGAAGCTGCCGGTGGCCGAGCGTCACCACCGCGTCGTCGGCGAGCCAGCGCTCGGGCCGAAAGGCCTGGTGCGGCGGAAAGCCGAACATCTGCGCCTGCTGCGGCAGGGCGTCGAGCCAGAAGGCGTCGTCCGCATGGGGGCCGACGATGGGCAGCCCGAGCTGTTTTGCCAGCGCCGGAGCGGCGCCCACGTGGTCGAGATGGCCGTGGGTGAGCAGGATCAGCACCGGCTCGGCATGCATGGCGGCCAGGGCGGCGGTGAGACGCTCGGGCTCGCCGCCGGGGTCGACGATGGCCGTGGCGCCCGTGTCCGGACACCGCAACAGGGTACAGTTCTGCTGGAAGGGGGTGACGGGGATGATGCGGTAGTCCACGGCGGTTGCGCTGCTGGCGTCGGCTGGGGTGATGGGGTGGGGCCCGGCGGCGTTGCGCCGTCAGCGGCCGTTGCGCTTGCGCTTGGCGGCCAGCACCGGGCGCGTGCCGGAGAGGCGGTCGTACCAGGCGAGGCCGTCGCGGTCGAACAGCACCCAGAGCAGTCCCGCGCCCAGCGGCAGCAGGGTCAGCGCGGCGAGGGCGAGCCGGCGCAGCGCATCGGTGGCGGTGAGGGGGTGGCCATCGGCACGCAGCAGCAGCGTGCGCCAGCTGCGCATGCCGAGGGTCTGGCGCCCGCCGGTCCAGAAATACACGTAGTAGCCGGCGATCACCGCCAGCAGATAGACCTGAAACAGCAGGCGCGCCGGGCCGGCGACGGCTTCGCGGCCGGTGAGCAGGTTGAACAGGGTATAGAACACGGCCGCCGCCAGCACCAGCACGCCCACCAGGAGCATGAGGTCGTAGAGCATGGTGGCGAGCCGGCGCAGCAGGCCCGGGATGCGGGCCCGGGTGAGGTCCGGCAGGGGCTCGGCGGCGGTGGTGATGGTGTCTGTCATGATTACAGTGTGCCGGCGCATGCGCCGGTTGTCATTGATTTGCTGCATCGGTCTGCGGCGGCGGCGCAAGGTTCCGCCGGGCTTGCAGAGGCCTGCAACGGCAGGTACTTCGGCTAGACTAGGGCCGTTCCAAGAGTCCGCCAAACCCCTGGGAAGCTGCCGAAAACGACCGTGAAGCCAGCGGTGTACCGTCTCTTTCGCCATCTGCCGATGCCGCTGATCGCAATCCTGATCGGCCTGGTGGCAGGGCTTGCGGTGTGGGGTGTGCTGGATCAGGTACAGAGCAAGGCGGTGGAGCGCATTTTCAACAAGGAGCTCACCGCGCGGCTGGATTTGCGCTCGCGCGAGAGCCTGCTGCGCTTTGACCAGTATATGAACAACTATGCGGCCACGGCGCGGCTGCTGGCCAATCACCGCCGCCTTGCGCAGTATCTGGAGCCCCTGTTCTGGTTTCCCGAAGAGGCCGTGGAGCCGGTGGTGTATGAGCAGTTCCGCCCGTTCTGGCTGCCGGACTTCTTCGAGCGCAATGCGCTGCTGGCGCCGAGCCATGTGCTGCTGATGGACACCCGCGGACAGGTGCGCGAGATCTATCAGGCCGGCAAGAAACCGTTGCCGCCGGAAATACTCGCCGACGCCGGCACCTGGGTGGGCGATGGCGACGAGGTGCACACGGTACTGGCCAGATCCGGGGATCAGCCCTACCTGATGGTGAGCGATCGGGTGGAGGACGCCGGCGGCTATGGCATGGGTCATCTGGTGGTGGTGGTGCCCATCGATTCGGCCTTTCTCGAGGCGTCGGAGGGCAGTGTGTCGGCGGACAGCTCGGCGGTGGCGCTGGTGGATGCGGATGAGCAGCGCATCCTCGCCACCAACGAGCCACTGGAGCTGATCCCCGGCACGCTGCTCGAGCAGTGGGGTGATGAGTTCCTGGTGACGTCCCAATCCTTGCCGAAATACGAGGGCTCCAACTGGAACATGCTGTTCGCCACCTTCATCCCGCACTCCAGCGTCGAGAAGATGACCGAGCGGGTGGTGGAGTTCGAGCGCAGCCAGCGGCTCATCGCGGCGCTGGTGTTCATCGCCGTGTTCACGCTGGTGATCTACCTGGTCTCGGCACGCCTGAACCGCGTACTCGCGCGCATGACCCGCTTCTCGCAGCGGGCGCTGCAGATCGAGCAGCCCAATTTCAAGCGTGGCGGTAACCAGTTGCTGCTGCTGGAGGACTGGATTCAGCACTTCACCAATCTGGTGCTCAAGGCGCGCGAGGAAATGGACCGCCGTCATGCCCACGAAATGCGCGAGACCGAGGCGCTGAAGGCCGCCATCATGGAGGCGTCGCTGGATGCCATCGTCACCCTCGACCGCGCCGGACTCATCGTCGATTACAACCCCATGGCCGAGGCCATGCTGGGCTTGACGCCCCTGAACGCCATCAACGGCGACTTCGCCCGCCGTTTTCTCGATGCGGCGGAGCATGCCGCCTTCCTCGGCATGCTCTCGGAGTCCGGGCGCCGCCAGCAGGGCCATCGCCGTCCGCACGCCCGCGGCGAGCTCTGGGCCAGGCGCATCGACGGTGCGCGGTTCCCGGTGGAGCTGTCCATCGTCCCCATCGACATCGACGACGAGCGCGTCTACACGCTCTACATCCACGACGCCACCCAGCGCAAGGCGGCGGAGCGCGAGATCAAGAGCCTGGCCCGTTTCGCCAGCGAAAGCCCGAATCCCATCCTGCGCGTCAATGGCGAGGGGCTCATCGTCTATGCCAATGCCGCGAGCCGATCGCTGACCAACGCCTGGGCCAGCGGGCCGGGGCAACTGCTGCCGCTGGCCTGGATCGGCGAGGTGCGGGCGGCGCTGAACGACGGCCGCAACCACGAGCGTGAGGATGACCAGGGTGAGCAGATCTACTCGCTGCTGTTCGTGCCCATCACCGATCTCGGCTATGTGAACATCTATGCCCGCGACATCACCGCCGTGCGCCGGGCCGAGCAGGAGTCGCGCCAGCACCAGTCCGAGCTGGTGCACGTGTGCCGGCTATCGACCATGGGCGAGGTGGCCACCGGCATGGCGCACGAGCTGAACCAACCGCTGTCGGCCATCGTCAACTACGCCAAGGGCGCGAGCCGGCGGTTACAAAACGGTGTGAACGACACCGCGCCGCTGGTGGAGGCCATGCGCCAGATCTCCTCCCAGGCCCAGCGTGCCGGCGAGATCATCCGCCGGCTGCGGGCGCTGGTGGGCAAGCAGGCACCCATTCGCAGCGTCGTCGACCTGAACTATCTGGTGCGCGAGGTGTGCGGCTTTCTGGAGTTCGAGACCGGCAAGCTCGCGCTGCGCATCGAGCTGAACCTGCTCGACGGCGAGATCCCGGTGAGTGTCGACCTGGTGCAGATCGAGCAGGTGCTGCTCAATTTGGTCCGCAACGCCCTGGATGCGCTGGAAGACAAGCCGGTGGAGGAACGCCACCTTGCGATCTTCAGCCTGGTGCATGGTGCGGAGGCCATCGTCGGTGTCGCCGACAATGGTCCCGGCATTCCCGAAGAGCGCATGGCGCACCTGTTCGATCCGTTCTACACCACGAAGGAGACCGGTATGGGTATGGGACTGGCCATCAGTCAGACCATCATCGATGATCACGGCGGCGAGATCCGCGCCGAGTCCGAGCCGGGCCGGGGCAGCGTGTTCCATGTGCACCTGCCGCTGGCGATGGATGCCCGCGCGACCGCGGCCGCACCCGCGGCCGCCGAGGCGCCGCTGGCGGCGGAGGCGGGCCGATGAGCTGGGCCGAAACCGTCTTCGTCGTCGATGACGACCAGGCCATGCGCAGCTCGCTGCAATGGCTCATCGAGTCCATGGGCATGCGCGTGGAAACCTACGATTCTGCCCAGGCCTTTCTGGACGCCTACTATCCGGGGCGCGCCGGCTGTCTGCTGCTGGATGTGCGCATGCCCGGCATGAGCGGGCTGGAGCTGCAGGCCTATCTCGCCAAGCGCGAGCACCGCATTCCGGTGATCATCATCACCGGCCACGGCGATGTGGCCATGGCGGTGAAGGCCATGAAAAACGGCGCCGTGGACTTTATCGAGAAGCCCTTCGATGACGAAGCGCTGATCGTCAGCATTCGCAATGCCCTGCAGCACGACGAGAAGCAGCGGGCCTTGCACGCGCAGCGGGCCGACATCGCCGCACGCATGGTGGCGCTGACACCCCGCGAGCACGAGGTGATGACCATGGTCACCGACGGCAAGTCCAACAAGGAAATCGCCACGGCCCTCGGCGTGAGCGCCAAGACCGTGGAGGTGCACCGTGCCCGGGTCATGGACAAGATGCGCGCCGACTCCCTGGCCGAGCTGGTGCGGATGGCGATGATCGCGGACGGCGAGGTGCGTTAGGCAGGGGCTACGGAGGCGATGGTCATGAGTGAGCTTGATCAGCTTCTGGCGCAGATCGACAGCCTGAAAAGCCGACTGGATGACGTGCGCCCTCTGACCAGCGTGCAGCTGCAGCAAGCGATGGACATTGCATATACCTATGAAAGCAACCGCATCGAAGGTAATACGCTGACGCTGCGGGAGACCGACCTCGTGGTGAACAAAGGGCTCACGGTCGGTGGCAAGTCGATGCGTGAGCATCTGGAGGCGATCAATCACTACGAAGCGATCTTGTACATCCGCGAACTGGCGGGTCAGGCTGCGACCCTGGATGAGCGTCAGGTGCGCAGCATTCATGCGCTGGTGCTGCGTGGCATCGACCGTGACAACGCCGGACGCTACCGCAGCCTACCAGTGATGATCGCCGGCAGTCGTCATCTGCCGCCGCAGCCCTGGGCCGTGCCCAAGCTGATGGAGGCGTATGGGCTGTGGCTGTGTGGCGAATCCCTGGAGCTGCACCCGGTGGTGCGAGCCGCCGAGGCGCACGAGCGGCTAGTGACCATTCATCCGTTCCTCGACGGCAATGGCCGCACGGCGCGACTGGTCATGAACCTGATCCTTCTATCCCATGGCTATGCCATTGCCAATATCCCGGGCGATACCGACAGTCGCCGTGCTTACTACGATGCTTTGGAAAAAGTCAACCTGGCGGGTGATAGGAGCGGCTTCATCATGCTTATCGCCGGGCATGTGCGAGACGCCATACAAACCCTACTGCAACGTCTTGGGGCGGCGTGAGGGACAGCCTGCGCGTCGACGCCTACCACCGCTCCCACATCCCGGCTGGACCGCCCGCGGGCCTCACGCGCGCAACCGCACCTGTACCCAATAACCCAGATGCTCCTTCACCGCCAGTGCGCTCGCCTCCAGCGCACCGGCACTGGGCAGCCAGCAATGCAGCCCGCGGCAGCTGCGCAAGGATCGGTAGTCGGCGCCGGCCGGCAGCACCTCGAAGCCTTGATGCTCGAACAGCGCCACCGCACGGCGCAGGTGCCAGGCGGAGGTCACCAGTAGCACCCGCCGCCCCTCGGCGCGCCCCAACACGTCGCGGCTGAAGGCTGCATTGCCCTGGGTGTTGCGGCTCTGCGCCTCCAGGCGCAGCGCAGACTGCGGCACCCCCAGTGCGATCAGCAGCTCCGCGATGGCCTCGGCCTCGGACGCCACCACCGGTGGCTCGAGCTTGCCGCCCGCGCTGACCACGATCAGCGGCGCGCAACCCGCGTGATAGAGCCTCGCGGCCTGCCAGACCCGATCCGAGCCCCGATGCAACCGTGGGCGCACGTCATCCATCAACAACGGCTGCACAGCGCCACCCAACAGGACGATGGCATCAGCCGGCTCACAGTCCGCTGCGGTCTGTGGGGGATACTCCACCTTGAGACCGCTCATCAAAGCCGTGGCCACCACCGGCAGCGAGCACGCCCCAATCAGACTCACGCCCATCCCAGCCACCACCACACCGAGCCAGCGCAGGCGCCAAACCAAGGCAAGACCGATGAGTCCGAGCGCCAGCCCCAGCGGCAGCGGCATCACCAAGGCCGTCGCCAGGCGTTGCAGGTCGAGCCAATCCACACCGTCGAACGCCATATTGCCAGCCTCAAACCTAGAATGCGCCGCGTTTTTATTTTAAGCGGGGATGACACGCTTCACCCGGCTTGCGGTTAAGGATACCCTGCGGCTGGCCCGCACCACGAAAGCCTGCGGCTTCCAGCGCGTGAGCCACACCGTGCCGGCGCGTTTTGGTGGATCGACGCGGGCGCTTGATCGGTGCGGCCGCTCCACAACGTCCGGGGCCGAGCGACGGGCTCAGGCCCGGCGGACGGATCGACCAGTTTCCGCTGCGGCTGACCGGAGCCACGCTTGCCTATGCCCTCCCGACGCATACTCGCCTGGGCCCTCTACGACTGGGCCAACTCGGCCTTTGCGACCGTGGTCATCGCGGGCTTTTTCCCGGTGTTCTTCGCCCAGTTCTGGGCGCAGGGCCTGGCGGATGGCAAGAGCACCCAGTGGCTCGGCTACACCTCCAGCGCGGCGAGCCTGATCCTGGTGCTGACGGCGCCGGTGCTCGGCGCGCTGGCGGATCAGCTGGGGGCGAAGAAGCGCTTTCTGCTCGGCTTCACCCTGCTGGGGGTGCTCGCCACGGCGGCGCTGTACTGGCTCGGCGCCGGGCATTGGCAGGCGGCGCTGTTGTTGTACCTGGCGGGGCTGCTCGGCTTCTTCGGCGGCAATATCTTCAACGACGCCCTGATCACGGATGTGGCTGCGCCGGCGGCGTATGAGCGGGCGTCGTCGCTGGCCTACGCGCTGGGCTATCTCGGCGGCGGGCTGCTGTTTGCGGCCAACGTCGCCATGGTGCTGTCGCCCGCCACGTTCGGCTTCGCCGATGCAGGTGAAGCGGTGCGGGCGGCCTTTCTGGGCGTGGCGCTGTGGTGGGCGGTCTTCGCGCTGCCGCTGGCGCTCGTGGTGCCGGAGCGTCGCGGGCTCGGGCGCCGCTCGCTGCGCGGCGCGGCCCTGGGTGCGTTCCGTGAGCTTGCCCGGACCTTTCGGCAGATTCGGCAGTTACCGAACACCTTTCTGTTCCTGCTGGCGTATTGGTTCTACATCGACGGCGTGGACACCATCGTGTTCATGGCTGTCAAGTATGGTCTGGATCTGGGCTTCGAGTCCTCCAGCCTGATGGTGGCGCTGCTGATCACCCAGTTCGTCGGCTTTCCGGCGGCGCTGGTGTTCGGGCGGCTGGGTACGCGCTTTGGCCCGAAGCCCGCTATTCTGGCGGCCATCGCCGTCTATGGCCTGGTGGTGCTGGCGGCCACGCAGATGTCGCGGGTGGAGCATTTCTATGCGCTGGCGGCCGCCATCGGCCTGGTGCAGGGGGGCATTCAGGCGCTGAGCCGATCGCTGTTTGCGAGCCTGATCCCCGCCGGGCAGACCGCGGAGCTGTTCGGTTTCTATAACATGGTGGGTAAGTTTGCGGCCGTGCTCGGGCCGTTCCTGGTGGGCACCACGGCGGCCCTCGCCGGTGATCCGCGCTTCTCGCTGCTGCCGATTCTGCTGTTGTTTGCGCTGGGGGGCTTGCTGCTGTGGCGCGTGGACGTATCCGCGGGCCGGCGCGACGCGGCGGCGGTGCCGGCGCCGCCCCGAGGGCCGCTGTTGGCGCCCTGACCGCAGCCGCGGCGGCGGTGGTCGCCCACGCCATCGTGCCACCCCTGTCCGTCATCGATTCAGCAATGCTTTCGAACACGTCCCCCGGCGAACGCCTGTGATGAGCCGCTACGTCGTCCAACGCCTGCTGCTGCTGGTGCCGGTGCTGCTCGGCGTCTCGCTGGTGGTGTTCGCGGTGATGGCGCTGGTGCCGGGTGACCCGGCGCTCGCCATCCTCGGTCCCTACGCCACCCCCGAGCGCCTCGCCGAGCTGCGCGCGGCGCTGGGCCTGGACCAGCCCTGGTGGCGGCGCTGGCTCGGCTGGCTCGGCGGCATCCTGCAGGGTGATCTGGGGCGCTCCGTGTCGCTGGAGCGGCCGGTGGCGGAGGCCGTGCTCGAGCGCCTGGGGCCGACCCTGCTGCTGGCGGCCACGGCGCTGCTGCTGGGCACGGTGCTGGGGCTAGCGGCCGGGCTGCTGGCGGCGCTGCGGCACAACCGAGCCACCGACCGGCTGGTGACCCTGGCGGTGCTGCTCGGCATCTCGGTGCCGCCGTTCTGGCTGGGCTTGTTGCTGATGCTGCTGTTCGCCGTCTGGCTGGGCTGGCTGCCGGCGAGCGGCATGGTGACGCCCTGGCTGTGGGGCGGTGGGGCGGGCGCCATGGCGCTCACCGTGGATGTGGCGCGCCATCTGCTGCTGCCCAGCCTGAGCCTGGCGCTGGTGGCCGCCGGCGTCATCGGCCGCATCGGCCGCGGTGCGGCGCTGGAGGTGCTGGCGGCGGATCATGTCCGGCTCTGCCGCGCCCGGGGGCTCAGCGCGCGGCGTATCCTGCTGGTGCATGCCCTGAAAGGCGTGCTGGCGCGGGTCATGCCCGTCATCGGCCTGCAGGCGGGATTCGTGCTCGGCGGCGCCGTCTACATCGAGACCATTTTCCAGTGGCCCGGTCTGGGCCGGCTGCTGGTGGATGCCATCGCCGCCCGGGACCTGCTGCTGGTGCAGGGGGGCGTGCTGGTGCTGGCGAGTGCCTATGTGCTGGTGAATCTCGCCACGGACATGGCGCAGCACGCGCTGGACCGGCGCACGGCCGCGGCGTGAGCAGGGACGCATCGCGCGTCGCCGCCGAGGGGATTGCCACGCCGGCCCTGCCGGTGTGGCTGCGACACCCGGGCGCCGTGGCGGGTCTGGGGCTGTTGGCCCTGGTGCTGTTGCCGGCGCTGGCGGCGCCCGTGCTGCCGCTGGCGGATCCGGCGCAGACGGCACCGGCGCAGCGCATGCTGCCGGCGCTGTCGGCGGGGCATCTGCTCGGCACCGACCAGCTCGGCCGCGATTTGCTGTCGCGGCTGGTGTGGGGCGCGCGGGCGAGCATCGGCGTCGGCGTCCTGGCCACCGTGATCGCGGCTTTGGTGGGAACCGTGATCGGACTCGCCGGGGCCTGGCTCGGCCGCTGGGCGGATGCGCTGCTCATGCGCGGCGTGGACGTGCTCATGGCCTTTCCGTATCTGCTGCTGGCGCTGGCCATCGTCGCCGCCCTGGGACCGGGGCTCGGCAACGCCATGCTGGCCATTGCCGTCGCCAATGTGCCCTTTTTCGCCCGGGCGGTGCGGGGGGCGGCGCTGGAGATCCGCCATCAGGATTACATCGCCGCCGCCCGGCTGGCGGGCCACGGCGAGCTCGCCATCCTGGCCCGGGAGGTGCTGCCGAATCTGGCGCCCACCCTCCTGCTGCTGATGACCACGACCCTGGGCTGGATGGTACTGGAGACGGCGGGCTTGAGCTTCCTCGGCCTCGGCGCACAGCCGCCGGCGGCGGACCTGGGCAGCATGCTCGGCGCCGGGCGGGAGTTCCTGACCACCTATCCGCGGGTCGCCGTGCTGCCCGGGCTGGTGATTGTGGTGCTGGTGGTGGGCATCAATCTGGTGGGCGACGGGCTGCGGGATCTATTGGACCCGCGCTGGGTCCCGCGCCGCCCCGGTGCGGGGCTGGTGGCTACCCGGGCGGCGGGGCCGGTGGCTACCCGGGCGGCGGCCCCTGTGGCTACCCGGGCGGCGACCCCTGCGGCGGCCCCTGTGGCGACCCCTGTGGCACATGGGCGAGGCGGCACCGGTGCGGCGTGCGCCGACGACCTACCGCTGCTGCGCGTGCGCGGGCTCGAGGTGCGGTTGCCCGCGCCGAGTGGCCCGGTGGCGGCGGTGGACGGCGTGGATTTGGATCTGCGCCGCGGCGAGCGGGTGGCGCTGGTGGGCGAGTCCGGCTGCGGCAAGACACTCACGGCCCTGTCGCTGCTGCGGTTGTTGCCGGCGGGTGCGGTGCAGCGCGGCTCGGTGCGTCTGGATGGCACCGAGCTGATGGCGCTGGCGGCGCGCGACCTGCAGGCGCTGCGCGGGCGGCGCCTCGCCTATGTGCCGCAGGAGCCGCTGACGGCGCTGGACCCGCTGTTTCGGGTGGGCTTTCAGATCGACGAGACGCGGCGCGCACACGGCGCCGATACGGCCCTGGCGACGCCGGCGCTGCTGCGCCTGGTGGGCTTGTCCGGGGTGGCGGATCTGCCGCGGCGCTTCCCGCACGAGCTCTCGGGCGGTCAGCGCCAGCGCGTGGCCCTTGCGCTGGCGCTGGCGCATGGGCCGGATCTGCTCATTGCGGACGAGGCCACGACGGCGCTGGACGTGACGGTGCAACGGGAGATCCTGGCCCTGCTGCGACGGCTTTGCGCAGAGCAGGGCAGGGCGCTGCTGTTCGTCAGCCACGACCTGGCGGTGGTGTCGACGCTCTGCGACCGGGTGCTGGTGATGTACGCCGGGCGCATTGTGGAGGATGCCCCGGCGGCGGCCCTGCTGCGGCGGCCGGCGCATCCCTACACCGCGGCCCTGCTCGGGGCGACGCCGGCGCTGGGGCGGCCGCACAAGGCGCTGTCGGTGCTGCCCGGCGCGCCGCCGATGCCGGGGACGCAGCCGTCGGGCTGCCGTTTCGCGCCGCGCTGCCCGCGGGTGCAGCCGGTGTGTCACGCGGGGGAGCCGGATCTGGTGCCCTATGCGGGGCGGGGGGAGGCGTATCAGGGGCAGGACTGGGACGAAGGTCGGCGTGTGCGCTGCCGCTTGCCGCTGGAGGACGAGGCATGAGCGTGCCGCTGTTGTCGCTGGCGGGTGTCGGCAAGCGCTACGGCGGCGGCCGGCGCTGGTGGCCGCCGGCGCAGCAGGCGGCGGCGACGGCGCTGGCGGGCGTGGACCTGGACATCGGCGCCGGTGCTTCAGTCGGCCTGGTGGGTGAGTCCGGCAGCGGCAAGACCACGCTCGCGCGCATCGCCGCCGGGCTGCTGGCCCCGAGCGAGGGCCGCGTGCAATGGTGCGGACGGGATGTGCGCGCCCTCGCTGCCGCCGATCGCCGGGCCTATCGCCGCGGCGTCCAATACGTGTTTCAGAATCCGCAGACGGCGCTGAATCCGCGCCGCCGGCTCGGGGCGATCCTCGATGACACCCTGCGCGGGCTCACCACCCTGAAGCGTCCGCAACGGCAGGCGCGCATCCGCCAGGTCGCGGCCCAAGCGGGGGTGGACACCGCGCTGCTCGGGCGCTTTGCCCACCAGCTCTCCGGCGGGCAGGCGCAGCGGGTGGCCATCGCGCGGGCGCTGCTCGGCTCGCCGCGGCTGGTGATCCTGGATGAGCCCGTATCTGCGCTGGACGTGTCGCTGCAGGCACAGATCCTCGCGTTGCTCGCGGATCTGCGCGCCCGCCACGGCCTGGCCTATTTATTCATCTCCCACGACCTCGCCGTGGTCGAGCGGCTGTGCGAGGACATCTGTGTCATGCACCAGGGGCGCATCGTCGAGGCCGGCACGCGGGCCGCCGTCCTCGGCGAACCCCGCGCGGCATACACCCGGCGTCTGCTGGACGCGGTACCGCGGATGCGGGCCTGAACAGTCAGCATCGCGTGGCTGCAGCCGCCGTGGCCGACACCGCCCGCGCCGGACCCGCTGAAGCCGTCGGCGATCGTCCCCATGTTGCCCACGGGCGTCACGATGGCGCCCGGCGAATCGGTCACACAGCGCAGGAGAGCGGGTCATGTCCACTCCCAAGAATGTCCTCGGCGAGCCCCTCGAGCTCTGCTCCGAGTCCCCCAAAACCGGCTTCACCCGCAGCGGCAGCTGCGAGACCGGCCCCCAGGATCTGGGCTCTCACACCGTCTGCGCGCGGGTGACCCAGGCATTCCTGGAGTACTCCAAGTCCCGGGGCAACGATCTCATGACGCCGATCCCGGAGTTCGACTTCCCCGGGCTCAAGCCCGGCGATCGCTGGTGTCTATGCGCGGCGCGCTGGCAGGAGGCGCTGGAGGCGGGCTGTGCGCCCCGGGTGGCGCTGCGGGCCACCCACGAGCGCGCGCTGGAGGTCTGTTCCATGGCCGATCTGAAGCGCCACGCCGCGGATTTGTCCTAAGGCCGGCGCCGGCGCGCCGCCAACGGGCCCGATCAGCGCCGCCGCGCCCTAAGGCCCAGCGGCGACGGGTATAAGCTGATCACTCAGCCGCGGTCGACGGTGTCCTGATGTCCGAGCCTCTGCCCATGCCGCCCGTCACCCACCGCGCCGATGGCGGCGAGCGCCGGGTGGGTGTGGAACTGGAGTTCAGCGGCCTGACACTGGACGAGGCCGCCGCACTGGTGGCCGCCGCCGTCGGCGGGGCGGTGAGCGCCCCCGGCCGTTATGAGCGCAGCATCGATGGTGACCCGGCCGGCGCCTGGCAGGTGGAAGTGGATTTCGGCCTGCTGAAGGAGCTTGGTCGGCGCGAGCGCCATCGCCCGGAGCTCGCGGACGCCGCCGGGGACCTCGCCGAAGACGTGCTGCGGCTGTTGGCCGCGCATGTCGTGCCCATGGAGGTCGTAAGTCCACCGCTGCCGCTGGGGCGACTGGCGATGATGAATGACCTGATCGCCGAGCTGCGCGCGGCGGGGGCCCGTGGCACCGGCGAGGAGTGGGCCTACGCCTTTGGGCTGCAGCTGAACCCGGAGATGCCGGATACCGATGCGGACACCGTGCGCCACTACCTGCAGGCCTTCCTGTGCCTGGAAGACTGGCTGCGCGAGCGCGCCGACGTCGACCTGACCCGGCGCCTCACCGCATTCGCCGAGCCCTTCTCCAAAGCCTATGCACGGCGGGTGATCGCCGCGGACTATGCCCCGGGCCTGGACGGGCTCATCGACGATTATCTGGAGGCCAACCCAACGCGCAACCGGGCGCTGGATCTGTTGCCGCTCTTGCTGTATCTGGACCCGGCACGGGTGCGTGCGGTGGTGGACGATCCGCGCGTCAAGCCCCGGCCGACGCTGCACTATCGGCTGCCCAACAGCGAGATCGAGCACCCGGATTGGGACCTGGGCGTCGCCTGGGGCGATTGGCTGGTGGTGGAACGGCTGGCCGCCAGCCCGGCACGGCTGCAGGCGCTCTGCGCCGCCTACGCGCACTTTCTCTCGCAGCCCCTGGAACGCCTGGTGGGGGACTGGTCGCAGACGGCGGACGCATGGCTGCGCGAGCATCGGCTCCGCTGATCGCCGTCACCGGTGGCAACCGCAGCGGCCACGCCCCGCGGCGGCTGGTGGCGCTGGCGCTGTGGCTCGCCGGTGCGCGCGCCGTCAGCGTCACGCCCAGGAACCCGCGCGCGGATCTGCGCCCGGATGCCGTGGTCATCACCGGTGGTCATGATGTGGACCCGGTGCTCTACGCCGCCGCACCCGAGGTGCACCCGCGCTATGACCGCGACCGGGACCGGCTGGAAAGCGTGGTCATCGATCAGGCCCTGGCGCTTGGGCTGCCGCTGCTCGGTATCTGCCGGGGTGCCCAGTTGCTGAACGTGCGCCTGGGGGGCTCGCTGTACCAAGAGCTGCGCTCGCGGCGGGTGCGCACGTCCAACCGCTGGACTGTATTGCCCCTGAAAACGCTCCGCGTCTGCGCCGACAGTCGGCTGGCGGAGCTGCTGGGCACGCGGCAGACGCGCATCAACAGCCTGCACAACCAGGGCATCGATCGCGTCGCCGATGGCCTGCGGGTGGTGGGCCGGGATCTGGACGCGATCGTGCAGGCCATCGAGCTGCCGACGCACCCCTTCCTGATCGGCGTGCAGTGGCATCCGGAGTTCCTGCTCTATAAACCCTCGCAATTGCGCCTGTTCCGGGCTTTGGTGCGCGCGGCGCGGGAACGGCGCCGGGTGCTGGCCGGCTGAGGCCTGCGACATCCCCGCAGGCCTGTCCGATGGAAGGTTACTTTGGGCTCTTCACGGCGGCCTTCGTCGCCGCAACCCTGTTACCGTTCTACTCGGAGCTGGCGCTCGTGGGGTTGCTCGCCGCCGGCTATGATGCCTGGCTGCTATGGCTCTGGGCCACCGCCGGCAATACCCTCGGGGCCGCCGTCAACTACGTCATCGGCCGCTGGCTGATGCACTACCAGGACCGGCGTTGGTTTCCCGTCAACGAGCGCCAGCTGGCGCCCGCGCGGCGCTGGTATGCGCGCTGGGGCATCTGGTCGCTGTTGATGGCCTGGCTGCCCGTGGGTGGTGACGCGCTCACCTTCATCGCCGGGCTTATGCGTGCGCCGTTCTGGCTGTTTTTTGTGCTGACGGGTGCCGGCAAGGGGGCCCGCTATGCGGTGGTGCTGCTCTTGTACGCCCTGGGTGTGGGACACGTGGGGGAGATGGCATGAACTTTGACCATGCGCTGTTCAAGCGCGCGTCTCTGGGCGCGTCTCCGGCGGCGCGCCTGGCATTGGCGGCGGCGATGCTGCTCATCGCCTGGCTGGCGCTGACGCCGCAGCCGGATGTGCCGGGGCTGGGCTGGGACAAGCTCAATCACCTGGCCGCTTTTCTGGTGCTCGCCGCGCTGGCGGAGATCGGCTGGCCAGGGCGCCGGGCGCTGCCGTGGCGGCTCGCGTTGGTTTTGGGCTATGGCGTCGGCATCGAGCTGGCGCAGGCGCTGCTGCCATACCGGCAGGCGTCGGTGCCGGACTTTGCCGCCGATGCCCTCGGCGTCGGCCTGTGGCACGGGCTGCGGTGGGCGCTCACGCGCGTGCGCCTGGCGCGGGCTGGTGCACTGGGTCGGAGATGAGGCGACGCCCGCGGCGCCGTCCTCAGTCGGGCCGCGGCGGCACATGCTTGTCGTAGCGCTCCAGCAGATAGCCGAGACAGTCCTGGCGAATCACCTCGGCATTACAGGTGAGCATGGATGGCATCACCGGCAGCTTGAGGCGCAGCTCGCCGTCTTCGCAGGTGAAGTAACGCCGAGTGACGTCCCGACCCCATTCGTCGCGAACGTCCAGCGGCGGCTGCGCCAGCGTGCAGGTCGCAAAGGCCGTGCCCGCCGGCAGCTCGCGGAAGTTCAAGTGCTCCAGCGTCGGCGACAGGGTGAGCGGGGCGGCGGCCGGCGGGAAGGCGAAGTCGATGTGCGCGGGCACCTTCATCTGCGCCACGGTGTGGAAGAGATCGATGTCGTGCATGGGCACCGGTGTGTCGGGGATCTCGGCGAGGTGCAGACAGGCGTCCACCAGCTCCAGGGCGTGATCGATGCCAAGCTGGTCGTGGACCTTGCCGCATTCCACGGTGATGGCCGGACACAGGGCTGCCATGGCCTGGGACTGTACCCCCCGGGGGCGGGTGAAAAAGACCACGGTGCGGGCAAACAGCGTCGCGAGATGCAGATAGCGGTTGTCGATGACGTTGACGCAGGCATAGTGCGGGTTGGTGCCGGTGTTGTTGTGCAGATCGACGCTGGCGAAGAGCCCGCGCTCGGCCATGCGCGCGGTTACGCGTTGCATGACCCCGTGCGCCGGCGTCGGTGGCAGCTCCGAGCCCGGCCAGACACGGTTGAAGTCCGGCTGCTCTGGCAGGTGGCGCACGCCGGCGGCGGCGGCACGCGGGTTGCCGATGAACAGGGCGAGGGATCGCGGCAGGCGGCGGTCGCCGCCGCCAACATCGAATGCCGGCAGCAGCCGCCGCACGGCCTCCCAGCCAACCGTCTCGTTGCCGTGCATCAGCACGGAGACGAACAACGCCGGCTCGCGCTGGCCCGCCAGGTGGATCAGTGTTGGACCGTCCAGCAAGCCGCCCAGGGCGGTGGCATCGCACGCGAGCAGACCCGGCGGCAGGTGGTCGAGCTCGATGAGGGGGTCGGCGGTGGGCGTGTCGGCGTCGAAAGACAAGGTGGCGATCTCGTGCTGGTGGGCGTTGGGACCTCAGTCGAGTGTCCATTGGTGGACGGGCTTTTCGGTGGCCTGATGCGCCAGGTAGGCCTCCGTCAGGCCTTCCCAGTCGCGGCCGTATCGTGCCACCCAGGCCCGCTGCCACAGCGCGCCGGTGCGCTTGGTGCGCACCCGCTGCGCGACGATGCCGAGCCAGTGCTCGCGCTCGGCGGCATCGATACCCAAGTCCGCCAGACCGGCATGGGCCAGCGGCAGCAGCCGCTGAAGGATGATCTCAGGCAGCTTCACCCGCTGCGCCTCGTCCCACGGAAAGGCCGCATCCAGCCCGTACTCGGCGGCCAGGTAGAAATTGCTGCGGGCCTGCGGGAACGAGATGCGCCGCTCCGGCGGCTCGGCGGCGGCGGCCAGTGCATGCACGGCGCCGAAGTAGAAGGCGGCGTTGGCGACATTGTCGGCGACGCTCGGCCCCGCGGCGGCGACGCGATGCTCCATGCGCAGGTGTGGCACGGGCGCCCGGCCGGGGTGCGCGTCGAAGCCGACGAGCGGCCGGTTCCAGCGCCAGATGGTGCCGTTGTGCAGGCGCAGATGCGCGAGCTGCTCGCGGGGTGTGTCCATCAGCTGCGGCAACAGCACCGGGTAGCGCCGCACGTTGGCGCGAAAGGCCTCGAGCACGGAATGCTGGGCATAGTTGATGCCGAAGCCCACCCGCTCGCGCAGCGGGCTGCCGCCGACGGAGACGGATTGCTCGAACAGCGGAATTCGGGTCTCGCACCAGAGTTCGCGGCCGAACAGGAAGGGCGAGTTGGCGGCGAGGGCCACCATCGGTGCGGACAGGATCTTGGAGGCGTTGAAGATGCGCGCCGACTCGCGGGCGTTCATCTTGATGTGGATCTGAAACGAGGTGGCGGCGGCCTCCAGCATGACGTCCTGCTGCTCGAAGGTCAGCGGCTGCTCGCCATGGATCGCAAGCCAGATGGGTGCGCCCTCGCGCAGACGGAGAATCTGCTCGTTGAGCGCCCGGTAACGCTCCCGGGGGGTCATGCGGGCCATCACCAGGTGCTCGGCGCGCAGCGTCGGCAGAATGCCACAGGTGACCACGTTGGCGCCCAGCTCGGCGGCGCCCGCGCGCACCCGGCGCAGGGTCTTGGTGAGCTCCGCGGCGAGGCTGCTCAGGGCATCACCGGTGAGCCGCACCGGCGTGCCGTTCAGCTCCAGGTTGAACTGGGCCAGCTCCGGCACGACCAGCGGGTCGTCGAGGGCGGCGAGCAGCGGCTCGATGACGGGCGCCGGCGCCGTATGCCGGCGGTCCACCAGCCAGGCCTCCATCTCGAAGCCGCCCTCGCGCGGCGTCTCGGCGAAGCAGTCGTCGTTGAACCAGGCGGCGAGCAGCTCCGTTTCGGCATTGAGCCTGGCCTGGAACTCCGCGAAGTCCGCAGGGGTGAAGCGGGTGTCGGTGATGTCCTGGCCCATGGCATACCTTTGGGATCAGGCGGTGGCCAAGCTGAGCATGCGGTCGAGCTCGGCGAGCCGCTCCGGGGTGCCCACATCCAGCCAGCGCCCGCGGTGATAAAGACCCCCCACACGCCCGGCGGCGACGGCGCGACGCAACAGGGGCGCCAGCGGGAAGGCCCCGGGCCCGGCGTCGGCGAAGAGTGCTGGATGGTAGACGCCGATGCCGGCGAAGGTGAGTCGCTTCGGGGCGTCGGTTGGCTCGCCCCTCGAGCCAACAGTTGCGCCTTCGGCACAGACGCGGCTGCCGTATAGCGCGAAATCACCCGCGTCGTTGTGGCCGGGATTGTCCACCAGCACCAGCGTGGCGAGGTCACCCGCGGCGAGGGCGGCGGCGTTCGCGAGCCGCGCGTAGTCGAAGTCGCACCAGATGTCGCCGTTGGTGACCAGGAAGGGGGCGAGGCCATCGGTGAGCAGGGGCAGGGCCCGGCGGATGCCGCCGCCGGTTTCGAGGGCCCCGTCGTGACCGAGCGCCCGTCCTTCGGCGGAATAGCGAATGGCCACGCCGTACCTGCCGCCGTCCGCCAGGTGCGCCTCGATCTGCTCGCCCAAGTGGGCGTGGTTGATGACCAGATCGGTGAAGCCCGCCGCCGCGAGCCTCATGATCTGGTGCTCGATGAGCGTGCGCCCGCCCGCCGCCAGCAGGGGCTTCGGCGTATGGTCCGTCAGTGGCCGCATGCGGTTGCCGCGCCCGGCGGCGAGGATCATGGCCTTCATGGGCGGTTGGGTGATGGTTCGGGCTGCCCGTGGGACGGGAACATACCAGAACTGCGGCGCGGCGTTGGCACGGCGGCAGGGTGGGCAAGTTGTGTCTGGTCATCGCGACTCCAGACCCTCGCGCCCCGCTCCTGGACCTTGGCCCATCGACGTCACCGGGCATCGGCATCCATGCCGTCGCGCGGCCCCGTGCCTGAACAGACGCAAAAGCCCCGTAGCGATGCTGTATCCTCTCTGGCCTTTCGGCTGTTCGAGGGGCATTCATGAGCCCACAGCACCCCCCTGTACTGCGGCGATGGCCGCTTGCGGCTGCGGCTTGCTGCGCCCTCCTGGCGCTGCTGTTGGCGGCGGCCCCAGCGGCCGCGAATGCCCCCCAGCCCTGCCTGAAGCTGGTCTTCAATCGCTATTGTCTGGGTGGGAGCGTCAATGTCGTTGCGCAGCAGCAGCCGCCCGCCCTGCGGCAGGATCAGGGCGAGCGGGTGGCGCTGGTCTACTACGAAGGCCATGACCGCGTTTATGTGCTCGCCTGGCGAGGCGCCGTCTACAAGGTGCTTAGGGATCACCGCATCGCCTCGAGGCTGCACTACGAGGATTTGTACCAAATTCTGCGCAGGAAGTACGGCGAGGGCGAGGATCGCAGCAGCTTTCCCGAGGATGCGAGCACGCCGGGGCGCAAGCAGATCGCCATCCGCCGCGGCGAAGGCAGGGCCGTGCACGTCTGGGAGACGGATGCCGGCTGGCATGTGGAGCTGAGCTGGACACGCGAGACCGGTCTCGCGCTCGCCTACATCGCCGATGCGCTGAACGAGCAGCAGGCGGCGGCCACGGAGAGCGGCTACTGAGCCGCCCGGGTGTGGTGGCCGGGCGCCCGGTGCATGGCGCCGCCGGTGCCGTCGTCCAGCCGCGCTTCCAGCGCTTGGGCATCATCGCTGCAGCCTAGCAGCCGCGCCGGGACGATGCGCCCGACGCTGTCAGCGGGCGCCTGGCGCAGGCGCACCGGCAGGTAGCCGGGGGTGAAGCCCGCGGCGTAGGCGCCGATCTCATCGCGATTCTGGCCTTCGATCAGCACCGGCAGCGTGCGGCCCGCCTGCGTGCGCAGTGCCGTCGTCTTGAGCGCCGCGCCCAGGTCGTGCAGCGCCCGCGCGCGCTCGCGCTTGATCGGCTCGGGCACCTGGTCGGGCATCGCCGCGGCGCGGGTGCCGGCGCGGGGCGAGTACGGAAAGATGTGCAAATGGCTGAAGCCCGTGGCGGCGACGAACGCCATGGTCTGCTGCCATTCGGCCTCGGTTTCGCCGGGGAAGCCGACGATGACATCGGTGCTGACCTGAAAATCCGCGATGGCGGCGCGGGCCTGTGCCACCAGCTGCGCGTACGCGTCGGTGCGGCAGCGCCGCGCCATGCGCCGCAGCAGCGTATCGGCGCCGCTTTGCAGCGGCAGGTGCAGGTGCGGCATCAGCCGCGGGTTGGTGAAGCGCTGCCAGAACGCCTCCGGCAGGTCCCAGGGCTCGACGGAGCCGAGCCGGATGCGCGGCACGTCTGTCTCGCGTAGCACGGCGGCGAGGAGTCCCGCAAGATCGGGCGTCGCCGGGCTGGCGGCGCCGCGTCCGTAACCGCCGAGCTGCACGCCGGTGAGGACGATCTCCTGCACGCCGGCGGCTGCCACCGCATTGATCTCATGGATGATCTCCGCCGGGGGCCGGCTGCGCTCGTCACCGCGGGCGATGGTGGTGATGCAGAAGGTGCACTGGTAGCGGCAGCCGTCCTGTACCTTGATGAAGGCGCGCTGGCGCCCGCGGGCGAACAGGGCTTCGGCGGCGTCGGCATCGGCATCCGGGGGCCTCGCCGGCACCAGGGCGAGGGCATCGGCGGCGATGGCCACGAGGCGGTCCTTGTCGGCGTTGTCCACGACGAGATCGATCTCACCGGCGCCGAGATCGGTGTCCGCGAGGGATGCCGCGCAGCCGCTCACCACCAGCCGTGCGCCGGGATGAGCACGCTTCAGGCGCCGCAGCAGCTTGCGGGACTTGCGCACGGCCTCGGCGGTGACGGCACAGGTATTGACCACCAGCAGGTCGGCGGGCTCGTCACCTGCGGTGATGCGGCAGCCGCGGCGGCGAAAGTCCCGCGCCCAGCCCTCGAGCTCCGCCTCGTTCAGGCGGCAGCCCAGGGTCTCGAGATACACACGGGGTGCGGTGTCGGTGGGCATTCGGTGATCCTGTGGGCGGCGACGCCGACGTTCAGGGGTGCGGCGGTGGCTCGTCCGGCGGCGGTGGTGGTGAGTTCTGGTGCAGGATCATGGTCCAGCCGGCGTCGCCGCGGCGGAAGACGTTGGTGGCGAAGATGCCGGGGGCGTCCGGTGGTGCCTGTGGTCCATTGTCGTGCTCCTGGAGGTAGTGGATGGCCACATCACCGAAGGCCACCCAGTGGATGTGGGTGACGCGGATGTCGATGGGGATATCGCCGTGCAGCAGCTCGCGCATCAGGCCGCGCACCTGGAGACCGTGGACGATCGGCTGCATGGGCAACACGCAGGCGATGTCCGGCGAGTCGTCCCAGACGCGTGCCATCAGGGTCGCGTCGCGCGACTCCAGTGCATCGTAGTAGGCATCCTCGGCGGCCTGGGGGGTCTCGAAGCCGTCGCTCATTGCGGCTGTTCCCGCGGCGCCGGTGGCAGTGTCTGCGGTGTTGGCTGGCCGTACTCAGGGAGGTCTGACCGCCGTGGCATGCGAATCCGGATGGTGTCGTCGCCGTCGGTGCGCTGCAGGTTGCGCAGGTCAGCATCCGGTGGCGCCGGCAGGCGCCTGACACGCTGGCCGGTGGAGAAGCCCCAGCTGCGACGGTAGCCGCGGCCGTCGGCGAAGGTCTCTTCGCGGGTGGTCTCTGCGCTGCGCCGCACCGCCAGCAGCAGGCCGCCGCCGACGGCTCGGATCTGCACCTGCGCGGCGGGCAGTCCCCGCAGATCGATGTCCAGCAGATAAGCATCGTCGCCGCGGCTCTGCGTCAGCCGGATGCCGGCGAAGTCGAAGGCGAGGCGGCCCGTCTCGGGATCGTACGCCGGGGGCATTGGTGGGGGCATCGGTCCGCCGCCGGCACTGAGCTCGGGTCCGGCCCCCCGCATGGACGGCGGCAGCCCCGGCATCGGCGCCATGGGCGGTGGCTGTATCGGTAACCCGGCGGGGGGCATGCTCTGGGGTGAGGCCTGGCCCGCGGCGGGGCCACCGTTGCCGGCCTGCGCGAGTGCCGGCAGCAAGAGACAGGCGGTGGCGAAGAGACTCCAACGCGGATTCATCGAATGATCTCCCGGGATTGCGGATGTTGTCGGCGGATGCGATGCGCGCCGCTGCCGGACGAAGCACGCCAACGAGCGCGGCGATGTGACAGTGCCCACAGTATAGGGCGGAGTGCTCAGTGCCGGCACCGCCACGTGGGGCTGCCGTCAGTCGTCAGGACCCCCCAGCGCACGAGCAGTGCGCGGGCATCGTCGGCGTCGTGTTGGTACCAATTCCAGGCGGAGCCGAGCCGAAAGCTGTAGCCCCAGGCATCCATGTCCCGGCACAGGCGCTCGGCCCCCACCCCCGGCAGTTGGTCGGCGATGCGGATCTGCAGGTAGCAGACCGCGCTTTCTTCCGCATCGTCCCCGCCGGCGTCCGTGTGAAGGCCGCGCCGGCGCTCGTCGGTCATGCAAACATAGTGGCAGGCCTCGTGCAGCGCCGAGTGCAGCGGCGTGTCGTGGCGCACATAGAGCCGATGACCGATGAGGCCCGCTTCGGGCGGCCCCCAATAGCTGCCCGGAATTGGCGCCAAGGCGTCGACCTTGGTCAGCGCCATGCCGAGCCGGTTCAGGATTCGGGCCAAATACGGTGTTGGCAAGCGGGACAGCATGCAAAGCGCTCGTGTCAGTGCCGGGGACGCGGATGCACCGCTTGCGCGTCCCGGGCATGCGCATCCTCCAAGACCGGGTGGACGGACAACGCTTGCGCCCGCCGTTGGGGGCGATCGCACGGCGCCGTTGCCGATCGTGCACGTTACGCGATTCGCAGGACTTTTGCCATGTTATACCCGTCGCATCTCGGTTTTCGCTTTCTGCGGGCTGGGTTGCAGCTGGCGGGGGTCTCGACAGCAGGGATGCTGTCGTGAAGCCTACAGGGATGTATTCACGGCGTCCCCCGCCAGCTGCAACCCAGCCCGCAGATGCCTGCGCCGGACATTGACATCCGCCTGGTATATCGGTGTTGGCAAGCCAAGCCCTTGTCGTCTGCCTGGAATAGGGAGCGCCGACGGGTATAAGCTGTGAAGCGATGGGTGAAATCCAGGCACGAGCAGTGCCACCGAAGCGGAGGTCAGCATGGCGAGACAGGGCGCAGACGAGCAAGCAATCCCTGCGGTGCCGGGCGTCGTTGCCCCGGCCCCGTTGCACACCGACCAGCGGCGCGGGCTGCAGGTGGTCCATCGGCGCGAGCACCCAGCCGGGCCGGCGCCGGCGGCGATGCCGGGGGCCGTTGGTGCGGCGGTGGTGATGGCATCCGTCGCTCTGGGGGCGGGCCTGGGCCTGGCCAGCGCCGCCACGCTGCAGGCCCCCGCCGCTGTGGACGCGGCGCTCGCCAACCTGCTGCATGCCATGGTGGGCATCAAGGCGCTTATCTTCGCCGCTGCGGCCACGCTGATTTTGATGCGGCTGCGCACGCCGGCGACTGCGGCGTCGCTCACGGGCTACGGCGCCGGCCTCGGCGTCTCCGCCGCTGCCCTCGTCTGGCTTTGGGGGCTGTCGGGGCTGCTGGTGGGCTCGGCGTTGTTCTACGGTGGCCTGGCCATCGGCTACCTGACGGCGAGTCGCGATCCACTGCTCGCGTCCGCCCTGAAGGGCTCGCCGTTGCGCCGTGGTTGAGCGCTGAGGCCACGGTCGCTCGCCGGGCCGCGTCGTCTACACCCCCGGCGATACCACCGGCCCTGCGTCCGCCCTTGCGTCCGCGGGCCGCGCGTCCGCCGATAGCGACGGGGCGTGGTCGCCCCCCTGCATGCTTGCAATGCGCGTTCCTTGCGGCTAGCGTACCCAGCGCCGATCGTGGCATCGCGGCGGCGTTCTCGCCGACGCCACGTCCCAACGCCCCTTGCCGAAGCCTCAGCCTAGTTGTCTCTGCCCAACACCTTGGGTCTGGGGCGCCGAATCCATCAGTCTCCTGGTCTCATGCACGCCCTCGTCGTTGAACAACTCCGCAAGGTCTACCAGTCTGGCTTCGAAGCGCTGCAAGGGGTGGACCTGACGGTGGAGGAGGGGGACTTTTTCGCGCTGCTGGGCCCCAACGGCGCCGGTAAATCCACGCTCATCGGCGTCGTCACCTCGCTGGTCAACAAGACTTCCGGTCGCGTGCGGGTGTTCGGGCACGACCTCGACACCGAGCCCGAGGCGGTGAAGGCCTGCCTCGGCGTCGTGCCGCAGGAGTTCAACTTCAATCTGTTCCTGCCGGTGGCCGAGGTGGTCATCAACCAGGCGGGCTACTTCGGCATCCCCAGGCGCGAGGCCAAGCAGCGGGCGGAATTTTATTTGCGCAAGCTCGATCTGTGGGAGCGCCGGCGCTCGGAGATGCGGCTGTTGTCCGGCGGCATGAAGCGCCGACTGATGATCGCCCGGGCCCTGGTGCACCGGCCGAAGCTCCTGATCCTGGACGAGCCGACGGCGGGTGTGGATATCGAGATCCGCCGGGCCATGTGGGATTACCTGCGCCAGCTCAACGCCGAGGGGACCACCATCATCCTGACCACCCATTATCTGGAAGAAGCCGAGAGTCTGTGCCGCAGCATCGCCATGATCGACCATGGACGGATCGCAGCGGTGGCCGACACCCAGGCGTTGCTCGCGGAGCTGGATGCCGAAGCCTTCGTGCTCAATCTGAGCGCGCCGCTGGCGGTGGCGCCGTCGCTGCCGGGGTTCGACGTCGCACGGCTGGATGCCACCACGCTGGAAGCGCAGCTGCATCGCGGTCAGACCTTAAACGAGCTGTTTGCGGCGCTGCGGGCGACTGGCATCGAGGTGGCGAGCATGCGCAACAAGCAAAACCGGCTCGAGCAGCTGTTCCTGGAGATGGTGGACCGCGGCCGCAGCGCCCCGGCGCAGGCGGCATGAGCGCGTATCCCGGCACCGACCTGCGGCGTGGGTATCGCTACTGGGTCACCTTCTCGACGCTGCTGCAAAAGGAGGTGCTGCGTTTCTCGCGCATCTGGGTGCAGACCATCCTGCCTTCGGCCATCACGACGATGCTGTACTTCGTCGTCTTTGGACGGCTCATCGGCGATCGCATCGGTAGCATGGACGGTTTCGCGTACATGGATTTCATCGTGCCGGGCCTGGCGCTGATGGCGGTCATCACCAACGCTTACAGCAATGTGGTCTCATCGTTTTATTCCAGCAAGTTCTCGCGCTACGTGGAGGAGCTGCTGGTGTCGCCGGCGCCGCCCTGGGTGATCCTGGCGGGCTATGTGGCCGGCGGCGTGGCGCGCGGTGTCACCGTTGGCATCGTTGTCATGCTGGTGGCGATGTTCTTCACCGACGTGGCGCCGCACAGCTGGCTCATCACATTCTCGGTGTTCGTGCTGACGGCCGTGCTCTTCGCCCTCGGCGGCTTCATCAATGCAGTGTTCGCCAACAGCTTCGATGACATCTCCATTGTGCCCACTTTTGTGCTGGCGCCGCTGACCTATCTCGGTGGCGTGTTCTACTCCATCGAGCTCCTGCCGGAGTTCTGGCAATGGGTGTCGCTGCTGAATCCGGTGCTGTACATGGTCAATGCCTTCCGCTACGGGCTGCTCGGGACCACGGATATTCCGCTGGTCATGGCGTTTCTCATCATCGCCGTTTTCATCGCGGTGCTCGGCGCGCTCAGCCTGCGCCTGCTGCAGCGGGGAGTGGGCATCAAGCAATAGCCGGAAGGCGTTGTGGGGGCCGGTGGCACGCTGGAACGTGTTAAACTCCCCCGCTGAGATCTACACGCTGGAATGTGGCTTAAGCCACTGATGTGCCAAGTGTGGCCGCATCCGCCAACGGCTACACCAGCGCGCAGCAGCCCCGACCCAGCTCCGAGCGCTGACAGCCATGCGACAGCAAAGACGCTCTCACCCAGGGCCATCGCGCCGACGCCGCCTGCCGCGCCAGGGCATCGGCTTGCTCGGCCTCATGGTGCGTGTGGTGGTGCTGGTGGCGCTGGGTGTGGGGCTGGCCGTCGGTCTCTATGGCGTCCACCTCGACAAGGTGGTGCGAGCCAAGTTCGAGGGCAAGCGCTGGGCGCTGCCCGCGCGCGTCTATGCCCGGCCGCTGGAGCTCTACACGGGGCGTTCGCTGTCGGTGGCGGAGCTCGAGGGCGAGCTTAGCCGACTCGGCTATCGTCAGGACCCAAAGCTTTCGCGCCCCGGCAGCTATCACATCACGGGCGAGCAGGCGGCCATCCGTACCCGGCCCTTTCGCTACTGGGATGGCTATGAGCCGGAGCGCTACCTCAGGGTGGATCTGAGCGGCGGTGTGGTGAAGGACGTCGCCGACGGGCGTGATGCGGCGCCGCTGGCGCTGGTGCGGCTGGACCCGGCGCTCATCGCGAGCATCTATCCCACCCACAACGAGGATCGGGTGTTGTTGCGGCGCGAGCAACTGCCCAAGCGTCTGGTGAAGACGCTGCTCGCCGTCGAAGACCGCACGTTCTATCAGCACCATGGCGTCGATCCCAAGGGCATCCTGCGTGCAGCCTTCGAGAATCTGCGCGCGGGGCGTACCGTGCAGGGGGCGAGCACGCTCACCCAGCAGTTGGTGAAGAACTTCTACCTTACGCAGGCGCGCACCCTGGAGCGCAAGCTGAACGAGGCTTACATGGCGCTGCTGCTGGACTGGCGCTACGACAAGGACGAGATCCTGACCGCCTACGCCAACGAGGTCTACCTGGGGCAGGATGGCAGCCGCGCCATCCATGGTTTTGGTCTCGCCAGCCGGTTCTATTTCAACCGCGACGTCGATGAGCTGGATATCGCGCAGACCGCGATGCTGGTGGCTATTCTCAAGGGCCCGTCGGAGTTCAATCCGCGCCGCAATCCCGAGCGCGTCATCGAGCGGCGCAATCTGGTCATCGATCTGATGGCCCACCACCAGGTCATCTCCAAGGCCGACGCCGCGCAGGCCAAGCAGGCCCCGCTGGGGCTGGTGGCCGGCGGCGCCCGCCCGAGCGGGGCGTATCCCGCCTTCATCCAGCTGGTGCGCCGGCAACTGCAGCGGGACTATCGCGAGGAAGACCTGCGCTCGGAAGGTCTGCGTATCTTCACCACCCTGGACCCCCTGACCCAGGATCATGTGGAGGCCGCCGTGAAAACGCGCCTGCCGCAGCTGGACCGCTCGCGCCGGCTGCCGGAGGGCACGCTCGAGACCGCCGCCGTGGTGACGTCCGTCGCCCAGGGCGAAGTGCTCGCGGTGGTGGGTGGACGCGACCCCGAGTATGCCGGCTTCAATCGCGCGCTGGACGCGGTGCGGCCCATCGGCTCGCTGATCAAGCCGGTGATCTACCTGAAGGCGTTGTCGCAGCCGCAGCGCTATTCCCTCATGACACCCATTGCGGACGAGCCGGTGAGCCTGCGTGTCGCCGGCGTCATGTGGCAGCCGAAGAACTACGACCACAGGGTCCATGGCACCCTGCCGCTGTACCGCGGCCTGGTGAAGTCCTACAACCTCGCCACGGTCAATCTCGGTCTGGCGCTGGGTGTGGATGGGGTGGCCGGGCTGCTCAGAGATCTGGGCGCCGTGCGCAACATCGATACGGTGCCGGCGATGCTGCTGGGCTCGGTCTCGCTGCCGCCGGTGGAAGTGGCACAGGCTTATCAAACCATCGCCGCCGGCGGCTTCCGGGCGCCGCTGCGGGCGATTCGTGAGGTTCTCGATGCGTCCGGGCGGCCACTGAACCGCTATCCGTTGGCCGTGCAGTCCGTGGTGTCGGCACAGGCGACCTACCTGACGCAGTGGGCCATGCGTCGGGTCGTCACCGAAGGGACGGCCACCTGGCTCAAGCAGCGCCTGCCGGATGACCTCACCGTCGCCGGCAAGACCGGCACGACGAACGACATGCGCGATAGCTGGTTCGCCGGTTTCAGTGGCGACAAGGTGGTGGTGGCCTGGGTGGGCCGCGACGACAATGCGCCCATGGGCCTCAGCGGCAGCAGCGGTGCGCTGCGTCTCTGGGGCGATATCGTCGCCAGTATCGACACCATGCCACTGGACGATACGCCGCCGGAAGGTGTGGTCACCACCGGCGCCTGCGGCCGCTCCGCGCCCTATATCGACGGCTACGCCGGCAGCGCCTGCGGTGGCAGCGGCGGCCGGGTGGCGAGCGATGGTGATCGCCCTGGTGCGGCGGATGCGGTGGTGGCCCGGGAGCCCGCGGCGCGGGCGGCCGAAGCGACACGGCGTGCCGCCTCGAGAGAGGCGGCGCCGGAGCGCGAAGTCAGTCCTTTTCTCAGCGATTTCTACGGAAACTGAGCTATGTCGAGAGTCCAGAGGTTTGCTCTTTTCGCGCTTTTGCCCCTGGTGCTGATGACGGGCTGCGCCATGAATCAGCGCACCGAGCCGCCGGCACCGATCTACGATTCGAGCCGACGCGCCGCGGTCGCGGATCGGGATGATGGCGGGTCGCAGGAAACCCCCGAGACCGCATCCGATGCGCCGGCGCCAACGCGAGTGTACGCCTACACGCCCCCCGAGTCGGTGCCCGACTCCCAGCCCCAGACCCAAACCGAGTCGGGTCAGCAAGCCGCCGCGAGCACGCCCGTGGTGGCGGCGCCCCAATCCACACCGGCGAGTCCGCCGCAGCCGCGTGTGTCCACCGCTGGCTCGCCCGCCGACTCCCGTGCAGATGCCGACACGCCGCGCACAGGCTCGCCGCCCGCACAGGGTCCGCAGTCCGCGAACGCAGCCCCCGGCGGCTCGCAGCCGGGGGCGCCTGCGACTGCGCCCGCATCCTCGGCGCCGCCGCAGGCCGGCGGCGGGGCACCGCGCACGACAACGAGCCCGCCGGCGGCAACCGCACCGACGCCTGCGGCGCCGCCCGCACCCGAGACCGTCGCCACTGCAGCAAGGCGCCCGGCGTTGGCGCCGAGCGGTATGGCGCCGGCGGTGGAGGCACTCGCCGGGCGCGCCGAGCAGCAGCGCCAAACCGGTGACTACGCGGGTGCCGCGGCGACGCTGGAGCGGGCGCTGCGCATCGAGCCCCAACAAGCCTACCTGTGGAACCGCCTGGCGCGTGTGCGCCTGGAGCAGGGCCAGGGCACCCAAGCCAGCAATCTCGCCGCACGCTCCAACGCCCTCGCCGGCAATCAGGTCGCCCTCAAGCAGAACAACTGGGACATCATCGCCACCACCAAGCGCCAGAGCGGCGATATCGAGGGCGCCGTGGAAGCCGAGCGCAGGGCGGCCGGGGGCTGATCGCCGCCCCTTCAGCGTCCATGGCCGAGGATACGGCGGAGCAAACCGTTGCGGCGCTGGGTCCGGACGGCGTGCTGTCCCGGGCCCTGGACGGCTTCGCCTGGCGCGAGCAGCAGCAGGCCATGGGGGCGCGTGTCGCCGCTGCCCTCGACGGCGGCGAACAACTCATCTGCGAGGCCGGCACGGGCACCGGCAAGACCTACGCGTACCTGGTGCCGGCGCTGTTGAGCGGTCGCAAGGTCATCATCGCCACCGGCACCCGTAACCTGCAGGATCAGCTCTTCCATCGCGATATCCCCGCGTTGCGCCGCGTCCTTGGGATTCCGGTACAAGTGGCGCTGTTGAAGGGGCGGGCGAATTATCTCTGTCGTCACCGCCTGCAGCGAGCCGTTGCGGATCCGGGCGCCCTGCGACCCGAGGCCCGGCGCGATCTCGGCGCCGTGCGCGACTGGGCCGGCGCGACCCGCAACGGCGATATCGCCGAGGTGGCCATCCCTGAAGACGCTGCGGTCTGGCCCGCGGTGACGTCCACCGCGGATAACTGTCTCGGGCAGGAGTGCCCGCAATGGCAGGGCTGCCATCTGGTGGAGGCGCGGCGGCGGGCACAGGAGGCGGATTTGGTGGTCATCAACCATCATCTCCTCTGCGCCGACATGGTGCTGCGCGAGGAGGGCTTCGGCGAGGTACTGCCCGGCGCCGACGCCGTCATCGTCGACGAAGCCCATCAACTGCCGGACATCGCAGCCCAGTTCTTTGGCAGTTCCATCAGCAGCCGCCAGGTGATGGACCTCGCCCGGGATCTGAAAGCCGCGCAACGCGACGAGGCCGAGGATGCACCGCAACTGCGCGAGCTCGCCGCCGCCCTGGGAGACCTGGTGCCGCGCCTGCGGCTCGCATTCGGTGGCGGCGATCGTCGCGGCGCCTGGCGGGAGATCACCGCGGATGATGCTGTTCGCGAGGGCATGCAGGCGCTGGCGGATCTGCTCGCCGAGATGGGCTCGGCGCTCGCCGCAGTGGAGCGCGGCGCCAAGGATTTGGAGCAGTGCCGCACGCGGGCGGATGGGCTGTTACGGCGTCTGGAGGATCTGCGCGACGGTGAAGACGATGGCTCGGTGCGCTGGTTCGAGCTGCGCGGGCAGGGCTTTCGCCTGCATCAGACGCCCCTCGATGTCGCCGCCGTGCTCCAGGGCTACCAATCCCGCCAGCAGACCGCCTGGGTGTATACCTCGGCGACCCTCGCCGTGGGCGAGTCGTTCGCACACTTCGCGGAGCAGGTGGGTGCACAGGCTGCGGCAACCGCCCGCTGGGACAGCCCCTTCGACTATCAGCGCCAGGCCCTGCTGTTTATGCCGCCGGGCATGCCGGAGCCGGGGGCGGCGAACTACGATGGCATAGTGGCCGAGACCGCGCTCGCCGTCATCGAGGCGAGCCGCGGGCGGGCGTTTTGTCTATTCACCAGTCATCGTGCGCTGCGTGCCGCCGCCAACGCCTTCGCAGGCCGGCTTGCCTATCCGCTGCTGGTGCAGGGTGATGCGCCGCGGGCGGCGCTGATTCAGCGCTTTCGCCACCACGGCAATGCGGTGCTCCTGGGCACCTCCAGCTTCTGGGAAGGCGTGGACGTGCGCGGCGAGGCCCTGTCTTGTGTCATCATTGACCGACTGCCATTCGCATCCCCCGGTGATCCGCTGCTGCAGGGGCGCATCGATGCCCTGCGCAGCGCCGGCGGTAATCCGTTCCGGGACTTGCAATTGCCGAAGGCGGTGATCGCCCTCAAGCAGGGGGCCGGACGCCTGATTCGAGACAGCGGCGACCGGGGAGTGCTGGTGCTGTGCGACCCACGGCTGCGCTCGCGCAGTTACGGTCGGGTGTTCCTCGACAGCCTGCCCAGCATTCACCGCACCACGGCTCTGGCGGACGTGGCGGCCTTCTTCGATGCCGCCGGCCCATGACGCCGACGGGGGCGAGTCGCCGCCGGGCAACCCACCAACACCCACTGTTACGACGCTCCCATGCGACTGCTCGCCATCGACACCTCGGCTGCCCACTGCTCGGCGGCATTGTATGACACCGGCAGCCTGATCCAGCGCATCGCACCGGCACAGCGCCGCCACGGTGAGCGCATTCTTGGCATGATGGAAGATCTGCTGCGGACGGCGGGATTACGGGCCGCGGACCTGGATGCCTTTGCCTTCGCCCGTGGGCCGGGCTCGTTCACCGGTCTGCGCATCGCCGCCGCCGTGGTGCAGGGCGCCGCACTGGCAACGGAGAAGCCCATCGTCGCGGTGTCCACCCTCGCGGCGCTGGCCCAGGGCTGCCGACGCGATGCCGGCGCACAGCGTGTGCTCGCCGCGTTGGATGCCCGCATGGGCGAGGTCTACGCCGGGGCTTACGCGGCCGATGCCCAAGGCCTCATGGTGGCAGTGGCGGACGATCAGGTCTGCGCCCCCGCGGCGGTGCGGGCACCGGGCGGCCCGGGGCCCTGGATGGCGGCGGGTAGCGGCTGGGACACCTATGGCGACGTGCTGGCCGGTGCGGTGCGTGCCGCCAGCGGCGCCGATCCCGCCCGCGTGGACGCGCAGCGTCCCTGCGAAGCCCAGGATGTCGCCGTGCTCGCCGCCGCAGCCTATGCCGCCGGCGCCCTGCTGGATCCCGCCGATGCGCAGCCGGTGTACCTGCGCGATCGGGTCACCAGCAATGCTCCGGCGCGGGGTTAGGGGTGTCGACGTGCCGCGATCCTACGGTCGCTCTTGGGTAACGATGTCTTCGGGCCGCTATGATGGGGTGGTCACACCGCCGAAGTGTTGTCGATGGCGGCAGTGGCGGCGCATGCAGCTGATGACGTAGTGCCACAGGGTTGCGGCGACGGCGGCGGTGCCGGCCGCGGCGATGCCGAGGCGCGGCCAGGTGCTCCAGTCCGACAGGCCCAGGATCAGCCAGGTCATGAATCCGATGACGCCGGCGATGACGACGATCATCACGAACGGCAGCGGCGACGCGGTGCACTTGGGACACAGTTTCATGGTGAGAACCTCCCGCCTCTGGCGATGATATTTTAGTTATCGATGGACTACCGATGAAGGTTAACGCATCCGTCGGCCCGGCGCGATGGTCGTATCGCTGGGAGTGCTGTCGGTGAATGGCTGCGCCCTGTTGGCCGCCGCGGCACGTTGCCTCGCCGAGGCGGACCCGGCCACCAAGGCCGGCCTGAGCGCACAAGCGGCGGCGGCGATTCGCGCAGGCGTGCTCGCGCGCGATGCCCGGGATGTGCGCTCCCCCGCCGCCAAGCCCGGACGGCCGCGGCGCCCCGCACTGGTGCCGCCGCGGCAACTGCCGCGACGCGGGCTGGATCAGCCCGCGGGTCGGGCGGCCCTGGTGCATGCCATCGCCCATATCGAGTTCAATGCCATCAATCTCGCCTGGGACGCGATTCAACGCTTTCCTGACATGCCGGCCGCCTTCGCCGCAGACTGGGCCCGCGTCGCGGATGACGAGGCGCGCCATTTCACCATGTTGCGCGAGCGCCTGCGGGGCCTCGGCTACGACTATGGCGACTTTCCCGCCCACGACGGCCTGTGGCAGATGGCGGAGGCCACCGGCCATGATGTGCTGGCGCGCATGGCCCTGGTGCCGCGGGTGCTGGAGGCGCGCGGGCTCGACGTCACCCCCGGCATGATTGCGCGGCTCGAGCGCGCCGGCGACGCGGCGACCGCCGCTTGTCTGCGGGTGATCCTGCGCGAGGAAGTGGCGCACGTGGCCATCGGCAGCCACTGGTTCCGTTGGCTGTGCGGGCTGCGCGGCCTGGCACCACGCGAGACCTACTTCCGGCTGCTCACCGAGCACATGGCAGGCGGCGTGCGCCGCCCGCTGAATCGGCAGGCGCGGCTCGCGGCGGGCTTCGACGCGTTGGAACTGGAGCGCCTGGAAGCGCTGTGCCAATGACCCGGCCAGTCCACCCGGAGATGCGGAATAGTGGTGTGGAACCATCTTCGGTCGGCGTGGATGGCGCCATCGGTCCCATGAGCGTCCCGGCTTCGGCTCGCCGGGCGCAACAGTCCGGAGCCAGCAACAGTCGCCAGGCAAGGCAGCGGTCTCAGCCGGGCGTGGGCTGACGTCAGCATGATGTCACGCGTGGCGCTGCTATGCGGGTTGCACGGGCTCCCGCCGCAGGCCATCGTCGCCGGCCACCAGGACTTCACCGCCATCGATGGACCAGTCCGCGAGGACGTGCCGGTGAGCGGGTGCGCCGGCGATGCGCAGTTGATGGTCTGCGGGGCGGTGGGTATGTCCGTGGATGAGCCGTCTGACGCCGTGTCGGCGCATGACACGCTGCACTTCATCGGCGTTCACGTCCATGATGGCGGCGGTCTTCTCCGCCATGGCGGCCGCGCTGCGCTGGCGGTACGCGGCGGCGATGTGTCGGCGCTTGGCCAGCGGCTGGCGGCGAAACAGCCATTGCACCACTGGATTGCGCACGCGCCGGCGGAAGCGCTGATAGGCGCGATCATCGGTACAGAGGCGGTCGCCGTGCATGAGCAGGGTGGGCTCGCCGGCGACGGTGATGCGGGCCGGTTCCCGCAAGAGCTCGCAGCCGGTGCGGCGGGCGAAACGCCGCCCGATGAGAAAATCGCGGTTGCCGTGCATCACGGCGCAGCGGGTGCCGCCCGCGGTCAGGGCGGCGAGGCCGGCTTCCACGTCCTGGTAGGTGGGATCATCATCGCCGATCCAGGCATCGAAGAGGTCGCCCAGGATGTAGAGCGCACCGCCGCCGGCGGCGCGTGCTTGCAGCCAGTGCAGGAATAGGGCGGTCAGTTGCCCACGCTCCGGGGCGAGGTGCAAATCCGAGATGAACAGCTGCTGCTCGGCCGGCGGCGTCGGCCGCTTTGCGCGGGGCAGGTGCTGCGGCCGCGCCCGTGGCTCACTCTCGGGCGGCATGGTCCACACGCGCCGCGGCCCTGGTGCCGGGGATGGACGTGCGCCGGAGGGCTCAGTCCGCCACCACCTCCGCCTTCTGGATGACCACGTCCTGCTCGGGCACATCCTGATGGCCACCACGCGAGCCTGTCTTGACGCCCTTGATGCTGTTGACCACGTCCATGCCGTCCGCCACCTTACCGAACACGCAGTAGCCCCAGCCGTCCTGTCCCGGATAGTCCAGGAAGGCGTTATCGGAGACGTTGATAAAGAACTGCGCCGAGGCCGAATGCGGATCATTGGTGCGCGCCATGGCCAGGCTGCCGACGACGTTCTTGAGGCCGTTGCGGGCCTCGTTCTCGATGGGGGCACGCGTCGGTTTTTGCACGAAATCTGTGTTCATGCCACCGCCCTGGATCATGAATCCGTCGATGACGCGGTGGAACAGCGTTCCGTCATAGTGGCCGTCGCGCACATATTGCTCGAAGTTCGCCGCGGTGATGGGGGCGTTGTCGTAATCCAGCTCGATGAGGATATCGCCGTGGTTGGTGCTCAGCTTGATCATTGACTGCTCCTGTGATGAGGGTTTTGCCCGTGTGATGGGGACGCGAGAAAGGGGCCTGCGGGTATCGATGCGGGCGCGGATGCCGCACGCTGAGCTGCATGCTACGGGTTTCGCCGCTCCGGCAAAACCCCGACCCCGCTGGAATGGTTCTCGGCTGGTATGCGCTTTGCTAACATTTTGAGCCAACGGCGCCCATGCCGGCGCCCGCGCGGCGCGCCCGGCGCCGGTCGCAACCGCTCACAACAGGCAGAGGCCGTAAGCCCATGCTCGAGATCCACAACAGCCTCACGCGCCGCAAAGCGCCGTTCCAGCCGCTGACGCCGGGCCGGGTGCGCATGTATGTCTGTGGCATGACGGTCTACGATCTCTGCCACCTCGGGCACGCGCGGGTGCTGGTGGTCTTCGATGTCGTCTACCGGCATCTGCGCCGTCTCGGCTACGACGTTACTTATGTGCGCAACATCACGGACGTCGACGACAAGATCATCCGCCGCGCGGCGGAGAACGCCGAGCCCGTGGCCGCGCTCACCGAGCGCTTCATCGCCGCCATGCACGAAGACGCCGACCGCCTGGGTGTGCTGCGCCCGGACCAGGAGCCGCGGGCGACGGCGCACATGGCCGAGATGCACGCGATGATCGCGCGCCTGATCGACAAGGGTCATGCCTATGTCGCCGGCAACGGCGATGTCTATTATGCCGTGGCGAGCTTCCCCGGCTACGGGCGGCTCTCGGGCAAAGACCCCCAGGATCTGCGCGCCGGCGCCCGCGTCGAGGTGGGCGAGGCCAAGCGCGATCCCCTGGACTTCGCCCTGTGGAAGGCCGCCAAGCCCGGCGAGCCGGCCTGGGCATCGCCCTGGGGGCCGGGGCGTCCGGGCTGGCACATCGAGTGCTCCGCCATGTCCACCGGCTGCCTGGGCAATCACTTCGACATCCACGGCGGCGGCGCCGATCTCATGTTCCCGCACCACGAGAACGAGATCGCCCAGAGCGAGGGCGCCACCGGCGAGCCCTTCGTCAATGTCTGGATGCACAACGGCTTCGTGCGCGTGAACGACGAGAAGATGTCCAAATCGTTGGGCAACTTCTTCACCGTGCGCGAAATCCTGGAGCGTTATCAGCCGGAGGCGGTGCGCTACTTCATTCTGGCCAGTCATTACCGCAGTCCGCTCAATTACGACGACAGCCAGCTCGACGGCGCCCGGGCGGCGCTCACCAGGCTTTACACGGCCCTGCGCGGCCTGCCGCCGGCGCCCGAGCCTGCGGCGGAGATTGGCGTCGAGCCCAGCGATGGCACGGCCTACCGCGCGCGCTTCGACGCCGCCATGAACGATGACTTCAACACCCCGGAGGCGCTGGCGGTGCTCTTCGACCTGGCGCGGGAAATCAACCGGGTGCGCGCCGACGACGAGGCCGCTGCCGCGGGTCTGGCCGCGGAGCTGCGCCGGTTGGGCCATGACTTGGGTCTGCTGGAGCAGGACCCGGAGGCCTATCTGAAGGCCGGCGCCGGCATGGATGGTCTCTCGGATGCGGCCATCGAGGATCTGATCGCCCGCCGCGGCGCCGCGCGCCGGGCCAAAGACTTCGCCGAGGCGGATCGTATCCGCGACGAGCTGCAGGACGCAGGCATCGTGCTCGAGGACGGCCCAGGCGGCACCAGCTGGCGGCGCGGTTGAGCCGGGGCATGTGTGGGCCCGCCGCGCCGACGGCGGGCGGCGCACCGCCGGCCAAGGCCCTGGGGCGCTGGCGTCAGGCGGCTGCTGTCGTAGCCTCGCCGCCCTGCACCTGCGCTACAGCTGCAGTTCCGCCGCCGCCAGCGTATTCTCCAGCAGGCTGGCGATGGTCATGGGCCCCACGCCACCGGGCACCGGCGTGATCCACCCGGCGCGCTCGGCGGCTGACGCAAAGTCCACATCGCCACAGAGCTTGCCCGCCTCGTCGCGGTTCATGCCCACGTCGATCACCAATGCGCCGGGCTTGATCCAATCGCCGGGCACATAGCGCGAGCGGCCCATGGCCACCACCAGCACGTCCGCGGCGCGGGCCTTATCGGCGAGCTGCTTGGTCCGGCTGTGACAGACGGTGATGGTGCAGCGTGCCGCCAGCAGCTCCAGGGCCATGGGGCGCCCGACGATGTTGGACTGGCCGATCACCACCGCGTCCAGGCCCTCCAAGTGCTGCCCGGTGCGCGCCAGCAGGGTCATCACGCCCTTGGGCGTGCAGGGCCGCAGCACGGGCATGCGCAGCACCAGGCGGCCGACGTTGTAGGGGTGGAAGCCGTCGACGTCTTTGGTCGGCAGGATGCGCTCGATGACGGCCTCGGCGTCGATCTGCGCCGGCAGTGGCAGCTGCACGAGGATGCCGTCGATGGCATCGTCAGCGTTGAGGCGGTCCACCAGTGCCAGCAGCTGCGCCTGCGAGGTGGTCGCCGGCAGTGCGTGCAGCTCGGAGTGAAAACCTACTTCGGCACAGGCCTTACGCTTGTTGCGCACATAGACCTGGGAGGCTGGGTGCTCGCCCACCAGCACCACCGCGAGTCCGGGGGGGCGCCGTCCAGCGCTCAGCCGTGCGTCGACTTGTGCCTTGACCTGTGTGCGGATGTCCGCCGCGATGGCCTTACCGTCGAGGATAGTTGCGCTCATGGTCGATCTCTGCCGGTCAAACCTCCGGAATGATCCAACCCCTGCTGCAACTGCGCAAGTGTATGGCGTCAGCGAGCCCGCCGTGTGGCCACGACTGGCGAAAAGAGGATTGACGCAACCGGGCAGGGGCTTTATGCTGCATCGTTTAAGGTTGTTGCGATGTCTAGGCGTACCACCACCGGGGTATAGCGCAGTCTGGTAGCGCGCCTGCTTTGGGAGCAGGATGTCGGGGGTTCGAATCCCTCTACCCCGA
>NZ_CAJXWY010000023.1 GCF_913062725.1 uncultured Thiohalocapsa sp.
CGTGAATACGTCCCTGTAGGCTTCACGACAGCATCCCTGCTGTCGAGACCCCCGCCAGCCGCAACCCAGCCCGCAGAAAGCGAAAACCGAGATGCGACGGGTATAATAGACGACGGCGGCAGAAAGAGACCTCCCAGCCGTGGCGAGCGCCCGGTACGCGCGGCTCGAGAAACCCGGTCGGCGGCTCTCAGCCGAGGCGCGTTGCGGCGATGGCGCCGTCGCGGTACGGCGACGCCCGAATTCGTCTCCCGCACCCTGCTGCAGCTGTGCGCCGACGCGTCATCGTCGGTGAGCCTGGCTCAGACGTCTCTGGTCCCGACGCGGATGGCCTCGGCGGCAGGGGGCGCCCGCACCAACGGTAGCCCGCCGCCGCCGCACCGGCGGTCTCTGTCGCTTGCCAACGTCTTCAACCGCCGCAGGTTCCGTTATGTCTGTTGCGTCAGCACCCGCCGCACTTTCCGCCTGTCTGCCGCCCCTCGATCACATCCGTGCGCATGTGCAGCGCGCCCTCGATGAGGATGTTGGCAGCGGCGACCTCACCGCCGCCTTGTTGCCGGCGCACCAACGGGCCCGCGCGCAGGTGCTCACCCGCGAGCCGGCGGTGCTCTGCGGCCAAGCCTGGTTCGAGCAAAGCTTTCGGCTCATCGATGCCGGTGTCGCCGTGAAGTGGCTCGCCGGCGACGGCGACGCAGTGGCGTCCGGTGCGGGGTTGTGCGAGGTCGAAGGCCCGCTGCGCGCCCTGCTCACCGCAGAGCGCACGGCGCTCAATTATCTGCAAACGCTCTCCGGCACAGCCACCCGCGCGCGGCGCTACGCCGATGCGGTCGCTGGTCTGCCTGTGCGCATCCTCGACACCCGCAAGACCCTGCCGGGCCTGCGCCGCGAGCAGAAATACGCCGTCTGCTGCGGTGGTTGTCACAATCATCGGATGGGACTGTACGACGCGGTCCTGATCAAGGAGAACCACATCGCCGCGGCCGGCAGCATTGCTGCGGCGCTGGGGACGGCACGCCGGCGAGTACCGGCGGCGGTGCCGGTGGAGATCGAAGTGGAGTCCATCGACCAGCTGCGGGAGGCTTTGACCGCCGGAGTCGAGCGGGTGCTGCTGGATAATTTTTCCCCTGCCGATCTGCGCCGCGCGGTGGCGGTGAGCCGGGGACGGGCATGGCTCGAGGCGTCGGGTGGTGTCGCGCTGGATGAGCTGCGGGAGATCGCCGAAACCGGCGTGGATGCCATCTCCGTCGGTGATCTGACCAAGAGTGTGCAGGCGGTGGATCTGTCCATGCGCCTGCTGGATGCCTGACGGGTACCGCACGCCCTTCGGCGATCGATAGCCAAAGACTATCATTTGATGTGAGTCAATTAAAAATAAAAATTTCGTATTTTAGAAGATTCTAATATTATAGTGCTTGCTGTCGCAGACAACGCGCAGCGCTTGCTAACCCAGAATACGAGGAAACTACAGATGAAAAAGCTTGCTACCGCCGCCGCCATCGCCGCCCTGCTGGGCGTTTCCGCCTCCGCCAGTGCCTGGTGGGGTCCGGGCTGGGGTGGCCCGGGTTACGGCTCCGGCTGGGGCGACGGCGTCGGCGACATGTTCAGCGATATGTTCGGCGACGGCTACGGCGACTTCAACATGAGCATGTCCGGCGGCGGTCGTGGCTGGGGTCGGGGCCGCGGTTACGGCTATGGTCGCGGCTACGGCTACGGTCAGCCTTACTACGGCGGCTATGGCTATCCGTATGGCTATGGTTACCCCGGCTATGCCGCGCCTTACGGTGCCCCCTATGGCATGCCGGCGGCCCCCGCTGCGCCGAGCCAGCCCGAGGCGAAGTAAGGCGCGATCCACGCCGCTCCTGCACCCCGCAGAGCGGCGTCGGTATTGGATCTTGCGGCGGCAGGGATGCCGCTCCACCCCCCTGTCGTATCAAACCAGCCCGCTGGCGCCGCCCTTTCCCCGCCCCGGCCGCCGTGGGTACTGCCATGATCGCCTGATCTCAGACGCCGTTCCCCGATGGCGTCGGACCGGGGCGCCCGAGCACCGTTTCGGTGGCCGCCGGGCGCCGCTCGCGTACCACATCGAGGAGGCGTTCCTCGACGCTGGCGATGACTTGCGGCCAGCTCAGGGACTCTGCGGTTTGGCGTGCGGCCCTCCCCATGGCGCGCAGTTGTGCGGGCGCGGCGGCTGCCGTCAGTGCCTGGTCCATGAAGGCGGTCTCATCGCCGCAGGGTGTCAGTAGGCCGTTGGTGCCATGGCGGATATGCTCGTGTGCGGCGGCGTAGTCGAAGGCGCTCACGGTCAGCCCGCTCGCCATGGCTTCTGTGACCACGTTGCCGAAGGTCTCCGTCAGGCTGGGGAAGAGAAACAGATCGCCGCTCGCATAATGTGTGGCGAGCGCCTCGTCGGTGCGGGCACCGACGAACCGATAGCCCGGGTGGCTTCGGGCGAGGCGCGCGCGCCCGGGGCCGTCCCCCACGAGCACGCAGCGTATGTTGCCAATGCGTGCGGTCAGTGCGTCCATGGTGTCGAGGGCGAGGCCGATGTTCTTCTCGGCGGCGATGCGCCCCACGTAGAGGGCGACCACGTCGTCGGCGCCACAGCCCCATTCTCGGCGCAGTGCATGGCTGCGTCGGACGGGATCGAACAGCCCGGTGTCGACGCCACGGCTGAACAGATGAACGTTGCGAAAGCCGGCGTCCCGGAGCTGGCTGCGCAGCGCCGTCGTCGGCACGAGGGTGGCGTCGGAGCGATTGTGGAAGCTCTTCAACGTGTTGACGATGGGCTGGGTGAGCAGCCCCAGACCATAGTGGCGGCTGTATTGGTGAAACTGGGTATGGAAGCCAGTGATCACCGGAATGGAGGACTGTAATGCCGCCTGCAGCGCCGCATGGCCCAGCGGCCCCTGCGTGGCGACGTAGAGCACCTCCGGGCGTCGCCGCAGCCACAGCTGCCGCAAGCGCCAATACACCGGCAGGCCGAAGCGCAGGCCGCGATAGCCGGGGATCGGCAGGCCGGGTACCAGGAAGTGCCCGCGTGGTGGCCGGACTCCCCGGTCGGCGGCCTGGCGTGGGCGCACCAGCAACACGTGATGACCGCGTTCGGCGAGCCCGCCGACGAGCTGGCGCATGGTGTTGGCGACGCCATTGATTTCCGGAGGATAGGTCTCGGTGACGACGGCGATGCGCGTGCCGGGTTGCTTCGGGTTCGCCATGGGTGCACCGATGTTCCAGATCCGGGGGCAGAGGCTCAGGCGGCCTTCGCCGCAAGGGGGGTTGCCTGCGCTGTTGCCGCGTCGGTGCCGCGGCGGCGCCGTCGCAGCTCGTCATCGATGGCGGTGCGCGTGGCCTCCGCCAGCTCGCGGCGACTGCCCGTGGGGCTCAGCACCGGAGGCAGGAACGTCAGTGTCACCGACAACTGCGGATGCCTCAGGATGCGTCCGAGGTGTGCGATCAGGGTGTCATCGCCTACGAAGGGTGCCACCGTATCCGGTTTTGGGCCGCAGCCGTAGTGGATGGCCACGGGCTGGACCGGCATGCTGCTGGCATCGACAGCCGCGAACAGCCGTGCATGGAAGTGCAGCAGGGTGTGGCCGGTTCCGGTCGTGCCTTCCGGGAAGAGCGCAACACGCTCACCGGCCTGCAGCAGCAGGGCAATCTCCCGGGCGATGCTCGTCGCCCGATGGGCGCCGCGCGGCAGAAACAGCGTCCCGGCGAGCTCAGCGAGCCAGCCCACCAGCGGCCAGCGGCGCACGTCAGCTTTAGAGACGAAACGCATCGGTGCCGCGCCGCCGAGCACCGAGATGTCGAGCCAGGACACGTGATTGGCGGCGACGAGTGCGCCCGCAGCGGCGCTGCCCCGACAGCTCACGCTGAGCCCCAGGCAGTGGCATAGCCGGCGATGCCACCAGGCCACCAGCGCTGACAGCCAAGGCGGCGACGCATTGAGGCGATGCAGCAGCGCCACGCCGGCGCCGAGCATCGCCCCGGTGAGCAGGTGCTCGCCCAGGCGCAGTGCCCGCCAGATCGGGATCAGCCTCGGGATCAGCTTCAGCAGCAGGCGTTTCGCGCTGTTCAATGCTCGCTGACACGCTCGAGAAAATGGCGGGCGTAGGTCGCATTCAGCTCGCCGAGATCCAGCAGCATCAAGATGTCGCCCACGTTGAAATCGGGGTCGCGGCAGGCCTCACCGCAGGCGCGCGCACCCAAGCGCACATAAGCCTTCAGCAATGCCGGCAGCGGTGCGTCCAAAACGGCCTCAGGGACGTCGGTGCGCAGCAGTGGCAGCTTGGGTGTGACCCGGAGCCTCGGCGCTGCCATGGCCTGTCTGCGTATGCGATTCATGATCGCCGCCGCCTGTACGTCACCCTCACCCAGTGGCACCGATGCACAACCGAACAGGTAATCGATGTTGTGGAGCTGAATATAGCCTGCAATGCCCGACCAAAGCACGGCGATGGCGGCGCCCTGACGACAGTCGGCGGAGATGCAGGTGCGACCCACCTCCAAGAGCTTGCCGGGTAGTGCGGAGATGGCGCCCAGATCGAATTCGGTCTCCGCGTAAAAGCCTCCGGTCCGCCGGGCCGTCTCGCCATTCAAAAGTCGTGTACAGCCCACCACGGTGTCGGTGCGCGTGTCCCGCACCAACAAGTGGTGACAGTATGCATCGAACGCGTCGGCGTCGAGCGCCGTGGCGCCATGCTCATGTGTGAGCTTGGCGCCCAGTTCTTCGGCGAAGACACGATAACGCAACGCTTGCGCCTGGCGTACCGCCTGCGGCCCCGCCGCCAGTTCCACATACAGACGTGCGCCCCGTCGTACCGGGAGCGCGGACGCGTTGACCCCCATGAGCTCACCTCGCGCAACCATGGGACCCGCGGCTGAACCCTCGGGTCGAGGGCGTAACTTAGCCCACCGGTGTTGCGGCAGCGTGAGGAAACAATGACAGAAAGGTGAATGCCAGGGCGTGTCGCGGGCTCAGGTTGCTCCGCCATGTAGTGAGATCACCGGCCAGCCGTGCTGCTGGGCCGCGGCCGCCAACAACGGATCCGGGTCCACCGCCACCGGATGGTCGACGCGCTCCAGCAGCGGTAGATCATTGATGGAGTCGCTGTAGAAATGGCTGCCGACGAGGCTCGCGTCGTGCTCTGCGAGCCAGTTCACGAGCCTGCTGACCTTGCCCTCGCGAAAGGCTGGGGTGCCGGCGACACGGCCGGTGAAGCCAGCACCGTCGCGCTCTGGCTCCGTGGCGATGAGATGCGGGATACCGAAGCGCGCCACGATGGGGGCGGTCACAAAGGCATTGGTGGCCGTGATGACCAACAGGGTATCGCCGGCCGCGCGGTGGCGTGCCACCAAGTTCAGCGCCGGCTGGCGGATCAGCGGGGCGATGTGCTGCTCGACGAACTCCTGGCGCCAGCGCAGCAGCACCTCGGGCGGGTGCTCGCGCAGCGGGCGCAGCGCAAAGGCGAGAAAGGCGTCGATATCCAGGCGCCCGGCCTTGTAGTCGGCGTAGAAGCGGGCGTTGGCCGCCTCGTAGGCGTCGCCATCGACCACGCCGCGGGCCACCAGGTGCTGGCCCCAGAGGTAGTCCGAATCGCCGGCGAGCAGGGTGTTGTCGAGATCGAAGATGGCGAGTGGCATGCTGCAACGGGTCTCCGGACGGATGCTGCTCAAGGTAGCCGAAGACCGAAGCATCAGCAAAGACTGAAATACCAGTGGATTTGCCCGGTTGCCGGCGAGTGTGGAAAAATGCCGGTTGGCTCAACGAGGTACGCCACCTTGATCGACCCGGAAGGTTTTCGCCCCAACGTCGGTATTATTCTCAGCAACGAGCAGCGCCGACTGTTCTGGGGTCGGCGTATCGGCCAGAACGCCTGGCAGTTTCCACAGGGTGGCATCCGCGCCGACGAAACCCCCTTACAGGCCATGTATCGGGAGCTGGAAGAAGAGGTGGGCCTGTGCCCGCATCAAGTGACGGTGCTCGGCTGCACCCAAGGTTGGCTGCGCTATCGGCTGCCCCGGCGCTTCATTCGCCGGCGTTGCGGGCCCACCTGCATCGGCCAAAAGCAGATCTGGTTCATGCTACGCGTCGACTGCGGCGAAAACGCCTTCTGTCTCGATCGCTCCGAGAAACCGGAGTTCGATGCCTGGCGCTGGGTGCGCTATTGGCACCCACTGCGTGAGGTGGTGTACTTCAAGCGCCATGTCTACGCCCAGGCGCTGGAGGAACTGGCGCCTCTGCTCTATCCGGAGCATGCGCAACGGCCGGTGCGCCCCACCGAGCCCGGCGAGACCGACGGCGCACGACACGGCGAGTCCCCCAAGCCCGGGGGCCGGCACCGTGCACCGCAGATGGCCAGTCAGCTGCGCCAGCGCCGGCGCTGACGCCGCGCCCGTGCCAGGCGCAGGATCGCCGGCCGCGCAACACTCCGACTATGCTCACGACGCTGCGGCGCATCATCGAGGCGGTGGATCGGGCGCCAGCGCTGGATACGGCGCTGGCGATCGTGGTCTGCGAGGTGAGGCAGGCCATCGGCGCTGATGTCTGCTCCGTCTACCTCACCGACGGCGCCCGGCGCGAGCACGTCCTCATGGCCACCGACGGCCTGCCGCCGGCGGCGGTCGGTCGAGTACGCATCCCCCTGCATCGTGGGCTCGTCGGTCGCGCCGCCGAGCGGGCGGATATCGTCAACCTCGACGATGCGCATACCCATGCCTGCTATCTCACCGTCAATGATAGCGGCGAGGAGCCCTACCATGGGTTCCTCGGCGTGCCCATCATCCAGCATCGACGCGTGCTCGGCGTACTGGTGCTGCGTCGGCGGTCGGCGCGCCGCTTCGATGATGACGAGGTGACCTTTGTCGTCACCCTGGCGGTGCAGCTCGCCGCCGCCATCGCCCTGGCGCGTCGCGGCGGCGAGCTGGCGCAGCTCCAGCAGCCCGGGCTGCCGAACCATTTCCTGGGGGGCATCGCTGCGGCACCGGGGGTCGGCATTGGCACCGGATTCGTCGTGTATGCCCCCGCCGACCTCGATGCGGTGCCAGACAAGCCAGCCGCAAGCGTCGGCGCCGAAGTCGACGCCTTCCGCGCCGCCGTTGCGGGCGTCGCCACGGACATTGCCCGACTGGCGGAGCGCCTGAGCGGGACCCTGCGCGACGAGGACCAGGCATTGTTCGATGCCTGGCGCCTGATGCTGGAGAGCGAGAGCTTCGTCGCCGATACGATCCAGCGCATCCACGCCGGCAACTGGGCGCAGGGCGCGCTGCGGGCGACGGTCGCCGAGCTGCTGGCGGAGTTCGATCGCGTGGATGATCCCTATCTGCGCGAGCGCGGTGCGGACGTGCGCGACCTTGGTCGCCAAGTGTTGTTGCGCCTGCAGCAGGGCGCCGCGCCGCGGTCAGACTATCCGGCGCAGACCGTATTGGTTGGCGACGAGATCAGCGCCATGCAGATCGCCGCTGTCCCCCGGGCGGCGTTGGCGGGCATCGTCAGTCGCCGTGGCTCCGCATCTTCCCATGTGGCGATCCTGGCCCGCGGCATGGGCGTGCCGGCGGCCGTGGGCGTGCTGGAGCTGGCGGTGAACCGGCTCGAAGGCTGCGCCATGATCGTCGATGGCTACCGCGGCCGGGTCTATGTGCAGCCCTCCGCCGCCGTCGCCGCCGAGTACCGCCGGCTGGCGGTGGAAGAGCGGGCCTTCTCGGCGGAGCTCGAAGCCCTGCGCGGCCTGCCGTCCGAGACCACGGATGGCTTCGCGTTACCGTTGTACCTCAACACGGGGCTGGTGCTGGAGCAGCGCCCCCTCGGGATCGACGAGTCCGCGGGTGTCGGACTCTACCGCACCGAGCTGCCGTTTCTGGTGCGCGATCGCTTCCCCAGTGAAGAGACCCAGCGCGAGCATTATCGACAGGTCCTGGCAACCTTCGCGCCGCGGCCGGTGACGATCCGCACCCTGGACGTGGGCGGCGACAAGCCTCTGCCCTATTTTCCGGTGGCTGAAGGCAATCCGTTTCTCGGCTGGCGCGGCATTCGCATCACCGGGGATCATCCGGAGATCTTCATGACGCAGGTACGGGCCATGCTGCGCGCGGCGGTGGGCCTGGACAATCTGCAGATCCTGCTGCCGATGATCACCCACGTGGACGAGCTGGACGACGCCCTGGCCTCGATCCAGCGTGTCTGCGATGAGCTCCAGGAAGAGGGTCACGCCGTGCGCCTGCCGCCGGTGGGGGCGATGATCGAGGTGCCCGCGGCCGTCTATCAGGCGGACGCGCTGGCGCAGCGAGTGTCCTTTTTGTCCGTGGGCACCAACGATCTGACCCAGTATCTGCTGGCCGTGGACCGCAACAACGCCCGTGTCGCCGCGCTCTACGATGAGTTTCATCCCGCGGTGCTGCGGGCGTTGATGCAGGTGGCGGCTGCTGCCCGCGCCTATGGCTGCGAGATGAGTGTCTGTGGCGAGCTGGCCGGCGATCCTCGGGCCACACCGCTGTTGTTGGGGCTTGGTGTGCACAGCCTGAGCATGGGCGCGGGCAGCCTGTTACGGGTCAAAGGCGTGGTGCGGAGCATCAGCCGGGCCCGCGCCCGTGAGCTATTGGGCCGTGCGCTGCGGTGCGAGCGCGGCGCTTGCGTACGGGCATTGTTGATGGACGCGCTGGAGGAGATCGGCCTGGGTGGTTTGGTGCGGCCCGGGCGCTGAGGTTGTGCCCGTCACGCCCGGGCGTTCGGTGCTTGCCGGCGGGCGCGTGGCCCTTGGGGGACGCCATGGCACCATCTCCGCCAGCCGCCGCCACGGATTGCTCGCGGTGTGAGCCGGACATTGCGGGATCAGGCGGTGGCGTGATACGGACGGCTCAGCCTGTGCACGGCCTCCACCATGGCTGCGGCGTGGTCCGGATTGGTGTCCGGATGGATGCCGTGGCCGAGATTGAACACATGGCCGTTGCCGGCACCATAACTGGCCAGCACCCGCCCCACTTCGCGCTCGATGCGCGTCGGCGACGCATACAGGGTGCAAGGGTCCAGGTTGCCTTGTAAGGCAACCTTGTCCTGCACCAGGCGGCGCGCGTCGGCGAGGTCGGTGGTCCAATCGACGCCGAGGGCATCGCAGCCGGTCTCTGCCAGGCGGTCGAGCCATTGACCGGCGCCCTTGGAGAACAGCACCACGGGCACGCGACGGCCGTCGGCTTCGCGCGTGAGGCCCTCGACGATGCGCTCCATGTATCGTAGAGAGAATTCGCGAAAGTCGCCGGGCGTGAGCACGCCACCCCAGGTATCGAAGACCATGGCCACCTGGGCGCCGGCGGCGATCTGGGCATTCAGGTACTGGGTGACGGCGTCCGCCACCTTGCCGAGCAGTGCGTGCATGAGGTCCGGACGGTCGAACATCATCGCCTTACTGAGCGCGAAGTGCTTGGTGGTGCCGCCCTCGATCATGTAGGTGGCCAGCGTCCAGGGGCTGCCGGAGAAGCCGATGAGCGGCACCCGGCCGGCGAGCTCGCGGCGGATCACGCGGACCGCGTCCATGACATAGCCCAGCTCGTCCTCCGGGTCTGGCACATGGATGCGCTCTACGTCGGCGGCGGTGCGCACGGGATGCTCGAAATGCGGCCCCTCGCCTTCGGCGAAATCGAGGCCGAGCCCCATGGCGTCCGGGATCGTCAGGATGTCGGAGAAGAGGATGGCGGCGTCCAGCGGGAAGCGCTCCAGGGGCTGGATGGTCACCTCGCAGGCGAGTTCCGAGTTGCGGCACAGATCCATGAAGCTCCCGGCTTGTGCCCGGGTCTTGCGGTATTCCGGCAGATAGCGCCCGGCCTGGCGCATCATCCACACAGGGGTGTAATCGACGGGTTCGCGCAGCAGGGTGCGCAGCAGGGTGTCGTTCTTGAGCTCGCTCACAGGGCAGGATTCCGGGCTTTGGTGGTGTCGAGACGGTGGACGCGCGCCGCAGCTTGGGCGCTCTCCTGGCAGGGCGGGACGCCCCGGCGTGCGTTCGTGGCGCCTGTTGGGCCCTCGCGGCGACGCGGGCGCGAGCACCGGATGGGCAGCACCCGATGCTGGCGGATCGGGTCCGGCCGGGACAGCCGGCCCACATCGCCACCGCGGGCGCGCCCGCAGCATACTACAGGCCCCCTGACAGCGAGCAATGCGCTCGGGCGCCGGGGGGCCAAGCGTGTGCTGCCGCCGGGCTGCATTGGGCAGCACACGCGGTATACCCGGCGGATGTCAATGTCCGGCGCAGGCGTCTGCGGGCCAGGTTGCAGCTGGCGGGGGACGCCGTGAATACGTCCTTGTAGGCTTCACGACAGCATCCCTGCTGTCGAGATTCCCGCCAGCCGCAACCCAGCCCACAGAAAGCGAAAACCGAGATGCGACGGGTATACAATGGCGCGATGGATGACGTCTCTTCGATTCTCGACGCCTTGAACGAGGCCCAGCGCACCGCCGTTGCCGCCGGCGCCGGCAACCGGTTGGTGCTCGCCGGCGCCGGCTCCGGCAAGACACGGGTGTTGGTGCACCGTATCACCTGGCTGATCCAGGTGGAGCAGGTGCCGCCCTTCGCGCTGCTGGCGGTGACCTTCACCAACAAGGCCGCGCGGGAGATGCGCCAGCGCATCGAGGGCCTGCTGGCCCAGCCCATCGGCGCCATGTGGGTGGGAACCTTCCACGGGCTGGCGCATCGGTTCCTGCGCGCCCATTGGCAGGACGCCCGGCTGCCGCAGCAGTTCCAGATCCTGGACGCCGATGATCAATACCGCCTGGTGCGGCGGCTCCTGAAGGAGCTGGCGCTGGATGAGGCACGCTGGCCGCCGCGGCAGGTGCAGGGCTTCATCAATCGCCACAAGGACGAGGGTCGCCGCGCCCAGAACATCGATGCCGGCGGCGACTTCTACCAGCATCAGATGATCGACATCTACCGCCATTACCAGGACGCCTGTGAGCGTGCCGGGGTGGTGGACTTCGCCGAGCTGCTGCTGCGCGCGCATGAGGTGCTGCGGGACCGCCCGGACATCCTGCACCACTACCGCGAGCGCTTCCGGCACATTCTGGTGGACGAGTTCCAGGACACCAACGCCATTCAGTACGCCTGGCTGCGACTGCTGGCGGGGGAGCGCGACAACCTGTTCCTGGTGGGGGACGATGATCAGTCCATCTACGGCTGGCGTGGCGCCAAGGTGGAGCATATCCAGCGCTTCCAGCGGGACTATCCCAACACCGAGGTCGTGCGCCTGGAGCAAAACTACCGCTCCACCGGCAACATCCTGGGCGCCGCCAACGCGCTTATCGCCAACAATCCGAGCCGGCTCGGCAAGCACCTCTGGACCGAGGACGGCGCCGGCGAGCTCATCCGTCGCTATGCCGCCTTCAACGAGGTGGACGAGGCGCGCTTCGTCGTCGAGCGTATCCGCCGCTACTGCGTGGACGAGGGCATGGCCCGGGGCGAGTGCGCCATCCTCTACCGCACCACCGCCCAGTCCCGGTTGTTCGAAGAAGCGCTGATTCAGGCCGGCATTCCCTACCGTGTCTATGGCGGCCAGCGCTTTTTCGAGCGCGCCGAGATCAAGGACGCCCTCGCCTATCTGCGCCTGCTGGTGAACGTCCACGATGACGGCGCCTTCGAGCGTGTGGTGAATCTGCCACCCCGGGGCATTGGTCCGCGCACCCTCGACGTCCTGCGCGAGCAGGCCCGCGCCACCGGCGTCTCGCTATGGTCGGCGGCACAGCAGGTGGTGGGCGGCGGTGCACTGCCACCGCGCGCCCGCGGCGCCGTGCGCCGCTTTCTTGAACTGGTGGACGGCCTGCGCGCAAGGGCCGCTGGCGACGTCACGGCGGATGTCGAGCCGCCGACGGACCTGGCGGCGCTCACCGGCGCAGTGGTCGCCGCCGTCGGCCTGGCGGAGCATTACAAGAAGGAGCGCGACGGTCGCGGCGTGGAGCGTATCGAGAACCTGGAGCAGCTCGGCGAGGCCACCCGCCGCTTCGCGGCCGAAGCCGGCGACGACGAGGGCGATCTGCTCGGGAGCTTCCTCGCCCACGCGGCGCTGGAGGCCGGCGATGCCCAGGCGGATGACGCCCAGGACGCCGTGCAGCTCATGACCCTACACAGTGCCAAGGGGCTCGAATTCCCGGTGGTGTTCGTCACCGGCGTGGAGGAGGGGCTCTTCCCGCACAGCATGTCCGCGGACGACCCGGCCCGGCTCGAAGAGGAGCGCCGGCTCTGTTACGTGGGCATGACCCGTGCCATGCAGCGCCTCTATCTCACCCACGCCGAGAGCCGCCGTCTGCACGGCCGTGAGGAATACCCTCTGCCGTCGCGCTTCCTGCGGGAGGTGCCGGCGGCGCTGGTGGAAGAAGTCCGCGGCGGCGGCGTCGCCCGGCCAGTGGCTGACGCCGCCGCCGCGGTCAGCGACGGCGGTTTCCGTCTCGGTCAGCAGGTGGTGCATCCGAAGTTCGGCCCGGGCGTGGTGCTGAGCACCGAGGGCTCCGGTGCCCAGGCCCGCATCCAGGTCAATTTCGAGTCCGTCGGTGCCAAATGGCTGGTGTTGGCCTACGCCCGGCTCGACGCGGTGGGCTGATTTCCATAAGACATCACGACGAGGAGCATGCCATGCAACGCCGCATCTTCATCGCCGGCGCCGCCGGTGTTACCGCCGTCGGCGCCACGCTGGCGACCCCCGGCGCCGGGGCCAAGCCCCAGCACCAATGGAAGATGGTGACCACCTGGCCAAAGAACTTCCCGGGCCTGGGGACGGGCGCCAACAAGCTCGCGGCGATCATCGGCGAGATGAGCGGCGGGCGTATCGAGGTGAAGGTGTTCGGTGCGGGCGAGCTGGTGCCCGCCTTCGAGGTGTTCGATGCCGTGTCCCGCGGCACCGCTGAGATGGGCCACGGCTCCGCCTACTACTGGAAGGGCAAAAGCGAGGCCGCGCAGTTCTTCTCCACCGTGCCCTTCGGCCTGACGGCGCAGGAAATGAACGGCTGGATGTACTACGGTGGCGGGCTGGAGCTTTGGCGCGAGCTCTATGCCGAGTTCGGCCTGGTGCCAGCACCCGCCGGCAACACCGGCGTGCAGATGGGTGGCTGGTTCAATAAGGAGATCAACGCCGTGGCCGATCTCAAAGGCCTGAAGATGCGCATTCCGGGTCTCGGCGGCGAGGTGCTGAAGCGCGCCGGCGGCACGCCGGTGAATCTGCCCGGCGGCGAGTTGTTCACATCGCTGCAATCCGGTGCCATCGATGCCACCGAGTGGGTGGGTCCCTACAATGATCTCGCCTTCGGTCTGTACAAGGCTGCCAAGTATTATTACTACCCGGGCTGGCACGAACCGGGTACGGTGCTGGAGGCGATGATCAACAAGCAGGCCTTCGATGGACTGCCCAAGGATCTGCAGGCGATTGTGCTGAATGCCTGCAAGGTGGTGAACCAGGATATGCTCGCCGAGTATACGGCGCGTAATCCGGCGGCCTTGCAGACGCTGCTCAACGAGCACGCCGTCGAGCTGCGCAAATACCCCGGCGACGTCCTCGACACGTTGCGCGCGCTCGCCGACGAAGTGGTGGCGGAAATCGCCGAGCAGGACGCCTTCTCCCGCAAAACCTTTGCCTCGTACCAGAAGTTCCTGAAACAGGCGAAGGTCTGGAGTGCCATCTCGGAGCTGACCTACCTGCAGGCGCGGGATCAGGCTTGAGCGCCGTCGACGGGCGGGCGCCGAGCGGCCGGCGCTGGTTTCCCGCTGGCGCGCCGCCTTTGGCCCTCTACGTCCACCTGCCCTGGTGTGTGCGCAAGTGTCCGTATTGCGACTTCAACTCCCACCGTGTCACTGGCCCGCTGCCAGAGGACGCCTACCTGGACGCCCTGTTCGCGGATCTCGATGGCCAGCGCGGGGCGGCGGTCACCGAGCGGGCGATCAGCTCGATTTTCATCGGCGGGGGCACACCGAGCCTGTTCTCCGGTGCCGCCATCGCTCGGCTGTTGGATGGCATTCGTGCCCGCTGCACGCTCAGCGCCGCCGCGGAGATCACCTTGGAGGCCAATCCGGGTGCCGTGGATGTTGGTCATTTTCGTGCCTACCGCGAGGCCGGCGTGAATCGGCTGTCCATCGGCGTGCAGTCACTGTCGGCGGTTCACCTGCAGGCGCTGGGGCGCATCCATGACCCGCAGCAGGCCCGCGCCGCCGTCGCCGCGGCACGCCTCGCCGGCTTCGAGAACATCAATCTGGACATGATGTTCGGGCTGCCGCTGCAGACCCTCACCGAGGCCCGCGCCGATCTGGATGCGCTCCTGGCGCTGGCGCCCGAGCACATCTCCTACTACCAGCTCACGCTGGAGCCGAACACGGCCTTCGCGCATGCGCCGCCGCCGGTGCCGGACCACGACAGCCTGGATGCGATGGCCGAGCAGGGCGCCGAGCATTTGGCGGCCGCCGGCTATGGGCGCTACGAGGTGTCGGCCTATGCCCGGGACGGACGCCGCTGCCGCCACAACCTCAACTACTGGCGCTTCGGTGACTATCTGGGCATCGGCGCCGGCGCCCATGGCAAGCTCACGGATGTGACCACGGGGACGGTGGAGCGGCGTAGCGGTAAGCGCTCGCCGACGGCTTACCTGGCGCGGCCGCAGCAGGCCGGCGGCCGTCGTCATCTCGACGACGCCGACCTGGTGCTCGAGTTCGCATTGAACGCACTGCGCCTGGTGGATGGGGTCGAAACGGCGCTGTTCACGGCTCGCACCGGGCTGCCGCCTGAGCGGCTGGCGGCGGCCCGTGCGCGGCTGACCCGGGCCGGTCTGCTGGCGCCGGCGCCCGAGCGGCTCGCGGCGACGGCGCTGGGGCAGCGCTTCCTGAACGACCTGGTGGCGGGCTTCGCCGGGGATTGACGCCAAGGCTCGCCGGGAGCTGTTGCAGCATTGCCGCAGCCGGCGTATCCTGCACGGTTTATCGCCGGCCGGACTTGTGGTGCGGTCGGTCATCATCGATTTTTGTCCGTGCCGCCTCTGCGTGCCGCCTCAGGCCACCGCGAGGGGCAACCATCAGGGCACAGAGCCCGGGGCGCAGAGCCATGAAAGCCGACATTCACCCAAACTATCAGGACATCAAGGTCGTGTGTAGCTGTGGCAACAGCTTCACCACCCGCTCCACCCACGGCGAAGAACTGCACGTCGAAGTCTGTTCTGCCTGCCATCCGTTCTACACCGGTAAGCAGAAGATTCTCGACACCGGCGGCCGTGTGGATAAGTTCCGGCGTCGTTACGGGCGCTGACGCGGCCGCATCCCCCCACCGGCGCCCCGAGCGCATACGGGTCCGGCACCTGAGCACCCGCCGGGCCTCCGTCGCAGGCGCCCACGCCACTCCCCCCGGTCTGTTTGCAACCGCGCATGCATGCGCATGCAGCAAACCCGCATCCCTGCATCGCGCTCAACGACGGCATCCCGAAGCACAGGCCGTGGCTATCCTGTCGGTGCCGCATGGCCGGCGCCCAACAGGGCGCGGGCAGTCGGGCTATCGGCCCCCGCAATAGTGCCAATTGTTGCGGCTACCTTGCGCTCCTGCGTCGATGGGGACATGCTTGCCCTTTGACCGTCAACATGGGGCGCTCAAGGTCGCGGTGCCGGCGTGACTCCGGGCCCGCGCCCGTCCCCTCGGCCACCCGAATCTGTGCGACCACGCGCCTCGCGCGGTCGCTTCGAGCCCCACCGACCTGAGACCCCGATATGTCGAACACCGAGCGCTTCGCCGATTCCGATGCCGACCTGAATCGGGCGGCTCTTGAATACCATGCCGAGCCCGTTCCGGGTAAAACGGCCATCGAGATCAAAAAGCCCGCCACGACCCAGCGCGATCTCTCACTGGCCTACACGCCGGGCGTCGCCGAGCCGGTGCGCCGTATCGCCGCCGAGCCGTCGGCGGCCTACCGCTATACCAACAAGGGCAATCTGGTGGCGGTCATCACCGATGGCAGTGCGGTGCTCGGTCTCGGTGGCGTCGGGCCCTTGGCGAGCAAGCCCGTCATGGAGGGCAAGGCGGTGCTGTTCAAGCACTTCGCGGATATCGACGTGTTCGACATCGAAGTGCACGCGCGCCATCCGCAGGAGTTCATCGAGACGGTCCGCCGTATCGCCCCCACCTTCGGCGGCATCAACCTCGAGGACATCGCCGCGCCGCATTGCTTCGAGATCGAGCAAATCCTCGTCGAGGAACTGGATATACCGGTGTTTCACGACGACCAGCACGGCACGGCGATCATCATCGCCGCCGGACTGTTGAATGCGCTGGCGCTGCAGGAGAAGCGCCTCGAGGATGCACGTATCGTCGTGCTCGGCGCCGGCGCCGCCGGCATCGCGTCCATCCGTTTGCTGATGACCCTGGGCGCACACCGCAACAACATCTTCGCCATCGACCGCCAGGGCGTGATCCACACCGGCCGTCGCGATCTCAATCCGTTCAAATTCGGCATCGCCGCGGACACCGACAAGCGCACCATGCGCGAGGCGCTGGACGGCGCCGACGTCTTCATCGGCGTCTCCGGGCCTGATCTGCTGCCGCCGGATATGCTCACGACCATGGCACCGCGGCCGATCGTGTTCGCGTTATCGAACCCGGTGCCGGAAATCCGCCCGGAGATCGCCTGGGGCGTGCGCGATGACCTGATCATGGCCACCGGCCGCTCGGATTATCCGAATCAGGTCAATAATGTACTGGGCTTCCCGTTCATTTTCCGCGGCGCCCTCGATGCCCGCGCCTCGCGCATCAACGAGGACATGCAGATCGCCGCCGTCCATGCCCTGAGGGATCTCGCCCACGAGCCTGTGCCGCAGTCCGTGCTGGATGCCTACGGCCTTGAGGCCCTCACGCACGGTCCGGAGTACATCATCCCCAAGCCCTTCGACCCAAGGCTGCGGGAGCGGGTGGCGCCGGCCGTGGCTGCGGCGGCCGTGGCGAGCGGCGTCGCACCGGCCAAGCCCGCCAACTGAGCGGCGTCCCGTGGCCCATGCCCGGGGTTGAGTGCTGGCGACCGGAGGGCGGCGCGTCCCGCGCCCATAACACCAACGCCCGACCCGCGGCGACTGTCGGGCCACCAACCGGAGGAGCTGCCGTGCAGAAAATCAGTATCGTTGGCGCCGGACGGGTCGGTGAGACCACCGCCCAGATCCTGGCCGAAGAAGAGCTCTGCCGCGAAATCGCGCTCTACGACGTGCGCGAGGACGTCCCCGAGGGTGTCGCGCTGGATATTTTTCAGACCGCGCCCTTCTTCGAGTTCGACTGCCGCCTCACCGGCAGCAACGACCCGGCCATCATGGCGGGCTCGGATCTCGTGGTGGTCACCGCGGGCTTTCCGCGCAAGCCCGGTATGTCGCGCTCGGATGTGCTGGCGGCGAACGTCAAGATCATCGACGAGGTCACCGACCACATCCTGGCGCATGCGCCGCACGCGCGCGTGCTGGTGGTGTCGAATCCCGTCGACACGCTCACTTATCGCATCGCGCAGCGCACCGGTTGGGCGCGCTCGCGGGTATTCGGGCAGGCGGGCGTGCTGGACGCCTCGCGCATGGCCGCTTTCATCGCCGAGGAGACCGGCTTCTCGGCACTGGACATCACCACCATCGTGCTCGGCGGCCACGGCGACACCATGGTGCCCATGCCGCGCTATTGCACCATCAACGGCGTGCCGGTGGGCCAGTTCATTGCGCCGCAGCGGCTCGAGGCCATCATCGAGCGCACCCGCAAGGGTGGCGCGGAGATCTTGGCGTTACGTAAGAACTCCAGCGCCTACGACGCGCCGGCGGCGGCGGTGGCGGCGATGGTGGACGCCATCAGCAACGACCGCAAACGGCTCATGCCCTGCGTGGCACTGCTGGAGGGCGAATACGGCGAGCGCGATATCGCCATGGGTGTGCCTTGTGTACTGGACGAGCGCGGTCTCGCGCGGGTGGTCGAGCTTGAGCTCGACGACCGCGAGCGCCGGGATTTCGCGCATTCGGTGGCGGCGGTGCGGGCGGATATCGAGCGCCTGGCGGCGCTCTGAGAGCGCCTCCCGACCGCCGCGCGGCATTCTTCCTGCATGGGGAGTTGCCGCAACCCAGACCGGTGAGCGGATGGTGGGCACAGTGGATCACCGGGCGTCGCCCTTGCCACCATGGGTATTCCCGGCTTTCCCGTAGGCCTTCCGTGCCCCTTCCCGGTCTGCTTTGACATCAATTGGCACCATAGCAGTGCAAATCGGTGCGACCGCGGTGCCAAAGCTGTGAGAGGGCTGGGCGGCGCACGCAATCACTCCGCAGCCAGGAGTTATGTCCATGTCCGATAAGAGCGTCACGATCACCAACAACGCGGACGGCAGCCACCACGAGTTTGCACTGCGGGAGGGCACCCTCGGGCCGCCGGCCGTAGACATCTCGTCCCTGTACCGCGACGCCGGCTTCTTCACCTACGACCCGGGCTTCATGGCCACGGCCAGCTGCCATAGCGCCATTACCTACATCGATGGCGAGCGGGGCGTGCTCCTCTACCGCGGCTACCCCATCGAGCAGCTCGCGACCAAGGCGAGCTTCCTGGAGGTGGCCTACCTGCTGCTCTACTCGGAACTGCCCAATGAGCAGGAGCTGGTGGAATTCGAGCGGGTGATCACGACCCACACCATGCTCAACGAGAACCTGAAGAACTTCCTCGACGGGTTCCACTACGACGCACATCCCATGGCCATCCTCTGCGGCGTCGTCGGCTCCCTGTCGGCCTTCTATCATGAGTCCATCGACGTCAACGATCCGCATTACCGCGAAGTCTCGGCCCACCGTCTGATCGCCAAAGTGCCCACCATCGCCGCCGCCGCTTACAAACACAACATCGGCGAGCCCATCATGTATCCGCGCAACGATCTGCGGTATGGGGCGAACTTTCTGCACATGATGTTCGCCACACCCTGTGCGGACTACGAGCCGGAGCTGCTCGCCGAAAAGGCGATGAACCTGCTCTTCATCCTGCATGCGGACCACGAGCAGAACGCCAGCACCTCGACGGTGCGTCTTGCGGGCAGCTCCGGCGCCAACCCCTTCGCCTGCATCGCCGCCGGGATCGCCTCCCTGTGGGGTCCCGCCCACGGTGGTGCCAACGAAGCGGTACTGGATATGCTGCAACAGATCGGTGACGTGTCCAACGTGCCCAAGTACATCGATAAGGCGAAGGACAAGGATGATCCATTCCGGCTGATGGGCTTCGGCCACCGCGTCTACAAGAACTACGACCCGCGCGCCAAGATCATTCGCGAGGTCTGTCATCAGGTGCTGGAGGAGATGCCCGGCGCCAACAGCCCGCTGTTCGAGCTGGCGCTCAAGCTGGAGGAGATCGCGCTGCACGATGAGTATTTCGTCGAGCGCAAGCTCTATCCGAACGTCGATTTCTACTCCGGCATCATCTACAGCGCCCTCGGCATCCCCCGCAACATGTTCACGGTGATGTTTGCGCTGGCCCGCACCGTCGGCTGGGTCTCCCACTGGATGGAGATGATGAGCGACCCGGCCAATCGCATCGGCCGCCCGCGGCAGATCTACTGCGGACCGCAGCCGCGCGACTACGTCCCGATCTCCAAGCGCTGAGCCCCGGTCACCGCCGGCCGTCGAGCGGCGCCGGGGACGTGCGGGAGGATGACCCGCCCCGGCGCGTCGACGCTCGTGTGGTGCAGGCGCCCTCCGCACGGCTGGACGGGTCGTGCGGCGCGATCAGCTTCGACGTCTCAGGCTGGCGGCGCATGGGAACAGGCGTTGGCTGCCTCGGCGTTGTCCGGGCCGAGACGCCGCGCCACGCGCAAGCGTATCCCGCGGCGGCGACCGACCTGAGCAGCGGCTCGCTCAAGAGGCCCTGATGACGGCCTCGCATGCTGCGCCATCGGCCAGCAGGGCGGCCAGCTCGTCGGCATCGATGCCGCGCTCCGGGCGTTCCGAGATCGGATCCAGCGGGGGCTGGCGGCGCGCCCGCCAAGGCAGTACCTGCAAGTGCACCGGAATGTCGCCGGCGACGAAGGCGAACACCGGACAGGTCTCCACGCTGCCGCTGGCGTAGCGCTGTACGGTCTCGCGCTCCTGCCACGGGATACGCCTGTCCATCAGTGCCATCAACACCTCTTCGGGGCTGTCCGCGAACAGGCGAAGCTCAACACCGTGCTCGCGCGTGGCGGTGCCGCGCAGGGCTGACCCAACCAGACGCGGGCGGAAGTCGGCAAATTCGCGCATGGCGCTCAGGGCGTGCCGACGCAGGTCGATGAGACTGCGGGCACGCTCATCGGGCTCGAACAGTTGCTGCTGCTCCAGCAGGGCATTGTTGATCTCGGCGTTATCCGGCCAGCAGCGCTTGTCGGTGATACCGAGTCGTGCCGCCGCCTTGCGCCGCGCGCGGTCGAGACCGCTGGGATCGTGCTCGACGAGGATGCGCGCCGCCTCATAGGCGAGCCGGCGGCGCTGGTCCTGGCAGCGATGACGGCCGCCGCCCGATTCCGCGGTGCTGTGGCGACGCTTATGGCGCCGCGCGGTGGCCGCCGTGGCGGCCTTGGATCCCGATCGCCTGGGCATAGAAGTCTTGCTCGGATAGCGCCACGCGGTTCCATGATATACCCGTCGCAGCTGGGCGTTCGGTTTTTGCAGCCCGGATGGCGGTTCACCTTACCCTGATTTTTCAGGGTATTAAGTTCCAGGTGTCGGCGCAGTATGCTGTGGTGTACAGCGGTGCCGACCAAGGGGCATCGGCTTGGGCCGGGATAGCCGCTCGGTGGCTGCCGCTCGGGTATGGATGGGCTGGATCTAGCGTAACGACGCAGATGTTCGGTTTTGCTCGCAAGCAAGCCTCACTTCTCGGCGTGGACATCGGCTCCACGGCGGTGAAGCTCATCGAGCTATCCCGGGGCGTTGGTCCCGCGGCGCAGCGCTATGGCGTGAAGGCCTTCACCCTCGAGCCGTTACCCGCGAACGCCGTCGTGGAAAGAAAGGTGGTCGACGTCGACGCCGTCGGGCGAGCGGTCCGGCGTGCGGTGGCGAAGAGCGGCACCAAGACCAAGCGCGTCGCCTGCGCGCTGGCGGACTCGGCGGTCATCACCAAGGTCATCGCCGTGGCGGCGTCCCTCTCGGATGCCGACATGGAGGCCCAGGTCCAGTTGGAGGCGGACCAGTCAATCCCCTTCCCGCTGGAAGAGGTCAACATCGACTTCGATCTCATCGGACCATCGGCGAATCATCCGGACACGGTAGATGTGTTGCTGGCGGCCTCTCGCCGGGAGAACGTTGATGATCGGGTGGCTGTGCTGAAGCTGGCTGGGCTGAGCGCTGCGATTGTCGATGTCGAGGCCCATGCCATGGAGAACGCCTGCGCACTGTTGCTCGGTCGCGGCGGCGACGGGCAACAGGACCAGACCGTTGCGGTAGCCGATGTCGGTGCGACCACCATGACCCTGCATGTCCTGCGCGGCGGTCAGGTCGTCTACACGCGTGAGCAGAATTTCGGCGGTAACCAACTGTTGGACGCGCTCGAGCGTCGTTATCAGCTCGCCCGCTCGCAGGCGCTGGAGCGCTTGCAAAATCAGCGACTGCCGGAAAGCTTCACTCCCGATGTGCTGCGACCGTTCGAAGATGCGGTGGCGCAGCAGATTGCCCGCGCCCTCCAGTTCTTTTATTCGGCGAGCACCCATCACCGCACCGATCGGGTGCTGCTCTGTGGCGGTGGCGCGCGCCTCGAGAAGATCGACGACTTGGTGGCCGAGCGCCTCGGCGTGCCGGTCTCGGTGGCCGACCCGGTTGCGCCGATGGCCGTGGGCCCGGGCGTCGATCCCGGCGCCCTGGCTCGGGCTGCGCCGTCCATGATGGTTGCCACGGGTCTGGCGTTACGGGCATTCGACTGACATGGCGCGGATCAATCTGCTTCCCTGGCGTGAAGCGCAGCGCCGGCATCGGCAACGCGGTTTCCTGCTCGCCACGGGCGCTGCGCTGGTCGCGGTGCTGCTCGTAGGCCTGGGCGTGCGGGTGCAGCTCGAGCGCATGATCGCTGCTCAGCAGTCCCGTAACCAATTGTTGGAACAGGAGATAGCCCAGCTCAGCCAGCGCATTCAGGTCATCGAGCGACTGGCCGCGCGCAAGCGCGATCTGCTGGCCCGCATGGCTGTGATCCAACGCTTGCAAGCGAGTCGGCCGATGGTGGTTCACCTCTTCGACGAGTTGGTGACGACCCTTCCCGATGGCGTCTTTCTGACCGCCGTCAGCCAGCGCGACGATCGGGTCGAGGTCGAGGGGCGCGCCCGGTCCAATGCACGCGTGTCGGCCTTCATGCGCAACATCGATGCCAGTCGCTGGATCGCGGGCGCCAAGCTGCTCGTCATCGAAACCGAAGACCAGACGGGCACCGGCCTCAGCCATTTTCGGCTCAGCTTCAAACAACAGCCCCCCGACCACGATGCGACGCAAGCCGAACGCCCCGGGCTGCGGACATCGGCGCGGACCACGGCGGGTTGAGTCGCCGCACAGGTCCAAGGTTGCGGTAGACAAGGCATGCAGCTCAGCGATCTTGCAGACCTGGAGCTCAACAATATCGGCGCCTGGCCGACCCTCCCGAAGGTCATGGTGGCGCTACTGCTCTGCGCGGGCATGGGCTGGGCTTGGCACACCTTCATCATACGGGACCAGCTCGCGCACCTGGCGCGGCTGGAGCAGCGGGAGCGCACGTTGCGCGCGAGCTTCGAGGACACACAACAGCAGGCCGCAAGCCTGGAAGACTATGAGCGCCAGCTCGCCGAGATGGAACAGTCCTTCGGCGCCATGGTACGCCAGCTGCCGGATCGCACCGAAGTGGCCGGGCTCCTGGTGGACGTCTCCGACACCGGGTTGGCCGCCGGGCTGGAATTCGAGCTGTTCGAGCCCGCCAGCGAGCAATTCGAGGATTTTTATGCAGAACTACCCATCCGCATACGGGTGACAGGTCGGTATCACCAATTCGGGCGCTTTATCAGCGGGCTCGCAGCCCTGCCGCGCATCGCCACCATTCATGATGTGCAGATCGCCGCCGCGGATGAGCGCCGTGGTGGTGCCGCTGCCGGGGGCGTCCTCAGCATGGAGGCCACGGTCAAGACTTATCGCTACCTTGAGGAGGGCGGGGGCCAATGATTGGTGCCGGCGGGCCCTCTGGCGTCGTCGTGCTGCTCGGTCTGACAGTCGTGCTCGCGGGCTGTGGAGCGCCCGACGACGCTGCGCTCGAGGCCTACGTCGCGGCGATCAACGCGCGTGTGCCGGAGCCGCTGGAGCCCGTTCCTGAGGTGGTGCAGGTGAAAGACTTTGTGTACGATCCCGGTGGCCGGCGTGATCCCTTCGAGCGCGACGAGCACACAGCCCAAGCGGCGGTACCTCCGCAGCCCGAGGGCGTGGCGCCCGACCCGTCGCGCCGGCGCGAGGCGCTGGAGCGGTTTGCGTTGGAGGCCCTGCGGATGGTGGGCACATTGGAGCTCAACGACACCCGCTGGGGACTCATCGTGACGCCGGAGGGCCTGCTGCACCGCGTGCGCGTCGGCAACTACCTGGGTCAGAACAATGGTCAGATCATGCGCATCACCCCCGCAGCCATCTCGCTGACGGAAATCGTCGGCGAAGGGTCGGATGGCTGGCGTGAGCGCCAGGCCAGCCTCTCCCTCGGGGAGCCATAACCACGGCAGAGGTCACGCGCACCATGTCTGCGACAACCGGCTCCAAGGCGCTCGCCTGCGCTGCTGACCACATCCAGGAGCGTGGCTCGCGCCGCCGACGGTGGTTGCTGGCCGCACTGGGCTTGCTGCTCGCCCTGTGCTGGATGGCCCCGATGGCAGCTCCGATGGCAGCGCCGGTCCTGCAGGATGTGCAGTTCGCGTCCTTACCCGGCGACCAGGTGGAGATCGCGCTCGTCTTCTCCGCTCGCGCACCGACGCCGGAGGACTTTGTCACGGCAAATCCCGCACGGATTGTCATCGATTTCCCCGGGGCGAGCAGCGCGCTCACGCGCAGGTCCATCCCCATCGGTCTGGGCGATGCCCAAACCGTGGTCGCCATCGAGGCGGGTGACCGCACGCGCGTGGTCATCAATCTGAGCAAAGCCGTCCCCTACGCGCTGAATGCCCAGGATAACCGTGTCACCGTGTCACTGGATCCGGATCGGCCGGCGCCCCTGCCCGACCCGATGCGACCCGCCGGCATCCCCGAGCCCCGCCGCCCGGCACCTCAGCCGCAGGTCCCGCAGGGCATGATCGAGGCGATCGACTTTCGCCGCGGTGTCGACGGTGAGGGACGTGTGCTGATCACGCTGCCGTCTGCCGACACCCAGGTGAGCGTGCGGCGGGAAGGTCGGCGCGTCGTCGCAGAGATTACCAACACCGGGCTGCCACAACGGTTGTTGCGGCGTCTCGATGTCGTTGATTTCGCAACGCCGGTGACAGCGGTGGAATCGCGCAGCATCGGCGCTGATGTGCGCGTGGATGTGGAAGCCGCCGAGCAGTACGAGTACCTCGGATACCGGACCGGCAGGCTTTTCACGCTCGAATTCCGCGCCCTGAATCCCGCCGAGAAGGCGCAGCGCGAGCGCGAGCAGATCGTCTACGCGGGGGAGCGATTGTCGCTCAATTTCCAGGACATCGAGGTGCGGGCGGTCTTACAGCTGCTCGCGGACGTCACCGGTCTGAATCTGGTGGCCAGTGATACGGTGCGCGGCAATGTCACGCTCCGACTCAAGAATATCCCCTGGGATCAAGCGCTCGACATCATCCTCAAGATCAAGGGGCTGTCCATGCGTCGGGCAGGCAATGTCATCATGGTGGCGCCGACGCAGGAGATCGCCGCCCAGGAAAAACTGGAGCTGGAATCGCAGCAGCAAATTCAGGAGCTTGCGCGGCTGCGCTCGGAGTTCATCCAGGTGAATTATGCCAAGGCCGCAGATGTCGCTGCACTGCTCAAGTCCGAGGATAACAATCTGCTCACGCCCGAGCGCGGCAGCGTCACCGTCGATGCCCGCACCAATACGCTGCTGGTGCGAGACACGGCGGCCCGGCTGGAAGAAGTCCGTCGGCTCGTGAACCGTCTGGATGTGCCCGTGCGGCAGGTGATGATCGAAACGCGGGTGGTGATCGCCAACGATGACTTCGCCCGCGACCTCGGTGTGCGCTTCGGACTCTCGACGTCCATGGGCGATGACCAGCGCAACGAGCTTCTGATCGCCGGCGGCCGGCCGGGATATGCGCCGAGTGCAGACTACGACGCCGGACCGTTCTTCGGCAGCGCGACGCAAGAAGGCGAGACCATTACGGGTGATCCGACGGGCCAGCGTGCGCGCTTCAATTCCATCGTCGAGCTCCCCGACGGCGGCGGACTGCCGTCGCTGATGGTCAACCTGCCTGCCAACGCCAACCCTTCCGGCGCCTTCAACTTCATGCTCGGCAAGGTGGGCTCGCATCTGATCCAGCTGGAGCTCTCCGCCATGCAGCGTGAAGGACGCGGCGAAGTGGTGTCCTCGCCGCGAGTGGTCACCTCCGATCAGAGCGAGGCCGTGATCAAGGTCGGCACCGAGATCCCTTACCAGGAACAAACCGGCGGTGCCAGCGGCGGCACCGCGGTGGCATTCAAGGAGGCGGTGCTGAAGTTGGAGGTGACCCCGCACATCACCCCGGATGATCGCGTCATCATGGATCTGGAGGTCAACAAAGATCAGCCGGACTTCTCGAGCACGGTGTTGGGCGTGCCGCCGGTGGATACCCGGTCGGTGAGCACCTCGGTGCTCGTCGACAACGGTGAGACCGTGGTGCTGGGCGGCGTCTACGAGCGCGATAAGACCTACGCCAAAGAACAGGTGCCGTGGCTGGGCAATCTGCCCGTGCTCGGACGGTTGTTCAAAAACGAGCAGCGGCAGGCCAACAAGAGCGAGCTGTTGATCTTCGTCACCCCCAAGGTGTTGCAGGATGAGCTCTCCACACCCTGGGACTAGAGGCACGACGTCGGCCGGGTGGAGGCGGCGGTGATGCCCACACCCGTGCCTGATGGACGCTGTGTTGCTTGCCGGACACCCTTGCCCGCAGCCGCCAAATCTGGCATACCTTGTGGCTATGATACGACCACAGAACATCTTTCTTGTCGGCCCCATGGGCGCCGGCAAAAGCACCATCGGCCGCCAGCTCGCCCAGTCTCTGGGGTATGAGTTCCAGGACAGTGATCAAGAGATCCAGCGCCGCACCGGTGTGGACATCGCCACGATTTTCGAGTTCGAGGGCGAAGAGGGCTTCCGCAACCGCGAGCGCGCGGTCATCGAGGAACTGGCGCAGCAGGACAATATCGTGCTGGCCACCGGCGGCGGTGCCGTCATGGTGGCGGAGAACCGCCAGCAGCTCGCCGCCCGGGGCCTGGTGATCTACCTGCATTGCAGCCCGGAGCAGCAGCATGCGCGCACGTCGCGCGACCGCAGTCGTCCGCTGTTGGACACGGAAGACCCGCAGCAGCGGCTCAAGGACCTGATGACCGAGCGCGAGCCGGTGTATCGGCAAGTGGCGGATATGGTGGTCTCCACGGAGCGTCGTGGCACCTCGTCGGTGGTGAAAGAGATTCGCCGGCGGCTCGAAGAGGAAGATCTCTGACGTGCCCACCTCCACCCACGCGCTGGACGGGCGCGGTCGCGGGATCGCCGTGCGGCGGCTGCAAGTCGACCTCGGTGAGCGCGCCTACCCGATTCTCATTGGCTCCGGGCTCATCGCAGACTCGAGCAGCTACGAACCCTACGTGCGCGACCGGCAGGTGCTGGTGGTCAGCAACGACACCGTCGCTCCGCTGTATCTGAGCGTCGTGCAGCGGGCCCTGGCCAACCTGAGCTGCAGCACGGTGATCCTGCCCGACGGCGAGCGCCACAAGGACCTCGGCACGCTGAATCGCATCTTCGACACCCTGCTGCGCGAGCGCTTGGGGCGGGACGTCACCCTGATCGCCCTCGGCGGCGGTGTGGTCGGTGACATGGCGGGCTTCGCGGCGGCCTGCTATCAGCGCGGCGTCGACTTCATCCAGGTTCCGACCACGCTACTGGCGCAGGTGGACTCGTCGGTGGGCGGCAAGACAGGCGTAAACCACGCGCTCGGGAAGAACATGATCGGCGCCTTCCACCAGCCGCGCGCCGTCATTGCGGACACCGAGACGCTGAGCACCCTGCCAGACCGGGAGCTCGCCGCTGGATTGGCGGAGGTGGTGAAATACGGGCTCATACGCGATGCGGCCTTCTTCGACTGGCTCGAGGCGAACCGCGAGCGGCTGCTCGCCCGCGACGGCGATGCGCTGGCCGAGGCCATCGAGCGCTCCTGCCGCAACAAGGCTGCGGTTGTGGCCGCCGATGAGCGCGAGTCCGGGCAGCGGGCGCTGTTGAACCTCGGTCACACATTCGGTCATGCCATTGAAGCAGGCCTGGGCTACGGCGAGTGGCTCCACGGTGAGGCGGTGGCGGCGGGCATGGTGCTGGCCGCCGAGCTGTCCGCGCGCCTGGGTTGGCTCGCCGCCGCCGAGGTTGCGCGCACACGCGATTTGCTCGCCGGCTTCGGCCTGCCGGTGGACCCGCCCACCAGCCTGAGCGTCGAGCGCTGGCTCGCGCTGATGGCTGTGGACAAAAAAGTTCAGGGCGGTCGGCTGCGCCTGGTGCTGCTGCGAGGTATCGGTGCGGCTGTCGTCACGGCCGATTTCGACCCTGATGCGTTGCGGGCACTGCTGGCTGCGGTGGCGGCGCCTAAGGCTTCTGGCATGCTCTAGATGGCCGGGGACACGACCAAGTGTCGACGGGCAGTGGTGCATCCGGGCGCATGCGCAGTCCTTTGGCAGCGGGCAGTCGCGCTAGCACCAAAGCCGTGCATCGAGACACAAGACTGCCCCGCCCGAGTGCCATGCTCGCCGCCGAGGGGCGCCGGTCGCCGGCGGCGTACTGGCATAGTCCCTGCTTCGACGTTATGATGCTCGGCCCGGCGCTCGGTCGTGACTTGCGGTGATGGCAGATGCCGGGCCGCTCGCCGCCTCCGACCCCACCGATGGCCGCAGCCGACGCCGCCCCAGGGTCTGCGTCAGCGAGCCATTGCCCGGGCGGCCTTCGTCAGGCGCCGAGCACAGCCGGCCAGTCAAAACCGCGGACGCTGCGGACGGTATTTCACCCGCGAGCGGAACTTCCCGGCGCGCAAGCCGACTGATCTGCGAATCACACACCACCCGTCGGGTCCGTTAACCGATCACCAGGCGACTACGAGGTCCTCCGTCATGAACCTTCGTGCCTATCCAGCGGCGCAGGGGCTCTACGACCCCGCCAACGAGCGCGACGCCTGCGGCGTCGGCTTCGTCTGCGATATCCACAATCGCAAGAGCCATCGCATCGTCCGGCAGGGCCTCGAGATCCTGGAACGCCTGACGCATCGCGGTGCCGTGGGCGCCGACCCCAAGGCCGGCGACGGCGCCGGCATCCTGGTCCAGATCCCGGATGAGTTCTTCCGGGCCAAGGCGGGCTTCGAGCTGCCAGCAGCCGGTCACTACGGCGTCGGCATGGTCTTCCTGCCGCAGGATGCGAGCGCCCGGGCAGACATGGAGGAGACGGTCCAGCGCCGACTCGAAGAGGGCGGTCAAACCGTGCTCGGCTGGCGCGACGTGCCGGTGGACAACTCAGACCTCGGCGAGAGCGTCCTGCCCTCCGAGCCCGTGGTGCGCCAGATCTTCGTCGCCTGCGGCGACAACTGTCCGGATCAGGACGCCTTCGAGCGCAAGCTTTTCGTCATCCGTAAGCACATGGACAACGAAATCCGCGCCGCGGGCTATGACAAGACGGCGTACTACGTCGCCTCCATGTCGTCGCGCACCATCAACTACAAGGGCATGCTGCTGGCGACCCAGGTGGGTAACTACTACCTCGACCTGCAGGACGAGCGCTTCGCCTCGGCCCTGGCGCTGGTGCACCAGCGTTTCTCCACCAACACCTTCCCGACCTGGGATCTGGCCCAGCCATTCCGTATGATCTGCCACAACGGCGAGATCAACACCCTGCGCGGCAACGTCAATTGGATGGCGGCACGCCGCCACACCATGCGCTCGGAAGTGCTGGGGGAGGATCTGGACAGCATTTGGCCGCTGATCCCCGAGGGCCAGTCCGATTCCGCCTGCTTCGACAACGCCCTGGAGCTGCTCGTGATGGGGGGCTATTCGTTGGCCCACGCCATGATGCTGCTGGTTCCGGAGGCGTGGTCCGGCAACCATCTCATGGACGAGAAGCGCCGCGCGTTCTACGAGTATCACGCGGCGCTGATGGAGCCCTGGGATGGCCCCGCCGCCGTGGCCTTCACCGACGGTCGCCAGATCGGCGCCACGCTGGACCGAAACGGACTGCGCCCGGCGCGATACCTGGTGACACACGATGGCATGGTGGTCATGGGCTCGGAGATGGGCGTGCTGGACATCGCCGAGGAGCGTATCGCCAAGAAGTGGCGCCTGCAGCCCGGTCGCATGTTCCTGATCGATCTGGAGCAGGGCCGCATCATCGATGACGACGAGCTGAAAGCCGAGCTCGCCGATGCCAAGCCCTACCGCGAGTGGCTGCACCGGACCCAGATCCACCTCGACTCCCTGCCGACGGACGTGGCCCCCATGGCGCCCGAGGCGAATGTGCTGCTGGATGCCCAGCAGGCCTTCGGCTACAGCCAGGAGGACATCAAGTTCCTGCTGACGCCCATGGTGGTCTCAGGACAGGAGGCGATCGGCTCCATGGGCGCCGACAACCCGCCATCGGTGCTCTCGTCGCGCTCCAAGCACCTGTCCACCTACTTCAAGCAGAATTTCGCCCAGGTCACGAATCCGCCCATCGACCCCATCCGCGAAGAGCTGGTGATGTCGCTGGTGTCGCTCATCGGTCCGCGCCCGAATCTGCTGGGCCTCAATGAAGCGGGCCAACACTGGCGCCTGGAGGTCAACCAGCCCATCCTCACGAACGAGGATCTGGAGCGCATCCGCCATATCCAGGACAACTCCGGCGGTGCCTTCCGCACCGAGACCCTGCACATGGTCTATCCGGCCGGTGAGGGGGCCGTGGGCATGGGGCCGGCGTTGGATCGACTCTGCCAAGAGGCGGAGCAGGCGGTGCTGGAGGGGCATAACATCCTGATCTTGTCCGATCGCCACACCAACGCCGATTACGTGCCCATCCCGGCGCTGCTGGCCACCTCCGCCGTGCATCATCATCTGATTCGCCAGGGGCTGCGCACCAGCTCGGGGCTGGTGGTGGAGACCGGGGCCGCGCTGGAAGTGCACCACTTCGCCACGCTGGCGGGCTACGGCGCCGAGGCCATCAATCCTTATCTCGCCTTCGACACCATCGCCTCGCTCCTGGACAGGCTGCCACACGATGGCGGCAAGCCTCGGTTCGAGGAAGTTCAGTCACGCTACATCAAGGCTGTCGGCAAGGGCCTGAAGAAGGTCATGTCGAAGATGGGCATCAGCACCTTCCAGAGCTACTGCGGCGCGCAGATCTTCGACGCGGTGGGACTCAACCGCGAGTTCGTGGCCAAGTACTTCACCGGTACCGCCAGCATGGTGGAGGGCATCGGCCTGGCCGAGGTGGCCGAGGAAGCCGTACGCTGGCACCAGCGCGGCTATGGCAACGAGCAGATTCTGCGCAAGCACTTGGACGTGGGTGGTGACTACGCCTACCGCCTGCGCGGCGAGGACCACGTCTGGTCCCCCGAGACCATCTCCAAGCTCCAGCACGCGACGCGCGCCAACGACGCCAAGACCTTCGCCGAATACTCCAAGCTCATCAACGAGCAGAGTGAGAAGCTGCTGACTTTCCGCGGGCTGATGGAGCTCAAGTGGGCCGATGAACCCGTACCGCTGGCGGAGGTCGAGCCGGCATCGGAGATCGTCAAGCGTTTCGCCACCGGCGCCATGTCCTTCGGCTCCATCAGCTACGAGGCGCACTCGACACTGGCCAAGGCCATGAACCGGATCGGGGGCAAGTCCAACACCGGCGAAGGGGGTGAGGAGCCCGAGCGCTTCCTGCCGCTGCCGGACGGCTCCCGCAACCCCGAGCGCTCCGCCATCAAGCAGGTGGCCTCCGGGCGTTTTGGCGTGACCGTGGAATACCTGGTCAATGCCGACGACATCCAGATCAAGATCGCCCAGGGCGCCAAGCCCGGCGAGGGCGGCCAGCTGCCGGGCCACAAGGTCAACGCGCAGATCGCGCGCGTGAGACATTCCACGCCGGGCGTGGGCCTCATCTCACCGCCGCCGCACCACGACATCTATTCCATCGAAGACCTGGCGCAGCTGATCCACGACCTCAAGAACGCCAATCCCAAGGCGCGGATTTCCGTCAAGCTGGTCTCCGAGGTCGGCGTCGGCACCGTCGCCGCCGGCGTCTCCAAGGCCCACGCAGACCACGTGACCATCGCCGGCTACGACGGCGGCACCGGCGCCAGTCCGCTCACGTCCATCAAGCACGCCGGCAGCCCGTGGGAGATCGGCCTCGCCGAGACCCACCAGACCCTGGTGCTCAACCGCCTGCGCGGGCGTATCGCGGTGCAGGTGGACGGTGGCATGCGCACCGGCCGCGACGTGGTCATCGGCGCATTGCTGGGCGCCGATGAGTTCGGCTTTGCGACGGCGCCGCTGATCGTCGAGGGCTGCATCATGATGCGCAAGTGCCACTTGAACACCTGCCCGGTGGGTGTGGCCACGCAGGATCCGGAGCTACGCAAGAAGTTCACCGGCCAGCCGGAGCACGTGGTGAATTTCTTCTTCTTCGTCGCCGAAGAGGTGCGCCAGCTCCTCGCCAGGCTCGGCTTCCGAACCCTGAACGAGGCCGTTGGCCAGATGGACCGCCTGGAGATGCGCCATGCCATCGCGCACTGGAAGGCCAAGGGGCTCGACTTCTCGCGCATCCTCACCAAACCGCACGTGCCGGACGACGTCGCGCACTACAACTGCGAGACCCAAGACCACGGGCTCGACAAGGCGCTGGATCACAAGCTCATCCAGGCGGCCGAGCCGGCCCTCGAGCGCGGCGAGCCGGTGCGCATCGAGACCGAGGTCAAGAATTTCAACCGCACCGTCGGTACCATGCTTTCGGGCCGTGTGGCGGAGCGTTACGGCCACGTCGGTCTGCCGGACGACACCATCTACATCAAGGCCCGTGGCATCGGCGGCCAGTCCTTCGGTGCCTGGCTCGCGCACGGTGTGACCATCGAGCTGACGGGAGAAGCCAACGACTATGTCGGCAAGGGACTTTCCGGCGGGCGGCTGATCATCTATCCACCCGCGGACTCGGGTATCGACAAGGCCGAGGACAACATCATCGTCGGCAACACTGTGCTCTACGGCGCCATCGGCGGTGAGGTCTACTTCCGCGGCGTCGCCGGCGAGCGCTTCTGCGTGCGTAACTCCGGCGCCACCGCGGTGGTCGAGGGCGTTGGCGACCACGGCTGCGAGTACATGACCGGCGGCGTCATGGTTTGTCTGGGCCCCACCGGCCGCAACTTCGCCGCCGGCATGTCGGGTGGCGTCGCCTATGTGCTGGACGCGGACGGCACCTTCGCCGAGCACTGTAACCAGGCCATGGTGAATCTGGAGCCCGTCCCCGCCGAGGACGCAGCGCTCGAGCATCTCGACCACCAGCGTGGCGATCTGGAATCCCACGGCTTCGTGGACGTGAGCCACGACATGACGCGCTTCGACGAGATCCGCCTGAAACAGCTGATCGTCAAGCACAAGCACTACACCAACTCGGACGTGGCCAAGACCATCCTCGATGACTGGGAGCGCAGGCGTACCCAGTTCGTCAAAGTCATGCCGGTGGACTACCGCCGGGCGCTGGAGGCCATGCAGGCCCAGCAGAGTCGCCCGCCGGGTGCGGCCACGCCGAATCTGTCCAAGCCGACCCTAACCAAGCCTTCGCGGCAATCCTGAAGGAGGGCATGAGCCATGGGTAAGCCAACCGGATTCATGGAATACGAGCGCGCCGAGATGGCCTACGAGCCGGCGGCGGATCGAGTCGTGCACTACAACGAGTTCGTGTTGCCGCCGTCCGACGAAGCGATGGCCATCCAGGGTGCGCGCTGTATGGACTGCGGCATTCCCTATTGCCACCAGGGCTGTCCGGTGAACAACATCATTCCGGACTGGAACGACCTGGTGTATCAGAACGACTGGGCGTCGGCCATCGAGGTGCTGCACAGCACCAACAACTTCCCGGAGTTCACCGGGCGCATCTGTCCGGCACCCTGCGAGGCGGCCTGCACCCTCAACATCGACGACAAGCCGGTGGCCATCAAGGCCATCGAGCGCGCCATTGCCGACAAGGCCTGGGACGAAGGCTGGGTGCGCCCGCAGGTGCCTGAGCACCGCACCGGTAAGCACATCGCCGTGGTGGGCTCCGGTCCCGCCGGACTCGCCTGTGCCCAGCAGCTGGCACGCGCCGGGCACGCCGTGTCCTTGTACGAAAAGGAAGACCGCATCGGCGGCCTGCTGCGCTACGGCATCCCGGACTTCAAGCTCGCCAAGAAGATGATCGATCGGCGCATGGCACAGATGCGCACCGAGGGCGTGGAGTTCCACACCCATTGCCACATCGGTGTCGACATCCCCATAGAACAGCTCATGGCAGAGCACGACGCCGTGGTGCTCGCCGGTGGCTCCGAGAAGCCCCGCGACCTGGACGTCCCCGGGCGCAGCTACGACGGCATCCACTTCGCCATGGATTTCCTGCGCGCCAACTCCAAGCGCGTGCAGGGCGTGCATGTGCCGGACGAGGACTTCATCAGCGCCAACGACAAGCATGTCATCGTCATCGGCGGCGGTGATACCGGCTCCGACTGCATCGGCACCAGCAACCGCCATGGCGCCAGATCCATCACCCAGATCGAGATCCTGGACAAGCCGCCGGAGAAGGAGGACAAGGGCCTTACCTGGCCCGACTGGCCGCACAAGCTGCGCACCTCCAGCAGCCAGGAAGAAGGCTGCGAGCGGCATTGGAACGTGCTCACCAAGTCCTTCGATCACGATGGCGATGGCAACGTCAAAGCCCTGAACTATGTGTTGGTACGCTGGGATAAGGACACGCACGGACGCTGGCAGATGACCGAGGTCCCGGGCAGCGAGGGTCACTTCGAGGCCGACCTGGTGCTGCTCGCCATGGGCTTCGTCCACCCGGTGCACGAGGGCATGCTGGCGGAGCTGCGAGCGGCAAAAGGACTGGAGCTGGACGGCCGTGGCAACGTCAAGGGCAGCACCGAGGGCCCGAAGGCTTACTACACCAACGTCGACGGTGTCTTCACGGCGGGCGATATGCGCCGCGGACAGTCGCTGGTGGTCTGGGCCATCCGCGAGGGCAGACAGTGCGCGCGTGCCGTGGACGAGTGGCTGATGGGGACGACCGACCTACCGCGATGAGCTCGGAAGATGGTGACCCCTCTTGGGGGATCCGGTATGAAAAAAGCGGCCTTTGGCCGCTTTTTTTGGTTGGATGATTGCGGTACGGCGCTGGCACCATTAGGCTCGGCCATGTCGTTCTGCGGTCCCCCCGGGCCGGGCGCCGCAACGCGACACCGCCGGTCGGGCTCAGGCGGCGACGCGATGCAACTGCTGGTCGGGGCGCGCGGCCGTGGCGTCGTTGAGCATCCGCTGGGCACACTCGGCGCAGCGCCCGCAGCAGGTGGCGACCTTGAGCCTGCGCTGCAGGCACTCCATGGAGTGCGCGCCGTTCTCGCAGGCCGTACGGATTTGGCTGTCGGTGACCTTATTGCAGACACAAACGTACATGGCAGGGCAATACTAGTGGATGATTGATGACACACCGACGGTAACAGAAAAAAGAATGATTCGCAATAATGTTTTTATGATTTTGGTCAATGCTTTTGAAAACAGGTGGTTGTGCGCGCGAGACCTCGATCACCCTGCGCAGGGTACCGCGACGGCCTGGCAAACCTGGTGATGCTCTTGATTACTGTTGGGACAGCAGCATGTCGCGTGCCAAGGCGGGGATCATGTCGGCGGCGGATGCATCAGGTCCGCCCCGCTGGCATCCTGAGCACTTGATCAACACAACATCAACGTCATGACAACGACCGGAGAACCGCGCAGTGCAAGGCGACAATCCGATTCTGCAAGCCCTCAATGGGTGCCTCAAAGATCAGCTGACGGCAATCAACCAGCTCTTTCTGCATGCGCGGATGGCTAAGAACTGGGGTCTGAACGGACTCAACGACTACGAGTACAAGCGCTCGATCAAAGCCATGAAGATGGCCGATGACCTGATCGAGCGCATCCTCTTCCTGGAGGGTTTGCCAAACCTGCAGGATTTGGGCAAGCTCCTCATCGGCGAGAACGTACCGGAGATGTTGGGGGGCGATCTCTCCATGCTGAGCGTCATGCGCGGCAATCTACTGGATGCCGTGAAGCTGTGCGAAGACCGCAGAGATTATGTGAGCCGCGATGAGCTCACCGAGATTCTGGAAGAGGTGGAGGAGCACATCGACTGGATCGAGTCCCAGCAGTGGCTGATCGACAATACCGGGCTTGAGAATTATCTGCAGGCCATGATGGAGGGGGCGTGATCATGCAAGGTAGTCAACATGTGCTCGCACACCTGCAGGCCTTGCTCAACTGCGAGCTCGCCGCCCGGGATCAGTACCTGGGTCATGCCCGCAAATTCCGCGATTGGGGCTTATTCAAGCTCGCCGAGCACTTGGAGCACGAGCTCCAGGAAGAGGCCGAGCACGCCGACAAGCTCATCGAGCGCATGCTATTCCTGGAAGCGGAGCCGGATTTCAACCAGCGGGACAAGGTCAACATCGGTAACAACGTCGCGGAGATGCTGCGGCTGGACCTGGACGTCGAGTACCGGGTCGCGGGTGCGCTGAAGGAGGCCATCGCCACCTGCGAAGCCGAGCAGGACTATGAAACCCGCACGATCCTCATCCAGCTCCTCGACGACACCGAGATGGACCATGCCTGGTGGCTGGAGCAGCAACTGCGACGCATCCAGCTGATGGGTGTTCAAAACTATCTCCAGTCGCAGATGGGCGCGCACGGGCAGGGCGCCTGAGATTTGGTGGCTGACCTGACCGGCTCGGGCGCCGAGGCCCGTGTCCCGGTCGCCGGGGAAGCCGCCGCAGCGCGTCATCAATATGGACGTCCCGCGGTGTGGCGCCGGAGTCCCTGTGGGGCCGATCAATGCCCGGGCTGAGACCATGCTCGTGGCCATGCCCCGTCGCCGGATCGTCTGGTCGCCATCTCGCATCGCATGTCATGCCCATGCGCGTCGGCACGCCTGATCCGCCACCCCGGGTCGACCTGCACCGATGAGCCGCCACTGGCAGCGGCGCAGGTCAATGCGCCGATGGCGTGCAATGTCGGGTGGCTGCCCGGCTTTGGGCGGCCTCGCGGTATCCGTCGTTGCGCCCTTTTCGTGTGGTGTGCGGCTCAGAGGGGGAGCAAGCTCGTCAACACAAGTAGCAGCAGGCCGACGATGCCAAGCCAGTCGAAGAGTCGTTGCCAGCGTCGATGCTTGTGGTGCAAGCGAGCAGTGGCCGCACGCCACGCCGGACTCGCCGCCAGCGCTGGGGCGAGGTAGGTGCGCTGGTGCTGTAGCTCGATGGCATCCAGCGCAGCGGCGGCCTCCACCATGTCGGCGCGGTACGCGCGCCGGTTCGCATCCAGCAGGTGGCGGCGAAGATCCGCGTGAAAATGCATCATCGCCGCATCCAAGTCCCAAAAATACGCGACAATCGCGACGCCTTCGGGCGCCTCGGCCATGATGTCCGCCTCTTCCAGGCAAATGACCCTGGGTGTGCTCCCGCAGGGCGCGATATAGAGATAACCGGCTCGCATGAGGCCCGTCGCTGTCTTGCAAAACCTGGGTGTCGCCTACGCCAGTCGAGCCTGGCATTCCCGGTTGGCGATGTGAATCAGTTCCATCACCTCGCGGGCCAGCGGCAGGGGTTCCGTGGGGACATAACCTTGGCCCTGGGACCAGGCCTCCTCCGCCTCTGCGGCCATGCCGTGAAAGCCCTGTCGGCAAAGCTCCCAAACGGCTTTGTCTTGATACGTCGTCATGTTGCTGCCCCCTCATCGATGCAATTCCCAGGGCTCGGCGGATTACCGAATGCGAACAGCCGCCGAGCCTTACCGGTACGGCCTTAGCGTAGCCATTGTGTATGAAAATTTTGTGTGTGCCCCAGGTTGCGCCACCACCGGTTCCGCCGCCGCTGGTTGCCATGCGCCGCTGTCAGGGCCTCGACAACCCCGACGCGATGCCCGACGGCGTTGGCACGAGCGGCAGGACCGTCGCGCGCGTTAGCGGTTGTCGGCCGTCCCCCGCCGATATGGTATCGCGCTGAGCAACACCGTCGTTTTCAGGCTACAACATCAGCATAGTCGATGGTTGCGGACGCACCATTGGTAAATACCGGATTCTGCGTAAGCGCTCACCCCGCGAAGTCTCCAGGATCCACCCAAGCAGCAGCTGCCAGCGGCCTGTTGTCAGAGCACCACATGTGCTCATCGTGCGACGGAAATCCCCGCTGTGCGCGCGCCCGCATCCCATCGCCGGCCCGCGGGCATTGATTCCAATCTACGAAAGCAATACCTACCGCCCAGCACGGATTAGGAGCCGCACCGTCAGTGAACACATCAGACATACCGCAAGGAGTCGTGCCCCTCGGCGTCGTGCTCGCCGGCGTCGCTTTCGCCTTCGGCTCAGCCGTTGTGCCCCACTTCGACTCAGCCCACCGTCTGCTGGCACTGCCTTTCGGCATCGGGGTGGCGCTCTACGCCCTGTATGGAGTCGTCGCCGCCCTGGTGCCCCAATCACTGGCTGATCGGCTGGGATTGCGTATCCTTGGCCTGCATGTCGCGATGGGTGTTTTGCTACGCGCATCCATCGACGTCCGTATCGTGGAAGGCTGGCTTGTCCTCGTGCCAGCTCTGTTGATGGTGTATCTGTTGGCCGACGTCTACCTGCGGCGGGCATGACATGTTTTGCACCTGAGCGTACAACACCGACGACGCCCTCCCCGGGGCGCTCCGCGCCGTTGTCTGCAAACCACTGAATTCAGCGAGCCGTGGCCCCGAACGACGGTGGCCGGGCCACTTTGGCGGATGCTTCATGGAAGCCTTGCAAGTGTGCGTGCAGCAATGCCCCTGGTGCGGCGAGCTCATCGAGCTCACCGTCGATTGCAGCTACGGCGATCACGTCTATGTTGAGGACTGTAGTGTCTGCTGCGCGCCCATCGAAGTGACAATACGTTTTACCGGGGCGGACCCGGTGTCGCCGCGGGTGGACCTGCGGCGGGAGAATGAATGACTCCGGCGATGCCCGGGCGCGACCGGCGCTCAATCGCCGTAGAACGCCTCTTCGACCTCTGCCGCCGGCACTTCCTGATCTGAGTCTCGTTCGATCCGCACCAGTCGTGCAACAGGGTGCCCATCCTGACTCAGCGTAATGACCTCTCCCCGGCGCACGCGCTCGATGAGCTCGTCGAGGTGCGCTGTGGCGTAGTCGGTGGTTACGGTCTGCATAGCGTCTTCTCGTTGTTGTGCGGCGCGGCGCCCCGGGGCAGCGCCGACAGCCTCGCTGCGATGCGGCGACGGCGCCGCTGCGCGGCTGGATATGGGGCCGGCGCCCGCGGATACAGCTGTAGCCCCGCCGCCACCGGCGACACCACGAGCGGCCGTACGGACTCGCCATCCGGGCGCACCTATCGCGCGGTTGCCAGTCCCCTCAACAGGGTCCGCGGGAGCGCGGGCCCGCCGTAGATCAGCCCGGTATACAGTTGAATCAGGTCGGCGCCGGCCGCGAGCTTGGCGTTGGCGCTGGCGGCGTCCATGACGCCGCCGACGCCGATGAGGACCGGGCTGCTGCCGAGGGACTCCCGTAGCAGCCGCAGCAAAGCGGTGCTGCGCGCGAACAGTGGTGCCCCGGAGAGCCCGCCGCTCATGCCCGCGGTAGCCGTGGTGGCGGTGCTGAAGTCCACGGTCGTATTGCTGACCACCAGCCCGGCGCAGCCCGCCTGCAGTGCCGCCCGGGCACAGGCGAGGGCATCGGCATCGGCGAGATCGGGTGCGAGCTTCACCAACAGCGGCCGCGGTCGCGCGAGCGTTTGGTTCGGCGTCTGCACCGCATCGACGATGCCCCGCAGCTGATCCACCGATTGCAGATCCCGCAGCCCCGGCGTGTTGGGACTGGAGACGTTGACCACCACGAAATCCGCCAGCTCGCCCAGGCGCTCGAAGCTGCGCCGATAGTCGGCGGCGGCGTCCGCCGCCGGCGTGGCTTTGGATTTGCCAATGTTGATGGCGAGCGGCACCCGCAGCGTCTCCTGCTGGCGCAGGCGCTCGATACGCGTCGCCACCACGTCGGCGCCATCGTTCGGAAAGCCCATGCGGTTGATGAGCGCGCCGTCCGGCGGCAGACGGAACACCCGCGGGCGCGGATTGCCGGGCTGGCGCAGCGCGGTTACCGTGCCCACCTCAACGAAGCCGAAGCCCAATGCCTGCCAAAAGCCGAGCGCTTCGGCGTCCTTGTCGACGCCGGCGGCGAGGCCGAGTGGATTCGGGAAGTCCAGTCCCATGACGCGGGTCGCCAGTGTTGCTGACCCGGCCACATCCGAGCCGGCGTGGCGGCGACCTGACGGCGCCGTCAGGGCTGCAGGCAGCAGGCGCGCCAGCAGCAGGCCGAGCTGGTGGGCGCGCTCGGCCTCCAGGCGAAACAGCAGTGGTCGCAGGATGCGCCAGAGGCCGATGGCAGGTGGCGGGACCGAAGACGGGCTCAGAGCGGGTACCGGGTGGCTAGTGGACGGGTCACCCGCCACTTTCGCACAATGCGAGCGCGACGGTCTACCAGTGTGGCGCAGCACTCGGCGCCGGGCTGGCGCATGGCCGGCGGCGGCCGCCGCCGATGTCCGTTGCGTGCAAATCATTGCCCCAGGTCGGTGTTTGGGGCCTGTTGACATGGCAAACTAGGGTGATTTGCAGGCGCCCGCCTGAGGTGCCGTCGCCCGCGCAGACCGGCGCATTGCCGCCCCCCGGAGGTCACCCTACAAATGAGCGATCGCGTCAAGTTCCTGCTCGACGAAGAGCACCTGCCCACCCATTGGTACAACATCAGCGCCGACTTGCCGGAGCCGCTGGCGCCGGTGCTGCATCCGGGCACGAAACAGCCGGTGACGGCGGACGACCTGGCGCCTATCTTTCCGCGGGCGGTGATCGAGCAGGAGATGTCCACCGAGCGCGACGTGGAGATCCCCGGCCCCGTGCGCGACGTCTATCGCCAGTGGCGCCCGGCGCCGCTGTTTCGCGCGCGTCGCCTGGAGCGGGCGCTGGGCACACCGGCGCGCATCTACTACAAATACGAGGGCGTCAGCCCCGCCGGTAGCCACAAGCCCAACACCGCCATCGCCCAGGCCTTCTACAACAAGGCCGAAGGCGTCAAGCGCATCACCACCGAGACCGGCGCCGGCCAATGGGGCTCGTCGCTGGCGCTCGCCGGCAGCTTCTTCGGCCTCGAGATCGTGGTGTTCATGGTGCGGGTCAGCTTCGACGGCAAACCCTACCGACGCGCCTACATGGAAACCCTGGGCGCCCAGTGCATCGCGAGCCCCAGCGACCAGACCGAATCGGGCCGCGCCATCCTCGCCGAGCATCCCGATAGCACTGGCAGCCTAGGCATCGCCATCAGCGAGGCCGTAGAGATGGCCGTGCAGCGCGAGGACACCCGCTATGCGCTCGGCTCGGTGCTCAACCATGTGCTGCTGCACCAGACCGTCACCGGGCTCGAATCATTGCAGCAGATGGCCATGGCCGATGACTATCCCGACCTGGTCATCGGCTGCACCGGTGGCGGCAGCAACTTCGCAGGGCTGGCCTTTCCCTTCCTGCGCGAGAAATGGCGGCGCGGGCTCGACACCGAATTCATCGCCGTGGAGCCGTCCGCTTGCCCGACCCTCACCAAGGGGGCCTTCGCCTACGACTATGGCGACACCGCACATCTGACACCGCTGGTGAAGATGTACACCCTGGGCTCGGGCTTCGTGCCCCCGGGCTTCCATGCCGGCGGGCTGCGCTACCATGGCATGGCGCCGCAGATCAGCCACCTCGCCAAGCTCGGGCACATTGCGCCGCGCAGCTACAATCAGTTGGAGTGTTTCGCCGCGGGCATTCAGTTCGCCAAAGCCGAGGGTATTCTGCCGGCGCCGGAAGCCAACCATGCCGTCAAAGCCGCCATCCATGAGGCGGAGCGCTGCCGAGCGTCCGGCGCGTCCAAGGCTATCCTGTTCAACCTCTGCGGCCATGGCCACTTCGACATGCAGGCCTACATCGACTACAACGCGGGCAAATTGGCGGACCTTGCGTATGACGATACCGAAGTGGCCATGGCGCTCGCCGGGCTGCCCTCCGGCTGCTGAGCCGGTGTCTGCGCCCGCAGCCCTATCCACCCCCGCGCACCCCAAGGGGCGCCACCGAACGGAGGACAGACGCGTGACTCGCATTGCAGCTCTTGCCGTGGCAGGAGGCAGGCGGCGAGCCCGCTTGACCACCGCCGCGCGTGCGCTCATGGCCCCCGCCGCCCTCGCGGCCGCCTGCCTGCTGACAGTTGTTGCGCCGCCGCCGAGCCACGCCGCCGGCGAGGCCGGTGCTGCCGCCGAGCCCGCCGCCACCGGCCCCGCGGTCTCCGCTACGGAGCCGGTGTCGACGCCGGATGCGGCCGAGGACCTCAGGGCGCTGCGGGCAGAGCTGGCGCGCACCCGGCGGGCACAGGCCCAAGCCGAAGCCCGGGTGGCGGAGCTGGAGGCGATCCTGACGCAGCAGGACGAGCGCCGCCAGTCCACCGCCATGGAGCATACCGCCCAGCTCAATGCCGCGGAGCTGCGTACGCGCGAGCACAAGCAGCGGCTCTTGGATGCCGAGGCGCGTATCCGGGCGCTCGAGGACCAACTCGCCGAGCGCGACGAGCGCATTGCGGCGCTGCAAGAGGCCGCTGCTGCTGCGCGAGAGACGTTGCGTGAGCGCCTGGAGGCCGTGCGTGCCCGTCTGCCCGCGGCGGAGGGGGGCAGCCTCACGGCTGCGCAGGCCAGACGGCAGGCCGAGGCGGATGCGCGCTATCTGAAGACGCTGGTGGAGGACGCGCTCGGTATCGATAACCCCCGCCTGTGGGGCGACGTGCGCAGCGCCGAAAACGCGCTGCACCGCAGCCAGTTCCTGCTCGCCCGCGCCGACAACGCCCGCACCGTCTACCGGGTGCGCCCGGGCGACAGCCTGCGCCAGGTGAGTCTGCTGTTTTATGGCACCGGCGAGCGCTGGACCGAGCTCTTCGAGGCCAATCGTCACGTCCTGCAAGCGCCTGAGCAACTGCTCCCCGGCCTCACGCTGGTGGTGCCCTGAGGCTCATCTCTTCTGTCGAGACTCCCTCTGGGTGCGATCCAGCCCCTGTCCTTCAGGTGCGCTGCCAAAGGGTCCCCACGTTCAGCGCGCACAAATGCGCGGCGTTATCGTCGCGCGGTCACTGCCGTCTGTGAAGACGACCGTTCGAGATTATCGAAGCAAGCTTCGCTTGAATGTGTGTGAGGCCGTCGCCCCGCATCCCAACTCTCCCGTCGACGGCGGCAGATGCCATGACCGGTTCAGCCGCCAGACACTTCCGATAATTCGAATTCGTTGTCTTGGAGACTGCACGACATGACCAATCCCATGCTTCCCGTTGCGCTGGCCACCACCCTGCTCGCTTCAGGGCTCGCCAACGCCTCTACTCCCATGACCTTCATCGAGGCGATCACGGCTGCTGAAAGCCAGTTCGGCGGCGAGGCGTTCGACGCCGAGCGTTATACACAAGGCGGGCGAGATTACTTCGAGATCGATGTCCTGAGCAGTCGCGAAATCTACGAGGCCGAATTTGATGCCCAAACGGGTCGGCTCATCGACTGGGACAGCTATAACCGGCCCCGCCGGGCGCGTTACATCGCCGCCGCGCTGAAGCGGGCGCGCCTGCCACTCATGGAAGCGATCTTTACGGCCCTGGAAGCCAAGGGTCCCGGTGCGACCGCAATCGATGCGGACATTCTGCTCAGCCGGGATCGGCGGCGCAACGGTCGGCGCTACGAGGTGGATGTGCGCACCGATGACGGGGTCTTCGAGGTCGTCATCAATGCGCTGAATGGCCGCATCGTTCGCATCAGCCGCGATTGACCGGGTTGTCCCGGCATCGGCCGGGCGGTGGTCGTACCGCTCCGCCCGGTCGAATCAGCCGCTTGATAGGGCGGCCGGCGCCTGAGGCTCAAGGCAGGACGGGCAGGTAGACGAAGGCCCGGGGCACGCCGGCGCCAACGATCTCGATGGCTTGGGGCTCGTAGTAGTTGCCGAGATCCACGGTCTTCCCGGCGGGGTAGGTGCCGAGGGTGATTTCGTTGCCGGTAACCCGATACTCGCCGTCGCCCGGCGGCATCTGCAGCAGGATGCGACAGGGGGCGATGGCACACTGGCCGGTGTCGCCAGGCTTGACGGTGACGGTGATGGCGCCGGAGGGGTTGCGTTCCAGGCTGGTACAGCCAGCCACGACATTGCCACCCAGGATCAGCACGGCGACTAAACCGAAGACCCGGTGGGTCGCCTGGCGTGGGCCGGAGCGCTGTGCATCAAACACCGCGGATGGCCCGGTCCATGCGGGCCTTGGCCTGCTGCCAGGCGTCATCAGCAACGGTTTCGTCCGCCACCAATTCCATCAGGCCATAGGCGAGCCGGCGCGCTTCGGCGTCCATGTCCCGCAGCTTGATGAGCTTGAACAGGCAACCGGCGCGCTCGTATTCCAGGGTGCTGGCGAGTGCGTAGAGGGTGAGTGCATTCGCAGACTCCGGCGCCTGCTCGATGAGATCGACGCTGCGCATCAGCGCCTCACGGCCGTCGAGCATGATCATTCCCCCGCCACCGTCATGCGCTCGATGAGCCAGGAGCCCGTGGTCATGCTGCTGGCGAAATCGTAATCGTTGCCGACGGCCACCAGACCCCGGAACATGTCGGCGAGGTTGCCGGCGATGGTGATCTCTTCAACCGGGTACTGAATCTCACCATTTTCTACCCAGAAGCCGGCGGCGCCGCGGGAGTAGTCGCCGGTGATCATCTTCACGCCCTGGCCCATCAGGGAGGTAACCAACAGGCCGCGGTCCAGGCGGCGGAGCATGGCGTCACGGTCGTCGCTGCCCAGCCCGATGCTGAGATTACGCGCGCCGCCGGCATTGCCGGTGGTGGTCAGGCCCATGCGACAGGCGGAATAATGATCCAGCAGCCAGCTTTGCAGCACGCCGTCGGTCACCAGATCTTTGGCGACCGTCGCCACGCCGTCGCCGTCGAACGGTGCGCTGCCGAGTCCGCGCAGTCGATGCGGCTGCTCATAGATACGCACGAAGTCGGGGAAGATCTGCGCACCAAGCTTGTCCAGCAGGAAGCTCGTACGGCGGTACAGGTTGCCGCCACTGATGGCCCCGGCGAAGCTGCGCAGCAGGCCCATGGCGACGTCGGCGCGGAAGAGTACCGGCACCTCGCAGGTCCCCAGGCGGCGGGCATTGAGCCGCGCGACCGTGCGCTCGGCGGCGCGGCGACCGACGCTTTCGGCGGATTCCAGATCTTCGGGGGCGCGCGCGGTGGTCCACCAGAAGTCCCGCTGCATGGAATCGCCGTCTTTGCCCACCACGGCGCAGCTCAGCTCGTGCCGGCTGCTGGGGTAGCCGCCGACGAAGCCGTGGCTGTTGCCGTACACTGAGAGCGCGGTGGTGGTGCCGAAGCTCGCGCCCTCGGAGTTGACGATGCGCGGATCGGCGGCGCGGGCCGCGTCCTCGCAGGTGATGGCCAGCGCAACCGCTGCGTCGACCGGAATGTCCCAGGGATGGCTGAGGTCGAGGTCCGGGACATCCGTGGCCATGAGCTCGGCGGGGGCGAGGCCCGCGCAGCGGTCTTCCTGGGTGTGGCTGGCGATGCTGCAGGCCTGGCGCACCGCATCGCGCACGGCGTCGGGGCTCAGGTCCGAGGTGCTCGCCGAGCCCTTGCGATGGCCGAAGTAGACGCTGATGCCAAGACCATGGTCCCGGGTGTGCTCGACGGTCTCCACCTCGCCCAGGCGCACGGCGATCTCGAGACCCGTGGTGTTGCTGACCACCGCCTCGGCGGCCGAGGCGCCGTGGCGCTTGGCTTCCTGCAGCAGGTCTTCGATGGTCTGTTCGAGGGTGGCGAGTCGCTCGGCGGTGTCGGCCGTGGCCAGGTTGGGCATGGTTCTGGATCCGCGTTTCGCGTGGAAGATCGATGGGTGAGGGTGACGAGCGCCGTCTGTCGGGCCGAACGACCGAAGCGTCGGTGGCAGCCGACGCCAGCGCGGGGCTCAGCCGGCGGTGCCGCCGACGGTGAGTCCGTCGACCCGCAGCGTCGGCTGGCCGACGCCCACGGGCACGCTCTGGCCGTCCTTACCGCAGGTGCCGACGCCGTCGTCGAGCTTGAGGTCGTTGCCGATCATGCTCACCCGGGTCAGCACGTCGGGGCCGTTGCCCACCAAAGTGGCGCCCTTCACCGGCCGGCCCAGCTTGCCGTTTTCGATCAGGTAGGCCTCGCTGGCGGAGAAGGTGAATTTGCCCGAGGTGATATCCACCTGGCCGCCGCCGAAGTTGACCGCATACAGGCCCTTGTCCACCGACGCGATAATCTCGGCCGGGTCCTTGTCGCCGGGCAGCATGTAGGTGTTGGTCATGCGCGGCATGGGCAGATGCGCGTAGGATTCGCGCCGGCCGTTGCCGGTGGCCGCCATGCCCATGAGCCGGGCGTTCAGGCGGTCCTGCATGTAGCCGGCGAGCATGCCGTCCTCGATGAGGGTGGTGCAGCTGGTGGGCGTGCCCTCATCGTCCACGCTCAGGGAGCCGCGGCGCTCCGGCAGGGTGCCGTCGTCCACCACGGTGACCCCCGGGGCTGCCACGCGCTCGCCCATCCGCCCGGCGAAAGCGGAAGTGCCCTTGCGGTTGAAGTCGCCTTCCAGGCCGTGGCCCACCGCCTCGTGCAGCAGCACGCCGGGCCAGCCGGCGCCGAGCACCACGGTCATGGTGCCGGCGGGGGCCGGACCGGCCTCCAGGCTCACCAGGGCTTGGCGCACCGCCTCGCGGGCGAAATCGAGCGCGCGGTCGTCCTCCAGGAAGTAGCTCAGGTCTCGGCGCGCGCCGCCGCCGCTGCTGGCCTGCTCGCGGCGGCCGTCGTCCTCGACGACGACGCTGACGCTGAGGCGAATCAGCGGGCGCACGTCGGCACTCATCCGGCCGTCATCGCCGATCACCAGGATGGTGTCCTGGACCGCCACCAGGCTGGCCACCACCTGCGTGACCCGCGGGTCGGCGCGACGTGCCTCGGTATCCACCCGGTGCAACAGCGCCACCTTGTCGGCGTCGACCAGGCTGTCGATGGGGTTCAGGGGCTGGTAGAGGCGGGCCGCCGCGGGCGAGGTGGCGGTGCGCACGCTGCCCTCACCGCCGCCGCCGGCGATGGCGCGGGCGGCCTCTGCCGCCTGGGCGAGCGCCGGGAATTGCAGCTCATCGGAATAAGCGAAGCCGGTTTTCTCGCCGGCGATGGCTCGCAGCCCCGCGCCCTGCTCGATGTTGAAGTTGCCGTCGCGGATGATGCCGTCTTCCAACACCCAGGACTGCAGGCGGCTGGACTGGAAGTAAATGTCGGCGGCGTCGATGGCGGGGCTGTGCAGGGCGCCCACCAGGCGCTCCAAGTGGCCGTCGTCGAGGCCGACGGGCGCCAGGATCTGGCGACGGGCGATGGCTAGGGTGTCGGACATGGAGGTGCGGGTCTCGAGCAGCGAGTTGCGAGGAGTGGGGGGCGACGGATAGCCGCCGCGATGAACAAAGAATTGGGATCGACGCGGCTTTCGACAACGGTCCTCACAAACTACCGAGCGTCACACGCCCGGCCGCAGGCCTTGCCACTCAACGCTAGAAGCCCTTCACTTGCATTTCAGTCGCCGATGCTCGAGCGCCGGAAACGTCCGCCGCACCGAGCCCTGAAAGCCGCGGTCGATGGCGGCACAGATGCAGCCGGTACCACGGGGTAGCTGTGCCAGGATGCTGCCCCAGGGGTCGACGATCATGCTGTGGCCGTGGGTCTCGCGGCCGCTCAGGTGATAGCCGCCCTGGGCGGAGGCTACGACATAGGCCAGGTTCTCGATGGCACGCGCACGCACCAGCGTCTCCCAGTGGGCCTTGCCGGTGACGGCGGTGAAGGCGGCGGGCACGGCCAGGATCTCGACACCGCTGTCCAGCATGTGGCGCACCAGCTCAGGGAAGCGCAGGTCGTAGCAGACGACGATGCCGAGGCGGCCGAAGGGGGAGTCCACCACCACCGGGCTGCTCCCCGGCTCGATGGTGGCGGATTCTTCATAGTGCTCGTCCGCCCCCGGCAGATTCACGTCGAACAGATGCATCTTGTCATAACGGGCGACGCGCACGCCCTGATCGTTATAAACCAAGGAAGCCGCACGCAGGCGCGCCGGCGTCTGCGTGCGCAGCGCGATGGTGCCGCCCACCAGCCAGAGGCCGAAGCGCGCGCTGATCTCCGCCAGGAAGCGCTGCAGGGGCCCGTCTCCGTCGTCCTCCAGAATAGACAGGCTGTCATCGTCGCGCTGGCCCATAAAAGCGAAGTTTTCGGGCAGCACCACGAGCCCGGCGCCGGCCTCCGCCGCACTGCGGATCAGTCGCTCTGCTTCCAGCAGGTTGGCATTCAAATTGGGGCCGGTGGCCATTTGAATGGCGGCGACACGGGGCTTTGCACGCATCAGGCTTGGCTCCCAAAGCGTCCACCGGGGCGATGGCAGCCCCGTGACGCGCCTGTGACGGTTGGATCGAGCGCCAAAGATAGCACCACACGGCGGTGACCGCCCTCAGGGCGATACCCCGGCCGGCCAGCCCCGTCGACCCATGCGCTGGTGGCGCCGGCACGGATGGTGGCCCGCGTCGCACTCAGTCCTGATCCAGGAATGGGCTCACCGCTGGCGCCGGCGACCCGCTCTGGGCTCCGTCATCGTCGCCCTGGCCCGTCGCCGCCTCTGGTAGCAGCAGGTCGGGCACGGAGCGCACGCCGTGACTGCCGGCGACACGTTGGATGTCGGGCTCGGCCCACGGACCGGTGACCTGGTATTCGTAGCTCGCGATCTGGCTCACGGCGTTACCGGCGACCTGGTCGGCGAGCAGCACCGCCGCCCCCACCAGCGGTCCGCCCGCGACGGCCCCGGCGATGGCCACACCGGCGCCGATCTCGGGCGTCACCCGCACCCGTTGGTCGAAGGTCTGTGCCACCAAATCCGTACTGCCACGGACCCGAATGTCTGCCGTGGAGGAGAGAATATCGAGCTGGCCGATGCGGGCCTTGCCGCCGCCGATGGCCAATGTTCCCTGGATGCGGTCGAAGGTAAAGCCCGTGTTCAGCACGTCGCTGAAATCCAGGCTGAGCCGCCGCTCCAGGGCGCCGAGATTGAGCACGCCCAGCATGCGCCCGACACCGGGCTCCACGTCCAGCAGCCGACCTGCATCCACATCGAGCGCCAGACTGCCGCGGGCCCGTCGCAGGCGAAAGTTGCCGGGTCCCCCGGGCCAGCCGAGCGCGAGCGCCGCCTGTGAGGGCGCGTCGGCGATGGCGCTGTAATAGCCGGCGTGGCGCAGCAATTCGCCCAGATCCGGGGTGCGCAGATCCACCGCGACGGCGGTCTCGGTATAGCCGGTGGCATCGCGGGTCCAGCGGCCGCTACCGGTGGCCGTCACCAGCGGGCCTGTCAGTGACAACTCTGTGGCCTCGAGCCCGTCGCGCGTGCGCGCCAGCTCAACCCGCAGTCGCCCCAGTGCATCATCGCCCCGGCGCAGCGACGCCACCTGTAAGGATAGCGGCGGCACTTGGCGTGGGTCCGGCCCGGCCGTGACCGTGTCGGGCTCGGTCTCCCGTGGCGCGAGCAAGGGGCTGATATCCAGGGTCTCCAGGCGCACGCTCACCGGGGCGTCGTCCGCGCCCGGCAGGCGTATGCCGGCGCTGTTGCCATCGGCTTCGAGGTCGGCGCGCCAGCCGCCGTCGGCGTCCATTCGCAGCGCGGCGCGAACGTTCTCGAATCGCAATGGACCGAGGCGCAGGGATCGCGCAGACAGGCGCGCCGGGAGCAGCGGCGGCAGCGCTGCGGGGGGCTCGTCGGCTTGCAGCAGCGAGGGGTGGGCGTGGCCCCATTGCAGCCAGTCGCCGAGCGTGACGTCCCCGAGTTGGCCGCGCAGCTCGATGCCGGTGTCTTTCGGCAATGCGGCGGGCATCCGACTCAGGTCCACGGCGGCGCGATCGAGCGTCAGGCCAGTCTGAGCGCGCGTGAGCCTCAGGCGTGCGCCCGCCTCCCCCAGCCGCGCCGAGAGTGCCAGTGGACGCTCCGGCGCCAGGCGCGCGTCGAGTTGCAGCAGGCGCTCGCCGGCGGCGTCCTTACCAAAGGGTGCCGGCAAGTCCAGCGCGACGCCGCGCAGGTCCGATCGCAGCGTCAGGTCGAGGGGCGGGTCGCCGGCGGCGGCGTCCGCGGTGTCGATGCTCGCTTGCAGCCGCCAGTCTGCGCTGCCTTCGGCGAGCGTCCACCAGGGGCTCGGTAAGACTGCGGCGAGCTGCGCGATGGCGGTGTTGCCGCGGGCGATGATGTCCGTGCGCCCGGATTCGGTGCCGGCGCCCGGCTGCTGGGTTTCGATGTCTACGCGCAGCGGCTGTTGGCCGAGACGGGCGGCGATGGCCTCGGCGTGCAGCCCGGTGGTATCGAAGCGCAGGCTGCCCTGCATGTCCGCCAGGCGCAGGTCATGCGCGCGCAGGGCAACCGCGGCAGCCTCGAGGAATTGCAGCCGTCCCGCGTAACCGAAGTCGAGCCCGCGGCGCAGGGGCACGTCGAGGGCCAGCCGCAGCCGGCCGCGGCCCTCCACCGACAGGGCTTGGGGAATGCCGCCGAGCGTGTTGGACAGTGGCGTGTCGGCGAGCACCGCAAAGCCGTCCGTCAGCGGGCCGGTGCCTTCGGCCTCGAGACGCAGGTGTTCGGGGCGCCAGAGGTTCGGCAGGCGGGCGCTCCCGGCGGTGATTTCGGTGCTCAGGATGCGGGCGCTGGCCAGTTCGATGTCGAGGCGGCGGCGATCGAAATAGAGCGTCACATCCATGTCCTCCAGGCGCGGCCAGGCGGTTCGGCCCGCAGCGGCCGGTCCCCGTGCATCGGCGGCGGACAGACCGGGCGCTTGCGGGGCGCGGCGCGGCGGCTGGTAGTCGAGCACACCATCGCGCACCCGCAGCACCAGCTGGAAGCTGCCGTTGTGGGCGTCGAAGGGGAAATCCGCCAGCGGACCACGCAGGAGCAGATCGCCGGAGACGAGCTCGCCGGCGACGATGGCCCGCGCCAGCCAGGCCTCCAGCCGATCGTCCATCTTCGATGCTGGCAGGTAGCGGGGCACGGCGTCCGCATCGCCGCCGCGGAGGTGGGTGTGCAGATCGATGACCGGCCCGGCCTCGGGTGGGATGTGCAGGTCGAGCCGGCTCAGGGTTGCCACGTCCGGCGTGTCCGCGGCGAGGGCATTGGTGGTGATCCGCAGGCCCCCGGGCGTGCGCCACCATTGCAAGCGTCCCGCCAGCCGCGTCAGCGTCAGCGGGGCGATGAGATGCGGGCGCAGGTCCAAAGACGCGTTGCGGGCGCTCACATCCAAGGCGCCCCGATCGGGGGCGGCGGTGAAGCGTAGATCCAGGCCGGCCAGCGCCGGCATAGACTCGGTGGGTGCCGGGGCCGCCGCGTCGGGCATGGCCGTGGGACCGAGACCGAAGTTACTGATGCGCCCGTTCACCCGCCAATCCGCAATGCGCAGGCCGCCCGCCGCCGGCAGGTCGACGCGAAAGCGCAGGTCGTGCAGTCGGCCGGCGATCGGCTGGGTGAGCAGCGGCGCCGGCGGCTCCGCCTGAGCCGCCGGGGCGGCGAAGCGCGCGCCGGCCACGAGCTGCGCCAGTGGCAGACCGGCGATCCAGCCATGCACCGCCAAGCCATCGCCCGCCGCCGCGCGGTGACTGACGAGCCGCAGCGCGGACGCCTCCGCGCCGGGCAAGCCACCGAAGAGCGCGAGGCTGGGCACATCCAGCCGCCAGCCGCTGGCCTGCCGCTGCCAGCGCACCAACGCGCTGACATCGCCCAGCACGAGGCGCGTTGCCGGCGCTGCGGCGTCCGCCATGTCATCCTGCGGCCGTGGGGCTGCCGCCGCGTCGGACGATGGCCGCCGCAGCACCAGATCATCGATGCGCACGCGCGCGGTGGCGCGCGTAAGCCGGCCCCCGCGCAAATGGTTCCAACTGCTGAGCCGCAGCCCCCCGGCGCTAAGCCGCAAGCCCGCCGGCAGCCGTCCGCGCAGCATCTGCGCCGGATCGCCGCCGCGCCAATCGGCGTAGACGCGGCCGGACCACTGCGCCGGGCGGCCCGACGGCCCGCGCAGGTCCCCGAGCAGGGTCAGCCTGCCCCGGGGATCGCCGGGCGCCGACGCGCGCAGGCGCAGCCGATGGACGCCGCCTCGATTGAACAAATCCAGCCGGGCGACGTGGAACGCCAGCCTGGGCACCTCGCCGCCGTCGCCGGCGTCGGTCCAGCCGATCTCGCTGTCGGCGAGGCTGAAATGCCCCTGGCGCAGGAAAAAGGCGGCGGCGTCGCCATCGCCGGCGCCGAGCCGGTCGAGGCCGCGGACGGTAAGACGTCCGTCCGCGCTTCGATGGACATCCAGCTGCGCCCCGACCAGGGTGAGACCGTCGATGCGCGGCGCCGCCGCCAGGAGGGACGCGCGCAGGTTCAGGTCCACCCGCAGGGCATGCAGGGCGAGTAATGCCTCGCCGCTCTCGCGATCGCGCAGCACCGCCCCCTCGAGGCTCAACGTCGGTTGCAGCCCGCGCAGGTGCAGCCCCAGGGCCTGCACCGTCAGCTCGGCGCCCAGCGCCTCGCCCAGACGCTCGGCGAGCAGACCGCGCAGCCCGTCGGCATGGGGCAGCGCCAGGCGCACCACCAGCGTGAGGCATGCGAAGGCGATGATGGCTGCTGCGGCGAGGCCGATGAGGCGTCGCAGCAGGCTACGCAGCAGCCGGGACATGGCGTTGGCGTGGCTGTCGCGTCAGGGCCTGCCCGCGGGGCATGGACGCGCCGGGGTGGCGGCGCGCTGGCGCATCAGATGAGGACGACGTCGTATTGCTCCTGGGTATACAGGGCCTCCGCCTGCAGGCGGATGGGCTTGCCAATGAATTCTTCCAGCTCGGCGAGGTGTCCGGACTCCTCGTCCAGGAGTCGGTCTACCACCTCCTGGGAGGCGAGCACCAGCAGGGTTTCCACCTCGAACTGGCGGGATTCGCGCAGGATCTCGCGGAAGATCTCGTAGCAGGTGGTTTCGGCGGTCTTCATGGAGCCGCGGCCGCCGCAGCAGGGGCAGGGCTCGCAGAGCACATGCTCCAGGGATTCGCGGGTGCGCTTGCGCGTCATCTCCACCAGCCCCAGCGCCGAGACCTCGGTGATATGGGTCTTGGCGTGGTCCTTGGCGAGGCACTTCTCCAGGGCACGCAGCACCTGGCGCTTGTGCTCGTCATCGGTCATGTCGATGAAGTCGATGATGATGATGCCGCCGAGGTTACGCAGGCGCAGCTGACGGCAGATGGCCTGGGCCGCCTCCAGGTTGGTCTTGAAGATGGTCTCCTCGAGATTGCGATGGCCGACGAAGGCGCCGGTGTTGACGTCGATGGTGGTCATGGCCTCGGTCTGGTCGATGACCAGGTGCCCGCCGGATTTCAGCTGTACCTTGCGCTCCAGGGCCTTGCGGATCTCGTCCTCGACGCCGTAGAGATCGAACAGCGGCCGCTCGCCGGCGTAGTACTCGATGCGCTCGACGATCTCCGGGATGTACTTGACGGCGAAGGGCATGGCCTTGTCCACGGTGGCGCGGGAGTCGATGCGCACCCGCTCCACTTCCGGGGTCACCAGATCCCGCAGCGCCCGCAGCGCCAGCGGCAGATCGTCGTGGATGAGGCCCACGGCATCGCCCGTTTCGCAGCGCTCCTTGATGCCGCGCCAGAGCTTGGCCAGGAAGGCCATGTCCCGGCACAGGGATTCGTCGTCGACGGCCTCGGCGGCGGTGCGGGCGATGTAGCCGCCGGCGTCCTCGTGCTCATCGACGTATCGTTGCAGGATTTCGCGCAGGCGCCTGCGCTCGTCGTCGTCCTCGATCTTCTGCGATACCCCGGTGTTGCCGAGCCGCGGCATGAATACCAGGTAGCGTGAGGCGATGGAGATGTTGGTGGTGAGGCGAGCGCCCTTGGTGCCGATGGGGTCCTTGACCACCTGCACGACGATGCGATCGCCCTCGCGCACCAGGTCCATGATCTGCTCGCTGCGCGGCTCGCCATCCTTGCCGATGATGTCGGACGCGTGCAGGAAGGCCGCCCGTTCCAGGCCGACGTCCACGAAGGCCGCCTGCATGCCGGGCAGCACACGGCAGATACGGCCGCGATAGACATTACCCACCAGCCCGCAGCGCTCGGCGCGCTCGATGATGATCTCCTGCACCACGCCGTTTTCAACCACGGCGACGCGGGTCTCCGGCGGCGTGACGTTGATCAGGATCTCTTCACTCATGGTTGCAAAGGCGGGCGCGACGGTGCATGGGCTGCCTATTTCTACGACAGTCCCCGGGGGGCGATTGCTCGCGGACGGTATACATGTTTTAGCCGCCGGTGAGCACCGGCAGGCCCTCGGCCGCCAGTAGCTCAGCGGTCTCGAACAGGGGCAGTCCAACCACACCGGACCAGCTGCCCTCCAGGCGCTCGACGAAGACGGCACCGAGGCCCTGCAGGGCATAGCCGCCCGCCTTGTCCCGCGGCTCGCCGCTGGCCCAGTAGGCAGCGGCCTCGGCGGCGCTGATGGTGCGAAACCAGACCCGTGTGCTGGAAACCACCGTGCGCTCGGCGCTGCCGAGCAGGGCCACGCCGGTGAGCACCTGGTGCGCCCGGCCGGAGAGCAGCGCAAGCATCCCCGCCGCCTCGTCGGCATCGGCGGGCTTGCCGAGCATACGATCATCGCAGATCACGGCGGTGTCCGCCGCCAGCACTGCGCATGCCCCGGCGGCGCCTGTTGCCCGGACCGCCCGCGCTTTGGCCAGGGCGACGCGGCGCACGTAGTCAACGGGCGCCTCGCCGGGGAGGGGTGTCTCATCCAGGTCGGCGCTGCGCACCTCGGCGGTGAGTCCGATCTGCCCGAGCAGATGGCGCCGGCGGGGGGAGGCCGATGCCAGCACGAGCCGGGGAGCGGCATCGCGTGCGTCGGGTGGTGGGGGGTCGTTACGGATCATCGTCGAATCAGCCGCGGTGGTAGGGATGGCCCTGCAGCTGACTCCAGGCCCGGTAGAGCTGCTCGGCCAACACCACGCGCACCAGCGGATGCGGCAGCGTCAGCGGCGACAGGGACCAGCGCTGCTCGGCCCGCCCGAGGCAGGCCTCCGACAGGCCATTGGGCCCGCCCACCAGCAGCGCCAGATCCCGGCCGTCCGCGAGCCAGCCGGCCAGTTGCCCGGCGAGCTGCTCACTGCTCCAGCCGCGCCCGCGAACGTCCAGGGCGATGATCCGCGCCTGGGCGGGCACCGCGGCGAGCAGGCGCTCGCCTTCATCCCGCCGCAGGCGCGGCAGCTCGCCGTCGTCGACATGGCCCGTGCGGCTGCGGCCCTTGCCGGCGAGACCGCCGGGCACGGCCTTGAGTGCCAGGGCACAGGATTGGGGCAGCCGCCGGGCGTAGTCCTCGAAGCCCGCGTCCACCCAGGCGGGCATGCGCTGGCCGATACTGATGAGGTGGATGCGCACGCGTTCGCCGCCGTCATCCCGCATCGCGCGCCGCGAGCACATCGAGCAGGCGCTGGGCCTCGGCGCCGACGTCGGAGTCGGGCGCCAGGTCCCGTGCCTGGGTGAGCGCCCGCCGGGCGGTGGCCGGGTCGCCGGCCCGCAGCGCGACGAAGCCGAGGCTCAGGTGAATGCGCTGGGCTTGCGGCGCCGCCGCCGCGCCCGCCTCCAGGATCGCCAGTCCCGCCGTCGTATCACCGGCGTAGTGCAGCGCCAGGCCGAGATCGTTCTGCGCATCCACATCCGCCGGCGCGAGTGCCAGCAGTCGCTTGTATAAGGGCACCGCCGCGGCGAAGCGCTGGGCCTGGAACAGCCGGTCCGCCTCCCGCGCCAGCACCGCCGGGTCGTCGCTCGCCGCCGCTGCGGCGATGGCCCCATCGTCACCGGCGAGGGCTGCGCGCATCTGCTGGCCCAAACGCGCCATGTCCGGCTGCTTGGCCTGCGCCGCCGAGACCGCCCGCGGCGGGTGACGCAGATAATAGTCGCGGGTCACGGCGAATACCGTGAAACCGTAGAACAACAGGCCCGCCACGACGACGAGCCATTGCAGCGATGTCAGCTTTGGAAACATAAGCGCGAAAGACGTATGTTGCTCGGCGATGCCGATGGCGGTCGGCACGGCCGACGGGGCGATGATACGGCGCCCGGCGGCACCCGATGGCGCCTGGGCATGCTCGGAGCCAACGGCGAGTGTGTCAAGGATACTACTGCTGGCGGTCGCCCCCACTTCATTGCCCATGACCAATGATCTCCCTTCCGTCCGCGACATGCCCTCGCGCCTGGGCAAGGCGATGCTGGTCGCCGCCTGGGTCGTGGGGCTGGCGTTGTTGGTGCTCCTGTTCCAAACCTACCTGGACCGCCAGCACAATCCGAACCCCGACCCGACCATGCGCGTGGATGCGGCGGGCCTGCCCGTCGTGGTGCTGCAGCGCAATCGCATGGGGCATTACGTCACCAGCGGCAGCATCAATGGTGAACCTGTGACCTTCCTGTTGGATACGGGCGCGACGGCAGTGGCACTGCCCCTGGCGCTGGCCCGTGAACTGGGCTTGTCCCTGCTGCCGGGAGGGATGAGCAAGACCGCGAACGGCCTGGTCAGCACATGGCAGACCCGCCTCGACAGCGTCGATGTGGCGGGTCTCACGGCCCGCGGCGTTCGCGCCGTGGTGTTGCCCAACATGCCCGGCGAGGAGGTGCTCCTGGGCATGAATTACCTCAAGCGCTTCGAACTGATCCAGCGCGGCAACACCCTGACGTTGCGTGCGCAAGACCGATTCTGAACATGGGACCGACGTGGCCGCCGCGGTGTCCTCACGCCGCCGGCCCCCGCGGCTTGGACTAATGGCATACGCCGCGGCGTATCGAGGCCAAGTCCCTTGAGCCCGACGTTTGTGCTCTTCGGCGTCGCCCACCTGCTCACTTTGGCGCTGATCGCCGCAGTGGCGATACTGATGCCATTGGTGGTGCGGCGGTATGCGCCGGCGTTGCTGCGCCCGCTCGCACTGACGCTGGCAGGCCTGCTGCTTGCCCAGGAAATCGCGGATGTCATCCGACAGCTCGACCGCTTCGGCCCCTCTGTGGAGCTGTTGCCACTGCATCTGTGCACGCTCGCTGTCTTCGTCACCGCTGGGATGCTGGTGATGGCCAATCAGCGCTTGTTCGAGCTGGCCTATTTCTGGGCCTTGGCTGGCACCACCCAGGCACTGGCGACACCGGATCTGTATCAGAGCTTTCCGGACCCGGCCTATTTGTTCTTTTTCGCGGGGCACGGCCTCGTCATCGTCGGCGTCGCCTACGGGGCCCTGGCGCTCGGGCTGCGGCCCTACCCCATGTCCATCCTGCGCGTCGCGCTGACGACGCTGCTATTGGCGGTGGCCGCGCTCGGTGTGAATCTCTGGCTCGGGACGAATTTCCTGTATCTCATGGCCAAGCCGGCGGGTGCCTCACTGCTGGATTGGCTGGGTCCCTGGCCCTGGTACTGGCTTGGCTTGGCGGCGGTGGCCCTGGTGTCCATGCTGGTGCTCTACGTGCCTTACCTGGTGACGGACCTGCACGCCGGCCGCGGCCATGCGAGCCGCCGGGACCGCGGCGCCGACGGTGCGCTGCGGCGGCATTGATCCGCACGTCGCAACCCGCGTACCCTCCCGCCGATGATCGCCTGTCACTCCCCCCGGCACCATGCCCGCTGAGCGCGGCCGCGGCGGCGGCGTCCTCGGCGTCGGCATCGCAACCCTGGACATCATCAATCGGGTCGCCGCGTATCCTGCCGAGGATGCCGAGGTCCGTGCCTTGTCCCAGCGCAGGGCGCGCGGCGGCAATTGCGCCAACACCCTGGATGTGCTTGCGCAGCTCGGCCACCCCTGTGCCTGGGTGGGCGTGCTGGCGGCGGACCGGGGCGCAGATTTCATCGTCGACGATCTCACGCGCCGTGGCATCGCTCACCACCATGCCCGGCGCCTGGCCGGTGGTGCGACGCCGACCTCCTACATCGCACTGAGCCGCGCGAGCGGCAGCCGCACCATCGTCCACCATCGCGACCTGCCGGAGCTCGACGCCGCTGATTTTGCGCGGGTGCCCCTGGCGGACTGGGACTGGGCCCACTTCGAGGGCCGCAACCCGGTGGAGACGGCGCAGATGCTGCGGCGCGTGCGGCGCGAGCGCCCGGACCTGCCGATTTCAGTGGAGATCGAGAAGCCGCGCGATGGCATCGAGCGGTTGTTCGGCGAGGTGGATGTGCTGATCGTCGCCCGTGCCTATGCGCAGGCGGTGGCCGCCGATACCGCGGCCGGCCCGGCCGTCGATCCAGCGCGCTTCCTGCGTCGCATGACGATGGCCACCGGCGCCCGGCTTTGTCTGCTGCCCTGGGGGAGCGCCGGCGCCTATGCGCTGGCGGCCGGGGCCGCGGCGCCGGTGTTCGCGCCGGCGCAGGCACCGGCGGCACTGCGCGACAGCCTGGCGGCCGGCGATGTCTTCAATGCCGCGATCATCGACGCTTTGCTGGCCCGAGGCGGCGGTCGCAAGGGCCTCGACACTGCCGTCGATGATGCGGCGCTGGCGGCGCTGCTGGCGCGCGCCAACCGCCTCGCCGGCTGCAAGTGCGGCCGCGACGGTTTGGACGGGCTGGTCGCGGCGGCGAGGGCGGCGGGCTGGCCCGATGACGTCGGCGCCTGAAGCGGACATCCTGCCCCGGGTGAGCGCTCCGGGGCGAGCGCCGGTCGCCCCCGCTGCAGCGCTCGGCTGACGCCGTCGGCGCGACATCTGCGGGTCGGTGGCGGCGGACTGCTGGCCGTCGCCACAGCGGGATGTGCGGCCGCCGGGCAGGTCAGCGCAGCGCCAACGCCACCGTGTGGTGGGGGCCCTGCTTGAGCTTGTCGTAGCTGCCGAAGATGGACTGCATGTGCCGCTTCATGAACGCTCGCAGGCCGTTCACCGTGACCACGTACAGTCGCCCGCCGGGCCTGAGCCTGGCGTGGGCGTCGTGCAGCAGGATGTTGAGCAACTCGCGCCCCACCTGTGCCGGGATGTTACTCGCGATCAGGTCGAAGTGCCGGGTCGGGTCGATGTCGGCGAAGCCATTGCTGAGCTGGGCCTCGGCATGGGTGAGGGCGTTGAGGGCAAGATTGCGGCGGGCGAAGTCGACGGCCACGAAGTCCTTGTCCACCAGCAGCGTCCGCCCCCGGGGTGCCAACGCCGCCAGGGTGCAGCCGATGGCGCCGTAGCCGCAGCCGAGGTCGAGACAGTCGGCATCGGCGGCGACATCCATGTGGCGCAGCAACAGTGCCGTGCCGGCGTCGATCTCGCGCGGGGAAAAGAGGCCCCAGGTGGAGGCGAAGTGCAGTCGCCGACCCGCCAGCTCGGCATCGAAGCGAATGGGCGCGCGCAGGGCGGCGAGCTCGGTTTGTGAGAGCATGCAACTTGAGGGGCGTCAGTTGAAAACCTGCAGTTTACATGGCCATGGCGCCGACCCGCGTCATCTACACTCTAAAGTCTGATGCGCGAGCCACGCGCATCACCAGCAGTGCACCCGTAAGTCCGTGTCCGATCTCGCCGGCCAGCTCGACATCCAGCTACGACCCGACGCCAGAACCGTTGCACGCATCACCTCCAGTCGGCCACTCTCCGCCGCCGGGGTATTCGTAGGCAAGCCGGTGGCCAGGGTGGCAGGGCAGTTGCCGCTGCTCTTCAGCGTCTGCGGCACGGCCCAGGCCGTGGCCTGTGCGCAGGCTTGCGAGGCGGCGCTGGGGCTGGCGCCCGCGCCCTCGGCGCAGGCGGCCCGCATCCTGCTGCTGCGCGCGGAGACCGCCAAGGAACACCTCTGGCGGCTGCTGCTGGACTGGCCCGCGGCGCTGGCGCGGTTGGATGTGATACCCGAGGCGGTGCAGCTGGCCGCGCAGTCCGCGGAGCGAGAGGCGGCGATGGCCGCCGCCATGCGTGCCTTTCTACAACTGCGCGCGGCGCTCGGCACCGGTGGAGACCCCTTCCTGCCGGGCGCCGATCGCATCCGGCCCGCGGCGGATGCTGTGGAAAGCGCTCGCGCCATCCTGGCGGAAACCGCCACAGAACAGGTGCTCGGTGTCCCTGCCGCGCGGTGGCTCGCCGCGGTACTCACGCCCACAGACCTGCGGCATTGGGCGGCGCAGACCGCCACCCCGGCCGCGGCGCTGGTGCGTGCCCTGACCGCCGCGGGGCTCGCTGATGTTGGCCGCTGTGCAATCGACCGATTGTCCCCGGGGGTTGAGGGCAGCGGGCTGCTGCGACAGCTCGCGCCGATCCTGGCGGCGGCGGATGCCGACGATTTTGTCGCCGCCCCGCACCTGCAGGGCGTGCCCCGGGAGACCTCGCCCTTCGCTCGCGAGGTGGTCCGCGGCGAGTTGGTCTCGGCGCTCGCCGCCGCGCACGGCAACGGTCTGCTGCCGCGGCTCGCGGCGCTGTTGACGGAGCTGGCGCGGCAGACGGTCCAACTCGGTCTGGATGCCGAAGACACTGATGAGGAAGTCGCTGATGCGGCCATGATGGCCGCCGCCGCGCCTGACGCCGGCGTCGGCCTCGGCGCGGCGGCGGCGGCCCGCGGGCTTCTGGTGCACCGGGTGGCGATCGCCGGGAGCAACCGCACCGGCGGTGCACAGGTTCGCGGCTATCGCATCCTGGCGCCCACTGAATGGAATTTCCATCCGGCGGGCGTCGTCGCCGATGGCCTCGCCGACGTGGCGATGGCATGGGCCGAGCGGCGGGTGACGCCGACACCAGCGCAGCTCGAGGCCTTGGCGCGCCTGTATGTGACCGCCGTGGACCCCTGTGTGGATTATCGTTTATCGATATCCTGACGCAACGGATTACCGCCAATCGACGACCCTACACCCTAGTTCGTGCCGGAGGAGCCCATGTGCCTTGCCATACCCGCCCAGATCCTCGCGCTGGATGAGGGCACCGATCAGGCCGTCGTCTCCCTCGGCGGCGTCAAGAAGCCGATCTCCCTCGCCCTGGTGGAGGACGCCGCAGTCGGTGACTACGTGCTGGTGCACGTCGGCTATGCGCTCAACAAAGTGAGTCCGGAGGAGGCCGCACGCACCCTGGCACTGATCCAGGCTGCCGGCGCGCTGGATGCGGCGGCGGTCGACGGCGATGTGCCCACCGGGGAGGCGTCGCGATGAATGCCGCCTGCAGCCCGAGCCGCAACAAGCCCGCCATGAAATATATCGACGAGTTCCGCGACGGCGCCCTGGCCCGCCAGCTCGCGCGCACCATCGCCGCCGAAGCGGACCCGGCGCGCTCGTACCGGCTGATGGAGTTCTGCGGCGGCCACACCCACGCCATCTACCGCTACGGCGTGCAGGACCTCATGCCGGAGAATCTCAAGTTTGTGCACGGACCCGGCTGCCCGGTGTGCGTGCTGCCCATGGCCCGCATCGACCAGGCCATCGCCATGGCCGTGGCGCACGGCGTGACACTCTGCACCTACGGCGACCTCATGCGCGTGCCCGCCAGCGAGCGCCAAAGCCTGCTCAAGGCCAAGGCCGGCGGTGCGGATATCCGCATGATCTACTCCACCCAGGACGCGCTGGCCATCGCCCGCCAGCACCGCGAGCGGCAGGTGGTGCTCTTCGCCATCGGCTTCGAGACCACAACACCGCCGACGGCCGTGGCGCTAACGGCGGCGCGCGCCGAGGCGCTCGGCAATTTCTCGGTGTTCTGCAACCACGTGCTGACGCCGCCGGCCCTGCGCACCATCCTCGCCAGCGCCGGCCCCGACGGCGTGCAACTGGACGGCATCCTGGGTCCGTCGCACGTGAGCACCATCATCGGCAGCCGGCCCTATGAATGCGTGCCGGCCGAATTCGGCAAGCCCGTGGTCATCGCCGGCTTCGAGCCGCTGGACGTGATGCAGAGCACCCTGATGCTGGTGCGCCAGAT
>NZ_CAJXWY010000024.1 GCF_913062725.1 uncultured Thiohalocapsa sp.
GCTGAGCCGTCAGATTTACAGTCTGATCCCTTTGACCGCTCGGGAACCCCTCCAAGCAATCGAGCGCGGCAGTATAGAGCCGGTTGAGTCGGCGGTCAATAGCCCGTGCCACGGCAGTGTCGTGCGTGACGGCCTCGAGGAGGCCGGAGGCCGTCAGGAAACCGACGCGGCCGCCACGACGGCCGCCGGCGGGGGTACCGGCGGGGATGCCGGTACGCTGCGATGGGGCATGGACTGGCGGGGTGATGGTAGACTGTTGGACGGTCATGCCGGCGCCCGGGCGCCCGCGATTGATGTCAAGCCGAAGGTCTTACACCCCGATGGATGTCACAATTTTTGGTAGTGGTTATGTGGGCCTCGTCACGGGCGCCTGCCTGGCGGAGGTTGGTAACAACGTCCTGTGCGTCGATGTCGACACCCATAAGATCGATCTGCTGAATGCGGGCGGCGTACCCATCTACGAGCCCGGCCTGGAGGACATGATCCGCCGCAACGCCGGGGCCGGCCGTCTTGCGTTCAGCACTGACCTTGCCGGTGGCGTGGCCCACGGCCTGTTTCAGTTCATCGCTGTTGGCACACCGCCGGATGAGGACGGCTCGGCGGATCTCCAGCACGTGCTCAGCGTTGCGACCACCATTGGCGAGTGCATGCAGGGTTACCGTATCGTCGTGGACAAGTCTACGGTGCCGGTCGGTACCGCGGATCGTGTTGCCGAACGCATTCGCGAGACCCAGGCCCGTCGTGGCACCAACATCGAATTCGACGTCGTCTCCAACCCGGAGTTCCTGAAAGAAGGCGCCGCCATCGAAGACTTCATGCGCCCGGATCGGGTCATCGTCGGTACCGACAACCCGCGTACCGCCGAGCTGCTGCGCGCGCTCTACGCCCCGTTCAACCGCAGTCATGATCGGCTGATGATCATGGACGTTCGCTCCGCGGAGCTCACCAAGTATGCCGCGAATGCGATCCTCGCCACCAAGATCAGCTTCATGAACGAGCTCTCCAATATTGCGGAGGCGGTCGGCGCTGACATCGAGCAGGTCCGAGTCGGCATCGGCTCCGATCCGCGCATCGGCTACCAGTTCATCTACCCGGGCTGTGGCTACGGCGGCTCCTGTTTCCCCAAGGACGTCCGGGCGCTGGAGCGTACGGCCACCGCAGTGGGTTACGGCGCCGAGCTGCTGCGAGCGGTCGAGGCGGTCAATTTCCGCCAGAAGGATCTGCTGTTTCGCAAGATCTCGGACTACTTCGAGCAGGCCCTCAGGGGGAAAGTGATCGCCCTCTGGGGCCTTGCCTTCAAGCCGAACACGGACGACATGCGCGAGGCATCGAGCCGTCGCCTCATGGAACAACTCTGGGACGCGGGGGCGAGCGTGCGCGCGTTCGACCCCGCCGCCATGGACGAGACACGCCGCATCTACGGCGAGCGCGCGGACCTGGCGCTGTTGGACGACCCGATGACCGCATTGGATGGCGCCGACGCCCTGGCCATCGTGACGGAATGGACCCAGTTCCGAAGCCCCGACTTCGTCGCACTACGCACCCGCCTGCGCACTCCTGTCATTTTCGACGGACGCAACATCCTTGACCATGGACAGGCCACCGCCGCCGGCATGACCTATGTCTCCATCGGCCGTGGCCCCATCGGTCCGCGGGACTGATCCGCCGGTTGAGACCAAACCACGGCCCGTGCGTCGCCACCCGCTTAAAATCGATGGTTCCAGCTGATCTCGATGTCCATTTGCTCCATGTAGATGCTGCCGGTCTGTCCCGGGGTGATGGACGGGCTGGTGCCGTTGACGGTCTCCTTGGGCATGTAGGAAAAGGCCAGGTTGAATTCGTCGTTGGCGCTGTGGGCATAGCTGGCGCCAAGGGTCAGATGCCAACGAACTGTTGCCGGGGCCAGCACATTGAACAAACTCTCCCGATCCGTCTTCAGGAAATCGGTGTTGTAACTGGCGCCACCAAAGAACGTCCACCGCTCGCTCTGATCCCAGCGTACACCCAATTTGAAGACATCCATACTGTCCCAGCCAAAGCCGAGCCCCGCCGTGCCGCCGAGACAGTAAGATGGCTTTGGTGGGGCAGCGAAGCAGGGTGAAAGGTCGAGATCGTTGGAGTTGGAAATCGCATCGATCTCGTTGTAGAAGATGTGTTGGTAGTCGAACCCGAGTGTTATTGCCGGGCTCAGCTTGTACGCGAGGCCAAAGTTGAACATCGCCGGGATATCGAAGGCGCCGCCGCCGGCGAACAGTCCACTGTAGTCGTCGAAATCCGACATCCACATTTTCGTCCGGTAGGAGAGTCCCAACGCGAGCTGCTCGGAGACCTCCCCGTACCAACCGACGTGCAGGCCTGCGCCATAGGACCAGTCTTTGCCGTTATTGGTCACCTTCTGCGGATTCACCGACGCCGCCCGGAACGGCTCCAAGCCCTCGGCTTCGAAGCTTTGGATTGCGAAAACCGGCGCGATACCAAAGGCCTGGTTGTCGGTGAGCTTGAGGGTGTAGGGCACCTCGATGAACAGCTGCTCGAGATTGACACCGGTGTTTGCCGTCGCAGTCAGGATGCCGTTCGGGTTGCCGTTTTCGCTGCCGGGTAAAGGCGTCGTCACCGGAATCGGCGCCCCATCCTCGATGAGCACCCGACCACCCGCCGGAATCGGCGTCCCCGCGGGAACGGTGGCGAAAACCGGCTGACCGTTGACCACCCGCTGGTTTGGTGCCGGTGCAAAATTCTCCCAGACGGCAGTCGGATAATCGGTGTTCATGCCACCGTTTCCATAAATGCTGATGCCGATGCTGGAGCGCTCATTCAACGGATGGTTGTAACCGATGCTGGGGATCAGAAACCAATCGCTGTCGCTGTCGACCCGACCCGGCGTGACGAAACCGCCCGCCGGAAACTGGACGTTGAAGTCCTGAAAGCCGCCGGGCGTCTGCACGGTGGCAGGCACCGTTTGTGTCGCGAAGTCACTGTTGGCTTGGTAGCCCCGATCGGACGGATGGAAAAACGCGACGCCAACATCGAAGCGGCGGCCCAGGAAAGCCATCCCCGCAGGATTGGTCGCCGTGACCAGAGTGTCCTGGGGTAACGCTGCGGCGACGCCGGCCATGGCTTTGGATTTCGTGCCCCAACCGTGCGCGAAATACCCATTGGTCGCCCAGGCCGTCGCCGGCAGCGCCAGGGTCAGTGCCACGGCGGGAGCAAGCGGCCGCCGAAGCCCGTTGATAGTCATCATAGGTTCCCCTTTCAGTGGTAGCCGCCCGTCACCACCGGACGGGCATTGGTGTTGACGCCACACAATCCAACGAGGCGGAACGCCGCTGGCGAAACGCCGGGCCGCAGGCAAGCAACAGTGTAGTTGTAGCGGTAATGCTAACGAATGTTTGCGTTCTGTCAACGTCCGACGATCACTGAACGGACGCATCCCTGGATCGCTGTCACCAGCGATACGAGGCTACCTGACACGCTTACCAGGGAGGGGGGCGGGCATGCACCAGGGGGGGAGCCGAACGGCACGATGTTGCAGATCAGCAACGCTATCGTATTCCAGCCAATGGGGCGCTCCCAGGGCACCGGCGATCCGGTGCCGCTCGCCGACGCAAGGCCACAAATACAGCGGCCCGTGTCACACAACCGATATTACTGTCGGTTACTGCTGGGAGTGGAGGCGGTTGACGGCCAGCTGATAGCGGCCTTCGACCAGGTCAGGAAGGGCGTGGACGGCATCGTCGATGACGTCGTGGATCAGTTTGCGATCCGTTTGCGAGGGTCGGCCCAATACATAGCCGAGCACACGGGACTTCTCGCCCGGATGACCAATACCGATCCGCAGCCGCCAGAAGTCTCGGCTGCCCAGTGCGTCGATGCTGTCGCGCACGCCGTTGTGGCCGGCATGGCCGCCGCCGTGCTTGAGCTTGACGCGCCCCGGCGGCAGATCCAGCTCGTCATAACACACCAGAATCTGCTCGGCGGGGATGTCGAAGTAATGTGCCACGGCGGCGACCGCACGGCCACTGTGGTTCATGTAAGTGGTGGGCTTGAGCAACCGCAGGTCGACACTACCGATGGTGACCCGTGCCAGCACGCCGTGAAACTTCGCCTCCGCGCGGAAGCTGCCTTGAGACGCCGCCACCACTCGGTCCACAAACCAGAATCCCGCATTGTGGCGTGTCTGCGCATAGTCGGGTCCGGGGTTGCCGAGCCCGATGATGAGCCGGATACCTGGCTGGGACATGGGTGAGCGCTCGTCGGCGTTGGCTGGGCGGCGGCGCTACGACGCGGCGGCGGGTGCGTCGGTGCACCCGCCGCGCGCGCGATTCGCCGCCGCGTGGCGCTCAGTCCGAGGCGGTCGCACCACCTTCGCCCTCGGACTCATCGGACGCCTCACCACCGAAGGCGGCGTGGATACTGACGATCATCGTCTCCGGCTCCATGGCGTAAGTGAGCTCGACGCCTTCGGGGAGCTTCAGGTCAGACATCAGCAGGCTCTCGCCCACCGCAAGCGGCCCCATATCCACTGCGATGAACTCGGGCAGATCCTTCGGCAGGCACGTGACCTCCACCTCTGTCAGGTTGTGCGCCACGACGCCGCCTGCCTTCACACCCACGGCGGTGCTCTCGTTCTCAAAATGCAGCGGCACGCTCATGCGCAGCTTATCCTTGGCGCTGACCCGCTGGAAGTCCACATGAATGACGAAGGGCTTGGACGGATGCCGCTGCAGATCCTTCAGCACCACCTGTGTCGTCTCGCCGTCGATCTGCAAGTTGAGCAGGCTGGAATAAAAGGCTTCGTAATCGAGCTGGCGGTAGAGCTCGCTGTGCTGTACCGAGACCATCTGCGGGTCGCGATGGCCACCATAGACGATGGCCGGCACCAGACCCTGGCGACGCAGGCGGCGGCTCGCACCCTTCCCCCCGTCGGTCCGCGGCTCGGCTACGACGTTGAACGTATCACTCATATCCTCTCTCCACAAAAAGCGGCGCCGCCACCCGCGACCAGGTTGGCGGCGCCCACATCACCGTTGCACCAGGCATCGGCTCGCTTCGGGCTTGGGGCCATCACAGACCCCTTCGACCCATTCCAATCGTTGGCGCACAGGCCACACCCCGAGTGCGGCGGCCCGGCGCCATCGACGCTTCAGTCGACGAACAAAGAGCTGACGGACTCTTCGTCGGACACCCGACGCATGGTCTCGGCGAGCAGTTCGCCGATACTCAGCTGCCGAATCTTGGGGCAGGCCGCAGCGTCGGCGTTGAGTGGGATGGTGTTGGTCACCACCAGCTCATCCAGCTTGGAGGCGGCGATGTTGTCCACCGCCGGCCCCGACAGGACCGGATGGGTGCAATAAGCCGAGACCATCGCTGCACCGTGCGCCTTCAGGGCGCCGGCCGCCTGGCACAGGGTGCCCGCCGTATCCACCAGGTCATCGATGAGCACACAGCTTCGATCACGCACGTCGCCGATGATGTTCATCACCTTCGCCTCGTTCGGCTTCGGCCGGCGCTTATCGATGATGGCGAGCTCGGCATCATCGAGGCGCTTGGCGACCGCACGCGCCCGCACCACACCACCGACGTCCGGCGACACGACCATGAGCGCAGGGTATTTCTGCTTCCAGATATCGCCGAGCAGCACCGGTGAGGCGTAGACGTTGTCCACCGGGATATCGAAAAACCCTTGGATCTGGTCGGCGTGCAAATCGACGGTCAGCACCCGGTCGGCGCCGGCGGTGCCGATCATTTTCGCTACCAGTCGCGCCGTGATCGGGACACGCGCCGAGCGGGGACGCCGGTCTTGACGGGCGTAGCCGAAATACGGGATCACCGCGGTGATCCGCTTCGCCGACGCCCAGCGCAGGGCATCGATCATCACCAGGAGCTCCATCAGATTGTCGTTCGTCGGCGCACAGGTGGGCTGCACGACGAAGACGTCCCGACCACGGACATTCTCCTGGATTTCGGTCATCACCTCGCCGTCGCTGAACTGACCGACCACGGCCTTGCCGAGCGGCAAGCTCAAATGCGCCGTGATCTCGGAGGCGAGCTCCGGGTTCGCGTTCCCGGCGAAGACCATGAGTTGGCTGTCGGGCATGACCTGACTCCGTAGACGCTCAGCCATCCCGGGCGTTGATGTGGTCTGCACTGCATGGCGCGGCGTTGGACTCGGTTTTGAGCGCACGGCCTGCCTTGTTGAGTCGTTCGGGTGATGGCTGGGGATGGTGGCTGGGCGGATGTTGCTTGGGCGGATGTTGCCTGGGCGGATGTTGCTTAGGGGGATGTTGCTGGGGGGAGATAATGGCCGGTACTAATGGCTGGGGCGCCAGGATTCGAACCTGGGAATGCTGGGATCAAAACCCAGTGCCTTACCGCTTGGCGACGCCCCAATGGTTTCAATGCGGGTCAGCGATGCGCAACGTCCGGGTGGTGATCGATGGCAGCCGTCGCCGGATGCACCCGTGATGGTCAGTCAAACAGCGGCGATCGATTGCATCCCCGGGAGACAAAGACCTCATACTCACTCGGTGCGCACGCCGCTACCGCTCGCGCCTGCTCGGCCGACGTGAAGGGTGCGAACACACAGCCGCCGGTTCCGGTCAGTTGTGGCGCCGTATCCATCGCCTCGAGCCAGTCGTACGCCGCTGCGACACTTTGGTAGTGCTTACGAACGACGGCCAGGCAATCGTTCGGCCGCTGACCTGCGACAAAGTCCGCCATTGTGAGCGCAGATGAATCCCGTGTCAATTCAGGATCGTTGAAGATCGCCGCCGTGGAGACGCGCTGCGACGGCGTCAGTACGACATACCAGGGCTCCGGCAGGGTCACGGGCGTCATCTGCTCCCCCACGCCCTCCGCCCAGCAGGCCTGACCGCGTACGAAAACCGGTACATCCGCCCCGAGCACGAGGCCGATATCAGCCAGGCGCTCGCTGCTGAGCCCGAGATCCCAGAGCTGATTCAGCGCATGCAATGCCGTTGCCGCATCCGAACTGCCGCCGCCCAGGCCGCCGCCCATGGGGAGCACTTTGTCGACGGCGATCTCGACACCAGCCGTACAGCCCGTGGCGGCCCGCAGGGCCATGGCAGCCCGCACCACGAGATCCTGCTCGGGAGCGATCTCGGCACAACCGCGCCGGCGCAGGATGCGCCCATCGCTACGCGGGCTGAAGTAGAGCCGATCGGCCTGAGCGAGAAACTGAAAGACGGTCTGCAGGCTGTGATAGCCGTCCGCCCGCCGCCCGAGCACCCGCAGCATCAGGTTCAGCTTCGCCGGGGCCAGCCAGGCCCCTTCGGCATCGGGATGCGGGACGATATCGGGCATGACGTCGCGGCGTCGCCGCACTCGCTCAATCAGGCGTCTGGCTGTAGCGATGCTTACCGAGCACGCGCAGCAGGTACTCGTGGTCAGGATCGGCCTCCAGGGCCCGATCCCAGATGGCACGTGCTTCATCCTGACGCCCCAAGGCCCAGAGCACCTCGCCTAGGTGTGCTGCGATTTCCGGGTCGAACGCCGACTCCAGGGCATCTCGCAGGTAGGGCTCGGCGGCGGCGGGTTGACCCATGCGATAGAGCACCCAGCCCATGCTGTCCTTGATGGCCGGCTCGTCCGGATTCAGTGCCAGCGCCCGCTCAATGAGTGCATGCGCTTCCGTCAGCCGATTCGTGCGGTCGGCCAGGGTGTAGCCGAGGGCATTCAGGGCATCGGCATGCTCAGGATCCTGCGCGATGATGTGGCGAAGATCCGACTCCAGCAGTTCGAGGCGGTCGAGGCCGACCGCCGTCATGGCCCGGGCATAGCGCAGGTCGGAATTGTCGGGCTGTGCGGCCAGCGCCTGGTCATAGATCGTGAGCGCTTGCTGCTCGGCATCGTGCTGGCGTAATAGCTCGCCCTCGATGAGATACAGCGTCGCCGTATCATCCGGTAGACGATCGCGCAGCTGCTGGAGCTTGTCGCGGGCGCGACTCAAGTCGCCCGCAGCAGCGTGCAGGCGTGCGATGCGTACCGCCGCGTCGGTGGCATTGGGACCGTCCACCTTCGCATACCAGCCGAGGGCAGCATCCGTGTTGCCGGCACGCTCCTCGAGCTGGCCGAACAGAAACGCCACGTCGTCCCCGCGGCGGCCCAGCTCATCGAGCCGCGTCAAATAGCGCCGCGCCTGCTCCAACGCGTCCACCTCCAACGCCAGCACGGCCGCGGTGAACAGGACATCCGGCTGCGCCGGATCATCGGCCAACAGCGAGTCGAACAGCGCGAGCGCCGGCTCGTACTCATCGGCATCGATGTACAGCTGCGCCCGCAGCAGCATCAGCTCCTTGGCGTGACGTTCGGTGTCGGCGAGAAAGCCGTCGAGCAGCTCGGCGGCGGCCCGACGCTCACCGGCGGTGACCAGGAGCTGCACCTGGAAGACGCGCGGCTCGGCCCAGCCCGGCCGCAGCTCCGCTGCACGCTGCGCCGCTGCTCGCGCGAGTGTGTCGTCATCGGCGGCGGCGGCGAGGGTCGCGAGGGCAAACTGCGCGTCGGCGTTATCGGCGGCGTCCACGATCAGGACCTGCATCAGGTCCAGTCGCTGCGCGGCATCCTCGACGCGGGCGAGCAGCTGCGCCACTTGCATGTAGGGTTGCTGATCCGCCGGTGTCAGACGCACCAGCTCGCGCAGCGCCGCGAGCGTCCCCGCGCGGCTTTGCGCCTCGATCTGCACATAGGCGGCAATCTGGCGCGCCTTCAGCGATTCGGGATCGAGCGCTTGCCACAAGTCGACGGCGCGCTCACCCGCCTGCGGATCGCCGAGGGCCAGCGCTGCGCGGGCGGCCAGGGCCGCCAGCGCTGGATCCCGGGCCAGCCGGGCCGCCTCCAGATAGTGGATGAAAGCCGTCTCTTGGTCCGAGCGCTGGGCGGCGACCTCCCCCACCAGCACCGAATAGATCAGATCCGCAGTCAGTGCGGGCGGCGCGTCACCGTCCGCCTGTGTGGCGGCTGCGGTGCCCGCGGCGGCCGCGGGTGGCGGCGCGCTCGCATCCGCCACCAGGTTGTCGGCGACGGCGAGTGCCGGCAGACTCACGCTGAGCCACAGCACGGCAATTCTGGCGTATGGGGTCATGGGCTTGCGGCTTCCCCGAGCTGTTGACCGCGATCAGCGGTACTTGAGTTTGATGGCAGTATACTAGGGCAGTTCCTGTGCCATGGGCACGCGTGCAAGGCATCGGCGTGAACCGGGCTTCGGCGGCAGTTGTGTTATAGCTCCCAACATTGGGTCACAGTCAGGGTCTCAGTAGGAGCCCTGAGACGCATCCCGGCTCAAACCAGGCCCATGCAGCAATGCTGCCGGCGGCGCGGTGGCCTGCACCGAAGCATACAGTCAAGCGAATAACGGCCGAATCGAACCATGACGATATTGACCCTCGGCTTGAACCACAAGACGGCGCCGGTGGACACGCGCGAGCGCCTGACCTTCGGGCCCGATGTCATCGTCGGTGCGCTGCGCAGCATCACCGAGCGAACCCCCGCCGACGAGGCGCTGATCCTGTCCACCTGCAACCGCATGGAAGTCTACTGTGCCCTCGAAGGCAGCGGCGGTGAGACCTTCCTGCGCGATTGGATCGGCGAGTTCCATGGCCTGGAGCCGCAGCTGTTCGCCCAGCACCTGTACCACTACCAGGATCGCGATGCGGTGCGTCACCTGCTCGAGGTGGCGAGCGGTCTGGACTCCATGGTGCTTGGTGAGCCGCAGATCCTGGGCCAGGTCAAGCAGGCGTTCCAGACCGCCAACGCCGCCGGCGGCACCGGGCGCATGCTCGGCAAGCTGTTCCAGCATACGTTCTCAGTTGCGAAGCAGGTGCGCACCGATACCGCCATCGGCTCCAGTCCGGTGTCTGTCGCCTTCGCCGCCGTGAGCCTCGCACGGCAGATCTTCAGCGATCTGAGCCGGCAGACCGCCCTGCTCATCGGCGCCGGCGAGACCATCGAGCTCGCCGCCCGCCACCTGCATCAGCACGGTATCGGCCGCATCATCGTCGCCAATCGCACCGTCGAGCGCGCCCATGGTGTGGCGCAGCAGTTCGACGGCTATGCCATCGCCCTGACGGAGCTCTCCAACCACCTGCCGGAAGCCGACATCGTCGTGTCCTCCACCGCGAGCCCGCTGCCGGTGCTCGGCAAGGGCACCGTGGAGCGCGCCCTGAAAAAGCGTCGCCACCGCCCGGTCTTCATGGTCGACATCGCCGTGCCACGGGATATCGAGCCGGAGGTGGGCGATCTACGCGATGTCTACCTCTACACCGTTGATGATCTCCAGGGGGTGGTGGACCAGGGCATGCGCTCACGCCAGCAGGCCGCCGCGCAGGCGGCGGAAATCATCGAGCTGCATGCGGAAGACTTCATGGCCTGGGTGCGCTCGCTGGATGCGGTGTCACTGATCCAGGACTATCGCGCCCGCGCCGAGCACACCCGCGACGCGCTGGTGGAGCGGGCCCAGCGCCAGCTCGCCGCCGGTAAGCCGGCGGATGAGGTGGTCTGCCAGCTGGCGCACCTGCTCACCAACAAGCTGCTGCACAGCCCGAGCGTGCGCCTGCGGCGCGCCGGCCGCGAGGGCCGCAACGAGCTGCTCGATGCGGCCAACGAGCTGTTCCAGCTCAAGCTGGAGCAGGATCGCAGCCGCTGAGCCCCGGCGCCCGCAGCCCGTCACCCAACACGCCACAGCGTCAGATCCGCATGACCGCCACCCATCGCACTGCATGAATCCATCCCTGCGGGGCAAGCTCGAGCAGCTCGCCGAGCGCCATGCCGAGGTCACCGCGCTGCTCGCTGACCCGGACACCCAAAACAACCAGGCGTGCTTCCGGGACTTGAGCCGGGAGTATGCGCAGCTGGAGCCGCTCGTGGTCCGTCTCGGCGAATACCGCGAGGCCGAGGCGGCGATCGCCGGCGCCCGCGAGCTGTTGTCCGATCCGGAAATGAGAGACCTCGCCGCGGATGAGCTCGCCGACGCCGAGGCGCGTCGCGACGCGCTCGAGCCGGAGCTGCTGCGCCTGCTGGTGCCACCGGACCCGAATGACCAGCGCAATGTCTACCTGGAGATCCGCGCCGGCACCGGCGGCGCCGAGGCTGCCCTGTTCGTTGCAGACCTGCTGCGCATGTACCTGCGCTACGCCGAGTCCCGGGGCTGGCGGCACGAGATCGTCAGCGCCAGCGAGGGCGAGCTCGGCGGTTACAAGGAGGTCGTCGTGCGCATCACCGGCAACGACGTCTACGCCCATCTCAAGTTCGAGTCCGGCGCCCACCGCGTGCAGCGGGTGCCCGAGACCGAATCCCAGGGTCGGGTGCACACCTCCGCCTGTACCGTCGCCATCCTGCCCGAAGCCGAGGCCGTCGACGACGTCGCCATCGACGGCAACGACCTGCGCGTGGATACCTACCGCGCCTCCGGCGCCGGCGGCCAGCATGTCAACAAGACCGACTCCGCGGTGCGCATCACCCACCTGCCCACGGGCATCGTCGTCGAATGCCAGGACGAGCGCTCCCAGCACAAAAACCGCGCCCGGGCGCTGGCATTGCTCCAGGCCAGGCTACTGTCCGATGCCGTCGCCGCGCAGGTGGCCGAGCGCAGCGAGTCCCGACGGCTGCAGGTGGGCAGCGGTGACCGCTCCGAGCGCATCCGCACCTATAATTTCCCGCAGAATCGGCTCACGGACCACCGCATCAATCTCACCCTCTATAAGCTCGACGAAATCATGCTGGGGCAGCTGGATCAGGTCATCGCGCCACTGCGACAGGAGCACCAGGCCGACGAGCTGGCGGCCCTCATGAGCGACGGATGAGCCGGTGCCGACGGCCGGCGGCATCACCGGCGGCCACACGCCGCCCCGCATCGTAAAACCCGCGCCGGGCTGTCTCTGATGCACCTGGGGCAAGCAATGCGCGCCGCCGCCGCGCGCCTCGCCGCGGCCGGCCAACCGGCCGCCGGTCTGGAGGCGCAGCTGCTGTTGTGCGCGGCAACGGGCCTGGCGCGCACGGCGCTGTTCGCCCACCCGCAGCGGCCCTTGGATGCGCTCCAGCGCGATGCCTTCGACGCGCTGTTGGCGCGCCGACTCGCCGGTGAGCCCATGGCCTACATCCTCGGCCGCCGCGACTTTCACGCGCTGACCTTATCCAGCGCGGCGGGCGCACTCATCCCGCGCCCGGAAACGGAGCTGCTGGTGGACTGTGCGCTGGCGTTGTTGCCGGCGCATGCGCCCCTGCGCGGCGCCGATCTGGGCACCGGCAGCGGCGCCATCGCCCTGGCCCTGGCCGCGGCGCGGCCCGATTGGACCCTGTACGCCGTCGAGCGCGACGCCGCCGCACTCGCCGTCGCCAGGACGAACACCCGCCAGCTCGAGGCGGCGACTGTGCACCTGTTACGGGGCGACTGGCTCACCGGCTTCGCCGCCCACAGCCTTGATCTGATCGCCGCCAATCCGCCCTATGTGCGCGCCGATGATCCGCATCTGGGCCGCGGCGATGTGCGCTTCGAGCCGCGCCAGGCCCTGGTGGCAGGTGTCGACGGCCTCGCCGCCATCCGCGCCATCGTGCCCCAGGCCGCGGCGGCGCTCCAACCCGGCGGTCTGCTGTTGTTGGAGCACGGCTGGCAGCAGGGCGCGGAGGTACGCGCATTGCTGCACCAGGGCGGCTGGTGCGCTATCTTCACCCAACGGGACCTGGCCGGCCTGGAGCGCGTCACAGGTGCCCGTCGTCCGACCTGCTGACCAGCCACCGGCCGATTGACACCGGCCCCAACGCCGTTAGCATACTTTGCTCATGGATATCCCCGAGTCAGATCGCATCAAGCACCGGCAGATCAACTTCCGCGATCTGCATCCGGAGCGCAACGACGCCCGCACCGCCGCGGATTTTCTGGTCGCCGTGGACGGCGTGCTCACCGCCGACCCGCAGACCCCCATTGTGCTCAACATCAGCTATGACCTGACCCGCACCTGTCTGCAGGAGCTGGAAGCAGCCTTGCACGAGCTGGGGCTGCATCTGGACAACGGCCTGCTCTACCGGCTACGCCGGGGCCTGTACTACTACACCGAAGACACCTTCCGCGAGAACGCCGGATGCAAGCGCAACAGCAACTGCACCAAGCGCGTCTTCGCCAAGCGCTACCAAGCCCTGGAGCACGGCTGCCGTGACCCGCGTCCGGAGCACTGGCGCCGGTATCTTTGAGGCGGCGGCGAGTGGCGAGCGACGCAGAGCGAGACCGGACGTTTGCCCCGCGCGTGCTCGGTGACACCGAGCGGGCGCGCTATTCCCGGCACCTGCTGCTGCCAGGCTTCGATGCGCCCGGCCAGCAGGCGCTGCTGGCATCGCGGGTGCTTATCGCCGGGCTCGGCGGTCTCGGCTCGCCGGTGGCCATGTACCTGGCCGCCGCGGGTGTGGGCGAGTTGGTACTGGCGGACTTCGACGCCGTGGATCTGTCCAATCTGCAGCGGCAAATCCTCCACAATACCGAGCGCATCGGCCAGGCCAAAGCCGATTCCGCCGTCGCGACCCTGCGGGCGCTGAATCCAGAGGTCTCGCTGCTGCCCATCAAGGGCGCGCTCAATGCGACACGACTCGCCGAGCTGATACCAACGGTGGATCTGGTCTGTGACTGCAGCGACAATTTCGCCACCCGCGACGCCATCAACGCCGCCTGCGTCGGCGCCGGCATCCCGCTGGTTTCAGGCGCGGCTGTGCGCACCGAAGGCCAGATCGCCTGCTTCTCCGGCCGCGCCGGCGCACCCTGCTACCGCTGCCTCTACCCGGACCTCGGCGGCGGTGGCGAGACCTGTGCTCGCGAAGGCGTGCTGGCGCCGCTGGTGGGCATCATCGGCAGCATGCAGGCGGCGGAGGCCATCAAGATCCTGACGGGGCTTGGCGAGCCCCTGTTCGGGCGCCTGCTGCTGCTGGATGCGCTCACCATGGAGTGGCGGCGCCTGCGCATACCGCCCGACCCCAATTGCGCCATCTGCGGTCAGGATACGCAGCATGCGCCCACCTGATTCCGGCCTGCGCCGGAGAGCCCATCGCTCGACAAGCAGTCGCTGCTGAGGATCATGCAACGGCTGGTTGTGCGGCGGCTCAGTCTGCACTGCCGTGGCGCCTCAGGACGCTGCCGCACTGTGGACATGCGCAACGAGGTCTACCCAGGCCGCGGATAGACTGTCCTTGGGTTGTCTAGCCCGCGGCCAGGTCGGGGCCGCGTATCACTCACGCTCACGCACCTCCACCATCACCTCGTTGCGGCGCATGAACCACAGCGAGAAGGGCGAGTTGTAGCGTGCGTAGATCGGTGTGCCCACGGGCTCATAGCCGTGCTTGCGCACGGCCTGCAGCAGTTCGCGCTCTTCGCGCTGATAATTCTCCTTGGTCCAGCGTCCGGAGTAGCGACGCACCGCCATCAGCCGCTCGGGCTCCCGGCGCAGCTCGATGCGCGGATCGATGGGCTCCGGCAGACTCTCCAGCGTAAAGCGCTGCGGCATCACGAAGCTCACCACGTAGCGGTCCGCGCCCACCGCCGTGGTGCTTGGCGCGTTGCCCGCCGGCCGCTGGGTGACCGGTGCCGTCATCTCGATCTTCTGGCCTCCCGCCTGCTGTTCCGTTCGCTCCCCGCCGCCGCCGGGGTCCGCCGGCTGCTGGGTCACCGGGGCCGTCATCTCGATCTTCTGCTCGCCGCGATTTTTGCCGAGGATATAGTCTGCGAGACGGCCGAAAGCACGGTTGCCCGCCTTGTCGAATCCAGCATCGACCACCGTCTCTGCAACCAGGTGCGGCGCATATCGGCGCAGCTCGAACGCCGGATAGGTCTTGATGACGCGATGGCTTGGCTCTTCAGTGGCCATGAGGGCAGCGGGAATAGCGCCAATCAACAGAAGAATCGCCAGTGCACCGGTGCGCATTGGGCGCGCAGCGACGCGTTTGGCGGCGTGGAACGCGGCATCGAACGTCTTTCTCATGGTGGCGGACGTCGGGGCTGCGCCGCCGAAGGCAAGTCTGCATTGATCGGGTGCTGCCAGTGCTCCATCAACACCCAGCCGAGGACCGCGATGGCGCCGGCGGAGGCCAGCACTTGCAGGCCACCCAGGCCCAGCAATCGGCGAGGAGTGCATCGAGATCGGCGTTGCGTCGGTTGAGCACGGGACATGCTGATTCTCGGCAAACGACAATGCCGGGATTCTGGCCAGCGCGCGGCCGCGAGCGACAAAGCACTCGCTGCGAAGATCGTGCGCGTCGCGTGCCGGTGCGCCGCGCGGGCAAGCCCTGTCCCGGACTAATCCCGCGCGTCCCCAGGCGGCGGGCCGTAAGCGATGCCCTCCGCATCCAGCGCGTCGCGCAGCGCCGCCAGAGCGGCCTCCAGGTCGCCGACGCCGCGGAAGCCGAGCAGCACGTACCGATCCTGCGGATCATCACCGATGTGCGGCAGACTGAAGTGCTTGAGGCCCGGGAAGGTACCGTCGAGCGCGCGCATCAGCGGGATCAGTCTGCTCTCCGGGGCGCCTTGCACCATGAGTGCGGCCTCCCGGGGCGGCACAGCCGCCGGATACTGCGTCTCGAGCACCCACTGTGCCATGGGCCAGGCCATCCGCGGGAAGCCGGGCAGGAACCAATGCTCTCGGATCATGAAGCCCGGGATCTGGTTGACCGGGTTGGGAATCAGCTGGGCACCGGCCGGCAGATCGGCCATCAGCACCCGGTACGGATAGGCCTCGGCGCCGAAGCGATCCTCGATGAGGGTGAGCGCCTGCGCATGGCGCTCCAGCGCAACGCCGGCGGCGGCGGCGGCACACGCCCGGGTATGGTCATCCGGGGTCGCGCCGATACCGCCGCAGCAGAACACGGGCAGACCCGCTGCCATGGAGTCCGTCAGCTGCCGTGTCAGCAGGTCCGGGTCGTCGGGGAGGATCCAGCACCAAGCGAGGCCGTGGCCGCAGGCGGACAGCATGTCCCTGAAAGCCGGCAGGTGCTTGTCGCTGCGATGGCCGACGAGGATTTCGTCACCGATGACGATGAGGCCGAAGCGGCGGCCCGGTTGCGCGGTATGACTCATACAGGCTTCTCGGTGATGATCGGCGCCGCATCGCAGGCGCGAGGCGCCAGGCACGCCGGATACAAGTCTACCTGGATCGATCGATGCTCGGCGCGGACTGCCGTGGGTCGGGTAGCCGCTGGCGGCGTCTTGTCAGCAAGCTCGACGGCGCCCGGGCGCCGGCGACACCGGGGGCGCCGATGCGAGCCACTCAGCCCCGCACCCGGCTCTCACGCACCACCCGGTGCACATACGCAAGTTTCTCGATCACCGGCGCGGACAGCACGAAGGGATACAGATCCGGCTGCCCCATGCTGCGGCTCAGGCTGTTGAGGGCAAAGGTCAGCGGCATCCACGCGTCGATGATGGGCTGAAAATCGTCGATGGTGTAAGGATCGAAGTCTGGATCCGAGCGTTGCACCGTGCCATCGGGCAGCCGCTGCTCGATCCGCACGCCGAAATGCTCGCTGGTTTCCAGAGTGTCGACGATGTGCAGATAATGCGCAAAGGTCTCGGACCAGTCCTCCCACGGATGCGACGCCGCATAGGCGCTGACGAAACGGGCTTGCCAGTCCGCCGGCGGGCCATTGGCATGGTGGGCATCCAACGCCCCGCCGTAGTCCCGCTGCTCATCGCCGAAGTGGGCGCGGAAGGCCTCCAGCCGGCCGCCGTCGCGGATCAGCCGGTCCCAATAATAGTGGCCGATCTCATGGCGGAAATGGCCGAGCAGGGTGCGGTACTGCTCGTCCATATCCAGGCGCACCTGCTCGCGGGTGGGCGCGTGCGCCTCGTCGATGTTGATGGTAATGAGCCCGTTGGCGTGACCGGTCAGCACGGGCTCGCCTGGATTTGTCTCCTGCGGGGACAGGAAGGCGAAGCCGAGCCCACCTGCCGGGTCCTGCGCCTTGGTGTGCACGGGCAGGCCGAGCCGCAGCAGCCCGTAGCTCAGACGCCGCTTACTGCGCTCGAGCCGGTACCACTTGTCCAGATTGCCGGGTCGGGCGAGGTTCGGAATGATTTGATTCGGCTGGCAGGCGAGGCAAAACGCCTGCTCACTGTCGGCCGGCACCATCCAGTTGCAGACCTCGTGCTGTGCGTAATTGACGCACTTGCGGTAGGCGCGCGGCGCCGTCGGCGTCAGCGCCACCGGTGCCGCCGCCGGCGCCGGACGCTTACCGAACCATCGCGCAAAGAGCAGCGGCGCCGCCGCGCGCTCGGCGGCCGCCGGCTGCGGCTGCGGCACGCGCCATAAGCCATCCTGCCCCTGCTCCAGCGCCGACAGCCGCTGGCGCTCGGGCAGAAAGCCGAGGGTGGCGCCGCAGTAAGTGCAGCGCGAATTCTCGAAGTAAACGGGCTGAGCGCAGACCTGGCAGGCGAAGGTACGCATGGGAGTTGGGCCCCGTGGCGGATGGAGGTGAAGGATTGCGGACGTGCGCAGTATTCGCGAGACCGTCTGGGCCCATGCGTCGGGCGGATCACCGCGCGGGACGACGCCACCGACGGCGATGGCGATGGCGACAACGGGCGCGGACGACGCCAGGGGCTGCGGTGAGCGGCACGAGGCCCTGTCCCCTCACTCCGGTGCGGTCGGCTTCTCGAGCAGATCCGCCAGCGTTGGACGCCCATGTCTGGCCGCGAGCCGCAGCATCCGCAACAAAATCTGCGCGGTGAGAAAGGCGTCACCGGGCGCCGTATGGCGATCATAGGGCACGATCTCGAAGTGCCGGCAAAGACCATCCAGGGATAGGTCCTGGAGTGGCTGCCGGCCGGCGAGCGCGCCGTCGGCCTCCAGCAGGAGCGCCAGCTCGCCCGTGTCGAGCCGCCGATTCAACAGGCCGGGGGCTCCCTGTCGCTCGAGCGCGGCATCGATCATGGCCAGGTCATGGCCGATGTGATGCCCGACGATGACGCCATCTTGCAGGTAGCGCAGCAGGCCCGCCAGTGCCTCGTCCTCGCCGATGCCCTCGCGGGTCTCGTCCCGGGTAATGCCGTGGACCAGGGTGGCAGCGGTGTTGTGCAGCACCCGCAGCAGGGCCTCGAAGGTATCGCCGAGGTCGATTTCGCCGCCGGTCACCGCAATGGCACCGATGCTGACGATCCGGTCGCGCCTCGGATCCAAGCCGGTGGTCTCGCAGTCCAGCACGACGAAACGTACGCTCGCGAGGGCGCTCGTCTCCGGCCATGTACCGGCGAAGGCGGCCTGGTACCCGGATAACGCCCGGGCGAGCGCGCTCACCATGCGCTCCGTTCCATCAGGCGGGCTTGCCATCGTATCGGACCCAATGCCAAGGTTCCCCATCGTATCGTCAGACTCGTCCGAACGGTACACCGACAGCCTGCGCCCCGCAGACCGTGCCGGTGGCGGCGCCAGCGGCCAGGCTTGACCAGCGCACCGGCGACCCTGCCGACGGCTTCAGCGCCGCGGCTTCAGCCCATAGCGCCGCCCCGTATACTCCATCAGCCGCAGCACGGTGCGAAAGCCGGACTTGAGCAGATTCTGCTCCAGACGGGTCAGCTTCGCCGGGTCCACCCGGCTGCCATCGGTGCCGGTGGTCAGGCCGGTGCGGGCGCGATGGTACAGGGCATTGCGAAAGGCCGCCGCGGTCTCCTCGATCAGGCGTGCCGCATCATCGTCCTCCGGCGTCAGCATCGTCAGACGATCCAGTGTCGTCGGCGCCTGCCGACCGCAATCCAATGCCAACGCGCGCGCGATGTCGACGATGGGCTGCAGCGTCGCCCGCAGCAGGTCCAGCACTTCCCGGTAGCCGCCCTCGTCGTCCACCACCAGATCGCGGAAGAAGGTGAGCGGCGGCAGATTGGCCATGGAGTCTTCCAACAACAGCGGCACGAAGCGCGGATGACGATCCTCCTCACTGTGGATGTGGCGCGCCAGGCGCTGTACCAACCGGCAGTCGCCGTGCACCGGGCGTAGATCGAACAGCGAGGTCGCCCGGTAGACACAGCTCTCCAGGGGCTGCTGGATCCAGTCGCTGAAAGCCGCCTCCCACTCGTGCACCGAGCGGCAGGCGCTCGGATGCCCGGCGCTGATGGCCTTGGTGCTGGTGACGAAACCGCAAGCCGCCAACGCCGCACTCACCCGCCGGCCGAGCTCCAGGAAATAGGCGCGGGCACCACGGGCATGGTCTGGGTCGGGGTCGTCGTAGATCAGGCCGCAGTCGAGATCGTGACGGGTGAAAAGCTCGTTGCGAGCCGCGGAGCCGAAAAAGACCCAGCAGTGGTCCAGGCCCGGCGACGCCAGACCCTGGTCGGCGAGACCGCCCTCCACCAGTATCACCGCACGCCGCAGGACGGCGGCATTGAAGGCCCCCGCCATGGGCGCAAGCCAGCGGGTGGCCTCCGGATCGGCGAGCCCCGCCGCGAGCACACCCTCGGCCTGCACCCGCAGCGCGGCGAGCTCCGAAATGCGCGGCGCGCGGGCCATGTCCTCGATGAGCGCCAGGGGCGCGGCACCCTCCACCCGGGTCAGGTCGCGTCGGGTGAGCACGCCGGAGAAAGGCCCATCCAGGCGGCCATCGGCGGTGAGCACCAGGTGATCGGTTTGCTGATCGAGCATGCGCATGAGGTAGTCCCCCGCCTCCAGACCGGGCGCCGCCACGGCGGACACCCGTTGCATCAGCGCCTTCGCCGGGATGTCGGGTGGCTGCCGACCGCTCGCCACCTCATCACTCAGGATGCGGGGGGTGACGACGCCCCGGGGAGCGCCTCTGCCATCGATCACCACGGCCGCCGCGGCATCCCGCTCGGCGAGTAGCCGCGCCACGTCGCGCGCGGCGGTGTCCGGCAGGCAGGTCAGCGGGCGCGACGGCTGGTCGACGGGGCGCGCCATCCAATCCACCGGCCGTCGGCCCAACCGCAGCTCATCGCTGCGCTCCTCGCGCATTTCCAGCGCCGGCGGCAGGATGGCGACGGAAAAATAGGTCGCCAGGAATCGGCTCGCCCGTGGATGGCGCTTGACGGTCTCCCAGAAGGCCTCCGCCGGCAGGGCATACAGGATGACGTCGGTCTCCGTGCGTGCCGTGTAGACGTGCTCGCCGAAGCCGAGGTAGCGGCCAATGCCCAGCAGATCCCCCTCTGCACGCACGTCCCGCAGCTGCTCGACGCCGTCCTCGCGCTGCTCTTCCAGGCGCACCGCGCCTTGCTGGATGACATAAACATAGGGCTTGCGCTTGCGCCCCTGCATGAACACCAGCTCGTCGCGCTCGTGGAAGACCACGCGCCCGGCACCCACGAGCGAGAACAGCTCGTCGTCATCGAAATACTGAAATGGCGGCCATCGGTGCAGAAAGTCCACGACACGATGGGCAATGCTGGCGGTCTTCACGGCGGGGCGCGGGTTGGCTTCGATGGCGCGCGGTTGCACGGGTGCGCGGATGGTAGCCGAATCCAAGGCGCTGAGGTCGCGCGGTGTCTAAGGACAATGCCCCGTCGATTCAGTGAAAATCCCGCGACGTCACGAGCAGCCCGCCGAGCAGCTGCGAATAGTCCAGCAACTGCCGGGCGACGACGTGCGTCACGCCGGCCTCGCGCTGCACTTCGCCGCGCACGCCCATGAGCCGGGCGCCGAGCAGAATACGCCGCTGGCGCTCGGCGAGGCGGTTCCAGATGATCAGATTCACCTGCCCGGTTTCGTCTTCCAGGGTGACGAAGGTAACGTTGTTGGCGGATGCCGGGCGCTGGCGGTTGATGACGAGACCGGCGGTGCTGACCTGCTCACCGGCGACGGTGGCCGCCACATCCTCGGCGCTACCGAGGCCCAAGCCCGTGAGGCGCCCGCGCAGGAGGGCCAGCGGGTGGCGACGCAGGCTGAGGCCGAGGCTCGCATAGTCGGCGACGATATTCCGGCCTTCCGTGGGCTTGCTCAGCGGTGGCAAGGCCGGCTCGGGGGGCGGCGGCAGCGGCAGGCTGGCTTGTGCCTCCGTTTGCGGCCGTGACAGACCCGTTGTGAGCGTTTGCCGCGCCACCTGCCAGCGCGCCTGGTGCCGATCGCCGGCGAGTCCGGCGAGCGCATCGGCGCCCGCCAGGACCTTGAGGTCGCGCCTGTCCAGCCGCGCCCGCGCGCGCAGCGCATCCAGGGTTTGCCAGCCGGGGTCGGCGCGGGTGGCCACCAGCCGCTCGGCAGCGGCCTGGGACAGGCCCTTCACCAGCCGCAGGCCCAGTCGCAGCGCCGGCTGCCGGGCCGTGCCCGGCGCGGGCCGCTCCAGCGTGCAGTCCCAGTGGCTGTCGCGCACATCCACCGCCCGCACCTCGACGCCTTGCCGGCGCGCCTCGCGCACCAGCTGCGCCGGGGCATAGAAGCCCATGGGCTGGCTGTTGATCAGCGCCGCGAAGAAGGCCGCCGGCTCGTGATGCTTGAGCCAGGCGGAGACATAGACCAGCAGCGCGAAGCTCGCGGCATGGGACTCCGGGAAGCCATACTCGCCGAAGCCCAGAATCTGCTTGTAGATCTGCTCGGCGAATGCGCGGCTGTAGCCACGCTGTACCATACCGTCGATGAGCCGCCCGCGGATGTGCGCCATGCCGCCGCGGCGGCGCCAGGCGGCCATGGAGCGGCGCACCTGGTCCGCCTCACCGGCATCGAAGCCGGCGGCCACCATGGCCACCTGGATCACCTGCTCCTGGAAGATGGGCACGCCGAGGGTGCGCCCGAGCACCGCCGCCACCGCCGCCGATGGGTAGGTCACGGGCTCCAGACCCTGGCGGCGGCGCAGGTACGGATGCACCATGTCGCCCTGGATGGGCCCGGGGCGGACGATGGCCACCTCGATGACCAGGTCATAGAAGCAGGCCGGCCGCAGCCGCGGCAGCATCGCCATCTGCGCGCGGGACTCGATCTGAAAGACACCGGTAGTCTCGCCGCGCTGGATCATGGCGTAGACGTCCGGGTCTTCGGCGGGGATATCGGCGACGCTGAGCACGCTGCCGCGACAGGCGCTCACCAGCGCCAGCGCCCGGCGGATGGCGCTCAGCATCCCCAGCGCCAGGCAGTCCACCTTGAGCAGGCCCAGGGCGTGCAGGTCGTCCTTATCCCATTGGATGACACTGCGCCCGTCCATGGCCGCGTTCTCGATGGGCACCAACTCGTCCAGACGCCGGCGGGCGATGACGAAGCCGCCCACATGCTGAGACAGATGCCGCGGCATGCCGATCAGCGCGTGCACCAGGCGCATGAGCATCATGATGCGCGGGTTGCGGGGATCGAGCCCGACCTCGCGCAGCCGCTGCGGCGGTATCTGCTGGCCGTCCCACCAGTTGATGTTGCCCGCGAGGCGGTCGATTTGATCGGGCGACAAGCCGAGTGCCTTGCCCACATCACGCACGGCGCTCTTGGGTCGGTAGGCGACCACCGTCGCCGCCAGCGCCGCCCGGTCACGACCATACTTGGCGTAGACGTACTGGATGACCTCCTCGCGGCGCTGGTGCTCGAAGTCGACGTCGATGTCCGGCGGCTCATTGCGCTCGCGGGAGACGAAGCGCTCGAACAGCATGTCCATGCGCGCCGGGTCCACCTCCGTGATCCCGAGGCAGTAGCACACGGCCGAGTTGGCCGCCGAGCCCCGCCCCTGACAGAGGATGCCGCGCGCACGGGCGAAGCGGACGATGTCATGCACCGTGAGGAAGAAGGGTGCATAGGCCAGCTCATCGATGAGGCCGAGCTCGTGCTCGATCTGCCCGCGGACCTTGGCGGGCACACCTTGCGGAAAGCGCTTGGCTGCGCCCTGCTCGGTGAGCCTGCGCAGATGCGAGCCCGGCGTCTCGCCGGCGGGCACCAGCTCTTGCGGGTATTCGTAACGGATGGCATCCAGCGTGAAGCCGCAGCGCTCGGCAATGCGGATGGTCTCCGCCAACAGATCCCGGGGATAGAAGCGTGCGAGGCTGTCCAATGGACGCAGGTACTGCTCGCGGTTCTGGCGCTCGGCGGCGCCGTCCGCCACCGTGGCGCCCCTGCGGATGGCGGTCATCACATCCAGCAGGGCGCGGCGCTCGGCCACGTGCATCAGTGCCCCGCCCACCGCGGTCAGCGGCAGGCCGGTGCGCGTACCGAGCCGACGCAGCCGCCTGAGCCTGCCGGCGTCGTCGCCGGTGCGGTGCAGTGCGACGCCGATCCAGCAGCGGTCGGCGAAGCGCGCCGCCAACCGGTGTCCCCATTCCTCCTCGGCACCCGGCGGCGCATCGGGGTCCGGCAGCCAGAGGATCAGACAGCCATCGAGCCCGGCATCCAGGTCCGCGGCCAGCATCTGCCAGTGCCCCTTGGGCGCCCGCCGCCGGGCGCGGGAGATGAGCCGGGAGAGGTTGCGATAGCCCGCCAGGTCCGCCGCCAGCACCACCAGGCGCGGTCCGTCTTGGCAGGCGAGCTCGCTGCCGATGAGGAGCTTCAGCCCCAGCGCCCGGGCTTCCTCGTGGGCGCGCACCACCCCCGCCAGCGAACAGAGATCCGTGATGGCCAGCGCCCGGTAGCCGAGCCGGGCCGCAGTGCGCACGAGTTCCTGCGGACGCGAGGCCGCAGACAGAAAGCTAAAGCAGGTGCGGCAATGGAGCTCTGCATACGCCAGCCGCGGGGCAAGCACCATGGGCGGGGACGGGTAACTGTCAATAATGACAGTTTAGCAGGTCGCAGCCAGGGGGTGGCGCAGGACGCCGCCCGCAACCCGGCGACGCGGGAGTCGTTGTCATGAATACGACGATCGTCGGCTGCGGATGCGGGGCGCAGGGCACCACACTGGAGCCGCACCAAATGCCAGCCCCGCTGACTCGACGGTGCCGGTAGGCGGTGCGTGGGACTGACGCTCGCGTCAGTACTCGCCGTCTTCGGGGGTGGGCGCCGGCAGATCGTCCCAGAGCATGGGATCCTCCTCGCTTGCGGGCGGATCACCGTCGAACACGAGGCTGCGTCGCCGCTGGAGATAGGCATCCCGCACGAGGGTGTAGGGATCGATGGCCGCGGCGTCGATCAGATCCCCCGCGGCGAGCAGTTCTGCACGTCGGTCGATGATGCGCAGCGTCACGAAGCCCCAGTAGATTTCGTCTTTGCGCAGATTGAAGAAGGGGTCGAGCACGATATCGCCCGCCAAGCCAAAGGTATCGCGAACGTTGCTCGGACCCAGGATGGGGAGCACGACGAAGGGGCCGGCCCCGAAGCCCCAATACCCCAGGGTCTGCCCGAAATCTTCCTTGTAGCTCGGCAGACCGACGTTGCTCGCGACATCGAAGAAGCCGACGAAGCCGACCGTGGTGTTGATGAATACGCGGCCCACGTCGCTGCCGGCTCGCGAGAGCTTGAACTGCAGCACATTGTTCACCGCCGAGGTGGCATCGGCGATGTTGTTGAAGAAGTTGGTGATGCCCTCGTCGACGGGCTCCGGCGTGATGAACCGATAGCCTTCGGCGGCCGGCTTCAGAAAGGCATTGTCAAAGTCGGTATTGAACCTGAACACCGCACGATTGAACGGCTGCCACGGATCCTGTGGATCGCGATACTCGGGTGGCAGCGACGCGCAGCCACCGACAAACAGCGACACCGTCAGCACGGTGGCGGCACAGTTGAGCCATCTGCGCATGCACTCTGCCTCCCGGGGTTAGCCGATTCCCTGCGGCACGACGGCGCGGATGTTAACACAGGGTCCATGGCAGATTCGGGATCGATCGCGCCTGGCGGGCGCTCGGGCGCCAAACCCACCGGCGCAGTCAGTGCAAACGCCGCACCTGGTAGTCTGCGGCGTGCAGGCCGGCCAGCAGGCCCTGCGCACCCGGTAAGTGGAGCGCGCCGACGGCGATGAAGTAACCCCGCTGCGCCGGCAATGCCCGGATACGCGCCAACAGCCGTCGGTTACGGCTGTCGATGAGCATCTCGCGCAGGCGGCGTTGCAACCGCGGCTCGAGCCCGGGCACACGGTCCTCGCTCAACGCAAGCAGTTCATCCAGCGCGCCGCGGAGATAGGCGTCGATGAGTGCCTCGAACACCCGCTCGCGCTCGCCTTGGGCGGCAATCGCGGCGCGCAGCAGTGCAATCTGCTCATCGGCGTGTAGTTGCTCGAAAACCGCGAGCTGCTCCGCCGTGGTCTCGAGACCGAGTATGGGCTTGGCATCGGCTTGTGCGCGCTGGTACAAGCGCCGATCGAGGAACACGCCGGTGCGCGCCGGAGGCGTGCTGAGGATGGTCATCACGGCCCAGGGCTTCAGTTTGCGCGTCAGCGCATCGGGCAGCCCGCGCGTGGTGAGCGCCTGCACGCAGCGCCGATACAGCGCAGGCGGCAGCAGATCCGCGAGCGCCGTATCACCGGGCAGTCGCATGGCCCGTGCGGCGGCGCGCACTGAAGCCGCATCCGGCACCACTTCCAGCACCAAGGCGTCGGCGGCGGCCAGGGCGTCGGCCACCGGCTCGGCGAGACGCAATACGCGCGGGTCTTCGGTGTGCATGGTGGCAAACAGCCAGCTCGGTGTCTCGGCCGCAGGCGGTGTCAGCTCGAACAGCAGGCCCTTGGTATGCGCCACCGGCTCGTCACGGGCCTTGGCAGTGCCGACGACGGCCACCGCGAGCAGCAGCGCGAGCGCCAGCAGGCGCACAGGGCGATGCACGCTAGCGGCGACCACGGTGCGCCGCGTCGGTATCAGCGTTGATCGGGTATCTCGCATCCGCAGGGCGTTCAGACCGATGGACGCAAGCGCCAATGGCTGCGTCGTCGCAACGGGGCTTGGCGTCCCGTGCCCCGACTCCGTATCCTGGCTACATGGATCTGAATGCGCTAGCCCCCCCCGACCCGAATGACGAGCCCGATGGGCCGCCCGCCATCGCCAGACGCTTCCGTGGCTTCTTGCCGGTGGTGGTGGACGTCGAGACCGCGGGCTTCGACGCCCGGCGTCATGCACTGCTCGAGATCGCCGCCATCATCATTCGCATGGACGAGGCCGGTCGGCTCGTGCCGGGACAAACACTGGCGTGTCATGTGCTGCCCTTCATCGGCGCCGACCTCGACCCACGGGCTTTGGCGTTCAACAAAATCGACCCGCATCATCCGTTTCGGGATGCGGTGTCCGAGCGCGATGCACTCCGGCATATCCTGGGCCCGATTCGCAAAGCCGTCGGCAGCCAGGGTTGCACGAGGGCCATATTGGTGGGGCATAACGCCCACTTCGACCTCGGATTTCTCAAGGCGGCCGTGGAGCGCACGGGCTTCAAGCGCGACCCGTTCCACGCCTTCAGCGTATTCGATACCGTCACGCTCGCGGGCGTCGCCTACGGCCAGACGGTGTTGGCGAAGGCGGCGCAAGCCGCCGGTCTTGACTGGGACAACAGCGAGGCCCATTCGGCCGTGTACGATGCCGAGAAGACCGCTGCGCTGTTTTGTACCATCGTCAATCAGTGGCGGATGCCGCGCGGCGGCGGCGACTGAGCCGCCGCTGCTGCAGCGCTCGCATCACCGCGCCGCCGCCCGGCGATGCGGTGACGCCGCGCAGCGCACATGCTGCGCTCAGGCGGCGTTGTCGTTGCCTTCGGTCTTCGCTGTGGCCTGTTCCATCATGGTCTTGAGCTCGCCATTCTCGAACATCTCGAGTGTGATATCGCAGCCGCCGACCAGCTCGCCGTCGATATAGATCTGCGGGAAAGTGGGCCAGTCCGCATAGCGCGGCAGGTTCTCGAAGATCTCCGGATCCTGCAGCACGTTGACGTACGCGAAGGCTACGCCCGTGCTGCCGAGCGCCTGCGCCGCACGCATGGAGAAGCCGCACTGGGGCATCTGCGGCGTTCCTTTCATGTAGATGACGATCGGGTTGTTCTTGACCTGTTGGTCGATGCGTTCGAGCACGTCCATCACAATACCTCGGCAGGAGCGTTGTTGGATGCGGGGGGAGGTGGGATTGTCGGAGCGCTTATCAAGCGATGCTCAGCCAGACCTTCCGCCCTTGGCCCGAGCGCTGCGTCGCGCTGATTCAGCGACGGGCGCGCGGGGGCCGCGGGCGGTTGGCGCAGCAACGCAAGGGCATCCTGACCCGCCACCGGGCGGGTCGAACGGCCATGCCGCCGCCTGCGCCCAGATGCGTGAGCCCACCATTCCTGAGCAATTTACTTGGTTTTGCTGGTGTCCGCAACGTCGGCGACGCTCAGGCAGGCTGTGCGTCGACGTGGCGCTGCAGCCAGTATTCCAGCAGGGCCAGATGCCAGAGCTTGCTGCCCTGGATGCGGGTGTGATGCTGATCCGGCGCGGCGAGGAGCCGCGCCACATACTCGCGCCGATAGATGCCGCGCTGACGACACTGCCGAGAGTCCAGGATGTCGCGCATGAACTCGAAAAACTCGCCGCGGACGTACTTCAGCGCCGGCATCGGGAAGTAGCCCTTGGGCCGGTCGATAACCGCGTCCGGCAGCCGTCCGCGGGCGATGGCCTTGAGCGGCCACTTCCCCGCGTCGCGCAGCTTGAGCGCCGGCGGACAGCGGGCGGCGACCTCCACCAGCTGATGATCCAGGAACGGGACGCGCGCCTCCAGGCCCCACGCCATGGTCATGTTGTCCACGCGCTTGACCGGATCATCGACGATGAGCGTGGTGACATCGAGCCGCAGCACGGCGTCGATCACTTCATCCGCCAGGGGCTCCGCCAGACGCCCGGCGGCCCAGGCGCCGGTGTGGTCGGCACCGGCGTAGGGGTCGGTGACCAGCGCCAGGTATTCCTCGTGGTCGCGGTCGAAGTAGTGGCGGCGGAGCTTGTCGACCGGGCTGCCGTCGGCGTCGGCGGCGATGCGCGGATACCAGAAATAGCCGCCGAAGACCTCGTCTGCGCCCTGCCCCGACTGCACCACCTTGATGTCCCGCGACACCTGCTCGGCCAGCAGATAGAAGGCGACGGCATCCTGGCCGAACATGGGCTCGGCCATGGCGTCCACCGCCTCCGGCAGCCGGCGCAGCACCTGGCTGTTGGGGACTCGGAAGCGATGGTGTCGGGTGTCGTAGCGCGCGGCCACGGGGTCGGAATACTCGAACTCGCTACCCGCCTCCTCCGGCGTGTCTTCGAAGCCGACGGAGAAGGTGTGCAGGTCGCGTGCGCCCTGCTCCGCCAACAGCGCCACCAGCAGACTCGAATCCAGCCCACCGGAGAGCAGCACGCCCACCGGCACATCGGCGATCTCCAGGCGCTTTTGCACGGCGCGCCGCAGGTTCTGCTGGATCAGCTCCACCCATTCCTGGTCGGATTGGGGCCAGCCGCCGCCCGCCGCCGGGCGCGTCGCGTCCAATTGCCAGTAGGCACGCTCGCGACGCCGGCCGTCCGCGTCGATGCGCAGCCAATGCGCCGGCGCGAGCTTGCGCACACCGTTCAGGATGGTCCGCGGCGCGGGCACCACCGCGTGCAGCGTGAAGAGGTTGTGCAGGGCCACCGGATCGATGGAGGTATCCACGCCGCCGGCGGCGAGCAGGGCTTGCGGGCTCGAGGCGAAGCGCATGCGCTCGCCGTCCTGGGTCCAGTACAGCGGCTTGATGCCAAAGCGGTCGCGGGCCAGGAACAGGCACTGACGATTCGCATCCCAGATCGCGAAGGCGAACATGCCGTGCAGCCGGGCGACACAGTCTTCACCCCAGGCATGCCACGCCTTGAGGATGACCTCGGTGTCACCGTCGGAGAAGAACTGGTAGCCCAGCCCGAGCAGTTCCCGGCGCAGCTCGGGGTAGTTGTAGATGCTGCCGTTGAACACCAGCGCGCAGCCCAGCCCCTGGTCCACCATGGGCTGGTTGGCCCGCACCGAGAGATCGATGATGGCGAGCCGACGATGGCCGAAGCCGAGGGGCCCGTCGCTGTAGCTGCCACCGTGATCCGGTCCGCGTCGCGTCAACGGCCCCAGCATGCGGCCGATGGCTGTCAGGTCTGCCGGCGCACCGTCGAGGCGCAGTTCGCCGCAAATACCGCACATGGGGGTCTCCTGGGTCGATTGGGTGAGGTGCCGGCGGCGCGGGCGTCGAACCGCGGCGGCCCCTGCTAATCCGCAGCGCCGTAACCGCCGCCGCCGGCGGTCTCGATGCGAAGCCGGTCTCCGGGCGCCAGTTCCAGCGCCACCTTGCCCGTCAGCGGCCGGTCGTTGAGCCATTGGGCGCCGCGCGCGCCCGGGCGACCGCCCTCGAGCCCCCAGGGCGCATGCCGGCGACGCTCGCCGATGACGGTCGCGTGGGCCGGCGCCAGGCATTCGAGCTCCCGGATCAGGCCGTCGCCGCCGGTGCGCCCGCCGGCGCCGCCGGAGCCGTTACGGATGGCATAGCGCGTGACCCGCAGCGGAAAACGGGACTCGATGGCCTCGATGGGCGTGTTCAGGGTGTTGGTCATGTGGGTTTGCACGCCGGAAAGCCCGCCGCCGGCGGCACCGGCGCCCATACCGCCGCCGATGGTCTCGTAATAATCCCAGGGCGCGCCGTCGCGCATGCCACCCAGGGCCAGGTTATTCATGCTGCCGTGGCTCGCCGCCGGAATCCGGCCATGCCACTGCGCGTTCTCGGCCTGCGCCAGCGCGCCCAGCACCAGGTCCACGACGCGACTGCTGGTCTCCACGTTGCCGGCGGCCACCGCCGCCGGCCGCCGCGCATGCACCAGGCAGCCCGCCGGCGCATCCACGGTGATGGGCCGCAATGCCCCGGCACAGGCCGGGGTCTCGGGCGGCATCAGGCAGCGGAAGCAGTAGAACACCGCAGCCGCCGCCACCGCGAGGGGACAGTTGACGTTGCCCGCCACCTGGGACGCGGTGCCGGTGAAATCGCAACGCGCCTGGTCGCCGGCGATGGTGAGCGTCAGCCGGAGCGGGATGTCCACCTGTCCCTTGCCATCGTCGTCGAGCAGGTCCTCGAAGACATAGCAGCCATCCGGAATGGCGAGCACGGTTTGTCGCGCCAGGCGCTCGCCGTAGTCGTTCATGGTCCGCAGCCCGTCGGCGAAGGCGTCGCGGCCGGCGGCCGCCGCCAGCTCGGCAACCCGAGCCCTGCCGGCGCGGTTCGCCGCCATCTGCGCAAAGACATCGCCGCGCGCGTGGTCAGGGTTGCGCGTGCGGGCGGTGATGGCGGACAGGACCGCGTCGTCGACGGCCCCGGCGCACACCAGCCGCTGCGGCGGGATGATCACGCCCTCCTCCTCCAGCCGCCCCGAGATGGGCATGGAGCCCGGCGTGCTCGCGCCGATGTCGGCGTGGTGGGCGCGGTTGGCGACGAAGCCGACGAGCGCCGGCGGTGTCGTCTCCCCGGCGGCGGACACGAACACCGGCGCGATCACCGTCACGTCCGGCAGGTGGGTGCCGCCGAGGAAGGGATCGTTGACGATCACCATGTCGCCGTCGGCCCAGTCGAAGCGTGCGACCAGGTCAGCCATGGCGTAGGCCATGCTGCCGAGGTGTACCGGGATATGCGCCGCCTGGGCGCAGAGGGCGCCGCCGGCATCGAAGACGGCGCAGGAGAAATCGAGGCGGTCGCGGATGTTGGGGGACAACGCCGCGTTACGCAGCACCGCCGCCATCTCGTCGCACACGGCGGTAAGGCGGCTGACGAACAGACTGAGCTGGATGGCATTCATGGCATAGCGTCAACGCTGGGCTTTTGGTCACTGCAGGCGGTTTCTGCAGGCGGTATCGTCACACACCGCCCGTGCCACGGCAAAGCCGCATGGGGCCTGACCCGGACCTGACCCGGAACCTGACGGGGGCGCGCCGGCGACACCTTGAGAAACCCCATGGCGGGCACAAAATTGCCGCATCGAACGCAGCCGCCGCTCAAGCAGGCGAACGCCCCATCACGCAGCCATCAGGAGACGAATCATGGCCCATGAGCTCCCCGCCCTCCCCTACGAAAAGAACGCCCTGGAGCCCGTGATCTCCGCGGAGACCCTCGACTACCACTACGGTAAGCATCATCAGACCTACGTCAACAATCTGAACAATCTGATCCCGGGCACCGAGTTCGAAGGCCTGTCCCTTGAGGAGATCATCAAAAAGGCCGCGGGCGGTATCTTCAACAACGCGGCCCAGGTGTGGAACCACACCTTCTACTGGAATTGCCTGAGCCCAAACGGCGGCGGTGAGCCCACCGGTGCCCTCGCCGATGCCATCACGGCCAAGTGGGGCTCGTTCGACGCGTTCAAGCAGGCATTCAACCAGTCTGCGGCCACCAACTTCGGCTCCGGCTGGACCTGGCTGGTGAAGACCGCGGACGGTGGCGTGGACATTCACAACACGTCCAATGCCGGCAACCCGATGACCGACGGCCTGACGCCGCTCCTCACCATCGATGTGTGGGAGCACGCATACTACATCGACTACCGTAACGCCCGGCCCAAATACCTGGATGCGATCTGGGACAAGGTGCATTGGGACTTCGTCGGCGCAAACTACGCGGGCTGACCTGCGCCGGCGCTCGGCCCAAGACCGCCGCCAGCAACCGCCCGACGCGCGAGCGTCGGGCAGCTTTTTGGCTCTTACGGCGATGCGAGCTTGAGGCCGACGATGCCGACGACGATGAGTCCGACGAAGAACATGCGAGCCAGACTGGCGGGCTCCCCGAACAACAACAGCCCGAGGGCGAAGGTGCCAACCGCACCGATGCCCGTCCAAACCGCATAAGCGGTGCCCATGGGGATTGTGCGCTGTGCCAACAGCAGTAGCGTGCCGCTGGCGGCAATACAAGCCACCGAAAAGCCAAGCCACCCCCAGCGGGCACCCGACTCCGCCATGCCGAGCTTGAGTCCCACGGGCCAGCCCCACTCGAACAGACCAGCGGCGATCAGGTAAATCCATGCCATCGACATGTCGCGACCTCCCGGAGATATCGATACACTCCGATCCCGCCTGTCCCGTGGTGAATCGACCGGCTATGCCCGGCAGCTAACGCCGGGGCGGCATGTCGCACCGGCTCCAAGGCCCCGTCGCGGCAGGGCCCAGGCAAGGGTCCGGTCGTCTTCCGGCAGGCTCCGACTGTCCATCTGTATCATTAGGGGCTCACCCTAACATTCAACCAACCCACTGACGTGCGCAACCGCGTGCTCAGTACTTGCGATCTCAGCGCCTCATGTCCACGCCAGCATCCTTCCTCAAGCATCTACTCGTCGCCTGTGTCTTCATGTTGCCCGCTACCGCGGCGAAGGCGGACAAGTACGAGGCCACCGCCGACATCTTTCGCGAGGCCGGTGAAAGTGCGCGCTTCTTCGATAGCAGCTATGCGTATGCCGTTTTTCCCGTCGTCGGCAAGGCGGGTATCGGTGTCGGTGGCGCCTTCGGCACGGGTATGGTCTACCTCACCGGCGATTCCAGGCCGGTCGGCAAGACCAGCGTCACCCAGCTTAGCATCGGCTGGCAGCTCGGCGGCCAGGCTTACAGCATGATCGTCTTCCTGCAAGACCGGCGCGCCTTCGAGGAATTCACCAGCGGCGATTTCGAGTTCTCAGCCCAGGCCGAGGCGGTGGCGGTCACCGCGAGCGTCTCGGCGGCGGCTCGCACCACAGGCAGTTCCGTGAGCGCCGGCGGCAGTGAATACGACGCCGCCACCTCGGGGCGCTACTACAAGGGTATGGCGGTATTCACCGTCGCCAAGGGCGGGCTGATGTACGAAGCGAGCATTGCCGGCCAGAAATTCAGTTACAAGCCTCTTTGACCCTCGGCTATGCGGCGCGACCCGGTTGCCGGTCACTGGTCGTCGTCCAACCCTTGTCACCATGCTCGCAGTGATGGGCCAGGTGACAGGACATGTGCCATTGAGAGCAGAGTGGTCGTCGACTCAGGGCTCGTAGTAGTAGGTTGCACAAAGGCCGTCGCTGTCGATGCTCGACGGCGGCACTCGTGCGGTGAAGACGGCCAGGCCAATCAACGATCGCCCGCCGTCACCAACGCGATCTGCCTGATACAAGGCGGCGTATCGTGCGGGATGTGTCTGCACATTCCCACAAAGGGTATTGTCTTGCAGCAAGCCGCCGGGATCCTGTTCGAACCGCAGGATCTCCGCATGCTGGCGCTTGGCATCCCCGCCGTCCCAATGGCCCAACACCTCCCCCTCCGATAACAGGCGCGTCTCGCGTCCGGTCGCGAACGTCACTGTCACCGTCTCGGGCCCATCGCGGGTAGCCGGGCCCGGCGTCAAGGTGATATCGCCGGTAACGGCCTGTGCAGTGCGGCTAAACGCATGCAAGACCCCCTGGGGTCGCCCCACGCCCTCTGCGCCAACAGTCTGGGTGCCGAGCAGGCCCGTGAGCACAACCAACAAGGATGGAACAAACTGCGGGGTCATCGTCTTTCCAGGTTACGTCATCATCTGACCAAGCGGGTCGCTCGCGCCCAACGGCATGAGACCGAGGAACTGTCACCTGAGGAGAGGCGCTCTGGTGGACACGAACTGGGGGGATGCGAGCCGGGAGCCGGAGGGGGGGTGGCGGCATCGGGTACGATGCCAAGCCTTGCGAGGCGGTGATCCATGACCGCCTCGACGCGGTTGATGTGGCGTCCCCACGGGGATTCGAACCCCGGTTGCCGCCGTGAAAGGGCGGTGTCCTAGGCCTCTAGACGATGGGGACCTGAACGTGGATCGGACGAAAAAGCGGCCGGTCACCGTGGCGGCCGGCCGATGATTCGAGCCGCTTGGATTTGGTGGAGCCAGGCGGGATCGAACCGCCGACCTCAACACTGCCAGTGTTGCGCTCTCCCAGCTGAGCTATGGCCCCAGTGAGCTGCGCAGTATAATCAGGACTTGCACGGCTGTCTACCCCTGATGACGCCGCTTGCAGGCGCGGCAGCTGCTGCGCGCCGCCACGGCCCGCGGCTTACTTGCGCCGGTGGATGCTGGCATCCATTTTATTGTCGCTGGAATTTCCTCGCCAAGAACCGACTCGTCCCTTTCCAACCCATCGCTTTCCACTGGGAGAACCCTGCAGATGTTGAGAGTCTTGTTGTTCGTCGCGACCAACTTTGCGATCGTGACTGTGCTCTACATCGTGTTGAGCATCCTCGGCCTGTCGTCACGCACCGGCAGCGGGCTGCTGATCTTCGCCCTCGTGCTCGGCTTCGGCGGCTCCATGGTCTCGCTGCTCATGTCCAAGTGGCTCGCCAAGCGCTCCATGGGGGTGCAGATCATCGAGCAGCCGCAGACGCCGTTCGAGCAATGGCTGTTCGAGGTCGTGCGCAAGCAATCCGAGCAAAGCGGCATCCGCATGCCCGAGGTGGGCATTTTCGACCAGCCGGACCCGAACGCCTTCGCCACCGGCTGGAACCGCAACGACGCCCTGGTGGCCGTCAGCACCGGCCTGCTGCAGCACATGAACCGTGACGAGGTGGAGGCCGTGGTAGGCCACGAGATCAGCCACGTCGCCAACGGCGACATGGTGACCCTGGCCCTCATCCAGGGCGTGCTCAACACCTTCGTGATCGTGCTCGCGCGGGTCATCGGCGGCGTCGTGGACTCCGCGCTGCGCGGCAACGACGACAGCGGCGGCGTTGGCATCGGCTACTTCGTCGTCTCGATCATCGCCGAAATCGTGCTCGGCGTTCTCGCATCCATCATTGTCATGTGGTTCTCGCGCTTCCGTGAATTCCGCGCCGATGCGGGCGGGGCGCACCTCGCCGGGCGCGAGCGCATGATCGCCGCCCTGCGCGCGTTGCAGCGGGTGCACGAGCCGCACGATCTGCCCGCCGGCGAGTTCGCCGCCTTTGGCATCTCCGGCAACATCGGCGACGGCCTGAAGAAGCTCTTCTCGAGCCATCCGCCGTTGCAGGATCGCATCGCGGCGCTGGAGGCCGCGGGGCGTACCTGAGGTCCGCTGCATCGGCCAGCCGTCGCCGGCGAGCGCCCGGGGCGTCGCCGGTGCGTCCGGCGACGGCGCCCCGCCTGCGTCTCGCCGGCGGTGACCGCGTCAATCCTGTCCAAGCAAGCGCCGGGAGTGCTGTCACACATGGAGTCTATCCGCATCCGCGGGGCGCGCACGCACAACCTCAAGGACCTGAGCCTCGACCTGCCGCGGGATCGGCTGGTGGTGATCACCGGCCTGTCCGGATCGGGCAAATCGTCGCTGGCCTTCGACACCATCTACGCCGAAGGCCAGCGCCGTTACGTGGAGTCTCTGTCCGCCTATGCGCGGCAGTTCCTGTCCACGATGGACAAGCCGGACGTGGACCTCATCGAGGGCCTGTCGCCGGCCATCGCCATCGAGCAGAAGACCACCTCCCACAACCCCCGCTCCACCGTCGGCACCATCACCGAGATCCACGACTACCTGCGCCTGCTGTATGCGCGGGTGGGCACGCCCCACTGCCCGACGCACGCCGAGCCCCTGTCGGCGCAGACCGTGCAGCAGATGGTGGACCAGATCCTGAGCCATCCCGAAGGCGAGCGCCTGATGCTGCTGGCCCCGCTGGTGGCCGCGCGCAAGGGCGAGTACCAGCACCTGCTCACCGAGCTGAACGCCCAGGGCTTCGTGCGCGCGCGCATCGACGGCACCCTCTACGAGCTGGACGACCCGCCGCAGCTGGACGCCAAAAAGAAGCACACCATCGACGTGGTGGTGGACCGCTTCCGGGTGCGCCCCGACCTGCAGCTGCGGCTCGCCGAATCCATCGAGACGGCGCTCAAGCTCTCCGGCGGCGGCGTGCGGCTCGCCGCCATGGACGCCCCCGACGCCGAGCCCGAGACCTTCTCCGCCAATTTCGCCTGCCCGGTGTGCAGCTGGAGCCTGGCAGAGCTGGAACCGCGGCTGTTCTCCTTCAACAACCCCGCCGGCGCCTGCCCCGCCTGCGACGGCCTCGGCGTGGAGCAATACTTCGACCCGGCCAAGGTCGTGGCCGCGCCAACGCTGAGCCTCGCCGACGGCGCCATCCGCGGCTGGGACCGCCGCAACGGCTACTACCACCAAATGCTCAAGGCCCTGGCGGCACACTTCGGCTTCGAGCTGGACCTGCCCTGGCAGGATCTGGCGCCCTTCGCCCGCGACCTGGTGCTCCATGGCAGCGGCGATGAAAAGCTCAAGCTCAAGCTGCCGCACGAGCGCGGCGCCGGCAAGCAGCGCGCCTTCGAGGGCGTGCTCGGCCACATGCGGCGGCGCTACCGGGAGACGGACTCGCCGGCGGTGCGCGAGGAACTGGCCCGCTTCATCTCCAACCGTCCCTGCCCCGCCTGTGGCGGCGCCCGGCTCAACCCCGCCGCGCGCAACGTCCTGGTGGCCGGCAAGGATCTGGGGGCCGTCTCGGCGATGCCGGTGGGCGCGTCGCTCGCGTGGCTCGACGCGCTGCGCACGGGCGGGCGTCTCACGGGTCAGCGCGCGGCCATCGCCGACAAAGTGCTGCAGGAGATCACCCAACGGCTGCGCTTCCTTGCCGACGTGGGCCTGGACTATCTCACCCTGGCGCGCAGCGCCGAGACTCTCTCGGGCGGCGAGGCGCAGCGGATTCGCCTCGCCAGCCAGATCGGCGCCGGGCTGGTGGGCGTGATGTATATCCTGGACGAGCCCAGCATCGGCCTGCACCAGCGCGACAACGAACGCCTGCTGGGCACCCTCACACGCCTGCGCGACCTCGGCAACACCGTCATCGTCGTCGAGCACGACGCCGATGCCATCCGCGCCGCCGACCATGTGGTGGACTTAGGCCCCGGCGCCGGTGCCCACGGCGGTGCGCTGGTGGCCGCAGGCACCGCGGCGGAGATCGCCGCCGACCCGAGCTCCCTCACTGGCCGCTATCTGTCCGGCGCCCTGCGCATCGAGATCCCCGCCACGCGCCAGCCGGCCGCAGACGGCAACCATTTGATCATCCGCGGCGCCACCGGCAACAACCTGCGCGGTATCGATGCCGCCATACCCGTCGGCACCTTCTGCTGCGTCACGGGTGTGTCCGGCTCCGGCAAGTCCACACTGGTGAACGACACCCTCTACCCCGCCGCCGCCCGGCGCCTCAACGGCGCTGGACTGCGCGCCGCCGCCCACACCGAGATCCAGGGCCTCGAGCACTTCGACAAGGTGGTCGACATCGACCAGAGCCCCATCGGCCGCACCCCGCGCTCCAACCCGGCCACCTATACGGGCGTGTTCAACCTCATCCGCGAACTGTTCGCCAATGTGCCCGAGGCCCGCTCCCGCGGCTACGGTCCCGGGCGCTTCAGCTTCAATGTCAAGGGGGGGCGCTGCGAGGCCTGCAAGGGCGACGGGCTCATCCGCGTGGAGATGCATTTCCTGCCGGACGTCTACGTGCAATGCGACGCCTGCCGCGGGCGGCGCTACAACCGCGAGACGCTGGAGATCCGCTACAAGGGCAAGACCATCGATGAGGTGCTGGACCTGACGGTGGAAGACGCCCTGACGTTCTTTCTGCCGGTGCCGGTGATCCACCGCAAGCTGCGCACGCTGGTGGACGTGGGCCTGGGCTACCTGCGCCTGGGCCAGAATGCCGTGACCCTGTCCGGCGGCGAGGCGCAGCGGGTGAAGCTCGCCCGCGAGCTCTCCAAGCGCGACACCGGCCGCACGCTGTACATCCTGGACGAGCCCACCACCGGGCTGCACTTCCATGACGTACAACATCTGCTCGCGGTGCTGCACAAGCTGCGCGACGCCGGCAACACCGTGGTCGTCATCGAGCACAACCTGGACGTCATCAAAACCGCTGACTGGATCATCGACCTCGGCCCCGAGGGCGGCGACAAGGGCGGCGAGATCGTCGCCGCGGGGACGCCGGAGCAGATCGCAGCCACCGACGCCTCCCACACCGGGCGCTTCCTCGCACCCCTGTTGGCGCGCGGCTGGTGATGCCGTAGGCGGCGGTCCGGCGGACCGCCGACGCGGCCCTCAGCAGCACTCGTGCTCAAGGCTCTCCAAGCGCTCCAGCAGGTCGGGGCGCTCGGCGCGAAGCAACATCTCGCGCACCGGGTTGAGGTTGGCGTGGATGTGATAGAGCGCGTCATGGGCAGGGCCGCGCTCGCCGTCGAGCTTGGCGCGAAAATAGTGCCAGAAGGGATCGACGGCGTCGGCGTCGCGGTCCAGCGCCTCGCGCATGGCGGCGGCCAAGCGTTCGGCTTTTCCATCACAATCGAGGCCGATGAAGCTGAGGTAGCGGTCAAGCGCTTCGGGCTGGCGGGATGCAGTCATGAGTACCTGGGTTTCGGGTGGTTCGCTTTGAAGCCCTTCCCCACCGGAGGAAAGGCGGTCCGAGAACACCGGTCGCCATGGCGGATGCCCGACGCAGACCCGACAAACACGCGCGCCCGGCGTCGGCAAGCCTGCATGGCGGCCGGCACGCAAAACGCCGATGGCTTTGCCATCAGCGCTTTAGCTGCCAATGCGGAGGGCACTGGCTGCCAGCCGAATTGTTTAAGCACGTTGCGCGCCAACACTCGCCGAGCAATGCACACCGGCAATCCGCCCGGGACGCCCTAGCGCTGCAGCCAATCCTCACCGGCGCTCGGAAGGAGGGTGCGGACACTGAAAACGGGCGCGGCATCCAGGTCGACGCTCACCCTGACGCCGGCCACGAAGGGCGAGCCTGGGACTTCGAGACGCTGGACGCGGGCCAGGGGCTCGCCGCTGACCGGATCCCGCAGGGGCCGATCGAATTTGTAGCTGTGAGTATCGCCATGCAGCAGCAACAACGGGCCCTCGAAATCCGCCAGCAGCTGCCGCAGGCCCTGCTTGAAGGGCGCAAAGCCGCGTTTGCCCGGCTGCTCGAACAGCGGATTGGCATGGAAGATCAGCACTGCGGCGCCGACGCCGGCGGCCTGCCCGGCGTCCAGCGCCCGGGCGAGCAGTGCCCGATTGGCATCGGTGCGCGTCCGAAATGCCGCCTGCGCCTGCGCATCCCGGGGCTGCCAACCGTTATTGCTGCCGACGATGTGGAGCACCACGAAGAGGACATCATCGCGGATGAACCAGGCATTCTCGGGAAACGCCGCCTGCGGGGCCTCGAGCCCGAGACTGGCGTTGTGCAGCACGGCGGGGTCGCTGAAGAACATTCGGCGCACACTGGCGAGGCGCGCCAGCGGATCCAGGCCACCCGCGGCGGCGCGGTGGCAGTCGGTCCATTCGTTGTCACCGGGTGTATAGATGACCGGCACGGGCTGCTCCTGGAACAACTGCGCGACGGCGCGGTTACGGGCATCGGTGCAGGGCTGACCGCCACCCTTGATGTCGCCGACGTGGACGATGAAGGCGGGGTCCTCGGCGGCGGCCTGGGCCAACAGGCGCCCGAGCAGCGCCGCTTCGGCGTCCGAATAGGGCAGATCGCCGAGCGCGAAGAAGCGTAGGGGCTCAGCCGCCGCCGGCGTTGCCAACAGCGCGGTGACGAGCACGAAGCCGAGCCATGGACGCCCGGGCAGACAGCGGAATGTCGAGCCGAAAAGCATCATAGGAGGCCTGGGGTCTGAGGTGGGCGCAGCGTCACCGTGGCGATCCCTGGCAGCGGCAAGATGAGGCCGATGGGTCGGCGGCACGGGGCGCATGACGAGGGATTCACGACACGGCGGCGCGGGGTCCATGGCCCGCCCGCACATCCAGGGTGATGAGCGGCATGGGCAGACCATCGCGAATGACGGCGCGGTTCCAGGGGATCAGGGCCGTGTCCAGCGCCTCACGGGCGCGGGCACGGGCATAGGGATCCAGATTGACCTCGACGGCGCAGCGCCAGCGGCGCAGGCCAAAACCGTCTTCACACCTGGACGTCAGGCGATAGCGGGCCGGTGGCACGAGGCCCTCGGCGATACAAGCGTCCAGGGCCTGGCGCAGCAAGGCCTCGGCGGCATCGCTGCTGGCCGGGCACTGATGACGCGAGCCCTGCCAGGCCCGGGCCTGCTCCGCCAGCGCGCGCTCGGGCTGGGCCAGCAGCTGGGCGCGGCGCTCCCTGATCCAGTCGCCGGCCACCAGTGTCAGGGCAACGGAGGCGACTTCCTCCGTGCTGAACCGACGCCCCGACAACGCAACCACGGCGGGAGGCACGTAGACACCGAGCAGGCGCATGGCCCGGCGCTGTTCGGCGGCGGTCAGTGGCCGGCGACCGGCGGTGCCGGTGGTGCGCTCGGCCATCTCGAACCAGCGCCGCGCCTCGGCCATGGCATGGGTGTCGACCACGCGCACGGCATTGTTCGGCTCCAGCACCCAGCCATCCGGCCAGAGCGCGATGCGATATGCGGGCAGCGCCCGAATCGCGTCGCCGGCGGCACGCCGCGCGGCGAGTTGGTGGCGGATGACATGGGTACGCAGCAGCAGACGGCTCGGCATCATCGGCGCAGTGCCTCGTGTGGCGCAACGACCCCGACTATACCGAACCCGCGGCGCGGGCATGAACTCCCTCGTCGAGCCATGGCGCCTGCGCGATGTCGTCGGCCGGCCTGGGCCGCATCAATGCAAGCGCAGGGGCTGCGTCGCCAGCGCCTCGATGATCGGCGTCAGGGCGGCGATCTGCTCGGCATCGTCGGATAACTCGACAAAGCGGCGCAGGTCGGCCAGGGCCCCCGCCGCATGCCCCAGCGCGTGCAGCAGCATCCCCCGCTGCTGCAGCGCATCCGGCAGGTCAGGCAGCAGATTCAGCATGGCCGTCAGCGCCGCCAGTTGGTTGCTCGCATCCTGGCGTTGGGCATAGATGCCCGCCAGGTTGCGCAACATCCGCACGAGAATCTCGCGCCGCGCCGCCGGGCGCAACAGCGCCGGGTGGGAGCGGATACTCAGGGCGCCCTCGCCGTAGACATCCGCAAGCCGGCGGTCCAGCTCCGGCTCGGCGAGCGCGATGCCGCCGGCATAGACATCCAGCATCAGGGCGCTGTTACCGCGCCCCACCCGCACCAGAAAGTGCGCCGGAAAGCTCACGCCGAAGGCCGGCAGCCCAACACGCCCCGCCACCTCACAGTACAGCACCGAAAGCGAGATGGGGATGCCGCGGCGTCGAGCCAGCACCTGATCCAGGAAGCTGTTGCGGGGGTCGTAGAAGTCGTCCCGCTCACCGGCGAAGCCCAGCTCCTCGAACATCAGCGCATTGAGTGCCTGCACCTGCTGTAGCAGGTCGGCGTGCGGCGGCAAGCGGCTGCGCGCCGCCGCGGCGAGCAGATCCAGCTCGCTCACCGCGGCCGCCACATCGACTTCGGGCTGGAACAGCGCACTGACGGCCAGTGCCCCCTGCGCCAGGTCGACGGCGTCGTCGGGACCGCGCCCGAGGGCGATGAAGGTCTGCTGCGCATCGTCCATTGGCCTCACCATTGCTGCGTGTGACTGGGGAGCGGCAGGCATCGGCGCGGTGATGTGCCACGCGCGCGAGCGCGTCGCACCTGCGCCTGCCTCATCCCTATAATGTTGGGCTTTATCGGCCGAACAACCCCGAATCATGGCTTCCAACCCGGTCACCGGGGCGCTCTACATGCTGCGTGGCATGCGGTTGCTGACGCGACCCGGACTCAAGCGCTACGTGCTCATCCCGCTGTTGGTGAATATTGTTGTGTTCGGCGGCGGGATCTGGCTCGGGGCGGCCGGCTTCGAGCATCTCATGGACCGGATGCAGGCGAGCCTTCCAACCTGGCTCGCCTGGGTGGAGTGGCTGCTGTGGCCGCTATTCTTGATGGCGGTGCTGGTCGTCGTGTTCTACGGCTTCACCCTGGTGGCCAATCTGCTCGCGGCACCGTTCAACGGTTTACTTGCGGAAAAGGTCGAGCGCATGGTCACGGGCCGGCCCCTGGGCGACGACATGAACTGGGGAACACTGCTGCGGGAATTGCCGGCGACGCTGGGCGATGAAGTGCGCAAGCTCCTCTATGCCGTGCTCTGGAGCGTGCCGTTTCTGATCCTGGCCTTCGTGGTGCCAGTGATCGGGCCGCTGCTGTGGTTTCTGGTCAGCGCCTGGATGCTGACCCTGGAGTATGCGGATTTCCCCATGGGCAATCACGGTCTTAAGTTTCGGCAGATGCGCGCGACCCTGCGCCGGCGGCGGCTGCTGAGCTTTGGCTTCGGCGCCACCACCGCCGCCCTCACGGCCATTCCAGTGGTGAACTTCGTCGTCATGCCGGGGGCGGTGGCCGGCGCCACGCTGATGTGGGTCGGCGAGCTGCGCGGGGTGGCGGCAGAGACGTGAAGTGCCGCCGCTCCAATCCCCGTGATCAGGCGTCGACGGCACTGCGGCCGGGCCGGCCCGCTGCTGCGACGGCTCACCGGTCATCCGGCTGACCTGAAGGCGCAGGCGACGGGCAACACCGTCGGGCCGGTGGATCAGGAGATCGCTTCCAGCGTCTCCCGGCCGATCTCCAATTCCTCGTCCGTGGGCACCACCAGCACCGCGACCCGGCTGTCCGCGCAGGAGATGGTGCCGACCCGCCCCTGGACCTGCGCATTGGCGTGCGGATCGAGCGCGATGCCGAGCTGCTCGAGCTCTGCACAGGCGCAGCGGCGGATCTCGGCGTCGTTCTCGCCGATGCCGCCGGTGAAGACCACTGCGTCGACACGCCCGAGCACCGCCACATAGGCGCCGATGTATTTGCGCAGGCGGTGGCAGGTCACGCCGAGGGCCAGCTCGGCGTCTTCGTCGCCCGCCTCGGCCAGACGATGCACTTCCCGCATGTCATTGACGCCGCAGAGGCCCACCAGGCCGCTCTGGCGGTTCAGCAAGTCGTCCATGGTGTCGTTGTCGAAGCCCAAATGGCGGCACAGGTAGAAATGCACGGCCGGATCGATGTCACCGCAGCGCGAGCCCATGACCAGGCCCTCCAGGGGCGTCATGCCCATGGATGTGTCCACGCTCGCACCCTCGCGAATGGCCGTCGCGCTGGCGCCGTTGCCGAGGTGCAATGTGATCAGATTGCAGTGCGACAGGGGCTTGTCGAGCATCCGCGCCGCCGCCTTGGCGACGTAATGGTGCGAGGTGCCATGGAAGCCGTAGCGGCGCACGTGATGCTCGCGGTAGAGATAGCCCGGAATCGCGTAGCGGTACGCCGTCCGCGGCATGGTCTGATGGAAGGCGGTATCGAACACGGCCACCTGCGGCACGCCGGGAAAGAGTTCCCGGGCCACCATGATGCCGTCGAGGTTGGCGGGGTTGTGCAGCGGCGCCAGCGGGATCATGCGGCGGATGGCGGCGATCACGTCGTCGTCCACCAGTGTTGGCGTATGAAAGGCCTCGCCGCCATGCACCACCCGATGGCCGACGGCGCCGAGCTCCGCGATGCCACCGAGGGCCCCGGTGTGCCGCAAGGCCGTCACGATATGCTCGATACCGGCATGATGGGAAGCGATCGTCGCCGCATCCTCACGGCTGTGGACTTCGCTGGCGGCATCGGTCCAGCTCAGGCGCACGGCGGCGCCGTCCTCGCCGATGCGGGTGGCCGCGCCGCTGGCGGCCACTCGCCAGTCATCCTCGGCGACGGCGAAGAGCCGGAACTTGATCGACGAGCTGCCGGAGTTGAGCACCAGTATCTTCATCGGCTGCCTCTGGGCGCTAAGTTCGGTGGTGGGCCGTGGGGGCGGCGGGCTCAGCCCGGAGCATCGCTCGCTTCGGCCGCCGCCGTTTGGGCCTGAATGGCGGTGATGGCCACGGTGTTGACGATGTCGGTCACGGTGCAGCCGCGGCTCAGGTCGTTCACGGGCTTGTTCAGCCCCTGCAGCACCGGCCCGATGGCCACGGCATCGGCGCTGCGCTGCACCGCCTTATAAGTGTTGTTACCGGTGTTGAGGTCGGGAAAAATGAACACCGTCGCATGCCCCGCCACCTCGCTGTCCGGCAGCTTGGAGCGGGCGACACTGGCGTCCACCGCCGCATCGTACTGGATCGGCCCCTCGATCTTCAGATCCGGCCGCCGCGCGCGGGCAATGCCCGCCGCCTCACGCACCCGCTCCACGTCCTCGCCCTTACCGGACGCGCCGGTGGAGTAGGACAGCATCGCCACCCGCGGCTCGACGCCGAACGCCGCCGCCGTGCCGGCGGAGGTGATGGCAATGTCGGCGAGCTCCTCGGCGCTCGGATTGGGGTTGACGGCGCAGTCACCGTACACCAAAACCCGATCCGCCAGGCACATAAAAAACACGCTCGAGACCAGCTTGGTCTCGGGCTTGGTCTTGATGGTCTCGAACGACGGGCGAATGGTGTGCTGCGTGGTGTGCACGGCACCCGACACCATGCCGTCGGTATCGCCGGTGTAGACCATGAGCGTGCCGAAGTAGCTCAGGTCTTCCAGCGCATCATAGGCCATCTGCTTGGAAATACCCTTGTGCTTGCGCAGCCGGTAGTAGACGCCGGCGTACTCATCGCGCTTCGGCGAGGACACCGGGTCGATGATGGTGATGTCCGCAAGCTGCAGACCCAGCTCGCCGATGCGCCGGCGGATCTTGTCCGGGTCGCCCAGCAGGGTCAGCTCGGCCACACCACGCAGGGTCAGGATCTCGGCCGCGCGCAGGATACGCTCGTCGGTGCCCTCCGGCAGCACGATGTGCTTGCGATCGGCCTTGGCGCGGTGCACCAGCTGATACTCGAACATCAGCGGCGTCATGCGCTCGCTGCGGTGCACGGCGATGCGCTGCTGCAGGTCCTTGATTTCGACATGCTGCTCGAACAGGCCGAGTGCGGCGGCGATCTTGCGATCGTCGCCGGGCAGGATGGTGGACTCCACCCGGTTCACCGCCAGCGCCGTCTGGAAGGTATCGGCATCCACGCTCAGGATGGACACCCGCGTGCGCCGCAGACCGGCGAGCAGGCGCTGCACATTCTCCGCCGGCTGCAAGCCGCCGGTGAGCAGCAGCCCCGCCACCCGCGGAAAGGCCGCCGAGACGTCCGCCGCCAGGCTCGCGAGAATGATGTCGCTGCGGTCACCGGGCGTGATGATCAGGCTGCCGTCTTCGATGTAGTTCAGAAAATCTGGGATCTCCATGGCGGCGACCTTGTAGCTCGTCACCACCTGGTTCAGCGCATCGTCATCGCCGCACAGACACTCGCCGTTGAGCATCTTGCTGATCTCGCCGATGGTGGGCTTGGCGAGCGATTCGGTGTCAGGCAGCACGTAGAGCGTCTCCTGCGCCGGCACCACCGCCCGTGCGTGTCGCCTGATCGGCTCGACGAAATCGGGATCGACGCCGTTGACGATGGTGGCCAGCAGATCGCCACCGCGATCGATCATGGACTCGTGCGCCATGTGCACGGCGTGCAGCGCCTCGTCGGGACTGCGCCCGAAGCCCTTCACCACCACCACGATGGTGCAGCCGAAATTATTGGCGAGGTCGGCGTTGAAGTCGAACTCCAGCGACGGGACCAGGCCGTCGTAGTCGGTGCCGGCGCACAGCACCATGTCGCACTCCTCTTCCAGCAGCATGTACTTGTCGAGGATGCACTTCAGGAGCTCGTCGTACTGACCCGCAGCGACCAGCTCGCTCGCCTGCTCGGCGGTGCAGCCATACAACCGCTCGGCGGGAAACGGCAGATCGTAGCGCCGCCGCACCAGGGTCGTGAGGTTGTCCTCATGCACGTCGCGGCTGACCACGGGCCGGAAGAAGCCGACCCGCCGATTGATGGCGGACAGGAGTTCCATGAACCCCAGGACCACCACCGATTTGCCGCTGCCGGAGCCGGCACCGGCGATGTAGATGCTCTGCATATCGCTTCGATCCCGATGTTGGAGATGGGCTGGCCGACGTCTACCGGCATCATCGCCGCGGATGATGCCGCATGCTGGCCGTCGACGATGTTACCTGCTGTTTACAAGGCCCCGCCCAGGTGTCCACACTGCAGGTCAACACCCAGGGTGGACGGCCGGGCAAGGCATTCGACCAGAGGTTTTAAGCAAATTGCATGCACAAACGAGCAGGCTCATGGCGGTGGCCATCGGCACCGGCTGTGCACTGGCTGTGGTGACACTCACCGCTACTGTCGGCGCTCAGGCCCGGGTTTATCGCTGCGCCGGCGCGGACGGCAGCATCGAATTTCGCCAACAGCCCTGCCCCAGGAGGCCGCATTCCAGGCCGGTGACCATCGAGGATACGCGCACGGGCTGGGTGCCCCCACAACCTGAGCCCGAGCCCCAGCGAGCGCCGAGCCAGCGCACCAACCCACCGAGCCAGCGGGCCGCTGCGGCGTCGCGCAAAGACCAAGCCGGCGAGCGCTGCTGGCGCAAGCGCCAACAGATCCAGCGTATCGACGACGAGCTTCGCGCCGGCTACCGGCCAGCCCGTGGCGAGCAACTGAAAGCCCGCCGCCGGCAGCATGAGGCCTATGTGGACGCGTTTTGCCCCTGACGCAGAGGCGGACTCAGGCGCGACTCGTACCCATCACTTGAGCGGATACCAGGTATCGTCGTCGCGGCGCGGCGGCAGCAGCTCACGGCGCAGTGCCCGTAGCCTGATGGCGCCGCCGGCGGTGAGGCCGGCGAGGGGATCATCGGCATCCAGCACATCGGCATAGTCCGCCTCCAGCGCATCCGGATCTTCCCCCGCCTCCATACGGCCCAGCATGTCGGCCATGGCATCGCCGGGCTGCAGGCCGGACGATGCGAACAGCCTGCGCATCATCCGTGCCGCCTGCTTCGGGTCGTCCTCATCCATAGTTTCCAGTTCGCTGGACATGGCGGCCATGGCTTTCATCATTGCCGCCTCATCCATGCCGGGCGGCAGCTCGGCGTCGCTGTCATCCTCGGCATCGCCGCGTCCTTTGGAGATGGCGAACATCGAGGCGCGCCGATCCAGCCGTGCGCGGTGGCACTTGGGGCAGGCAGGACACGTCTCCGTATCCACCCGGCGCGAGAAGAAATGATAGATGGCGTGGCAGTCTGGACAATAGAACTCGTAGACGGGCATGGTGGATTCTCACTCCTTTGTTGCGCTCGCCGCTGCTGTGCTCGCCAGCCAGGCGTGCTCGGTGCGGAGATTTAAGCCCCCCCGCGGCGTTGGGACAAGTCCCGTGTCGGTTGCATGTCGGTCGCCTCCGCGAGCACAACCGCAAGGCCCGCCAACAGCTGCGCATGCTCCGCTGCTGTGCGCACCGCCACCCGCAGCCAGGCCCCATCCAGACCCGGATAATCACCACAGGTGCGCACGGCGATCTTGCTGCGCCGCAACAGTGCATCGGCGACCGCGGCCGCGGACGGCGCCGTGTCGGGCAGCCGCCACAGCAGATAGTTGGCGGCGCCGTCGATCACCCGAGCGCCCAGCCCGCGCAGCCCGGCGGCGAGCAACCCCCGTTGCGCACGAATCGTCTCCCGCGTGCGCGCTTCGAATGCCGCGCGCCCGGGATCCGACAACAACGCAACGCCCACCATTTGCGCCGGCGTGCTCACCGACCAGGCCGGCAGCAAGCGCCGGCCGGCGGCGGCGAGCCCCGGCGCCAGCACCGCATAGCCCAAGCGCAATCCCGGCATGGCGAAGAACTTGGTCATGGAGCGGACCACCACGACGTTGTCCAAGCCCAGCCCCACGCCGGATGCGGCATCGTCCACGAAATCGATAAAGGCCTCATCCAGCGCCCACCAAACGTCCCGGCGCGCGACGGCGATCGCCGCCAGCGCATGCACGTCGACACACCGACCCGTCGGATTGTTTGGATGCCCGAGCCAAATCAGATCCCCTGCCGTCGCCAGACTGACGAGTGCGGTCAGATCCACCGCAAAATCATCCTCGGCCGGCAGCCTCATGGGCACGACCTCCAGCCCCCAAACGTCGGCCGCACGCCAATAGTCCAGGTAACAAGGCGCCGTCACCACCACCCGCCTCGCCCCCAGCAACCGTGGCAACCACCAAATGAGCTGCTCGGCGCCGTTACCCACGAGGATGCGCGCCGGCGACACGGCGAGCTGCGCGCCGATACAAGCCCGCAGTGCCGTGCAATCCGGGTCCGGATAGTCGCCGAGTGTCTGCGTCGCCTGCGCCAGCGCGTGCATGCCCGCAGGCGGCATGCCCAGCGGATTGATATTGGCACTGAAGTCCAGCAGGTCGCCCGGGCGGCAACCGGCGTGCTCGGCGAGCACGCGGCGGTTACCGCCGTGCGTGCCGGCGACGGGTGGGGTCGTGTTGGTCATATCCGCCGTTCCTGCAACGCGCCACCGCCAAACGCCACACCCCGCTCACGAGCAGCGCATGGCCGGAGCAAGCGCCACGCCTGCCGGCCTGCTCCGCCACGCATCCCGGCCCCAACGTCCCAGCCGGCGCACCTGTCATCGTACAGCTGTGGCCGACGCGCGCGAACCCCGCCCCGGCTGCGCGCGCTGGCATCGCAGCGCCCAGCCGGCTCATGCCGACGCGATCGCAGAACAGTTGCGATTAACTCGTATTTGCATTATCGTCCCACACGACACCCGCGGTGCATCGCAGGCCTTGCTGCGGCACCACGCGGCTCAGGCAGCGCCTGCGCCGGCAGGACACCACACCACCAGCGCCACAGGCGACGCACGGCTGATATCCCTGCGCCCGGCCCAGGCACCGCGTCAAACCCCATCGCCACCCCGCTGCAACCCGGAGAGCAGTCATGCACCAATCCGCACAATCCCTCCCCCACGGCAACCGTACCGCACAGATCCCGCCGCGGCGCCTCACCAGCGATGAGCTCATGCAGGGCGAGCGGCGCATCGTCATCGAGCACGGCGACGCCCGCTACACCCTGCTGGTGACGCGCAACGATAAACTGATCCTGGTGAAATAAGCACCCGCGTCAGCAAAAACCTTGTGCGCAGGCCGGGCCGGGCCCGCAGCGGTTGGCGCATCGCGCTGCTCGCTCGCCATGCCGATCGGCCCGGCCTGCCGCAGCGTGCGCACCTTGCGGAGACGTTCGCCATCCCCAGTGCGCTTCCGCCGCCAGGCCGGTGAACAGCTCGCGGTTGCCCTCGAACAGCCCGGCCAAGGTCTCCAGAAACAGCGACTTGCCAAAGCGGCGCGGGCGCGACAGAAAGTAGTGGGTGCCCTCCTCGATCAGGCGCAGCGCCAGCGGCGTCTTGTCGACGTCGTCGTTGTATGTTCTCGGTATTTTCAAAGCGCAGCACTCGAACAGCTACAATCGTCAACGGCAGCGTGGGCATAGATGGGACAGTCTGGCGTTTCGGTCGACATCAGACGATACCGCCTGCGCCGCTCTGCCGCCAACCGTTCAGCCGCTGGCTGTCCTGCCGACGTTGGCCGCTCACCGGCCATGAAACCGCTCAGCAAAATGGCCAAAGTCGAGATGAAGATACTAATTATCTTTGGCACACGGCCAGAGGCTATCAAGATGGCGCCGGTCGTTCACATCCTCAATGACGCCCCAGACTGCGACGTTCGGCTCTGTGTTACAGCACAGCATCGCCAGATGCTTGACCAAGTGCTCGATCTCTTTGCGCTCCAGCCCGATCATGACCTCGATATCATGCAGCCGGGCCAGGATCTCACCGACATCACCAGCAATATCTTGCTCGGCCTACGCGATCTGTTGCGTAGCGAGCGCTACGATTTACTACTGGTCCATGGAGATACAACGACGTCCATGGCTGGCGCATTGGCGGCATTCTACGAAAAAGTTCCCGTTGGCCACGTCGAAGCTGGACTGCGTACCGGAGACATCCATGCCCCTTGGCCGGAGGAGATGAATCGTCGACTGGTTGGGCGCATCGCAGCACTCCATTTTGCACCCACGGCCCGAGCGCGCGACGCGCTCATTCGCGAAGGGGTAGCCGACCAGGATATCTACATCACCGGAAATACGGTGATCGACGCGCTACAAACGGTCTCGCATAAGCTGAAAGCCGATACCAACCTGCAGCGGCACTTTGAGCAACAGTTTGACCGCCTGGATGCCCGTAAAAAGCTGATTTTGGTTACAAGCCATCGGCGCGAAAACTTGGGCGATGGACTCGAGCGTATCTGCAGGGCGCTTCGATATTTGAGCCAACGGGCTGATCTGCAGATTGTTTACCCCGTGCATCTCAATCCAGCGGTGCGGGACCCCGTGCATCGAATACTTGAAGGCGTGCCTGATGTGCTCCTCATCGATCCGCAGGAATACCTCCCGTTCGTTTATCTCATGTCGAAGGCCTATCTCATTATCACCGACTCCGGTAGTGTGCAGGAAGAGGCCCCAGCGCTCGGCACGCCCGTGCTAGTGATGCGCGAGCGCACAGAGCGGCCGGAGGCCATCGCAGCGGGCACGGCTCGCCTCGTTGGCACGGATGAAGACAGCATCATTATCGAGACCGAGCGCCTGCTTGACGACGAAGATGCTTATCAATCGATGACGCATGCCCATAACCCCTACGGTGATGGACGGGCGGCCCGGCGCATTCTGGATGCGATTCGACGGTTCAGATGCTCTGGTCAGTGAGACCTCAGGCATCGGCTGGTTGATTGCCATTTTCACGATCCGCGGTGGCTGTATACCAGATCGTCAAAACCCAGAACATCAAAGCAGGGGCCAAGTGCAGCAGAATGCGGTTGATGCTGGAACCCCGCTCCGCCCATTGGGACGCGCTCGTCCAGAAGAACAACAGATACACAGCGAAGAGCGCCATGGTGGTCCACAGTAAGCCGGCCCGCAGTGCCGGGCCACCCATATCACGTGCAAGCAGTATGGTGGCAGCAACCCAGGCGATGGGCACGAGCAATGGAAGGAGATGCCAATTATTGTTGATGAACAAGTACCTGATCACCGGCTCCCAAGACCCATTCGATTGCAGCTCGAATGTTCCAATCCCAGGAAGCTGGAGTCGGTCCGGGCCGAGCACGATCTGCCCCAGCATCGGCAGCGACAGCTGGATGCCGCCGGCGAGCCAGATCGCCAGGGCCGCGGCGATCGCCGTCGTCGGTGTCAGCAGTAGCCAACCTCTGCCCAGTCGGGCCGCCGGGATGATCGCCAGGAGCAGCAGCATCCACACCAGACCCTCGCGCTTGATCAGCGCGCAGCCCAGCGCCAGCAGTATCGCCAGCAGCACCTGCCGCCAGTCGCCGCGCTGCGTCCAGTGCATGAGCGCGAAGAACGACAAACCCAGGCTCGTGGCGAGCCAAAGGTCTGCATAACCCGCCAGGGCAACATGGGTGCCCAGCATGGGCAGCGACAGCAGCAGCCAGACGAACAACAAGCCCGTTAACGGGCTTACCCCCCAGAGCCGTGCCTGGCCATAAAGACCCAAGGCCAGCGCCAGCGCACAGCCGATCCAGGGCAGGTTGGCCACCGTCTCGTTCCAGTCACCGAAGGCGAGGGCTGGCCAGGCGGCGATGAGCGAGACGGCAGGCGGATAGCGCCAAGCCAGGATACTGTGACTTTGCCCTGAAGGTTCAGCCAGCCAAGTCTCTGGACCAACGAAGGGGACAAGGGTCTGACTGTGCGCCCAGATCTGGGCCCGAACCGCCCAAGTTGTCCAGGCATCCCAGGGATAAAGCGGTAGCCACCACACCTCCAGCGCCAGGCCCAGCAGGCGGATCGATAGCAACACCAGCAGCAATGCGATCAATAGCCGTTGCCACCATGCCGGCTGAACAGAGAGAGGCGGTCGCCGAGGCGCGCTGTTCGTCACGGTCCAACCACTGCGCTGGAATTTCAGAACGCCCAAGATCAAGCAACCGAAGACGACGATGCTCGGCCACCATTGCAGCGCTGCATCCAGGCTCAATGCAGAGAACAACGCCGCCTGTAGCCTAAGAATGAGTGTCGTGACAAGCAGCCCGAGCACATAGCCGTACCCGAGCAGCAGCGGCCAGCGCCCGGGCATCGGTGTTGGAAAGAGTAGGCGCAGCCAAAGGATCGCGACCACCCAAGGCAGTGATAGCGCAGCGCCAACGCCGACCCAGCCCGCATGCATCATTGCGCCCTCACTCTGTAGAGGGCGGCCATTCCGCGCATCACCGCTACCGACTCGACTGGCACTTGATGCGTCTCATCGCCGAGCACGCGGATGTCAGGTCGATAACGAATATCCGGCGGCGGCTGGATGAGGAGCAGATAGTCTCCTGCTTGCATCCGGCTCGCGTCCGGCAGCCGGGTCTGCCCCGGAGATACGTTCAGTGGCAGGAGGCGATAGCGCACACGCAGCGGTACGTGATCAGCCGGGTCTTTGGTCACGAGCACGATGCGCGCATCCTTCGGCCGTAGGTATTTGCGGACCCCTCCCACCAGATCGGCGACCCAGTCATCCACGTCGGTGATGGGGCCACGCATTCCGGGCGGTGTGTCGCCATGGCGTTCATGTGTTGCCTGCAACCGGGTCAGGAGCTGCCATTGCCACTGGGCATCCAGTCCCAGCCAGGCGAGCAACAGCAAAGCCACCAGGACGGTCCGTCGTGCCTGTCCACTGACGTTGATCGACAGTATCAGGAACGTACCAACACTGATCACGAGCCAAAGCGTCGCCTGCATCAGGGGGCTGGTCTGCCACTGGTTTTCGGGGTGTTCACGATAGTTGATCGAGCGCATGCTCCAGGGCTCGCGCTCATACCAGGGTCGCAGGAGGTTCCGCACACTACCGGCGACGGTGCGTGGTGCTGGAATCAGCGATATCTGCATCAATGCCAGAGGCTGCGAGAGCGCTCCCCCGACCGCAATGCCGATCAGGCTGATCTGCCCTGTCCAGTCAACATTGGTGGTCAGGTCCACCGCGCCCTGCTGCTTCTGGGCATCTGTCAGCAGTAGGGTGCGTATCTGCTGAGGCGCCTGATTGGACACCCACAACAGCTTCAGATCCTGATCGTCGGTCAAGCCGTCGAGTTGCCATTGTAGTCTGCCGTAACGGTGCGCTTCTATCGCGGGCAGCCGGGCAAGCACGATCGACGTGTCGTTTGCGCCCTCTTGTCGGATCATCAAACGGTCACTGGCGGCTTCTCCCTTTCCTTGGCGAAGTTGCAATTGATCCGGAGTGATCGTGACCGGTGGAAAGCCCGGCCCGCGCAGCTCGACGAGCAAAAGCACGGTGAAGGTCAGCAGCAGGCCAATGAAAGCCGCCGACAGGGCTCGCATCGCCGGCGCCCGGCGACACTCCCAGAGCAGGCGTGTCAGTGTTCGTGGTCTAGCGTGCATCGTCACCCAGCACCCGAGCGTAGACATCGGCCACACGTTTGGCAATGGCATTGATGCTGAAAGCAACCGATAGCGCAGTCCGACCCTTGTCGCCCAGCAGCCGTCTTTGCGCGGGATCTTGCTCAAGTTGGCGCAAGGCGTCGGCGACGGCCGACGCCTTGCCTGGCTGGGTCAGCAGGCCATTACCAGCCTGGCGGACCAACCATCCTGTGCCGGACCCCGGGATATCGCTGACCACCACGGGTTTTGCAAAGTGCATCGCCTCGAGCAGGACAAGGCCAAAGGCCTCTGTACGTTCGATGGAGGGTAGACAGAAGACATCACAGGATGCCAGCAGGGCCGCCAACTCGACGCGTTTGGCCTCACCCCAGAGAAGGACCCTGTCCTGCAGGCCGCGTTCCTGGATCAGGGCACGCAACCGTGACGCCTGGTCGCCGGTGCCGACAATGATGGTGCGGGCGTCAGGCAACGCGCCCGTGGCGTCGATCAGCACATCATGGCCCTTGTAATAGGTGAGGCGGCCGACGGACAGCACCCGCAGCCCGACTCGGCCCCAAATAGGCTCTGCGTCCGGCGCCTCGTGCGCCGCCGAGACACGGAGGCGATTGGCATCCAGCCCCAGTGGGATCGTGAGACAGCGCTCTCGCCACCGCCTGAGCGCGTCGCTGCTCTGCAGATAGGGCGGCGATGTGGCGATGACGGCGGCGCTTTTGGCCAACAGTTGTTGTTCCAGCGGACGATAAAATCGGTAGGCAAGCGCCAGTCGTCGATCCACGCGCGACATGGCCACATCGGCATGCCAGTGCACGACCCAGGGCAGCGCACGGGCGCGTCGAGACAAGAGCGCCGTGAATGCAGACACGTTTGGCACATGTAGATGCAGGAGGTCCGGGCGAAATTCCCGGATGCGACGGTTCAGCCAGTGCAGATAGGTCGGGCTTATGGGCACATACAAAAATCGCCCGAGCGTTGGAACGCGATGCACAATCGGCTGCTCGTTATCCGAGGGGACATCCGCGGCGGGGTCGCCGCCTGCCTTGTGCACCAGTGCTGCCGTAGTGATGCCGCGCCGCTCGAGGGCGCCCAGCAGATCCGCCAGGAAATATTCGACACCACCAGCTACTGGTGGGTAATACTTGCCGAGATGCAATACACGCATCAGCCGCTATCAGCATCGTGGCCCGCCGGGTTTTCCACGGCCGTCTTCCCCGCCAAAGCGGAAGCCTGCCGAAGGTCGGCCTCGACCATGGCCAGTCGCTGTGCGAGACGCCGAATCTTGCGCTCTTGCCGTGATCGTTCGATGTCCAACGTCAACATCTTGAGCAGCATGAAACCGAACGCGAGGACCAGCGCCAGGATTGGCGGGTAGCTGACGCCCAAGTGGCCTGCGATCGAATCGAAGAGCGTGGGCCAAAAGCCGACCACGATCACCGTGATCGCAACGGCAATCCACCAAAGCGCAAACGGACCGTGAAGATGATCACGGCGGACCAGCCACAAGATGCCCAGCCCCAAAAACAGACCCAGGAAGAGAGAGGTCAACTGATACGTCATCAGCGGCACTCAACGGATTCGGAGTCGCGCTGCTCGCCTTCTGGCAACTGCGACGAGCAGTCAATACGGCGTCCGACCTGTGCCAGACACAGCACGCTTGTCTGCACCATATAACGGCTCACCGCCCACCAGGAGTTGAAGATACGCGAATGGCCATGACGTCGGTCGCGCATGCGTACGGGCACTTCAACGACACGAAAGCCGTGATGCTTCAGGTTGAGTAACACACCAACGTCTTGGTAGTCCAGCAGGGTAGCGAAGGGTCGCGCCAGTTGCTCGATGGCACGCTGGTTGTAGGCCCTGAAGCCAGAGGTCAGATCTTCGAGAGCCAAACCGCCGAACCCCCGAAAGTAGCGCTGTGCCACTCGTCGCAGGGTACTTGCCCGTTCCGGGTAAGCGCCGATCGCTACGTCCGCTGCGTCCGATACCACTGGATGCAGCAACCTGCCCAGGTCCGACGGGGCGTGTTGGCCATCCGCATCCAGCGTGATTGCCACTGGCCAGTCCTGCCGCAGTGCGTAGCGCAGACCCGCCTGGGTTGCGCCCCAGGCACCGAGTTGAAAGGGCAACCGGAGCACCACGGCGCCGGCCGCTTCGGCCCTGGTGGCCGTGCCATCCGTGCTCGAATCATCAACGACGATGATCGCTTCGCTGACGTACTGCTGTACCTCAGCGACCACCTTGCCGATGCTTTCTGCCTCGTTGAAGGCGGGGATGACGATCACGACGTGGATCCAGATAGATATCCTAGGAGCCTGTCCGACTTAGGCTCAGGATTCGGTCTTATCCGTGTGCTACTGCCAAAAAATATACGAATCGGTTTATTTGGGGCGAAAATTCGGGCTTTTTTCGCGAAAACGCG
>NZ_CAJXWY010000025.1 GCF_913062725.1 uncultured Thiohalocapsa sp.
GGTGCCATTACCAATTACATCGATGTCGCACAGCTCGTGCTGTACGTCTTCTGGTTCTTCTTCTTCGCGCTGATCTTTTATATTCGCACCGAAGACAAGCGCGAAGGTTATCCGGTGGCGTCTCAGCGCCTGGGCCGCGCAACGATGATGGAAGGCTTCCCGCCCTTGCCCAAGCCGAAGCAGTTCAAGATGCCGCACACCGGCACCATCGTGCAAAAGCCGAGCCCGGACCGGCCGCAGCCAAAGCTGAACGCGGCCGCCATCGCGGACTTCCCCGGTGCGCCGCTGGCGCCTACGGGTAACCCCATGCTCGCCGGCGTTGGTCCCGGCTCCTACGCCGTGCGCGCCGAAGAGCCCGACCTCACGGAGACCGGCGAGCCGCGCGTGCGGCCCATGCGCGTCGCCAAGCACTTCAGTATCGCCAAGGGCGACGCCGATCCGCGCGGCTGGCCCGTCGTCGGCTGCGACGGCGAGCAGGGCGGCGTCTGTAAAGAGATCTGGGTGGACACCGCCGAGCCCTGTGTGCGCTATTTCGAGATCGACGCCGGCGGCAAGCGCATGCTGGCGCCCAGTACGCTGTGCAACGTCCGTCGCAAGAAGGCGGTGATCGAGGTCAACAGCATCACCGGCGCGCAATTCAAGGACGCGCCCACACTGAAGAGCTATGACCAGATCACGCTCGCGGAGGAGGACAAGGTTGTCGCTTACCTCGGCGCTGGTAAGCTGTACGCCACGCCGGACCGGGCGGAGCCCTATCTGTGAGTGAGTTCGACTTCGAGCCGGTCCCCGGCTTGCCGGAGAATCTCCCGGAAGGGGAGCAGCTCCGGTGGCAGGGCGCGCCCAAGTGGGGCGCGCTCGCCGTGCGGGCGTTCTATGTCCGCACGGTGGCCATCTACTTCGGGCTGCTCATTGTCTTTCGCATCGGCTATGTCATCGCAGCCGGCGAGTCCGCAAAGGCGGCGCTGCTCTCGGGCCTGTGGCTGTTATTGCTCTGCCTGATGGCGGTGGGCATCCTCGCGCTCATGGCCTGGGCCTTCGCGCGCTCAACCATTTACAGTATCACGGACCGGCGCCTGGTGATCCGCTTTGGCGTCGCCTTGCCCATGGCCGTGAATATTCCTTTCAAGGCCATTCAGAGCGTCGGTCTGAGGCGTTACGAGGGCGGTGTCGGCGATCTCCCCATGGTGCTCGGCGACGGCCACAGCGTGAATTTCCTGATCCTTTGGCCAAACGTGCGACCCTGGCGCTTCCTCGATGCCCAGCCCATGCTGCGCTGCGTGCCCGACATCGACCGGGTGGCGGCGATCTTGGCCGATGCGCTGCGCGAAGCAGCGGCGGCGGAGCAGGACGCACCGGCGGACGCGACTGGCGGTACGCCGCGTGATGACGCCGGCGGCTCGCCGCAGCTCGGCGCAGCGCCGGCGACGGGCCGGTGAGCGAGGTCTTGTCCCTGTGAGCGACCCGTTCGAAGGCCGACCCTTCCCGCGTGCCGTGCTCATCGGCGCAGGGCTGCTGATCGGCTTCGTCATTCTTTCCGCGGCCATGGTCCAAATCACCGGCGTCGGCGGGACAGAGACACCGCTACCGCCGGTGGTCGAAAGCCGCGAGCTCGTGTTTGTGGATGATGGCGCGGGCACCACCATCGTGCGCATCGCCGGCGAGGACGGTGAGCTCGCGGAGCTGGAGTCCGGTATCGATGGCTTCGTGCTGGGCGTCATGCGCGGCATGGTGCGGGAGCGGGAGGCGTATGACGTACCGTTGGACGCGCCTTATTTGATCTCGCTGCGCGCCGGCGGCATCCTGCTGTTCGAAGATCCCCAAACCGGTCGGCAGATCGACCTGCGTGCCTTCGGTCCCACCAACACCGCCGCCTTCGCGCGCCTGCTGCGCACAGCGCCGATAACCCAGTGATCGTGCTGAGCGGGCATCGTACCACCTCGCGTCAGATGCCATGCCATGCCCGGCGCTGGCTCGGCGCGTGTCGAAAGCAACAACAATCGCATCCGGAGTGAAGGGTCTATGACCGAGACTAGCCAGCCAGCGAACGACGCCGCGCAACTCGCAGGAGAAGAAACCCTGCTGACGCCGCGTTTCTACAAGACGGACTACGCCGCCATGGACCGCCTCGATGTCGGGCCCGTGCGCGAGGCATGGGACGCCTTGATGGCGGAGTTCGAGGCGGACGTGAACCGCGGGCATTTTCGCCAGGATGAAGCGTTCCAGGCAGAAGTGAAGGAACTGCCCCCGGCTTTACGGGCAGAATTCTTGGATTTCCTGATCAGCTCAGTGACTGCGGAATTCTCTGGCTGCGTCCTCTATGCGGACATCAAGCAGCGCGCCAAGAACCCGGATATCCGCCGCGTCATGGGATACATGGCAAGGGATGAGGCGCGGCACGCGGGCTTCATCAATCGTGCGTTGAAAGACCTTGGTGTCGGTGTCGACCTTGCTTATCTCAAGCAAGCGAAGCACTACACGCACTTCCGGCCGAAGTTCATTTTCTACGCAACCTATTTGTCCGAGAAGATCGGCTACGCGCGCTACATCACCATCTTCCGGCATCTCGAGCGGCACCCGGAGTACCGTTTTCACCCGATCTTTCGCTGGTTCGAGCAGTGGTGCAACGACGAATTTCGCCATGGCGAGGTGTTTGCACTCATCATGCGGGCGCACCCGGAACTGCTGACCGGGCTGAACAAGCTCTGGATCCGGTTCTTCGTGCTATCGGTTTACGCCACCATGTTCGTCCGCGATCACGCCCGCCCGGAGTTGTACCAGGCCCTCGGCATCGACCCCGATACATTCGATGCGCGCGTCTTCGCAATCACCACAGAGATTACGCGGCAGGTCTTTCCGCTGACGCTCGACACCGACCATCCGCGCTTTCAGCGCGGTCTCTTACGCTTGAATGAGATCAGCCGGCGGCTCGACGCCGCCCGCGGTGGCTGGCTGGCTCCGCTGCGTCGGCTGGGGCTGCGCGCGTCGGCGGCGGTGACCTTCACTTCGCTGTTCCTGATCCCCGCCAAGCGTAACCCGCTGCCGGCACAGCCCCTGCTCGCCCCAACCTGGTAGCGTGCCACGGTGATGTTGAGTTACGGAATTGCCGTCGGCTATGCGCTGTTCCTGTGGTGGTTCAGCACCGGCGTCATTCTGTATCTGGACAAGCGCCCCGAGCACACCTACCCCTGGAGTCTCGCCGGGGCCACGCTGGCCCTCGTCATCGCCTTCGGCGTGTTGGTGTGGAGCCGTGACATGGCGACGGTGACCGGCGCCTATGCGGGCTTCACCGCCGGGGTGGTCATCTGGGGCTGGATGGAGATGAGCTATTTCATGGGCTTCATCACCGGCCCGCGTAAGCTACCCTGTCCGGAGAATTGCCATGGCTGGCAGCGTTTCCGCTTGGCGCTGTCCACCAGTCTCTATCATGAGCTGGTCATTGTGGCCGCCGCCGGCCTCATGATCTGGCTCACCTGGGGGGCGGTGAACGCGGTAGGAGCCTGGACTTATCTGATTCTTTGGCTGATGCGCTGGAGCGCGAAGCTGAATCTGTTTTTGGGCGTCCCCAACCTCAACGAAGATTGGCTGCCCGAGCGCATCCGATTCCTGACCTCCTATCTCGCCAAGCGTCCCATGAACCTGCTGTTCCCGGTGTCCGTGAGTGTGGCGACTGTCATCATGTGCCTGCTGGTGGATACCGCGGTGGAGTTGCCCGCCGGCAGCTTCACCGGCGTTGCGCTGATACTGGCCGCTACCCTGCTGGCCTTGGCGATCCTGGAGCATTGGTTTTTGGTGCTGCCGCTCACCGACGGCGCACTTTGGCGCTGGGCACTGGGGTCGGGTGCCGAGCATGGGGGCGAGGTCGAGCCCATGGCGCACAGCGCGCAGCGGACATCGCCGCGCAGTGATATTGGAGCGGAGCCAGTGACGGCGACGGGCAGGACGACACAGCACATGGTCTCGCCGCAGGCCGCTTCCCTCCCTGCAGTGCCAGGTTACGAGTCGCCCGCCATTCGCGCGCGGAAGGCGTTGAGCGTGACGCTGAGCACTTAGCGCCGCTCGGCAGGGCGCAGCGGCGGGAGACGTTCGCAGCCGGCTTGATGTCGATCAACGACGCCCCGGGACACCTTGGCTAAGTTTACAGGCGGGCGCACAGCGACCTCGCCTTCATGCCGGCGGGCGCCTCATACCGCTGCGGCGGTATCTTTTCATTACAAGACCAACTGGCAAATCAGTGTGCTGCTCAGGAGAAGCGATATTCAGCGTCTGGCAATGTATCGCCCTGAGCTGAGTAGGCTGGATAGCTGCTGATTCGGCTGCAGGCGCCGGCGTCGCACGCTGCTGCCACGGAGCCGAGCTTGTGGCGTTGTCTACCGGCCAGGGAGATCTGAACTGCGCTGGGGGGACGACGCCTCGCCGCATCCATCGGGCGGGGCTCGGGCCGCAGGTCAGCAATGGCTGCTTCCGGCTGCCCGCGCCTGCAACCCATGTCGGGTGCAAAGGCTCCGGCGCAACGTCCCACAGGAGGCACTGCCCAGGCGCACCTGCGCTTGCCGTGTCACCCGGAACTCACAGAGGCCACGCCACTATGTCCACCGCTGCACCCGCCGAGCTCACTCCGAAATTGGCTCAACGGTTGACGGGACGGGGGAGGCCCTTACAACAGGCGGTCCGCATCCCTCGCTGGGTCGACGGATACGGCGCCGAGGATTACGCACAAGATCTTGCCGCCATCGCGCAACGGCCCAGCGAGACGTTGTCGCTGCATGTGCACATTCCCTTCTGTGCCGGACGTTGCCTCTATTGCGGCTGCAACACCACAGTCACCCACGACAGCGCGCGCATGGATGCCTATCTGGACGCCCTGGATCGGGAGATGGCGCTGGTGGCAGAACGTATCGATGGCAACCGTGACGTTCTGCAGGTACATCTCGCCGGCGGTACCCCCAATTACTTGAGCGAGGCCCAGCTCACGCGTCTGACGGAGATGCTGGAGCGACGCTTTCATATCGTTGCGGACACGGAGTGCTCCATCGAGTGTGATCCGCGGCGAAGCTCGGCGGGGCAGTTGGAGCTGTTGCATGCGCTCGGCTTCCGCAGTATCGGCTTCGGTGTGCAGGATCTCGATGCGGATGTGCAGCGCGCCATCGGCCGCATCCAGTCCGAAGAGCTCATTCGCGATGTCTACTGGATGGCGCGCGAGATCGGCTTCGACAGCATCGGCTTCGATCTCATCTACGGCCTGCCGCAGCAAACCGCAGCCACCTTCGATCGCACCCTGGACACCGTGCTGGAATTGGCCCCCGACCGGGTGGCCTGCTTCGGCTACGCCCGGCGGACCCTCAGCGGTCCGCACCAGCATGCCATCGATGTCCACGAGCTTCCCGACAATGCCGAGCGCGAGCGGCTCTTTCGCACCGCCGTCTCCGCCTTCACTCAGGCGGGGTATGCCTGGATCGGGCTGGATACCTTTGCGTTGGAGACCGATGACCTGGCGCTCGCCCAGGCCGATGGCCGTTTGCACCGCAACTGCATCGGTTACACAGCCACACCCAGCGCCCACGTCGCAGGGCTCGGCGCCGGTGCCATCGGCGAATTGCAGGGCACTTGTGTGCAAAACCAGCTGGACTTGGAGGGTTGGCGCCAGGAGGTGCACGCCGGTCGCATGCCGGTGGATCGCGGGCGTAGGCTCAGTGCGCTGGACCGCCGCCGGCGCGACGCCATCTCGCATCTGATCTGTAACCTGGAACTGCCGTACAGGATGGCGGACGGTTGCCTCGACGACGAATATCGCCGCCTTGCGGCATACGCCGGTGACGGTTTGGTGGAGGTGTGGTCGCAGGGCCTGCGCGTCACCGAGGCCGGGCGTTTCTTCCTGCGTGAGCTCTGCACCGAGCACGACGCTGACTTCCACTGGGATCGCGCACGTTGGCATTTCTCTCCTTTCGCGTAAGGCACGCCATATCCCGACGCCGTGGCGGCCAGCCTACCGGCGTCGGTCGTCGACGAGCCGCCTGCCGCGCGGTCGTCGCTCGGCACCGGGCGCGCCTGAGCAGGCGTCGACGGCGTTGACCGAGGTCGACCAATCAGCCCCGGCGGCCGCCGCGCATGCCCACCCGGCGCCTGTTGCGGCGCAGGGCACGGCGGCGCGCATCGGGCCGAACGCCATTACTCGGGTGGCGGAAGCGCTGGAGGCGCAGGGAGCGGCGGTGGCGGCGGTCTTCGCCGACGCCGGGCTCGGGCACCACTTGGTGCAGCCGCCCGAGCACATGGTGGACGAGTGCGACGTGATCGCCCTGCAGCAGGCGCTGCGGCGACGGCTTGGTATCGCAGAGGCCAGATGCGTCTCGTTCGATGCCGGGCTGCGCACCGGTGACTACCTGCTTGCCCACCGGATTCCGCGCCCGGCACAGCGCGTGCTGCGACTGCTTCCGCCGGGTGCCGCCAGCCGCCTGTTGCTGAAGGCCGTGGGTCGGCATGCCTGGACCTTCTCCGGCAGCGGGGTCTTCGATTTCAGCCCACGCAGCCTGCTGCGGGGCCGCCCGGTGCGCGTGCGCATCGCCGGCTGCCCCCTGTGTCGCGACAGCCAGGCCGACACTCCCCTGTGCGATTTCTACACGGGCACCTTCGAGCGGCTGTTCCGTACACTGGTCAGCGCCCGCACCCGCGTGGAAGAGATCCAATGTCAGGCGCAGGGGGCTGACGCCTGCATCTTTGAAATGCGTTGGCGATGATGCCGGACCGGACGCCCGTTGCTGAAGCCGGTGGTCTTGACGGGCGCACTGGGCCGGGCCCAGTCACACTCAATGCAGGCGGGTGCCGGTATCCGCTTGCCCCTGCGACGTCCCGTTCTGCCCCTGTCCCCGTGGCTCCACCAGAGGCAGCGTGGCGTGATGCAGCACCATCCGCCAGCCATCGACGGTTTGCCGATAGACATTGGTTGCCAGAATGCGCGTCAGGTGGCGCTCAGGATCGTCGCGGGAGCCGATGAGCTCTTCCACCAGGTGGATACTGAGTGCGCCCGCGTTGGTGCGGTGCAGCAGGCGATGATGCACCCTCGGGGCGGCGGCGCCGGCGAAGATCTGTCGCCAACTGTCCAACACCGCGCCGGAGCCGCTCAGTAGATCGCCGCCGGGGTGGATGCAGCGGGCTTCGTCGCCGTCGTGCCAGACGTTCGCCATGGCCGTCAAATCAGCGTCTGCGAAGGCACCGTAGAAGGCGGCTTCGACCGCTGCGGCGGTTTCGAAACATGCATCGGGCATGCGGGTAACTCCCTGGGGCATGGGTGCGGTCCCGCGTTCGGGACTGCGGCGCCGCGGGCCGCTTAACGCAGGACGCCCGTCGATCGATGACATCGCCCGGCGATTGTGGCAGCAGACGGACGCGCGCCGGTGCGCGGGTCTGCTGACACCGACAGGCTCGGCGGTATGGCTGGGGTGCCGGCGAGACGCGCCTTGGGCTTTGCGCAGACGGCGCATTCGAGCGAGCCGGCGACGCCGTCAACATAGACCCGGTTGTGCTGGCAGGGCTGCCGCGAGGTGAGGGGCCGGCGCGATGGTACCGGGGACGAGACTCGAACTCGTAAGGTGTTGCCACCGGTGGATTTTGAGTCCACTGCGTCTACCAATTCCGCCACCCCGGCCAGTCATTCCGGATGGTAACGCAAGGCCGGTCTATTCCGCCAGTTTTGCCGCGCTGATCGCAATGCTGCCGACAGCGCTGCAAGGAGGTCACCGAAACGCCGTGGCGTTCAGTCCGTGCGCGCGCAGCTTCATGCGCACGGCCCGCGGTGTGATGCCGAGTGCCTTGGCCACATCGGTAACGCTGCCATGGCATTCGCGCAATGCTACGGTCAATGTTCCGATCTCCGCTTGTGCGGCGGCATGGCGCTTCGCCTGCCGCCAGTCGTGCGCGGTGTCGGGACCGGCTGCCGGCTCGACATCCAGGTGCTCGATGACCGCTCCCGGGGTAAAAATGACGGCGCGCTCGAGCAGATTCTCCAGCTCGCGGATATTGCCGGGCCAGTGATAGCGGCGGGCCTTCTCCCACGCGCATGTGCTCAGGCGCTTCGGCGCAGTCCCGTAGCGCTCGGCCAAGCGGCCCAAAATGTGCCGGACCAGCGGGGCGAGATCGGCCGCGCGTTGGCGCAATGGTGGGATGTCGATGGGGACCACGTTCAGTCGGTAGAATAGATCGCTGCGGAAGGCCCCACTGGCAACCAGGTCGCCGATGCTGCGGTTGGAGGCGGCGACGATGCGGACATCCGTTGTTAGGGTGCGTTTTCCGCCCACGCGCTCGTACTCGCCCTCCTGGAGCACCCGCAGCAGCTTGGCCTGTGCCGGCAGCGGAATGGAATCGATTTCATCGAGGAAGAGCGTGCCCGCCTGGGCGCGGTGAAAATACCCATGATGCAGCTCAGAGGCGCCTGTGAAGGCGCCCTTTTCGTGGCCGAACAGCGCCGATTCAATCAGATTCTCGGGGATCGCGCCGCAGTTCACCGTCACCAAAGGTCCTCGCCAGCGCTCCGAGAGCGTATGGAGGGCGCGCGCCATGAGCTCCTTGCCGCAGCCGGTCTCGCCTGTCAGCAGCACCGTCGCCTGGGTGGGGGCAACCACCTGCACAGCGTGCAGGGCGTCGCGCATGGCCGCAGATTCCGCCACGATGCTGGGCACTGCGCGCTTCGCGGCGCCTGCGGCGGAGACGCACCAGCGCTCGCGGATGCTCTGATCGATACGGGAGGCTACGGTACGGCCCGGGGCATGGGAGCGCAGATAATCGCCTTCGCGATGGTATGTTGTCCCCTGCTCGCCGTTGGCCCGCCCTGGGTCCAGATAGATCCGCGCCTCGCAACCGCTATGGCCCAAGGCGATGCGCCGGGAGAGCTCCACCTTGGCGTAGCCGAAGTTGCGCGCAGCAATACCCCCGAACACACTCGAGGTCATCTCACACAGATTGGGGGCATCCTTCACCCGCTCACCGAATGGGCAGCGCGTGCTGACGACCCGCACCATGCCCTCGTCCACTTCTGCGACGGCAAAAGCACCGCCAACGCGGTTCTTCAACGTGACGATGACATCGGCATACTCGGCGTTGGTCAGCGGTTTGTCGTCGCGTTGCAGGGCGCGACGGGCCATCAGCTCCAGGCACTCGCTGGCGCTCAGGCCCACCTGCTCCACGTTCAGCACAGGGCTCAGTGCGGGCGTGCCGCGCCCGTACTCGCCGCGTTGCTGCTCGACGACATTCATCAGTTCGACGATGAACGTCTGCAGGAAAGTCAGCGCCTCGGGTGTCGTCGCCGATGTCCGCATGGTCAGGCTGTCTTGCGACATGCTCATGCTGGGTGGCTCATCTTTTCGGTGGGCGGACAACGCTGCCCCAGGCAGATGCGCCGCGGGTGCTTGCGACCCGCGGCCGAGGGCAGGTCAATGCTGCGCACAGCCACAGTTCGGACCGTGGCGATGACCAGGTGCGGAGGCTGCGGGTGTGAGTGATTGCACGGCGCGCTCGCGCCCCTGCGCCATAACACCATGGACAGCGGGTGCAGAGAGTAAGGTCTTGCGCGTGGCCCCGCCGCAGTGCGGGCAGGGGGGCGCCTGCGCGGCGAGAGCATGGCTCGCCTCGAAGGCATGCTGGCATTGTTGGCAGCGGTAGTCGTAGCGTGGCACGAGATGTCCTCCCGGGTCGGTTTCCAGTGGTCGCGCCGTAGCGCCTGCGGGCGCCACGGCGCGCGGCGGCTCTCAGTCGATCAGCGCCAGCGCCCGGGCTGCGGCGAGCGCACGCCGAACTGATCGGCAGTTACATCGGTGCGTGCCCGTGCCGCCGCATCCGTGGTCGGCGCCCGCAGGCGTCGCGTCTCCACTTCCCAGATCCAGCCGCTCACTTCCACGTGCTTGGGAATCAGCGGATGATTCCTGAACACTTCCACCGTCTTCATGCAGGTGACGTCCACATCGTCCATCATGCCGATCCACTTGGCAAATCCTCCGGGCTGCAGGCTCAGCTCCGGCAGCGTCGGGTCCAACGTCAGGTTGTCGATGTCCACGCCTCGATCGCGCAGCGCCTGCTCCAGATCGGTAGCATTCGCCGAGAGCATGCCGCACTGGGTGTGCTGAACGATGGCGATTTCCTGCGTGCCGAAGAAGTTGCAGGTGAGCATCGCCGAGCGAATCGCATCTTCCGTGACGATGCCGCCGGCGTTGCGAAAACAGTGTGCATCGCCGCCGCCTACGGGGGTGTCGACGCGGATGCCCAGCGCCTCGTCCACCGGCAGCCGTTCGTCCATGCAGGCGAGTACCCACAGTCGCCGATTGTTGGGGCCATTGGGACCATGGCGCCGCCGTGTCGCCCAGTGGTCATATTGCTCGATTCGGGCTTGGATGTCGTCTTTCAGGAAACCCATGGAAACCTCCTCCATCGATGTTGTCGAGATCGTTGCGGCCGGCACCCGATAGCGCCGGCTTGGGAGGCTAAGCACGAACCAGGCCAAAGTCAGTGCTTTCATCTCGTTGCAGCCGCCGCAGCCTCATGGCCCAAAAACGTCCGTGGCGCGGTAACCTATGGAACCGGCGTTGGCCGATGTCGGCGGCTTCTGCCTGTGTGCTGCGGAAGTAAAGCTTCCGCTGAGGGAAGTGCTGCTTCCGTCCACACGGCAGCCGCCGTGACAAGACGAACGCGTGTGCTTAGATCGCCGGCAAGGTTGTCCTGTCGCAGGCGCCCCGTGTTGGCGGCCAAGGCGCGTCGCGCGACGGTGAGCGCGGCTGCGCTCAAACATGAATGTACGGACCTGAGTAGGCGAACGAGGTGATGCAGCGCAGCGATTTCGATTTCGAGCTACCGTCGGCGCTGATCGCTCAGCGTCCGCTGCCGGAACGGGCCGCGAGTCGGCTGTTGGTGCTGGATGGTGCGAGCGGCGCGTACCGGGACAGTCGGTTCGCCGACTTGCCGAGCCTGCTGGATCCTCGGGACTTGCTGGTGTTCAACGACACCCGGGTACTGCCGGCGCGACTCTTCGCCCGCAAGGCGACGGGTGGCCAGGCGGAAATCCTCGTGGAACGGCTGGTGAGCCCGCGGCGCATCACCGCGCACGTGCGTGCCAGTCAGGCACCCCGTCCCGGTACCCGGCTGGTGCTGCCCGGCGGTGAGGTGTTGACGATGGCGGGTCGTGAAGAGGCGCTCTTCGTGCTGGTGAGTGAGCACGAGGACATCGCCGTGCTGCTGCGGCGCCACGGCCACACACCCCTGCCGCCGTACATCGACCGCCCGGATGACGCCAGCGACCGCGAGCGCTACCAGACCGTCTATGGCCGGCGCGAGGGCGCGGTGGCGGCGCCCACCGCCGGCCTGCACTTCGACGCCGCCATGCTCGGGCGGCTGCGGGCCATCGGCGTTGAGCTGGCGCATGTGACCCTGCACGTGGGGGCCGGCACCTTCCAGCCGGTGCGCGAGGACGATCTCGACAAGCATCGCATGCACGCCGAATGGCTCGAGGTCGGCGAGGAAGTCTGTGCCCAGGTCGCGGCCGCACGCGAGCGCGGCGGACGGGTGGTGGCGGTGGGCACAACGACGGTGCGCAGTCTGGAGAGCGCCGCGGCATCGGGCGAGCTGCGGCCGTTCCGGGGCGACAGCCGATTATTCATCCGGCCCGGCTACCGCTTCCGCGCCGTCGACGCCATGCTGACCAATTTCCACCTGCCGGAATCGACGCTGCTGATGCTGGTCTGCGCCTTCGCGGGTCATGCGCCGGTGATGGCCGCCTATCGGCATGCCGTGGCCCGGCGCTACCGGTTTTTTTCCTACGGCGATGCGATGTTCCTGACCCGCGCCCGGGGGCCGGATCCTTGAGTTGCGACGTCATGCCGGCGTCGTTGCGTTCGGCGCCCGGAATCGGCGCCCGGAGGCGGACACGCTCACGTGTTGAGCGGGCAAAAAAAAGCGCGGCGGGCGCCGCGCTTCAAAATTACCACCAAAGGAGGATGGAGGAGTGCACTGAAGAACTGCAAATCTTCAGTACATCACTAGTTTCTTAAATACCGATGGATCTGTCAACCCCGATCGCTGCCGGCGCGAGGTCGCCTGCTCGGGCCTGCTAGGCCGCGACTGGATAGGGCACACCACAGCCGCCATGGCCGCAATAGCCCCCCGGGTGCTTGGCGAGGTACTGCTGATGGTAGTCTTCGGCGTAGAAGAAGATCGGCGCCGGCACGATCTCTGTGGTGATGCTGGCATGGCGCCCGGCCGCCGTCAGTGCCGCCTGGTATCGGGTCCGACTCTCCTGGGCGATTGCGAGCTGCTCGTCATCGACGCAATAGATGCCCGAGCGGTACTGCGTGCCCACGTCGTTGCCCTGGCGCATGCCCTGGGTGGGGTCGTGCCCCTCCCAGAAGGCGGCCAACAGCCGCTGGTAGCCGACGGCTTGGGGCTGGTAGACGACGCGCACCACCTCGTTGTGGCCGGTCATGCCGGAGCAGACGTCCTCGTAGGTTGGGTTCGGCGTATGGCCGCCGGCGTAGCCGACGGCGGTGCTGTAGACGCCGGGCAGTTCCCAGAACAGGCGCTCGGCTCCCCAGAAGCAGCCCATGCCGAACAGGGCGAGTTGCATACCCTCCGGGAACGGTGGCTGGATCGGGTGGCCCGAGACATGGTGGCGGTTGGTCACCGGCATGGGTGTGTCGCGCCCGGGCAGCGCCTGCTCGGCGCTCGGCATCTCGGTCTTCTTGCGGAACATGAACATAACTGGCCTCCGGCGGAGATGGTCACCTGACAGCGGGCGGCGTCAGGGCGGCGTCAGGGCGGCACGCCGGCGGCGTGCGCACCCGCTTCCCGCCCGCCTGCGCTCGCGTGCAGAATTGGGCGCCGCCTTCTGGTTACCAAGCAAAGGTCCGTCGATGCCAGTGCACACCCCGGCAAACGCCCAACCCGCCCCCACGCCACCTTCGGGTCTGGTGCGGCTCATCACCATCGATCTCGACGATACCCTCTGGCCCTGTGGGCCGGTGATCCAGGCGGCGGAGGAGGCCCTGCACGCATGGCTCGCAGAGCAGGCGCCGCGTCTGACGGCGCGCTTCGATGCCCAGGCGCTGCGCGGCCACCGCCAGACGCTGATGGCCGCACGCCCCGAGCTCGCCCACGACCTCACCCAGGTGCGGCTGCTGTCGCTGCGCGCCCTGCTCGCGGAGCTCGATTACGACATCGCCCTGGCGGATGCCGCCATGGACTTGTTTCGGCGTCACCGCAATCGCGTGCAGCCCTACGCCGATGTGGCACCCGTGCTGGCGCGACTGCGCGAGCGCCATCGCCTGGTGGCCGTCACCAACGGCAACGCCGAGGTACACCAGACGCCGCTGCGTGACGCTTTTCACCGCACGCTGACGGCGGCGGAAGCGGGCGCCGCCAAGCCCGACCCGGCCATATTCGAGCTCGCCATGGACTGGGCCGGCGTCACCCCCGCGCAGACCCTGCACGTCGGCGATGATCCGGTGCGGGATGTGGAGGCGGCGCGCCGGCTGGGCATTGCGGCTGTCTGGATCAATCGGGACAACCAGCCCTGGCCCGACGACCTGCCGCCGCCGCTGCTCGCGGTGGACAACCTGCATGGCCTCGCGCGCTGGCTCGAGACCGCCGTCGGGCCGGCTGAGCACGAGACCTCCTGATGATGCAATTTGCGCGCATCGCCACCGCGGGTCATGCCCGCCGCGGCCGGCTCAGCTTCCCCCGCGGCAGCATCGAAACGCCTGCCTTCATGCCGGTGGGCACCTACGGCACCGTCAAGGCGATGACGCCGGAGGAGCTCGAAGGACTGGGCGCGGAGATCATCCTCGGCAACACCTTCCACCTGTTGGGCCGCCCCGGTACCGCCGTCATCGAGGCGCACGGGGGACTGCATGGCTTCATGCACTGGCGACGGCCGATCCTCACCGACTCCGGCGGCTTTCAGGTCTTCAGCCTGGGTAATCTGCGTAAGATCACCGAAGATGGCGTGCACTTCCGCTCGCCGGTGGACGGGAGTCGCGTGTTCATGGGCCCCGAGGAGTCCATGGCCGTGCAGCGGGCGCTCGGCTCGGATATCGTCATGATCTTCGATGAATGCACGCCGTACCCCGCCGACGATGCAACCGTGCGCCTCTCCATGGAGCGCTCACTGCGCTGGGCCGCCCGCAGCCGCGAGGCCCACGGCGACAACCCCTCGGCGCTGTTCGGTATCGTCCAGGGCGGCATGTGCCCGGACCTGCGCAGCCGCTCCCTCGATGGGCTGTTGCGCATCGGCTTCGAGGGGTATGCCGTCGGCGGGCTCGCCGTCGGCGAGCCGGAGGCGGAGCGGCTCAAGGTGCTGGACCACCTGGCGGACCGGCTGCCGGCGGACAAGCCGCGCTACCTCATGGGTGTCGGCACGCCCGCGGACATCGTCAAGGCCGTGCTGCGCGGCATCGACATGTTCGACTGCGTTATGCCCACCCGTCACGCCCGCAACGGTTACCTGTTCACCAGCGCAGGCACCGTGAGAATCCGCAACGCCGTGCACAAGACCGACACCGGCCCGCTGGACCCCGCGTGCCGCTGCTACACCTGCGCCAACTACAGCCGGGCTTACTTGCATCACCTCGATAAATGCAACGAGATCCTGGGGGCGCGACTCAACACCCTCCACAACCTGACCTTCTACCAGGACCTGATGCGGCGGCTGCGGGCCGCCATCGAGGCGGGCACCCTGGCCAGCGTCGCCGCCGAGCTCGCCGTGCCCGTGCCGGAACCGATATGCCATAATGCTGGGCTTGGTTGCGTCTGACGCCGTTCAGTGATCCGCGCATCGCGCGGCAGCGAGGACTACTCATGAGCTTTTTCATCTCCGACGCCATGGCCCAGGGCGAGGCGGCCCCGGCCGGCGATCCGCTGCTGGGGCTGCTGTTTCCAGTCGGCCTCATCGTCATCCTCTACTTCCTCATGATCCGCCCGCAGATCAAGCGCCAGAAAGAGCACAAAAAGCTCATCGAAGGCCTGGGCAAGGGCGACGAGGTGGTGACCATGGGCGGCGTCGCCGGGCGCATCGTCGAGCTCGGCGAAAACTTCGCCCAGCTCGAAGTCGCCGACAACGTGCGCATCAAAATCCGCCGCTCCGCCGTGGAAGTGCTGCTGCCCAAGGGCCAGCTGAAAGAGCTCTGAGCGCCGCCCCACCCCGCGGCTCTAGACGTCAGGTCCGCGCCCCCGCGGCGCCGGCCCGCTGGCACCATGCGCTGCGGCCCATCGTCGGCGGCTGTTCGACCGGGCGGCGGGGCCATGTGCCCGCGTCTGGCGCCGCCGCCCCCGAGGAAGCCCCCAAGAAGCCTCAGCCATGAACCGCTATCCACTGTGGAAGAATCTGCTCATCCTGGCCGTGGTACTGATTGGGCTGCTGTATGCGCTGCCGAATCTGTTCCCGCAGGACCCCTCCATTCAGGTCACGGGCATCCGCGACCAACCCGTCACCGCGGCCAGCGCCGCGGAGATCGCCGCCGCCATGGAGAACGCCGGCGTACCGGTGAAGGACATCGAGCAGCTGCCGGACGACAAGCTTTTGGTGCGCTTCACGACTCCAAGCGAGCAGTTGCGCGGCGGCGAGGTGATGCAGCAGATCCTCGCGGACCGCTACAACAGCGCCCTCACCACCGCCCCTGATCTGCCGGGCTGGCTGACGGCCCTGAATGCCCAGCCGATGTTCCTGGGGCTGGATCTGCGCGGCGGTATCCATGTGCTCATCGATGTGGACATGGACGCCGCGGTGGACCAGGCCCTGGAGCGTTACACCGGCGACTTCCGCACCGAACTGCGCAAGCAGAAGGTCCGCTATCTCACCATCACCCGGGACCAAGGCCGGATTGCGGTGCGCTTCCGCGACGAAACGGCTCGGGACGAGGCGCAGCAGATCATCCGCAAAGAGTTCCGGGATCTGACGGTGGAGACGGACGAGGAGGCGGGTAACTACTTCGTCTATGCTTCCCTGCCGCCACAGATCAAGGAAGAGGTGAAGGACTTCGCGCTGGAGCAGAACATCACCACGCTGCGCAACCGTGTCAATGCCCTTGGTGTTGCCGAGCCCATCATCGCCCGACAAGGCGAGCGGCGCATCGTGGTGCAGCTGCCGGGCGCCCAAGACCCGGCGCGGCTGAAAGAGCTGCTCGGTGCCACGGCGACCCTGGAGTATCGGCTGGTGGACACCGAGCACGACGTGCGCGATGCCCTCGACGGCCGTGTGCCCGTGGGCTCGGCGCTTTATCGCGAGCGCAACGGTCAGCCCATCCTGCTGAGCCGACGGGTCATCGTGACAGGTGACCAGATCACCGACGCCTCCGCCGGCTTCGACCAGCAGTCCGGATCACCGGCGGTGTTCGTGAATCTGGACGGCCAGGGCGCCCGACGCATGCGCAGTGTGACCACCGAGAACGTCGGCAAGCCGATGGCGGTGGTCTTCATCGAGAGCCGCACCATCACCCGCATGGTGGACGGCGAGCCGGTGAAGGCGCGCGAGCGCACCGAAGAGGTCATCAGCGTCGCCAACATCCTGGAGCCCTTCGGCCGGCGCTTCCAGACCACCGGCCTCGATAGCTCCGATGAAGCCCATAACCTGGCGCTTTTGCTGCGTGCCGGCGCCCTGGCGGCGCCCATCGAGATCGTCGAGGAGCGCACCATCGGCCCGAGCCTGGGGCAGGACAACATCGATCAGGGCTTCCGCTCGGTGCTCATCGGCCTGGCGCTGGTGGTGGTGTTCATGGCGCTCTACTACCGCGTATTCGGCCTGGTGGCGGATCTGGTGCTGGTGGTGAACCTGGTGCTCATCGTCGCCGTACTCTCGGCGCTGCAGGCGACGCTCACCATGCCAGGCATCGCCGGTATCGTGCTGACGGTGGGTATGGCGGTGGACGCCAACGTGCTGATCTTCGAGCGCATCCGCGAGGAGATCCGTAACGGCTCCAGCCCCCAGGCGAGCATCCACGCCGGTTACGACAAGGCCCTGTCCACCATCGTCGATGCCAACATCACGACGCTGATTGCCGCCATCGTGCTGTTCAGCTTCGGCACCGGGCCCATCAAGGGCTTTGCGGTGACGCTGTTCATCGGCATCCTCACCTCCATGTTCACGGCCATCCTCGGCTCCCGTGCGGTGATCAACCTGATCTACGGCGGCCGCCGTGTGCCCAAGCTCGCCATCTGACCCAGCACGTCATCCGACGGAGAAGACCCAGCCATGGCCCCTGCGCAGATCCTCAAGGCGCTCGATATCAACTTCATGGGCAAGCGGTACATCGCCGCTGTGCTCTCTGGCATTGTGCTCGTGCTCTGTCTGGGGTCGATGCTGTTTCGCGGCTTCGAGCTCGGGCTGGATTTCACCGGCGGTACCGTCATCGAGCTCGGCTACGCAGCGCCCGTAGAGATCGCCGCAGTCACGGATACCCTGACCAACAACGATTTTGCGGACGCTGTCGTGCAGTACTTCGGCTCGAGCAGCGACATCCTCATCCGTCTGCCGCCGGCGCAGGAAGGTGAGGCCGCGAGCGCCCAGCGCAGCGACCAGGTGGTGCGCATCCTCAGCGATGCCGCCGCCAGTGGCCTCGAGCTGCGGCGGGTGGAATTCGTCGGCCCGCAGGTCGGCGAGCAATTGCGCGAGCAGGGCGGCCTGGCGGTGCTCTTCGCCCTCATTGGTATCCTCATCTATGTCGCCGTGCGCTTCGAGTGGCGCTTCGCCCTGGGCGCCGTGGCGGCACTGGTGCACGACGTCATCGTCACCGTCGGCATCTTCTCCGTGTTCCTCATCGAGTTCGACCTGACGGTGCTCGCGGCGGTGCTGGCGGTCATCGGCTACTCCCTCAACGACACCATCGTCATCTTCGACCGCATCCGCGAGAACTTCCGCAAGATGCGCAAGGGCTCGGTCATCGAGATCTGCAACCGCTCCATCAACCAGACCCTCTCGCGGACCATCATCACCTCCGGCACCACCCTGCTGGTGCTGTTGGCGCTCTACTTCCTCGGCGGCGCCGCCATCGAAGGCTTCTCGCTGGCTTTGATCATCGGCGTGCTGGTGGGTACCTACTCCACCATCTACATCGCCACCGCCATGGCCGTGTGGCTCGGCGTCAGCAAAGCGGATCTGCTACCGGCACCGGCGGTCAAGGAAGGCGAAGTCGTCGATGACCGGCCTTGAGGGAGGCTGCGGGCGCTAGGATCTGGGTGCTCAGGGGCCAGGCTGCGGGCGCTGGATCGGCGCAGACGGCCGCCGTCGCCCGGCGCCCCCGGTTCCCAGCTGCCGGCCCCCCGCTGCCAGCCCACCAGATGCGTCCCCCCAGCTACGTCCCACCAGCTACTGGCTCCACCGCATGTGCACTGTCGTGATCCTGCGCCGCCCCGAACACGCTTGGCCGCTGCTGCTGGCGGCCAATCGCGACGAGCTGCGCGCGCGGGCGTCGCAGCCGCCGGCGCGACACTGGCCGGATCGCCCGGACGTGGTCGCGGGCCTCGACGAGCTCGCCGACGGCAGCTGGCTCGGCGTCAACGATCACGGCGTGGTGGCGGCTGTGCTGAATCGCACTGGCACCCTGGGCCCGGAGCCCGGCCGGCGCAGCCGCGGCGAATTGGTGCTGGAGGCGCTGGACCACGCCGAGGCCAGGGCCGCCGCCGGCGCCTTGGCCGACCTGTACCCGGGCGCCTACCGCCCTTTCAATCTGCTGATCGCCGATCCCAAGGATTGCTACTGGGTGCGCCATGGCGGCGACGACGAGATCCGCGTGCATGCGGTCCCGCCGGGCCTGCACATGCTGACGGCCGGTGATCTGGATGATCCGGCCGAGCCGCGCATCGCCGCGTTTCTGCCCGCCTTTCGCGCCGTCGCCCCGCCGGCACCGAGCGCCGACGGCGGCGACTGGCGCGGCTGGATCGAGCTGCTCGGCCGACGGGCGGCGGACGACGCACCGCTCGCGGCGCGCTTGGCGGCGATGACCCTCGACCATATCCAGGTCGATGGCGGCGACTATGGCACACGCGCCAGCAGTCTCATTGCCATCCCCGCCTACCCGGGCTTCGACGCGCTGCCGGTCTTCCTGCACGCGGACGGGCCCCCGGATCGTACGGCCTTCCGGCCCGTGGCCATGACGGCCCCCGACGATTCACAGACCCCGGACGACGCATGAGCCCACTCGACCCCGATCGCCCCGTTCCGCCCCTCAAGACGTTGCAAGAGGTGGCAGCCGGCAGCTTCGTCTTCGAGCGCCGGGGGGCGCTGCCCCCCAGCTTTTGCGACGAGGTGGTGAGCCGCTTCGAGGCCAACCCGGCGCAGCAGTACGCCGGTCGCGTCGGCCAGCTGCGGGAGGAAATGGCGTCCATCAAGCAGACCACGGATCTGGTGGTCAGCAATAAGGCCGACTGGAAAGACGCAGACCAGATGTTCTTTCGCTCCCTGGCCGCGGCGATGCAGGAGTTTCGCGAGACCTATCCGTACTTCAAAGGTCCGTTCAAGGATATGGGCTACCAGGTCCAGCGCTACCGGCCGGGCCAGTTCTACCACTGGCATGTGGACGGCGGCAGCCACGAGCTGAGCCAACGCCAACTGGTGGCGATCTGGTACCTGAACGATGTCCCCGGCCCCGGCGGCGAGACCCAGTTCCTGTACCAAAATCTCAGCATCCGCCCCGAGCGCGGCAAGCTCATCCTCTTCCCGCCCTTCTGGACCCATGAGCACCGGGCCAATCGGCTGGACGCAGGCGTGAAATACATCGCAACCACCTGGGTGGTCTTCGCTTAGCACGTCTGGTGCAGGCAAGATGTGCGCCCCACATCCGGCGTGCCGTCCCCCGGTCTCCGCGCTCCGTGCGACGCCGTCGCGCTGAGAGGACCCACTGAGGTCGCAGCCGTCATCCCATGAGCCCAGCGCAGCACCCTCAGCCCAGCCTGCTCGCCATCATCGAGCTCGGCGGTTATCCCAACTTTGTGCCGCTCTACAAGCGCCTGGGCTTCGAGGCCGAGCTGGTGAGCTCCCAGCGCAAGGCCCAGGCGGCCCTCAAGCGCCGGGTGCCGGATGTCATCGTCGCCGAATACAACTTCCAGTCCGATTTTCGCGACCGCACGAGCAACCTCGAGACCCTGATGGCGCGCCTGCAAAAGCACCCCGAGGTCCGGGTCATCTGCATCTACCAACCGGAATATCAGCACAAGCTCGACACGCTGCGCGCACGTTTTCCGGTGTTCGCGGCGCTGGCGCTGCCCGTTGGCGAGGCGACGATGGCGGCAGCCCTGCGACAAGCGCTCGCCGATGCGGGCTCGGTTGGCTGACCCAGATCGGCTGATACCGCCCGGGTCTCCCGTCAGGCGGGGCGCATAACCGCAGCGATCATCATCGCGCTGATGCGCCATTGAGCACATGAGCCCGACACGAGCGCGGTCGACGGATCAGTACTCCGCCGACGGCGCGGGGGTGGTGATCGACTGGTGGTCAGGGGTTCCTGGCGTCGCCGTGGTGCGAAAGACTCCGCTTACCAAATCTTGCAATGTGCCGGTGTTGGGTTGCCCCAGTCGATGGCGCCACCTATGTTGGCCGCCGCAACGGTTTTGAGACATTTTGCGGGTCGGGCGGTGTTGCACGCCTTCGCTGTGGTCGTGTCCGGCCCGGCGCCCGCCTGACGTCGGCATTCCCAAGAATTTTCGCTTAGAGGTAACGGCATTGAGCACAAAGCTTTGTGTCTTCTGGTTAGGGCTGTTGATCAGCGCGACATCGCTCGCACAGGCGCCGGCGAGCACCATCGACCTCGCGGCGCTGGCCGCCCAGAAGCATGCACGTGTCCCCGCAAGTCTCAGTCGCCTCTATCAGGCGAGCCGCGGCGCGCCTGCGGCGTCGGCATTGGGCGCCCTCACCCGGCACAATCACGGCGGCCTCTACCAGATCAAGCAGGGCAGGGTGCTGATCGAAGCCTCCGGCGATGATCCGGTTGCGCTGAAGGCGGCATTGACCCGACTGGGCATGGCGGACGCGAAGCGCTTTGGTCCCAAGGTATTCGGCTGGTTCCCGATTGCGCAAATTCCGCGCCTCGAGGATGTGCACCAGATTCGCGTCCTGCGACCTGTGCCACGGCCGATGCCGAAGACGCCAATGCTGCCGGAGGACCAGGTTGCTCCGGCGCAGACGCCTCCCGGGCAGGTAGGCGATCAGGGCGATCTCGCCATGGCCACCAATCTGCTGCGTGAGCGCTATGCGGTGGACGGGACGGGCGTCATGGTCGGCGTGATTTCCGACAGCTATGACGCCAACGGCGGTGCGCCGGAGGACGTCGCCCAGGGGCGTCTTCCATCTGGCGTGGCGGTCCTGTCTGATGCGGCGTCCGGCAACGACGAGGGCCGCGCGATGATGCAGCTCATCCACAAGGTCGCACCCGGCGCTGAGCTTGCGTTCCAGTCGGACGCCGGCGGAGACGCCGGCGTCGCCCTTAAGGTGCTAGAACTGGCAGGATGCCCGGACGTACTCCCGCCGGCGCTCGCCGCGGACTGCGAGCCCTCCCCCGGCGTGAGCGCACAGGTGATCGTGGATGATGTCGGCATCTTCACCGAGCCATTCTTCCAGGTCGGCCTCTGGTCGGCGGCGGTCAACGCGGTCAGGGATGTCGGTGTCAGCTACTACACCGCGGCCGGCAACAGCGCTGACGACTCATATAGCGCCTGGTTCAGCCCATCGGGTCTATTCGGGCCCACCGGCGCCGAGCTGCACGACTTCGATCCCACGCCGGCGGTGGACGCCTACCAGCGCATCAAGGTCCCGGTGGGCTCTAAGCCCATCACCTTTGTATTCCAGTGGAACGATCCGGCGGCGAGTCAGTGCCTCGAGCCCTGCGCCGGCGCCGCCAGCGACTTCGATATCGCCTTGGTGGGCGACGGCGAGGGCAAATCGATTGTGCTCGCCGGCAGCTTCGCGGGAAATATCGACCGTGATCCCCTGGAGGGTTTCGAATTCAAGAATGACGGGAGCATCGATGTCGACGGTACTCCCGGCCCTGATGAATACTTCAACCTCGTGCTCATGCACGCAGAGGGCCCGCAGACGCGGCTGCTCAAATACATCGTGCCAAGCATCAACAGCGCCGAAATCCTCACCTACCGCACCAACAGCTCAACGGTCTTCGGCCACGTAAGCGCCCAAGGCGCCATGGCGATCGGCGCCGCGAACTGGCCGCAGACGCCCTATTTTGGTCAGTATCCGGCCCAGGCGACCACCTACTCCTCGCTCGGCGGGACGCCGATCTTTTTCGATACATCCGGCAAACCGATGTATGACGTCCCGCAGCAGCCCTGGATGCTGGCGCCGGACGGCGTGCAGGTCTGGGCTGCGAACGCCCCGCGCTTCCAGGGCGAGTTCTACGGCACCTCCGCCGCCGCGCCCAACGCCGCCGCCGCGGCGGCCCTATTGTTGTCCTACGACCCCAGCTTGTCGCCGGATGACCTCAAGGCCGCCTTCAGGCGGGCCACGCTCCCCTGGAACAACGGCCAGGCCTACACGTTCAAGGAGGGTTTCGGCTGGATCGATCCCCTGGCGGTCGCCAACGCGCGGTTCGTAGCGGCCGACGCGATCACCGTCGACGTGACGGCAAACGGCAAGCGCGAAACCCTCTCGGCGGGCAACCAACCCGTGGCGATTTCCGCCCTTCTCAGCGTGGGCCAGGCCATCATCAACCGCCCAGTGGACCTGTATTTCGTCGCACAAGCCGGACGGGACTGGTACAGCCTGGTAGGCTCAGCCGACGCGCAACGTTGGGTCTACGCCGGGACCAGGCCGCGGGGCCTGACGCCTTTCCAGAGCGATGTCACCCTGACCAGACCCGACGTAGGCTGGCTGGATATCATCGGTATCCAGGAAACGCTGCCCGCGCGCTACCGTTTCTATGTCGGCGTCGATACCGTTGCGAACGGCCGAATGGACCGCGACAACCTCTTCCTCGACGAGGTGACGCTGGACATGGGGCTGGGCGGTGCTACCGCGCCCGAAGCCGATCCTGAAGCCGATTCAGGGCCTATCGCGAATTGAGTTGAGCGCGTCGCCGAGACTGCGGAGTCACGTATTGCTGAAACCCGTCCCGGGACACCCCGCCGAAGCTCAAGGACGAGCGCCTGCGCCGGCTCGCCAGCGCGGTGCGTCCCCCCGCCCCGCAGCAGCATGGCGTCTTGGATCGCCGGTTGTCGCCGCAATCCGCGCGTTGCCGCGCTACCCTTGATGCCCAGGCTGCAGCCGGGTAGACGACATGGCAGAGCCTCCGCGTTCTTCGTCGTCATGGTTAGCTTGCACTTCCAAGAGTACGAGATCGCAGAGGGGCTGCCGACATTCCCCGGCCGGTTGCCAGAATCATATTGCGCATCCTCGACCAGGCCGATCGCTGCGAGCCGGGCGAGTTCGGCGCGCTGCTGCGCCGCGCTTGGGGTGGGGAAAGTAGGCCGTCAGCGCGGGGGTGCTCGGCACATGCAGCCAGTACAGTTTCGTCCCAACGCGTATCCCGGTCTCGTCGGCGTGGGCGACGCCGGCGATGATGAGCGCGTCATGGATGGCCTTACTCCAGGGGCTCGAGCCGCACGCCCGCGAGCGCGACCGCACGGTGCACGCTGCCCGGCGAGAGGGGGATGCCGCCGACCTGCGCCAACAGCTCGGCGGTGCGTTGATAGGGCAGCAGTTGGTATTGCGTGAGGTAGACCGCCAGCGCCGAGACACTCGGACCGTACTGTACCGGTGCCGCGACGCCCTCGGGAAACTCGCTGCGGTGCGTGTGCCCGCAGGCGCAGGTGCCGGCGACGATGCGGTACTCGATGACCTTGCGCCGGATCTCAAGCTCAATGACCTGCCGACGCTCGGGCAGGCCCTCGGCGGCGATCGCGGCGCAGGCGCGCCCGCAATCGCACTCACCGCTCAGCGCTACAGTGACGCGCTGGTCCGGGTCTTCGGCCAGCTCGCGCGTGGCGCCTGGATGGCCCTTCTGCCCGCCCGGCTTGCGCCCGGCCGACTCGCGCTGCGAGCGCGGCGGTGGCTTCTTGAACGGCGACTCCGAAGACGGCGCCTTGTTGGAGTTGTGGCTGTCCTTGTTCAGGCGGGCTTCCAGCTCGGCGATGCGCTGCTGCAACTGCTCCACCAAAGCCCGAAGGGCGGTGTTCTCCGCACGAGGAGGGCGACACCATGACGGGCGAGCTGACCGGACGACAATCCGGGGTTCTGGAAACTGCCGACAGCGCCTCGGCGAGGCCGGCGTGGTCGGGTGGATTAGGTGTCCGTCATCAACGTCGGAAGATCGCGAGCGCCGTGGACGACACACACGATCTCGATACCGTCCTGGACGGGACGATAGAGGATCAGATAACGCCGCACCGGCAGGTAGCGGAATGCCGGGGCGATATCGGGTCGCGCACGGCCAAGCGCGGGCTGGTCCGCGAGAAGCTGGAGCGTGTCCTCGATCTCATCAAGCAGACGGTCGGCGGCGTGAATATCGTCCTGGGCGATGTAAAGCCAGATCCCGATCAGGTCTTCCTCGGCCTGCGCCGTTCGCTGGATGGTTGGCATGCTCCCTCACGCACTCGATGCTTATGGTTCTTGCGCCTGGACAAGCCGGCGCCGGGCCTCGGCCTTGATGGCCGCCATATCGGCAAACCGTCCCGAGCCACTCTCGAGACCTTCCTGCCAAAGACACCGCAACTCCTCGATCTCGCGTTGCTCAAGCAGACGGCGACGCTTCCAGTCGCGTAGCGCTTCGCGCATCACTTCGCTGCTAGAGGCATATTCACCACTCTCAACCGCTTCACGGACAGCGGCCAGCATCTCCGCCGTCAGCGCGACACTCACTTTTTCGACATGGGCCATGACAAAGATCCTCCTTGCTTAAAGGTAGCAATCTTTCCTACCATAGAGCAAGGATATTGTTTCGCAACGGATAGGAAATCCAAGCTACCCTGAGCGTCGAGGTTGGCGCGAGGAAGGAGGTCAGCGGGGGTGGGGTGCGGGGTCAGCGCCCTACGGCGGGGCTGACGGGCGTCGGGGCGGTGCAGGCGCGCGCGTTCTGGTGTGCCGGGGCGCGCATCTTCGGGGCAGGGTGACACCGGCAGACGAGAGGGGCCGCACCGTTCCCTGCGAGAGACGGCGGCTAACAGGCGCCGCGCTGATCGAACGCGAAGTCGGGCTCGGGCTGCTGGAGGAGGTCCCAGTCCGGCATCGGCTCGCGCTCCGCCTGATCTCAAATCGGCCAGCGCAGCCGTTTGGGCACCGAGCGGACCCACTGGCGCACCGGCAGCGGCGGGATGACGTGATCGACCAGGTGCGCCGCGGTCTCCGCCATGCGCCGGGCGTTGTACGACGGACACAGGCCGCGATCTTTGCACGAGAAGGCGACCAGGAAGTCATGCCCGCAGCCTGGGCCTCTGGCCCTCGCAAAACCATAGGCGAGGATGCCGCATTCCAGATAACGCCGAAATTCGCGTTCCACGTAGGCCGGCACGCGCTGCCCGTCCCAGTCGTCTTCCCCCGCGAGCGCCAGATAAGTCTACAGGTGCTGCTGGACGACTTGGTAGAGGACGGTTTGCTCACGATGGCGGCAGTCCGGGGTAGGTGCGCATCCCGGTGCCGCGGCGGCCATGTCGGTAGCCGGCTGGAATGCGGCGCCTGACTGTATTGATCTATATTCTAGCCGGGCGCCCCGATTCCGGTGGGCCTGCGGCCGTGATCGTGGAGCTTGATGGTGCCACCGGGCGGTGGCCACCTTGAAGGCTGATGTGTCCGGTGCTCATTGACACGCACGGACCTTAATGTCCGGCTGTACGTCGAACGCTCAGCCATCTAAGGTTTGTATCGATGATAGCCCTGGCTGGCGTGCGGGGTGACTTTTCCGTCTAAGCCCTCCACTAATCCCAATATGCCGACGATGCCCAGGCTAATCAACACGCTGACGCTGCCACCCGAGACGCTTTCGAGCGCTTTGTCCGAGAGGTCTCTATCAACATATCCTTTGAGCAATGACACGCCTGGACCGGCGCTTTGATCGTCAGCCAAGGTCTGTGCATGACACATAGCCTCATCGATATCCGCTTGCGTAAAACGATAACCGAATTGTGCGGCGACCCCGAAGACGTCTTGATCCTCGCCCCCTGCTCTCAACGCATCCCGCAACGCAGGGTCACATGTCGTCCTATCGAGGAATGCGATGAACTGGTTGTCTTTCATTGTGACCTCGACCTGTTAAAGTTTGCTCCAGATACCCACATAAGCCCGGCAGGCTTACCCGCCCGGGCTGGGCCCCTGCCCAAGCCGCATCAGCCGCAACGCCGATGCGCTCAATCGTCTCCGCTGCGGACATGGCCAAAGCATGCCAAGCCAGCGATTGTGCGCCGCTATCGTAACAATAGCGGGTTGAACGAGATTGGTGTCTGACAGTAACGCGCCAGAGTGAAGCCGATCCCCGAGACGCCATCCAAGAAGCCGGGAATGATTGGACGGGAGTTCAGGCTCTGCAGCCGAAACCAGCCATGTCCATCATAATGATCCAGCAACTTTCCGACATGGGCGTCGACGGCGGACGACGGATAGCGTTCGCCATCGAGCTCGGTACATTCGATGAGGAACAGGATGACCGAGGCTTCGCCACAGCACATGTGATGCGCCGCGGTATAGTTGTGCGCTAGGAAGCCAAACGCCGTGTCAATATCCTGAAGCAGGAAATCCCTGTCGACCGGAAGATTCGATCGCAGCAGCTCGATTCGAGACATACCTACCCCGGCTGGCCCGTTGCACCAGCCATGGATCAGTTTTGTCTCCTTACCGTTCCAGATGCTCTTCCACACTCCCTTGTCCGTGTCGAGCATCCGCCGCTCAAACGCCAGTGCGTTATGAATGGAGTCGACGATCCAGGCTTTCGCGCCGATGCGCTCCGACAATCGATGCAAGGCGTACGCAACCCCGGAGGCGCCATGGGCGAAACCGACGACCGGATTGTGGGATACATTCGTCGAGAAACCGCCTGTCCAGGGTCCGTCCGTCAGTTGGCAGCGCTCCACCAGGTGCTTCCCCAGGGTCTCTGCAATGATCAGATACCGTTCTATTCCCGTCAGGTCAAAAGCGAGCAGCAACGTCATCAGGTTTGCGGTATCACCTGATAGAAAGTCGGCCGAATGGATATCGTACCAGCTGTCTGCCTCGTAGTGATCGATTAACGCAGCCACGTCCTGTGCATATGTCGGCTGCTCTGGGAAGAGATTGGCTGTAACCCGGCAGAGATAGGTGGTCGAGCAGAGTCCTTCGATGCCGGTCTTTTGCAGGTTTGTCAAAGTCTGCAGCGTTTTACAGTCCGTCAGTGCTGATTCGACTTGGGACTTTATCCCATGAAGCTGATCCGGATGGGGATCTTGGTGCGATTGCAGCGCGGCTGCCTGAAAAAGCGTGTAGCCGCAACTGCCCTGGTTTGACGAGGAAGGCGCGAGCGTCAGGTGCAAGGACCGCGCTTTGTCGGGGTTCAAGAGCGTCAGCCATGCGGGTCTTCCGTCTACGCTAACATGCAAGGCCTTCAGCGCTGTGAGACACTCGTGCATGACCTTAGCAGCCCGCGTGCGTTGTCGTGCGGTGTCAGTAAAAAGCTCTTCATCATTCAACATCCCGTCCGCGCCCCCTGTGCGCTGAACAGGCGCAGGCCGGTGCAGCGGCGCAGCAGCCATTTTCAAAGAGCCGCGCAGGAGCTCACGCTGCCAGCTTAGATCCGCGTCCGATAATTGCGCCAGTCGCGCCTCTACGGCGTCGAGGCCAGATTGAAAAAAGCAGTCACTGATCACCCTGTGGTGGCCGCTTCTGAGATGGCGCGTGTTGACCTGAGACGAAAACCGCGGCAAGTCCTGGCTCCACAGTGCCAGCTTCTCGAAAAAGGCAATGGACGCATGGTGGTGTGTCAGCTCGTTGGGCAAGCCGCCGCCGCAAACCGCTTCGAGCGCCGCCTCATAGCGCAGCCCCGAGGTCATGTTATCGGGTGCGGAGCACCAGAACAGCGTGTTTCCGTATTCGTTTGAGTCGCGTAGCATCACACGAACGACTGCCTGATTATCGACAGCGGATCGTTTGATGATCTTCAAGATATCCCGACGCGATTGGCTGATCAGTCGATAAGCCTCCGAGAAGCCATCGAGCAGAGCACTCTCGTAGCCGGGCACGGGAATTTTTCGGCCCCGCAGTGTCGGCAGTGCCTGAGATCGATCAGGCCGGTCGAGATAATATTCGATTTGGATATCAATGCGTCCGTGGTTGCGTACCCTCCAGGCTTTCACGGGCCATTGCTGTCCCGGGCGCAGGCCGGTGAGCGGTGAGATGGCAACCGCCTCTGAGTCACTGGCGCCGGAGAAGAAGCGCGGTGGGATGATTGTCGTTCCGACATTTACGGTGCGGTATTGCGGAGCGGTCTCTGCGAAGTGAAGCTCGCTGAGATCCAGGCAGCCCAGAAAAAACGTCTCGAGATCGATCGGCACCGGCGTTGATCCATGAGGGACGATGTTCTCCTCATGGAGATCGGTGCCACGGAGCACGAAGGCGAGGGCTGCCAATATCCCAAACCGATAATAGTAAAGGCGGATCGCGGATTCGTCGTCACAGTCTTGTGCGGGGACATTGCGGGCCCACCCGTAGGTGCCGCGGTCAAGCACCGGCGCTGCCCGGAGATGCGTTTCCCCCATCCGGTGATTGAGCCAGGTGATGACCTCGCCGTATAAGGTATCGATCGCAAGCGCTCGCGGCTTGTAGAAAAGGCGCTCGCCGCTGCTCAGTGTGATTGCAGCGACAGTGTATCCGCTATCGTGCGGGTCGGAGAGCTGGAGCTCGACATCCGTTATGCTCAGGCTATCCTGCGCGAGCGGTAAGAAGCGCTGGATCGCTTCCCAGTCAGCAGTCAGTCGTTGGATGAAAAGTGTGGTCGTCGCGATATGCTGCGCTGTGATGATGGTCAGATGGCGCAGCAGCACGGGAAAGTCCGCAAAGAATCCCAGGTAGGATTCCTGCGTCGCGCACACGTCCTCGAAAAACCTCGCATAGGCGTCCTCTGGTGCTTCTTGTCCGAGGGAGAGAAACGCAGGCATTCGCGACAGGCCGATCTTATAGATGATCGAGCGTAGACTGACCTTCGCTAAGCGGGTCACATGTGCCTCGAGCGCTGGCTGGTCGAGACGGGCGCCGCACGTGAGCTCAGCGTTCCTCAGATCGGCTTGGAGCTGATGCTGGGCGTATGCGAGGAAAGGCCGTAAGACCGGAAACGTTGGTGGCGCTTCCTGCGGCTGGAACACGGCGTCGTGGTGGGCCGGGGTGAAGGCGAAGGTTAAAATGGCCTGAAGCGTACGCCCCCAATCTGCGTTGGGATAGTCGACGTCGGGGGCCGCGTCACGGGGATGCGATGGAAGATCGAAGTCTGGTAGTGAGTTGAGACGCTTGTCTGCAGCGACGGTGCCGTAGCGGGTGCTGACAACCTCGTGGAGGCGCTTTTGATAGTCGTCTAGTTCGCTTGGGTCGAGAGCGTCCGGCACAAATGTGCTGTCGAAAGGCGCCGATGCGCGCTTTATCAGGGTTGCCAGGTGATCATTCATGGTCGTTGGACTCGGGTGACCGCCACAGACGCCAGGCGTCTGCGGCGGGGTCGCACGCGATCGGCGATGCTGAGGGAATTCCCTTAGGGCTGGCGTGCGCGTGTGACGGCGAGCCGACTTGGCGGACGTGCTAGGCAGCGGCGGATGCGGCCACTCCCACGGTCGAGGCGATTCCTGCGACGCCCAGGGTAAGGATCGCGCCGGCGGTACAGCCGGCCGCAACTGTAGCCGCGCAGACGGTACCACCGCCTGCAACGGCGGAAAGATCCGCATCGCTGAGCGCTGCGTTGGCTTGCGCCATGCCGAGACCCAACTCGTCGGCCGTAATGTCGATGCCCGCTGTCTTCGACAGCGCCTGGAGCTCCTGGAGCATCGGGGTCAGGTGCTCATGGACAATCTTGGCGTACGCCGTTTGAAACTCGCTGTCGGCTTCAAGGTGCTGCTTCAGCTGGTCGAGTGCTTCAGACATGATGTATCCTCTTGGTTGGGTATGATGACGGGCTGTACTGACAAGCCGGAGTCGACGTTGATCTGCGACCTCGCTGTTGGGATGTGAAAGCGGCGTTGTGGCCACCTGCATTCACGCCTGTCACTGATGCGGAGGGCTCCCGCGTTCGTTGCGCCATTCAGGAAAGCGCTAAACGCAGGCAGACACGACAGTTGCACCGCCTGCGACTGCACCGGAGGCTGCAGCTGATACGCCAATGGTCAAAATGCAGAAGGCGCCGCAAATGCCGCCGGTTGCAGCCGCGGTGGCTGAACAGGCCGTACTGCCGCCGCCGGCGATGGCGGAAAGGTCGGCATCGCTGAGGGCTGCGTTGGCTTGCGCCATGCCGAGACCCAGCTCGTCGGCCGTAATGTCGATGCCCGCTGTCTTCGACAGCTCCTGGAGGTCGTGGAGCATCGGTGTCAGGTGGTCATGGACGATCTTGGCGTACGCCGTTTGAAAATCGGTATCAGTTTCAAGGTGCTGCTTGAGCTGGTCGAGTGCTTCAGACATGATACGGACTCCTGGTTGGGAACGGTAAGGGCTTGTGGGCAAATAGGGCTGAGCGGTTGAGTGGCAGCTGGACTAGGCGACCATAGAGGCGGCTTTTATCCCGCCGCCGATCATCCCGGACGGTGCCGCGGCGAGTCCGCCGGTGAAGATGGCACCCACACCGCACATCACCGTGCTGATGCCCGTGCCGATGTCACAACCGTCAATGCCGCCGGCGACCCGCTCCATGTCGCTGTCGCTGAGGGTATTGGTGGGTGCCAGGTCGGCTTCGGTGACCGCGAGACCCTTGTCTTTGGCAATCTCCAGCATCTTGTCGGTGAAGAGCTGTTGCTTGGCTTCCGGCGTCAGCGACTCATCGGAGGCGAAGCGGTTGAAGAGTGCTGCGACCTGCGCTTTGGTCTGCTCGTCGTCGTTGATTGCGGTTTTGAGTTGGTCAATGGCAGTCTGCATGGGGGATCTCCAGCGAAGCGTTGTGACAGAAGGGCGGCAGCGATCGGCTGCGACTTTCTCAGAGAGGAGCGTTCACTCCTGAGACGTGACACTATACCGTCGGGGATTGCCTGATAGAAGGTCTCCGCGGCGGTGGTAAGATTCTGTAAGTAACGGTTTTTTAATGTTGAATGATCGGGTACCGACAGAGGCGCATGCGGCGGCATGGGTCCCGCCGGGGCGCGCGTTACTGGGGTTGGCGCGGGCGCAGGCGCTGCGGGTTCCGACTAGGCACTGATTTGCTGCCGGGCGGCGAGCTGGGAAAAATGGCCGCCGCTTTCCATCAATTCGTCGTAAGTGCCGGTCTCGATGACGCGCCCGGCGTCCATCACGTAGATCTGGTCCGCATTGATCACGGTGCTCAGGCGGTGGGCCACCACCAGACGGGTGATGCGCAGCCGGTCGAGGCTGTCGGTCACCACCGCCTGCGTGCGGTTGTCGAGCGCGCTGGTGGCCTCATCGAGCAGCAGGATCTTGGGCTTGCCGACGATGGCCCGGGCGATCATCAGGCGCTGCATCTGTCCGCCGGAGAGGGCGCCGCCGCCTTCCAGGATCATGGTCTGCATGCCCATGGGCATCTGCTCGATGTCCTCGGCGAGTCCAACCTGCCGGGCCGCTTGCCAGGCATCGTCCAGGCTGCCGCCGGAGGGGCCGACGATGTTCTCGAACAGGGAGCCCGGCATGACGTTGGCGTTTTGCATCACCACGCCCATCTGTCGGCGCACCGAGCCGACGTCGATGGTCGTGAGATCCTTGCCGTCGAAGAAGAGGCCGCCGGACTCGGCGGTCTCGAACCCGAGCAGCAGGCGTATCAGGGTGGATTTGCCCGAGCCCGAGGCGCCGACGAGGGCGACGAAATGTCCCGCGGGCACGTGGATGCAGACGTCCTTGAGGATCAGCGGTCCATCGTCGCGGTAGCGGAAATGGAGATGCGAGATGTCGATCTCGCCGGACAGGCGCCCGGCGTCGGGGCGCTCATCGGCGGCCTCGGGCGCGGTGGTCAGCAAGGGGCGGGCGCGCTCCAGCAGCGGTTGGATGCCCAGCGACTGACTGACCACCTGCATCAGCTCGGACATTTTCGAGGCGAAGCGCTGATACGTCACCAGCAGCGCGGAGAAGGCACCGATCGCGAGCAGATCCTGTTGCGTGCTGGGCTTGCCGATGACGAACACGAAGATCAGCAAGCCTGCCAGGGCCAGCAGATGGTCGAGGGCGGTCTGGATGGCGATGAGCCGCTGTGAGGCCAACTGGTGGCGGCGATCCTGGGCGAAGACCTGCGCCCATTCGCTGAATGCACGCTCCTCGCCGGCCGCCAGGCGGATTTTGGCGATCCCGAGGATCATCTGCAGCACACGGTTGCTGAGCTGTCCGTTCAGGGTCGCCAGCAGGCGCTGCTGGCGCAGCAGGCGATAGGCGATAAAGACACTGACCAGGCTGTAGATCAGGGTGAGCAGGCCAGCCCAGAGCGCCAGGCGCACGTCGTAGTAGAACATCAGCGCGAAGCTGAATATCGCCACCAGCCCGCCGAGCAGGCTGCTGGTGGTGGTGCCGGAGAGCATGGTCTGGATACGGCTCAGCCCCATGACGCGCGAAGCGAGATCGCCGGTCGAGTAGTCTTGAAAGAACCGCATCGGCAGACGCAGCACCCGATCCATGAGCCCCGATTGGAGTTGGCGCCCCATGCGACTTTCGGCGCGGGTATAGGCCAGGGAGGTGGTGTAGGAGACCACGAAGGTGGTTGCGGCGAGCACCAGCAGCACCACGCCCAATTGCACGAGCTGCGAGAGATCCTGATCGGGGATGACACTGTCGATGATGTAGCCGGTGGCCACCGGTGTTGCCAGGCCGACGAGCGCGCCGATCGCCCCCAGCAACAGGACGGCCCAGAGATCGGAGGCGGCGCCCTTGAGGCCGCGGCCGAAGAAGCCGCCGAAGCTCAATGCACGAAAGGGCAGGGAGGCGGTGAATTCCCAGGCCGCCGGCGCCAGGCGCTCAGGTCGCAGTGGTTGCCGCTCGCCTGTGGTCGGCTCGATGAGTACGGGCTGGCGACGCCCGTGGGCGCTCGCCACCAGCGGTGCGCCCGAGTCGTGATCGAATACCAGGAGTGCACTAAAGTCGCGCAGCCACCAGCGATCGCGCAGCACGATGGCGCGGGCGCGCACGCCGCTGGCCTGTGCCAGGGCTTCGACGGCGGGCTGGGCATCGTCGTCGAGGTCGGCCGGCGGGGTGACCTCGAAGCCCATCTCGTGCCCGATCAGCCGCATCGCTGTCACCACGGGGGCCTCGGTCTCCGCCGCCTGTGATGGCGCGATCCGTGTGCCATGCGTGACGTGCATCAGCTCCGCAAAGGCCTGATCGCGTCGTTCGGCATTGGCGGTCCGGCGCGCGGCGAGCTGGTCCACCGCCGCGGCCTCGGTGAGAGTCAGGTCGTGCTCGATCGCGCCGAGCACGGCTGCGTGCAGATGCGCGATGCCGGCCCAGGCTGTGCCATCCGCCAGCACGGCGGCGGTATCGGTGGCATCGATCTCGATGGCCGCCGTGCTCGTCAGCCAGGCATCGGCGCCCAGGGGGAAGCGAACGGGCTCGGCGTCGGCAGCCGGCGCCTGGGTATCGACGAATTGCGCCGCGTTGCCCGGTAAGCGCACCCAGCTCAGTGACGACTTGCTGCCGACCCGCACGCCCTCGGCCAACGATCGCGATTCGCCCGGCGCGATGGACTCGGCGATTCGCGGTCGGGGCGCTGTCCAGACCGCGACGCCCCGACTCAAGGCCTGCAGCCAGGACTCGAGGAGAGTCACCAGCTCGGCGTGATGGTCCGCGTCATCGCCGACACGCACCACCGCATCAAAGGGCAGCTCGAGGACTTCCGTGTCCACCCTGGGTTGCGCCAGCAGACGTAACCCGGGGCAGGTGTCCGCAGACACGCCCAACATGAGCGTATCGACCGCGAGGGTCTCCAGATGGTGCCGCGGGCCCTCGGCAGGGTGCTCGGTCTGGTTGAGCGCGGGGCTTGCTGCAGCGTCCGGCCCGGCGCCGGTTTCGGCTTCGAGCGCGAACAGCTCGACCGCCCCCTGACGGATGATCCAGGCCGTCTGCGGATCGCTCAGCAGCAGACGCTCATGACCACGACACCGGATCAGCCGCCCTTGCGCCACAAGGGATTCCGGCAGGACCAGGCTGGACACATGGGTCAGGCTCATGTCTCCAGCAGCTCCCGGTAGGGCCCCTCAACCCTGGCCAGCGTTTCGTGGGTGCCGCGCTGCAGCACCCGCCCATGGTCCAAGACGATGATCTCGTCGCTGTCGCGGATGGTGCTGAGGCGATGGGCGATGATCAGCAGGCTGCAACCACGGCGCCGGACGTTGTCCATCAGCGCCTGTTCGGTGAGGGTATCCAGGGCGCTGGTGGCCTCATCGAGCACCAGCAGCTGGGGGTTGGTGGCCAGGGCGCGGGCGATTTCCAGGCGCTGGCGCTGGCCGCCGCTGAAGTTGCGCCCATTCTCCTCGACCTTGGTGTCGTAGCCCTCGGTGCGGGCCATGATGACATCGTGGATCATGGCATCCTTGGCCGCGCGGATGATTTGTGCCTGCGGCAGTGTCCGGTCCCAGAGGCTGATGTTGTCGCGGATGCTGCCCTCGAAGAGGACGATCTCCTGGTCGACCACCGCCAGCGAGCTGCGCAGGATGTCCCGGGGGATATCGGTCAGGGGATGGCCGTCGTACAGCACCCGGCCCCGCCAGGGCTCGAACAGACCGGTGACGAGCTTACCGATGGTGGATTTACCGCTGCCCGAGCCGCCCACCAGGGCGATGCGGCTCCCCGGGGCGACGGACAGCGAGAGACCATCGAGCAACGGCGTCTCGAGCGGTGCGTAGCCGAAGGTCACCGCCTCGAGCGCGACCCGGCCGCTCAGACGCAGTGGCGGCGACGTCGCTGCCGCGGTGCCCGTGCCCGGCATTTGCGGCGGCTGGCGCTGTGCGCCCTGCGCGCCCCGTCGCTGGCCTCGCTCGCCCGGTGCAAGCACATCTGATGCCTCGTTCTGAAACTCCCGGGCGCGCGGATAGCGCAGCGTGTCGTCGATCTGCGCCAGGTCGCCCTTGGTCTGCTGCAGGGTGCCCGCCACCGACACCAGACCCTGTATCGGCTGGTTGAGGAGCACGCTGATGGTGCTGAAGGCCACCAGCATGCCGATGGAGAAGGTCTCGACCATGGTCAGGTGGCCGCCGACGACCAGAATCGCCGCCGCGGTCAGGCTCGCAAACAGGGCCTGCAGCGCCGTCAGCAGGGCCTCGCGCCGGCCGATCTCCTGCTGGGCGTTGATGAACAGCGCCTGCAGGCCGGACCAGTTGGCGAAGAAGGCCGCGTCGGTGCCGGTGGATTTCAGGGTCTCGATCATGCGCAGGCCCTGCATCGCCTTGCCCGACATCTTCACCGTCTGCATGGCGATCTTCTCGGAGGCCTCGCCGAGGGACTTGCGCATGCGTTGGAAGACCAGGGCATTGAGCAGGCCCATCACCAGCGCGATCAGGGTGAGCGTGGGGCTGTATTGCAGCATCAGGGCCACCAGCATCAACAACAGTGCCAGATTGACCAGGATCTGCGACAGTCCCCGGGTAATGCTCAGCACCAGCTGGTCCGCCAGCGCCACCCGACTGCTGATCATGCCCGCGTAGCGCTGACTGAAGAACATCACCGGCAGTCTCAGCAGGTGCCAGACCATGCGGCTGGACAGCACCATGGACAGCTTGGCGTTGATGGTCGCCAGCAGGCGTCCCTGCATCACGGCGAGCAGGGCCATGAACGGTGCGACCGCCAACAGCGTCGCCGCCAGGGGCCAAACCCAATCGTCCAGCTCCTGCACCAGGATCCTGTCGACGTAGATCCGCTGCAACCCGGGCAACAGAATGCCCACCAGGGACAGCATCAAGCCCAGCACTGCCAGCCACAGCAGTGGGCCGCGGGTGCGCCTGGCGATCTGCAGCAATCCCGGTAACACGGCGGGCGGTGAGCCGCCAGTCTTGAACTCTGCGGTGGGCTCGAAGGTCAGGACGATGCCGGAGAACATCTCGTCGAGCTCGGTGGGGCTGACCCAACGGCGACCGGCGGCGGGATCGTTGAGCTGGAACCGGTCCCTGGCGACGCCCTCATACACCACGAAGTGGTTCATGTTGACGAAGAGGATCGCCGGGGTGGGCAGCGCCCGCAGCTGCGCCGGCTCCAGGCGCTTGCCGCCGGCCTGCATGCCCAATGAGCGTGCCGCCTTGACGATGTTCAGCGCCTTGCTGCCGTCGCGCGACACGCCGCAGAGCACGCGCAGCTCCTCGACCGGTATCCAGCGTCCGTAATACGCCAGGATCATCGCCAGCGCGGCGGCGCCGCACTCCAGCGCCTCCATCTGCAGGATGGTGGGCGTCTTGACCAGCGCGGCCTTGGCCTTGGCCTTAGCGGTGCTCATCGGTGCCCAAGCCAACCGTAGACGTATTGCATGGCTGGCAGCAACAGGCTGATGAGGTGAATGCGATCCACCACCACCGCGGACTGGGCCATCGTGCCAGGCTGCAGTTGCAGATTCGGTCCGTCGCCGGAGGTCCAGGCATAGCCGCTTGGTGTCTTGCTGTCGGGCTGCAGATCGATTTGCACCTCGATGGGGGCGCCGCCCTGGAGCAATTGATTGACCAACACCTCGTTACCCAGGCGTCGCATGAGTGATGCCCGATTCTCCGGTAGTGGAGACACGCGCTTGACGACACCGACCAGATAGCCATCCAATTCCGGCTTGACCGTTGATGGCGAAACCTGAGCTTCCATGCCCACCTCGATCTTCTTACCGTCCGCGGCGGGCATGTAGTTGAAGGCGTCCAAGTTGGTCGTGTCGGCGTTCTCGACAATCAGCGTCGCGACCTGCTGACCGGGCTGCGCGAGATTACCGATATCCATATTCAGGGTTGCGATGGTGCCCGCGGCATCGGCAGTCACGACGCGCTGGCGTGCATCGGCCTGGCGTTTATCCTTCGCCTCGCGCTCCAGCGTGCGCATCTTGATCCGCTGGTCGGCGAGCTGGTCGTTGCGCTGATCCCGCTCCCGTTGCTGATCGATCTCGAGCTGGGCCAGTCGGTTCCGCGCCGATGCGATCTCGTTGTCGATGTCGGCGAGCCTGGTCTCGGTGTCATAGAGTTCGACCCCACTCACCATGCCTTCCTTGAATAAGCGTGCCTCCCCATCCTGGCGCCGCCGCAGCGTGGCGCCGAGCGCCTGCAAGCTGTTGATGCGCTCTTCGGTGGCGAGGGTGGTGCGGTTCTTTAAATCGTCCGCGGCCTGGTTTTGGATGGCGAATTCCTTTTCCAGCATCTCATACATCGTGCGTGCCTCGCGTGCGGCGGCCTCGGCCCGCTCGACGTCGGCCAGCCGCTGGAGATCTTGCAGTAGGGCGATCTGCTGGCCGGCGGTGACGCGGTCGCCCACCTGCACCAGCCATTGGGTCAGGCGTCCGCTGCCCTCGGTGGTCACGCCCATGACGCCTCCGGCGGAGAGCAGGACTCCAGGCCCTGAGACCTTGACCGGCGCCGTGGCAATCGCGCTCCACGTCAATGCGGACAGCACAACGATGAGCACGAAGCCGAAGCCCAGCCAGTGGGCGGGGCGGATAATCTGCAGGGCCTGATCGAGCTGATCAGGGTTGCTGACCTTGGCCAGCGCTTTTGTTCTGAACAGTTGTTGCACTGGCGTTGAACCCTGCGGATTGACTGCGGGACGACGCCGCAGAGGCGAGACTGGACGATGGTTGGGCGGCGCAGCGCCGCCGTCGGCTGCCGGCGTGCATGGTCGGACGCAGGCAGCCTTGGATCAAGCCAAGGGCCTGGGATGGTAAGATTCTGTCAGTTACACAACGGCATCAGCCCGGGTACACTCCGTCGCCCTGGCTGCCCCAAGACGCTGCAGGCACGCGGGGGTTGGGCGTGATGTGGAGAGTCGTCAACGCACCTTGCCCCCGCGATTCGTGTGCCAGAGCGTCAGTCCCGCACGGTCACAAAGGCGTAGCCCTTGTTTCGTTCCGTCACGAGCGGCCGCCAGTCGGGGCAGTAGGATTGGATTTTCCGGCGCAGTCGGCTGATCATGGTATCCAGCCGGGTGCGACCGAAATACACCGGGGAGTGCCCCATGGCGGTGATCAATTGATCGCGCTCCACCAGACCGCCCTGGTGGCGAATGAGCACATCCAATAGCAGGCATTCGCTCTGGGTGAGGGGAATCGCCACCTCGTCCGGTCCTACCAGGCGCCAAAATCTTGGTTCGAAGCGCCAGGTTGGCGGCCCGAGGGTGGGATGTCTTTCCCGCTCGATACGCCGTAGCAACGCGCAGACCGTCGCCTTGAGCTCCCTGAGATCGACCGGCTTGACGAGGTAGGCGTCCGCCCCCTGCTCGAGACCCATGAGCCGACTTTCCATGTCCCGGCGTGCGGTGATCATGATGATGCCGCAGCGGTATCGGCTCAGCAGGCGGGTTGTCAGCGCGAAGCCATCCGTATCGGGCAGGCCAATATCCACCAGCACCAGGTCACAGGGCTTTGCGTCCAGCGCGCCGAGCAGGGCCTCGCCGGTGGAATAGGTGTCCACATGGAAGCCTTCACCACGGAGTGTGCTGGCGAGCAGATCCCGCACCAGCCAGTCGTCGTCAACGATATAGATGTTCGCGGGCAGGGTGTTCATGCGCGCGATTATCCGGCAGCCGGCACAGCGAGGCGAGTACCGGTCGCTGACGAAATCTGACAGTCGCACAAGCCGTCGCCCGGCCGTGGTCAGTGGTGGATGGGCGGCGCCGTGGCGCTCGGGATGTAAGACCGTATGTCCGCCAGGGCTTCGGCGCTCAGCGGCTTTGCATGGAAGGCGTCGGCCCCGGCGCGCGCCGCGCGCTGGTTGAGCGCGTGTGCCTCCGCCGGTGAGGCAACCGCGCTCAGCAGCATGAAGGGCGTGTGCTCCAACAGCGGCTTCGAGCGCACCGCCTCGAGCAAGGCGAAGCCATCGGCGTCGGGCATGCGAACATCACAGAGAATCAGGTCGATGCCCGTGTCCGCGAGCACCCTGAGGGCCGCCTCGACGTCGTTGGCCTCGTAGAAGTGTGTCGCAGGCAGTACCGGGCTGAGACGGTCTTCGAGGGCACTGACTTGCAGCGGCTGATCGTCCACGATCAGCACGCGCCGCTCGATCGTGGGCATGATCACGCGGAAGCGGACCATTGGCTCGTCGATGTCGCTGATCAGATCGCCCCCCCGTGCGCGCATCACCCCGCGGGCCAGCGTCAAGCCCAAGCCGCGCCCACTGCCGAGGGCTGCGAAGAGGGCATCGGCGGTTTGCGTCGCCTCATCGTCATTGGGTTGTCCAATCGTCATGTGCTGCTCATTCAAGCCTAGAATTTTCGCCCGGGACGATTCCGACAAGTCCTTGACCGTGTTGCCCACGAAAAAACCCGATGCGTCATGGGGGTCGTGGCCGATGCGCACGACGCCGTCGGGCGAGCCATGTTGCAGGGCGTTACCCAAGAGGGTTTCGAGCATGGTATTCAGTAGCAGGGGGTCGGCACGAATCGTGCTATCCTGATCTATTTCATTCACGGCGTTCATGGCTCTGCTCGCGAAGCGACCCCGCCAGTTTGCCAAACAGGATGCCACCACCTGATGCAGATCGAGCGTGGGGGGCAGCTCATTACGGGAGCTGGTGCGTAGGGTTTCGATATCGAGTAGGCGGTCGACCAGCGAGACCTGCTGAATGAGCGTATCGTCGACATTTGTCAGTAAGCGCGCAAGCTCCTGCGTTTTGCCTGCGTGTAAATTGAGCAAGAGGTGACTGATGCTTTGCGAAGCGCTGCTGAGGGGGCCGCGAAGGTCGTGCGATATCAGCGAGAGAAAGGCCTGCTTGCTGCGATACTCCTCATTGGCGCGGCGCTCCTGCTGGCGCAGCTCCGCGGTCCGCTCGTCGATTTCCGTGCGCAGTTGGTCCTGTAGATCCAAGGCGGCGCGGTTGATGGCTTCGGCTGAAGCCAGGGCCGTGGTGCTGTCTTCGGCGAGCTTCTTCAGGCGATAAGACAGCGCGAGGCTGATGGCGATGCCTTCCAGCGCAATGCCCAGCATGTAGGCGACGGTCAGCCAGGCGCTGCCGGGGACGAGCCCCAGATTCCGCGCAAACCATAAAATGGCGCCCGTGGCAATCGCAGGCCAGAACAACGCCATCAGTCTGGCGCCAAAGCCGCCGACGTGGCGGATTGCCAGGAACGCCCGGGTCCAGAAATAGGCATCGATGGGGGCGATGATCATCTGCGCCAGGCCGACCCAATGGGGCGGCACCACCAGGAGTGCCGGCAGTGGCAGCATGACGAGCTTTTCGGTCAGTGCGAGCTTGCGGTCGTGGGCAGGAATCAGCTCCGCGAAGCGCAGGAAGGGACGCGTGAACCAGCTCGCCAGCACCGTGATGACGACGATTGTGACGCTGGCGACATAGGGCGCAATTGTTTGCTGCAGGATCGGGAGGAAAAAATCGAAGACGCCATAAAAAAAGGCGTCGGTGAAAGCGATGGTCAGGCCGAGCAGCCCCAGCGTGAGCCGGAAGGTCTCCTGGAGGATGTAACCCTGCAGCAGGTTGTACAGCGAAAACACCAGCACGACGGAGAGCCAGCTGCCGAGCAGCAGGTCGGCGAACGGCCAATCAACGATCATGGGGGTGGATCACCGCATTCGGGATGATCGTCGGCCTGATCTGCGGGCGCTTGTTGGCGGACGGCCTGCCGTCTTCAGCGCCCGCTTAACAAGACCTGACACTGCGCCGGCGGCTGTGGCCGCGCCTTGGGCTTGCGCGAGGATGCGCGGGTGGGGCTGCGGGCCTCGAGGCTGAACCACCAGGCCAGCTCGCTGCCACAGCCGCTGCCCATGGGCACCGGGGATTGCGCTCGGCAATGGGGGCTGTCAGGCGGGCACTTGAGACGCACATGCATGTGCGCGTCGTGGCCCCACCAGGGGCGGAGCTTGCGCAGCCAGTGGGCATCGTTCTCCTGCTGGCACAGGGCGCGCTTGATGCCCGGGTTGACCAGGATGCGGTCCACGGCCGGGTCCTGTGCGGCGGCTTGCAGCAAGAACAGCTGGTCTGGGCCGAAGCGCTCGTGCAAGGCGAGCTTGTTGGGTGTGAGCATGCTCGGCGGGTCGCGCTGCTCCGGGGTGGCACGAATGGCCTCGGCGGGTGAATCCGCCAAGGCCAGCCAGATATCGACGTCGAGGCCGTTTTGATGGCTCACGTGGGACGAACTCATGCGCCCGCCGCGCGGCTGGGCGAGGTCGCCGATCATGATGTAGCGCCCGTTGCGCTGGTGCATGGCACGGCCGAGGTCGCGCACCAGGCGGATGGTCTGCGGATGGCCGTAGTAGCGGTTGCGGTGGCGGCGGATGCTGACGAAGCCAGGGCCAGTGGACGGCAGCGCCTCGGCGCCGTCGATACAGCCGTTGCTCGGACCGCCGATGGCGGCGGGCTGACCGGGGGAAACATCCGGGATGCGCGACCAGGGCGTCTCGGCGGCATGCATTGGTAGCGCCACCAGCGCCGTCAGCAGCCCCGATCCCAGCACCGAGCGCAGCGGCCCGATTGGGCGCCGTCGACATGCCGTCGAGCGCCTGCGCTGCCCCTGTAACGCCAGCATTCGATCTCCCCTGGTTGGTCAGCGTGCCAGCACGCAACGACCGGTATCTTAGCCCAGAGCGGTCGGCGGGGGCGATAGCGAGGCGCCCAAGGGCGCGGGGTCTGCGGCAGTGCGCCGCCGCTGTATGCGGGGTGATGGGAGGCGCGCGCGGGAGGCCATGGGCGCGGGTGTCGGCTCGGCTTGGCGATGCGAGACCAACGTCCGGCAGGTGCGTGATGCCGTCCCTGGCGTCGGCGCCGTGGTGATGGCGCCCCGGGCGTCCGGCCCTGGCGTGTGCGTTGGCCCGTTCGGTGGGCTCAATCGCCCTGCTTGCGCCTGTGGCTGGCGCGTTTGGCGATCAGGGCGCCACGCATCATGAACACCACGAACAGGCTTGCAATAAAGCCCGCCACCGCCACGGCGCTGCTGACGAGGACCGGCTTGGCCTGGGGCTCGGAGATGCCGAGGGTGTTACCGACGGCGATCAATGTGGGATTGTCCGCCGGTACGGCGATCAGGAAGGCGCAGAAGGCCAGGAACACCGAAAAGAAGATGAGCTTGATGTCCATCTGCACCGCCGCCAGCAGGGTCCCGAGGGCGAGCAGATAGATCATCAACGCCGTGTACTGCTGGTCGCTCATCAGCTCACGGTAGCCCTGGGAGTTCAGCAGCCACAGCAAGCCGATGAGGGCGCCCCAATGGATCGCCTGCCGCAGCAGATACCAGACGCGGTTGCTGTTGCTGACATAGGCCTGCGTCCAGCCGGACACCAGGGAAACCACGGCCACCACGGGCACGAAGATCTCCCAGTACTTGTAGGTACCGGACATGTCCCGCTGGCTCAGCCAGAACAGGATGACCGTGGCGGCAAACAGGATGAGCAGCGGGATCAGGGCCAGGCCGAGGGGGCTCAGGCCGTTGTCTCGCTTTTGTGACGGGGCTTGGTTGGTTGCGGCAGCGGACACGTCGAATCCTCCAATTGGCATGGGGAGAGGCCAACGGCCGTCGAACCCGTGCGTTGGGGTGTGCCTGCCATGGCGGTGGGTCGGTCCCGCGGCAGGGAGCCGTCGGCGGAGCAGCCAGCTAGAGTTTAAACCATTTTTATCGTGTGTGAAGCGTGATTGACACAAATTTATTCAAACAAATGTCAACCGTTGCTGACAATTGCCGTTCACAGCACTGCAGGATAGTCGCAAAGTCGTGTGGAGTACCGGTGGCGAAGTATGACGGACGACGCCGGGTAAGGGCAGAGGTCTTCGGTTGTGCCGCGCGCGTCGCCGGGGCGAGATGGCGTGCGCTGCTCAGAAGGGCCAGATCAGAGGCGTGAGGCCGACGGTGACGGCCTCCACGCTCGGATTGCGCTGCGGATGCTCGGCAGCCGTCGTCGGCTGGGCTCAGACGCTGGCGCCGAGTCGGCGCGCGATGTCGCGGATCTGCTCCGGCGGCGGGTATTCCGTGGCGGCGGCGTCGCTTTCGAGATATACGCGCCAGCGGGCGAAGGCGTCGGCGAGATCCGGATCGGTATTGTGGCAGCCAAGCACGGTGATCACGCAGTCGCCGATGCGCCAAGGGCCCCGGCCGGTGAGCTCGCCCGTGAGCAGATGTGCCGCCTCGGCGGGCGTCTTGCGATGCCAGAACAGATCCAGGTACAGCAGCCCCTGCGGGTGGGGGAAGCAGGCGGCCACCACCTTGGCGGCGCCGCTGTGGCGCCAGCGCAGGGCCAGTGGGGCAGTGACTTCGAACGGCGTGGGCTGGTTGCTGCTGTTGGCGGCGGTCATGGACGCTGGGCGGGGGACGCTGGCGGGCGGGTGGAGCGTGACGGGCGTGCGCTGGCGGTGGCCTGTCGCGGCTTTGATTGTATCTGCGCTGCGATACTGGGGCAGGCCGCGCGCGGCGGGCTGGCGTGCCCTCAGCCGTTGTCCCCGATGAGCGCCTCGTAGCGCTCCCGGAACGCCGCCTGGCGCAGGCGCTCAGCCTCTTGCGCGGTGGCAATGAGGGGCGATTCCTGCCAGCTGCCGCTGGCATGATCATAAACTGAAAATCGCCAGGCCTTGCCTACCTTAAACACCTTGGTGACGTCGTTGCCCGCCTGAGCCATGGCCTGCATGCGGCTGAGCCCCGTCGGCGCGCCGGCCGTTGCGGCGGCCTGTTCCGGTTGTTGGCCGGCGGCGGCCACCGGTGCGCCTGCGCGGAAGCGAAAGCCGTTGTTCTGCATCTCGCCCTGGATGTCCAGCTCCACGGCCTCGACGTTGGGGAGCCGCTTGAGGATATAGGCCGCCATCAGCATGCCCAGCTTGTGGTTTTCTTTCTCCAGCGCCGTCAGTAGCTTGTCGGCGACGATCTGACAGCGCTGTTCCAGGTTTGGCTGCGCCACCCATTCCCGGCTCATCTGCCAGCCGGCGTCCATGTCGGCGTCGAGCTTGTCGCAGTAGTCGTCGCAGCCGGCGAGCAGGCTCTCGGGCACGTTCAAGCTGTATTCCTGGTCCTCGACGATAGCCTTGAGAATCATGCGTCCACCTCCGCTGGCGCGTGTGCAAGTGAATTGGCTATGGTATCAAACGCGTCCGCCGCCGCCGTCATCGCCCGCCCAAGTCCGCCATGCTGCTTACCATCCCCAATCTGCTCAACGCTGCCCAGCTGGACAAGCTGCGGGAGATCATCCGTGCTGGCACCTTCGTCGACGGCAAGCTCACCGCCGGCTTCGCCGCTGCGCGTGTCAAGCACAACGAGGAGCTCGGCCAGGAGCCCGAGCGCCTGCAGCGACTGATCCGAATCCTGATGGCGAGCCTCGGCCACAACGAGACGTTTCGCTTCGGCGTGCTGCCCCACCGGGTGGCGGACCCGATCTTCGCCCGCTACCGCCCGGGCATGGCCTATGGCGATCATGTGGATGATCCAATCATGGGCAGCGGCGGCCCGCGCTTTCGCGCCGATGTTTCCATGACCATCTTCCTGAATGCGCCCACTGACTACGACGGTGGTGAGCTGGTGATGCGCACCAGCTTCGGCGACAACCGGGTCAAGCTCCCGGCGGGCCACGCCATCGCCTACCCGTCTTCCAGCCTGCACCACGTCGCTGCGGTGACCCGTGGCGAGCGCCTGGTGGCGCTTACCTGGGTGCAGAGCTATGTCCGCGATCCGGGCCGGCGCGAGCTGCTCTACGAGCTGAGTCTGGCGCGAGCGCACCTGCTCAAGGCTGACCCCGGCGCCGAGCACACCGCCCAGGTGGATCGCAGCTACAACAATCTGGTGCGGCTGTGGGGGGAGGTGTGAGGGGCTGGCGTCGGCTGTCGAGCACCGAGGCAGGGCCTCACGCCTCGTTACGCGTTGCTCAGGCGCCGCGCCTGGCCCTTCATCTTGTTGACGATGGCATAGACACCGACGTGGCGGTTTGGACTCAGGTGCTCTTCGAGCTTCAGCCCCGCGAACAGTGCATCCACGTCCATCGCTTCGATCTCGGCCGCAGACTTGCCGGAGAATAGCTGCACCAGCAGCGCCACGACGCCCTTGATGATGGCCGTGTCACAGTCGCCCTGGAACGCGAGCCTCGGACCCCCGTCGATCGACGATGGTGCAACGTGCACGGTGCTCATGCATTCCATCACGCGGTTGGCGTCCACCTTCAGCATGGGGTCCATGGTCGGCAGACGCTCGCCGAGCTCGACCAGGTACTGGTAGCGCTCGTCCCAGTCGCCGAACAGTTCAAAGGTGTCGATGATCTCGTCGATCTCGCTGGTGCTGCTCATGGGCGGAGAATGCGGTTACGGGGGGCACAAGTACGGTGACGGCTGCGGCCGGTCCATGGGGCCGCGTGGCCTGGTTAGGGTGCGGTTGCGTGGCGCGAAGGCCCGCCGCGGCATCGGCGTTCGGCGGCTCGCCGAGCGCCGCCGGGCGGAGACCTGGACGGGACGCGCTTCAGACGCTGAACGACTCGCCGCAGCCGCACTCGTCCTTGACGTTCGGGTTGCGGAACTCGAAACCCTCGTTCAAGAGGCTCGATTTGACGAAATCCACCTCCATGCCGTCGATGCGCGCCAGACTGGTGTCATCGACCACCACCTTCACGCCATGGCTCGTGAACACCTGGTCACTGTCGTCGAGCGCATCTGCGTAGTCGACGACGTAGGCGTAGCCGGTGCAGCCGCTCTTTTTGGTGCCGATACGAAGTCCGATGCCATGACCGCGCTTGGCCAGCATGCTGCTGACGTGGCGGGCGGCGGTGTCGGTGAGGGTGACTGCCATGATGCTGCTCCCATGTTGATCGTTGTACTGCGACCCGGTAGTAAACCTTCCGCGTCGCGATTTCAAGGGGCAGGTGACGACGGCCGGCGGCGCCGACGGCGAGGTCAGTGCCGTTGCTCGCTCGTGCCCGGCGCGATGCCGAAGGCGGACATTTCCATCAGTCCGCGCATCAGGTCCGCGCGGGCGTCGATACCATTGGTCTCCAGCAGCGCCTGCTTGTCATCGGCGCCGAGCGGTAAGTGGGTACAAAGCAGGTTGACCAGATCGTGGTCGTCCATCTTGCCGATATCGTCCCACGGGACCTCCACGCTGCGCTGGTCGCAGAAGGTGCGCAGCGAGCCCATGAAGCGCTCACGGTCAGCGATGCTGCCGGCGCTGAGATCGTAGTCGCCGGCGAAGCGACTCCAATCCGGACGTATGCGCCTGTAGCCATCGCGCTCGGGCAGTTCCTCGGCGATCTCAAAGCGGCAGAGCCCGGTCAGCACCAGCACGATGCGGCCATCCGCGGTCTCGCTGTAGGAGGTGATCCGCCCGGCGCAGCCAATGCGGTGCACCGGCGGCGCCTCCCCTTCGGCATCGGGGCGCGGTTGCACCATGCCGATCAGGTGGTTTTGGGCCAGCGCCGCCTCGACCATATTGAGGTAGCGCGGCTCGAAGATGTTGAGCGGCAGTTGCACGCCGGGCAGCACCACCGCTCCGCTCAAGGGGAAGATCGGCAGCTCGCGCGGCAGGTCGTTGAAGGCTTGAAGGAAAGGGCTTTTCAAGGCGTGTTCTCCCGTCGCGGGTATCATCGGGGCCGGGCGGCCCGGTGCCGTCTCCGACTGGCAGAGTCTCCGTTAAGTTCAAGATATAGGGGTGGGCGAGCGTCGCTGCGAGGGGGCACCGGGACGGGTGCCGCTTTAGGCGTGCCGCCGAAGTCCGCCCGCCTCAGCGCACGATCGGGTCTTCAGGTGTTCGTCCTACGACTTGACAGTGCAGAGCCCTAGCCCCTAGACTTTTCGATTCGCTGTTGTGTGATCTCGCCCATGGACCTCTCCGTAATTCGGGCGCCAGTGTCCGACGACCTCCGGGCCGTTGACGCGCTCATCCTAGAGCGCCTGCAGTCGGACGTGGTGCTGATCAACCAGATCGGCCACTATATCGTCGGCGGCGGCGGCAAGCGGCTGCGCCCGCTGCTCGTCCTGCTCGCGGCACGTGCCTGTGGCTACCATGGCACGTGCCATCACGAGACGGCCGCCATCGTCGAATTCATTCACACTGCCACATTGCTGCACGACGACGTCGTCGACGGCTCCGAGCTGCGCCGCAACCGCGACACCGCAAATGCGGTCTGGGGCAACGAAGCCAGTGTGCTGGTCGGCGATTTTCTTTACTCACGCGCCTTCGAGATGATGGTCGATGTGGGCGTGATGCGCATCATGGACGTGCTGTCCCACGCCACCAATCGCATCGCCGAGGGCGAAGTGCTGCAGCTGCTGAACGCCCACGATCCCGAAACCGATGAGGCGCGCTACATGGAGGTCATTCGGCGCAAGACGGCGACGCTGTTCGAGGCCGGCACGCGTCTGGGCGCCGTGCTCGCCGAAGTGCCGCGGGCGCTGGAAGATCGCATCGCAGACTTCGGATTGCATCTGGGCATCGCCTTCCAGCTGGTGGACGACGCCCTGGACTACGATGCCGACAGCGAGACCATCGGCAAGCACATCGGCGACGATCTGGAAGAAGGCAAGCCGACGCTGCCCCTGATCCGGGCCATGGCCGTCGGCACCGAGGCCCAGCGCAGCATGCTGCGCAAGGCCATCGAGGAAGGTGGGCGCGGTCGCATCGACGATGTCGTCGCAGCCATTGTCGACACCAACGCACTCGACTATACTGTCGAACTGGCCAGACACCATGCGCAAGCCGCCCGCGACGCGCTCGACGGGCTCTCTGATTCAGAGGCGAAGCGCTCAATGTTGGCCACTGCCGAGTTCGCCGTCGCCCGCACCTATTAATCGGGTCAACAGCGCTCAAACAGGTCCCGGCTGTCTGAGCAACTGCACATCAACTACAGCAAAACAGGCGACGCTCGCAGATCGCCAAAAGGCGAGGAATCGTCTGTCTATCAAGCACTTTCGGGGTGTAGCTCAGCCTGGTAGAGCACTGTCTTCGGGAGGCAGGGGTCGAAGGTTCGAATCCTTTCACCCCGACCATTTTCATCGACGAGTTAGATCATTTTCTGACCCCTCTGAATCAGCCACTGTGCAAAACAGTGTGCAAATGCGGTATCGGCGCTGCCGACTTCGGGCGGTCGAGGACGGCAACCGCTGATCCTGCACTGACCGGGTCGTCCATCGCCCGGGGTTCTACCCGGGTGCCCACTCTCTTCAGGCGCCGTACGCCAGCCATTCGCCCTCTCCGCCTTAACCCGGGCGGGTAAGCTGCGTCCGCACCATCGCCTGCGACCTCCGCACAGGTGCTCGGTTCCGCCACCCCAGGCTCGCGCTCAAGGCGAGGGCCAGGTTGGTCTCCGCGGCTCAGCGCAGACTCCCGACAACACCTTCCTGCAGCCCGCGCAGGGCTTTCAGGGCCGCCGGAAAGTCCAGCGCCCCGATGTGCCGCAGCAGGTCGCATGCTCCCCGGGCGCTTCGACGCCGACCCAGTCCTCCAATCAGGGCAGGTGCTCCAGGGCACGGGGGCTGTCCGCCTCCGGCAGTGCCTCGAGGTCGCGCAGGCGCTGCCTCAACTCCAGCCCCGGCTTTATGTCAACGCCCGCTGGCAGGAGTGGTCGACATTCAGCGACAACGAAGTCGGCTTCAGCAGCGACCGAGTCGTCGTCTCCGACCGCAAACTGGAATGACTCCTCGCATCGGGGCGTTGCTGCCGTCTGAGCTTTGAGCTGGACGTCCTTCGATTGCTTCCGGGTAACCTATTTCCCCGCTCAAGGACAAGTACCGGACCCTGGACTTACCGGTGGACGCGCAGAGGTCAGTTGCGGCCCTTGTGGTCCGCGAACGATGCAACAACGACGCAGCGATGACAGGAGCCACCATGGAAGCAAAGATCACGTCGACCAGCGTCTCGACCATGGCCTGCTCGGCCCTCGTGTGTCTCGGTATGGCCCTGTCGTCGGGCCCCGCGAGCGCCCAGGAGGTGCTGCCCTTCCCCGATCCGCCGATGGGCGGGGCGGTCGGCCCGACCATGCAGGAGTCGGTGCACCAGTGGCGCCAGGCGCCGCGGCGGTTACCGGAAGATGCCCCCAATCTCCTCATCGTCATGCTCGATGACGCGGGCTTCGGGCAGCCCGACACGTTTGGTGGTGAGATCCACACGCCGACGCTCACCCGCCTGGCCGAGGAAGGGATCGCCTTCAACCGATTCCACACCACGGCCATGTGCTCGCCGACCCGGGCCGCGCTGATGACCGGGCGCAACCACCACCGGGTGGGTGCGGGACAGATCGCCGAGTTCGCCAACGACTGGGACGGCTACACCGGCGTGATCCCGAAGTCGTCGGCCACCATCGCCGAGGTGTTGGGCCACTACGGCTACGCGACCTCGGCCTTCGGCAAGGACCACAACACGCCGGTGGACCAGATCGCCAACGGCCCCTACGACCGCACGCCGACGGGGCGTGGCTTCGACTACTTCTACGGTTTCATCGCGGGCGAGACCTCGCAATGGGAGCCCACGCTGTGGGAAAACACCACGCCCATCTCGATGCCGCACGTGGAGAATTACGAGGATTTCCACCTCACCGAGGCGATGGCGGATAAGGCGATCACCTGGATGCGACGCCACCTCGCCATCAATCCGGACCGCCCCTTCCTCATGTGGTGGACGCCCGGTGCCGTGCACGGTCCCCATCATGTCGCCCGGAAATGGGCGGACAAATACAAGGGCAAATTCGACGATGGCTGGGACGCCTACCAGGAGCGGGTGTTCCAGCGACAAAAGGCCACAGGCTGGATTCCCGAGCACGCCGAGCGGGCACCGCGGCCTGAGGGCATTGACGCCTGGGAAGACATACCCGACGACGAGAAGACGTTCCAGGCCCGGCTCATGGAAGTCTACGCGGGCTTCTTCGAGCACACGGATGCGCAGGTCGGCCGGCTCATCGACGAGCTGGAAGCGCGCGGCATCCGCGACAACACCCTGATCCTGTATCTCGTCTCGGACAATGGCGCCTCGGCAGAAGGTTTGCAGGGCAGCGTGGCCGAGCTGAACTCGCAGAACGGCATTCCCTCGACGGTTGCCGAGCACATCGCCGTCGCCGAGGAATTCGGCGGGCTCGATGCGATCGGCGGACCGCGAATGGACAACATGTACCATGCCGGCTGGGCCTGGGCCGGCGACAGCCCGTTCCGCTATACGAAGCTCGTAGCCGCGGACTGGGGGGGCACACGCACGCCCTTGGTCGTGTCCTGGCCGGCGCGGATCGAGCCGGACGCCACGCCGCGGCCGCAGTTCACCCATGTGAATGACGTGGTGCCGACGATCTACGAGATCCTCGGCATCACCCCGCCGAAGGTGGTCAACGGTCACAAGCAGGACCCCATCGACGGGGTGAGCTTCGCCTACACCTTCGCCTCGGCCGACGCGCCGGAGCGCAAGACGACCCAGTATTTCGAAGTCATGGGCAGCCGCGGCATCTACCACGAAGGCTGGATGGCCAGCACCTTTGGTCCGCGGACCCCGTGGGACGCGGATCTGTCGGGGTTGATCGGCTGGGAGCCCTCATCAGACATCTGGCAGCTTTTCGATACGCGCAGCGATTATTCACTGATGAACGATCTCGCCGAGAAGCATCCGCATAAGCTGCAAGCGCTCAAGGCGTTATTCATGGAGGTCGCAGCGGAGAACAAGGTGCTCCCGGTGGGTGGGGGGCTCTACACCGGCCTCAATCCGCAGGAGATGAAGCGGAGTACGAACACCGAGTGGACGCTGTTCGAGGGCATCACGCGCATTCCGGAGTCCGAGGCGCCGAACGTGCGCAACGGCAACCTGCGCGCCGAGATCGAGGCCGAGGTGCCAGAGGACGTCAACGGGGTGATCTTCGCCATGGGTGGTTATGCCGGCGGCGTCAGCCTCTTCGCCGTCGACGGTACGCTCTACTACGAATACAGCGCCTTGCTGCTCAGGCGCGACACGATCGAGGTGGGCCCGCTGCCGGCTGGCGAGGTCTCGATCGCGCTGGAAATGCGTACGCCCATGGAACGTGCGGCGCCCGCGGAGCTCAAGTTCTGGATCAACGGCCAACCGGCCAACGGCGGCACCGTACGCCGCACCGTCCCGGCCGTGTTCACCGCCTCCGAGACCTTCGACGTCGGAATGGATACCAGTTCACCCGTCGCCAATGCCTATTTCGACAAGGCGCCGTTCGCATTCGAGGGCAGGCTCGCGCGGCTGCACTTCGAGACCCTGGCGCCGCAGGCGGCCATTCCGGTGGTGCCGGATGACTGAAGCAGCGCTCCCCGGGAAGGGTCGTTCCATGTAGGGAACGACTTTCTGTCAAGTCCCAGGAGATTCTCGGGCCGCTTCCAGAACAGTTCAGGCCGTTAGCGCAACCACCGTCTGCGCCCTAAGAATACGCTCCGAGCCGACCGGGCTGGAAGATCAGTGAACTATCCCCGTGTAGCAGCGCTTGATCCCAAGAGCGGCGCGTATCACGCCGAAGTCTCCGGCTGTCTGCTCAGATCGTCCCACGTCCTGAGTGCCGGACACAGCCCACTTCACGGCGCTGTCCCCGAAAAGGCCGACCACCCCAAAAGAGGAGAACCCTCATGGCTCATCGCATCCGGCTCGAATCACTCGCGGCGGCCGCTCTGCTCGGCGCCGTGCCCGTGTTGCTCCCCAGTGAGGCCCTGGCACAGTACATCCCGCTGGGCGACCAGGAGTCTCTGTCGGAGGTCTATCCCGGCAAGGCCTACTCGCCCTACGCCCAGCGCAGTTTCCCGAGCCAGGTCTTTTGGGGAGACACGCATCTGCACACCGCGTTGTCCATGGACGCCGGACTATTCGGCGCCCGGCTCGGCCTGGACGACGCCTATCGCTTCGCCCGCGGCGAGGAGGTCATGGCCTCAAGCGGTCAGCCGGCGAAGCTCGGACGGCCGCTGGACTGGCTGGTGATCGCGGATCACTCCGACGGCATGGGGTTTATCACCGATCTCGCCGCGGGTAAGCCCGGCATTATCGCCTTTGAGCAGGGCAAGCGCTGGTACGAGGGCTTGCAGCAGGGGGGCGAGGCCTCGGCGGCCGCCGCGCTCGACCTGATCGGCACCTTCTCACAGGGGCAGATCGACCCCGAGATGATGGCGGAGTACTCACCCGGTGGTAAGACCTACGGCTCGATCTGGGAAGACGTCGTCGCTGCGGCCGAGCGCTACAACGACCCCGGACGTTTCACGACGTTGATCGGCTTCGAGTGGACCTCGCTGGTCGAGGGCGCCAACCTGCACCGCAACGTGATCTTCCGCGACGGGGCGGACAAGGCGGGGCGGGTCGTGCCCTACACGACCCAGGCGCCGATCGGATCGACCGATCCGCTGGATCTCTACGCCTGGCTCGAGAACTACGAGCAGACCACCGGCGGCAGCGCGCTCGCACTCGCGCACAACGGCAACCTCTCCAACGGGATCATGTTCCCGGTGGACGCCCAGTACACCGGCCGGAAGATCGATGCGGAGTACGCCCGCCTGCGCGCCAAGTGGGAGCCGATGTACGAAATCACCCAGATCAAGGGCGATGGCGAGGCCCATCCCTTCCTCTCCCCGGACGACGCCTTCGCCGACTACGAGACCTGGGACGTGGGCAACCTGGACCTCTCCGAGGCCAAGCGCCCCGGCATGCTGCAGTACGAATATGCCCGCGAGGCGTTGAAGAACGGGCTTCTGCTGGCGCAGCGTCACGGCACCAACCCCTACAAGTTCGGGCTGGCGGGCTCCACCGACAGCCATACCGCGCTGGCCGCCGTCGAGGAGGACAACTTCTTCGGCAAGGCCACCAACGCCGAGCCCAAGCCTGATCGCATGGGCCATCCCTTCGCCGAGAACGAGAATGGCGCGTTCCGGGGGGATATGCTGGTTGCTTCCGGCTACACCGGAGTCTGGGCCAAGGAGAACACCCGCGAGGCGATCTACGACGCCATGGCGCGCAAGGAGGTCTATGCCACCACGGGCCCGCGCATGATCGTGCGCTTCTTCGGCGGCTGGGATTACTCGGCGGCGGATCTCGACAGCCGTCAGCCGGCCTTTCGGGGTTACGAGAAGGGCGTGCCCATGGGCGCCGACCTGAAGGCCATGAACGGCGAGCAGACGCCGAGCTTCATGGTCTATGCGCTGCGCGACCCCATCGGCGCCAACCTCGACCGTATCCAGATCATCAAGGGCTGGCTGGATAAGGACGGCAAGACCCACGAGCAGGTCTACGACGTGGCCTGGTCCACGGGCCGCGAGCCCGACGCCGGGGGCGTACTGCCGCCGGTGGGCAACACGGTGGATGTGAAGAACGCCAACTGGACCAACACCATCGGCGCCTCCGAACTCGGCACCGTGTGGAGCGATCCGGACTTCGACCCGGCACAGCCCGCCTTCTACTACGCCCGGGTTCTGGAGATCCC
>NZ_CAJXWY010000026.1 GCF_913062725.1 uncultured Thiohalocapsa sp.
CGACCGCAGGGATGCGGTCGTGAAGCCTACAGGGATGTATTCACGGCGTCCCCCGCCCGCCGCCACCCAGCCCGCCGCCACCACAAACCGAGGGGCGATGGGTATAAGCTCTGCGGCATGCGAGGAACTCCCCAATCCGCCGACGCCCCGCCCGTGCGCATCCGCCGCCGGAGCGAGTATCCCACGGCCCCCGCCAATGTACCGGCGCTGCTGAGCCGGCTCTATGCCCACCGCGGCGATGCGGCGCCGGCGGTGAGCCTGGAGGCGCTGCTGCCGGCGTCCGGCCTGCATGGCATCGACGCCGCGGCGGCGCTGTTGGCGGACCAGGTGCAGCGCGGCGGGCGGATGCTCATCGTCGGCGACTACGACGCCGACGGCGCCACCGGCAGCGCCGTGGCGCTGCTGGGCTTGCGCGCCCTGGGTGCCGCGGAGGTGGACCACCTGACGCCGAGCCGCTTCCACCATGGCTATGGCCTGAGCCCCGCGGTGGTGGACGCCGCCGTGGCGCGCCGCCCCGACCTCATCGTCACCGTGGACAACGGCATCGCCAGCCACGCCGGCGTCGAACGGGCGGCGGCCCACGGTATACCAGTCCTCATCACCGATCACCACCTGCCCGGCGCCGAGCTCCCCGCCGCCGCCGCGGTGGTGAATCCCAACCAGCCGGGCTGCGCCTTCGCCAGCAAGCATGTCGCCGGCTGCGGCGTCATGTTCTATCTGCTGGCGGCCACCCGCGCCGAGCTCGCCCGCCGCGGCTGGTTCGCCGCCGCCGGTGCGCCCGCAGCGCGGCCGGCGCCAAACCTGGCGAGTCTGCTGGATCTGGTGGCCCTGGGCACCGTCGCCGACGTGGTGCAGCTCGACCGTAACAATCGCATCCTGGTGGAGCAGGGGCTGCGGCGCATCCGCGCCGGCGCCTGCCGGCCGGGGCTGAGGGCCCTGCTGGAGGTGGCCGGCTGCCGGGTGCAGGACGTCACCGCCCGCGATCTGGGCTTCGCCGCCGGCCCCCGGCTCAACGCCGCCGGGCGGCTGGATGACATGGGTATCGGCGTGGAGTGCCTCACCGCCGACGACCCGGTGCGCGCCATGCGTCTGGCGCAGCAGCTGCACGGCCTGAACGCCGAGCGCCGGGAGCTGGAGCACGGCATCCTGGACCAGGCCACGGCGCTGGTGGAGCGCATGGCCGCCGAGCACGGCGGGCTGCCGCCGGTGCTCTGCGTGCACGGCCCAGGCTGGCACGAGGGCGTCATCGGCATCGTCGCCGCCCGCATCCGCGAGCGCTGGCACCGCCCCACCGTCGTCTTTGCCGACGCCGGCGACGGCCTGCTGCGGGGCTCCGCACGCTCCATCGACGGCCTGCACATCCGCGATGCCATCGATGCCGTGGACAAGCGCCAGCCGGGGCTCATCGCGCGCTTCGGCGGCCACGCCATGGCGGCGGGCCTGAGCCTGGCGCCGGCGCTGCTGGATGATTTCCGCACGGCCCTGGCGGCGGAGATCGAGCGCCAGCTCGGCGGCGCCCCCGCCGTGCGCGAGATCCTCTCCGACGGCGAGCTGCCGCCACCCCTGCTCACCCTCGACACCGCCGCCGCCCTGCGCCGGGCCGGCCCCTGGGGCAAGGGCTTCGCCGAGCCCCTGTTCGACGGCGTCTTCGCCGTCGGCCACAAGTGCGTCGCCGCCGAGCGCCATCTCAAGCTGCGCGTGCGCCTCGAAGGCCTGCCAACCCTCGAGGCCATCGGCTTTCATCTCGCCGAGCACCGCGGCGCCGTGGGCGAGCGGGTGCGCCTCGCCTACCGCCTCGACATCAACGACTACCGCGGCCTGCAAGCGCCGCAGCTGGTCTTCGAGCATCTGGAGCCTGTCCCTGCGTGAGCGCCTCACAGCCGCCCCGCACCGGGATGATGCCGGCGGCGCGGGCCACCTGCATGGTGCACGCCGACGGCGATGCTGATGCAAGGCAAGCGACGGGGAGACACCGCTTGGCTACTACCCGCAAAGGCGTTCCAATATGCCCTAAGCTCACTGGAGCAGAACCTTCACTGTAGTGCCGCGTAATCGACCTGGGGGTCCGCAATCATGACCGAACCGACGAAGTGGGTGTTTGCTTTCGAGGAAGGTGACGGGAAAGACAAGAAGTTGTTGGGTGGCAAGGGTGCCAACCTGTGCGAGATGACCCAGATCGGCCTCAACGTGCCGCCGGGGTTCGTCATCTCCACCGCCGCCTGCCTGGCCTATCTGGACATGCCCGAGCGCGCGCTGCCCGCCGGCGTCATGGATCAGGTGCACGCGCAGATGGCGGCGCTGGAGCGCAAGACCGGCAAGGGCTTCGGCGACCCGGACAATCCGCTGCTGGTGTCCGTGCGCTCGGGCTCCGCCATGTCCATGCCCGGCATGATGGACACCATCCTCAACCTGGGTCTCAATGCCGACACCCTGCAGGGCGAGATCAAGGCCACCGGCGATCCGCGCTTCGGCTACGACGCCTACCGCCGCTTCATCCAGCTCTTCGGCAAAGTCGCCCTGGGCGTGCCGGACGAGCTCTTCGACCGCGAGTTCGACATCGTCAAGGAGCACGCCCACGCCAAGCAGGACGTGGACCTGTCGGCGCATGACCTGAAGGAAATCTCCGAGCGCTTCCTGAAGGTGGTCGAAGAGCACACCGGCAAGCCGTTCCCGGCGGAGCCCATGCAACAGCTGGAGATCGCCATCAAGGCGGTATTCAACTCCTGGATGGGCAAACGCGCGGTGGACTACCGCAACCAGTTCCAGATCACGCCCGAGATGGCCAATGGCACCGCGGTGAACGTCTGTACCATGGTGTTCGGCAACCGCGGCGACGACTCCGCCACCGGCGTGGGCTTCACCCGCAATCCGGGCACCGGCGAGAACGAGCTCTACGGCGAATACCTGATCAACGCCCAGGGCGAGGACGTGGTCGCCGGCATCCGCACACCCAAGCCGCTGGCGCGCCTCAGCGTGGAAATGCCCGAAATGGCCCGCCAGCTCGGCGAGCTGCGCGACCGGCTCGAGAGCCACTACCGCGAGGTGCAGGACTTCGAGTTCACCATCGAGCGCGGCGTGCTCTACTGTCTGCAGACCCGCAACGGCAAAATGAACGCCGCCGCCATGGTGCGCACCTCCGTGGAGATGGAAAAGGAAGGCTACATCAGCAAGGAGCAGGCGCTGCAGCGGGTGGAGCCCATCAGCCTGGAGCAGATGCTGTTCCCCAGGCTGGATCCCAACACCAAGACCGCGCCCGTCGCCGAGGGCCTGCCGGCCTCGCCGGGTGCCGCCGCCGGCATTGCCGTGTTCGACGCCGACCGCGCCGAGCAGCTGGGCAAGGACCTGGGCCAGGACGTGATCCTGGTGCGCGAGGAGACCAAGCCCGAGGACATCCACGGCTTCTTCGCCGCCAAGGGCATCCTCACCTCCCGCGGCGGCAAGACCTCCCACGCCGCCGTGGTCGCCCGCGGCATGGGCAAGCCCTGTGTCGCCGGCGCCGAGGGCATCAGCGTCGACGTCACCCGGCGCGAGGCCATGGTGGGTGGCACCACTTTCAAAGAAGGCGACCTCATCACCATCGACGGCTCCAACGGCTACGTCTACATCGGCGCCATTCCTACCGTAGACCCGGAGTTCACCACCGAGCTGTCCACGCTGCTGGAGTGGGCTGACGAGGCGGCGCGCCTCAAGGTGCTGGCCAACGCCGACACCCCGGACGACGCCCGGCTGGCGCGCAAGTACGGCGCCAACGGCATCGGCCTGGCGCGCACCGAGCGCATGTTCAACGCCGTCGAGCGCCTGCCCGTGGTCATCGAGATGATCGTCGCCGAGACCCCGGAGCAGCGCCAGGAGGCGCTCGATGAGCTGCTGCCGCTGCAGCGCAAGGACTTCCGCGAGCTGTTCGAGGTGATGGCCCCGCATCCGGTCACCATCCGGCTGCTGGACCCGCCCATCCACGAGTTCCTGCCCGACGAGCATCAACTGGAGCGCGACCTCGCCGACCTGCGCGTGCTGGCCCAGACCACCCGCGGCATGACCGCGCTCGCCGGCACCATGGGGCTGCTGCACACGCCTGAGAACGAGCGCATCGCCTTCGACGACCTGCGCCACGTCATGGACCCCATGATGGTGGAAGAGGCCATCGCCAAGAAGGAGACCATGCTGCGCAAGGTGCGCGCCCTGCATGAGACCAACCCCATGCTCGGCCACCGCGGCGTGCGGCTCGGCATCAGCTTCCCCGAGATCTACAAGATGCAGATCCGCGCCATCCTCGAGGCCGGCGCCGAATGCGTCGCCGCCGGCATGGACGTGCAGCCGCAGATCAAGGTGCCGCAGGTGTGCACCAAGCAGGAGCTGCTGCGGGTGAAGTCCTACGTGGACGAGATCCACGCCGAGGTGGAGGCCGCCTACGGCCGCAAGGTGCCGTTCAAGTTCGGCACCATGATCGAGGTGGTGCGCGCCTGCATGCGCGCCGAATCGCTGGCGGAAGAAGCGGAGTTCTTCTCCTTCGGCACCAACGACCTCACCCAGGCCGTATTCTCCTTCTCCCGCGAAGACGCCGAGAACAAATTCCTGCCGCTGTACAACCGCAGCCACATTCTGCAGGACAACCCCTTCGAGGTGCTGGACGTGAAGGGCGCCGGCAAGCTCATGAAGCTGGCGGTGGACTGGGGCCGCGCCACCCGCCCGGATATCCACGTGGGCATCTGCGGCGAGCACGGCGGCCACCCCGCCTCCATCAAGTTCTGCGACGAGGCCGGGCTCGACTACGTCAGCTGCTCGGGTCCGCGGGTACCGGTGGCGCGCCTCGCCGCGGCGCATGCGGCCCTGGCGCATCGGGCGCAATAGCACCGGCGCGCTCGGTGCCGGCATCCGGCCGGCCCGGCATCTCATCAACACAGGGCACCAGGGCACGGTGCGGTGTCGGGCAACCGGCACCGCGCTATACCTTGCTGCGCCGAGTTACGTTCCCACTCCGGCGGGCCCGCCAGCACGACGCCGGCCAACGCCGCCGAGACCCGGGCCGCCATGCCAGCCACCGTCTCTGCGACCCCGCAACCGCATCGCGTCACCGTGGTGGAATGCTCCCGCATGGGCGAGGCCGGCTCGAAGGGGTGGAATTGGAGCTTGGCGGAGTGGTGGGCTAGGGTGGTGTGTCAGCGATCATGCGTCTGCTTCCTGATGCGTTGCTGCGCGACGGCTCAAATGGCCTCCACCTCGGTGGAGTCACCGTAGGTTTCGATGCCCAGGCTGTCAGCGACCTTCTGTGCGCGGGCATCGATCATCGGCGAGATCACGAGTAGCCGATCGGCCTGGCGCTCGTGACGGCGCTCATAGAAGCGCGCCTTGCGCTCGAAGCTGTACATGCCCGCCTTATCGATGGAAGACTTGAGCTCGCAGATGAGCAGATGGCCGTTCATGATGATGACGTCCAACTCCACCTGGTCCGGACGTCCGAACACCTCGCCTTCGTCATCATAGTCGGTGACATTGATCACCTCCACGCCGAAGCTCTTCTCCAGGATGGCGGCCAGGGCATCGCGAAAGGCCTTCTCGGACTGCAGACCCCACCGTGAGCCCAGCGCCCCGATGCCTCGATCGTAGCGCTGTGACTGTGCCATGAACTCTTCGTGGATGCGCCTGAGCTCGGCCTGATTGTCGTCCCACTTCTTGGTGTGCTCCTCGCGCATGCGCCTGAGCTCGGCCTGGTTTGCGTCCCACTTGCGGTTCTGTTCATCCCATTTCTGCGCCTGCGCCTCGCGCATGCGCTTGAGCTCGGCCTGGTTGTCGTCCCACTTTTTGGCCTGCGCCTCGCGCATGCGCTTGAGCTCGGCCTGGTTGTCTGCCCAGGCTCTGTCCTGCCGCTCCCGATCGCGCCGCAGCTCACCCAACAGCTCGTAGAACCGATCGCCGGTCTCGCGGCGGTCGGCATAGGCGTCCCGCGTCAGATCCAAAATGAAAGCCCGAAACGACGGATCATCCCGCAACCAGTTCGGCAGCTCACGCTTGACGGTTTCTTTCAGGGATTCGGTGGTCATCGCTTATCTCCCGCGGGCGCTCATCATCGCTGACGCGAGTCTAGCAGAGGGCGCGATCGCGCAGACGCTGAGCCCGCACACGCCGGGGATGCCGCTGCGCCGGCGCGGTACTCTCCAACCTGGCCTGGCGGGCGCTCATCGGCCCCGGCGGCGTCAGTGGGTTGCCCGGGCGTCGCTCCGCGAGCCAGTGGCCGACTTCGGCAGCCTTCACGAAACGCCAACAAAGCCGTAACCGCATGGTCACCGGCTGCCCTTACGCTGTTCGGCTCTTTGCAGGCGGTTGAGCGCCCCGGCGCGACCGTGCTGCGCATCCCTTGCCAGAGCCCGCAGAGAGGTCGCTGCCAATGTTTCCCCGTCGAACCATGATCGCCACCGCGGTGGCGCTCGTCACCGCCGCCGGCGTCGCCGGCGCCGACACCGACACCGACACCGCCGCCCAGATGCGCGTGCCGGCGGACGATCTGCGACAGCTGTCGGCGCAGCCGTCGTTCAATCGCATCGCCACCTTCGCAAACTACCGCAACAACAGCGACATCGGTGATGAGACCGTGTCGGAAATCGTCGCCGTCACCGGCGATGGACAAACCCTGGTCTACACCGATGCCGAGACCGCCAGCCTCGGCGCCGTCGACATGACCGATCCGAGCAACCCGCAGCCGCTGGGCACGACGCCCCTGGGCGGCGACCCCACCTCCGTGGCCACCCTGGGCAACCGCTACGCCCTGGTGGCCGTGGTCACAGACGATACCTTCACGGCGCCGCAGGGCGAGCTGCGGGTGGTCGATATCCCAACCGGCCGCCTGGTCGGCACGGGTGTCGACCTGGGCGGGCAGCCGGATGCCATCGCCGTGAGCCCCGACCAGCGCTATGTCGCCGTGGTCATCGAAAACGAGCGTGATGAGGAAATCTGCGTCGGCGGCAGCGAAGACGCGCAGCCGGTGCCCGAAGACGACGATGTCGCCATCGAAGCCTGCGAGCAGGGCGGTGGCCAGGTGGGCGTTATTCCCCAAAACGGCCCCGACACCGCCATCGGCAACCCGCCGGGGTTCCTGGTCGTTTTCGACGTGCAGGGCGCAGATCCCACGCGCTGGACCCGGCGCGTGGTCGAGCTGACCGGACTCGCCGATTTTGCACCAACCGATCCAGAGCCCGAGTTCGTCGATATCAATCCACGCAACCAGGCCGCCGTGTCGCTGCAGGAAAACAATCACATGGTGATCGTCGACCTGCCGAGTGCGACGGTGATTCAGCATTTCCCCCTCGGCGCCGTCAGCCTCGCCAACATCGACGCCACCGAAGACGACCGCATCGACTTGTCAGAAAGCCTGCTGAACCTGGTGCGCGAGCCCGACGCCGTGGCTTGGGTTCCCGCCGGTGACGACTACGCCATCGCAACCGCCAACGAGGGCGACATGTTCGGCGGCAGTCGCGGCTTTTCCATCTTCTACCCCAATGGCTTGTCGCTCGACAGCGGCAACAGCTTCGAGCATCTGGCGGTGCAGCATGGTCACTACCCGGAGAACCGCTCCGAAAACAAGGGCTCCGAGCCCGAGGCCATCGAATACGGCCGCTACGGCGACGACGACTACCTGTTCGTCGGCTCCGAGCGCGGCAGCTTCATCGCCGTCTACCAGCTCAGCGACGACGGCTGGCCCCAATTCAAACAGCTCCTGCCCGCACCCCTCGGGCCGGAAGGGGTGCTCGCGGTGCCCCAGCGCAACCTGCTCATCGTCTCCGGTGAGGTGGACGACCCCACCTACGGCGTGCGCTCCACCATCATGTTCTACCAGCTGCAGGACGCCCCCGCGAACTATCCTCAGCTGGTCTCGGCGGACGGCCCGAACGGCACGCCCATCCCCTTCTCGGCGATCTCCGGCATGACCGCCGTGCCGGGCCAGCCGAATACCATCCTGGCCGTCTCCGACTCCTACTACGCCGATGCGTCGATCTTTCGCATCGACGTCAGCGCCGAGCCCGCCATCGTCCGTGAAGCCACCACCATCACGGGTGGCAGCGGCGATTTCGACCTGGAGGGCATCGCCGTGGCGCCCGACGGCGCCATCTGGGTGGCCAGTGAAGGCGACGACCCGGGCCGTCGCAGCAACCGCCTGCTGAAAGTCAACGACGATGGCGAGGTCCTCGCCGAGGTCGGCCTCCCCGCCGACATCGAGGCCTGCCGCGCCGCCTCCACCGACACCGGTAACCTGGACAACGGCTTCGAAGGCGTTGCGGTCCTGCCCGGTCGTGGCGATCGCTACCGTCTGTTGGTGGCACAACAGCTGCCCTGGACCTACACCAACAACGTCGGCGGCATCAACTGCCGCTCCCTGGACGACGCGCCCGGGTTCACCCGGCTGTGGATCTACGACCCGCAGGCCGATGCCTGGAGCTCGGTACCCTACGAGTTGGCACCGACGCCGGAGGCGGCCAGCTGGGTGGGCCTGTCGGAGATCACGGCGCTGCCTTCCGGCCGCGACTTCGTGGTCATCGAGCGCGACAACCGCACGGGTGATTTCGCAACGCGCAAGACCCTCGTGAAGTTCTCTGTGGCGGACGCCGCCGATGGGGTCAGTGCCAGGGACAAGCGCATCTTCGATGTGATCCCGCAGCTCGAGGCCAACAACGGCTGGATCTCCGACAAGCCCGAAGGGCTTGCGGTCCTCGGCAACGGTGCGATCTATCTCTCCACCGACAACGACGGCGTCGATGACTGGTCCGGCGAGACCTGGTTCCTGCAGCTGCGCGGCGCACGGCGATAGGCCAGAGCACCGGCGTGCGGCCAGGGACGGCCGCCGCAGCCCGTGTCAGGTCGTGGCGGTGGACCCGGCTGGGCCCGCCGCTTTCCCCATCGCGCTCGAGGGGCCATCGCCCGGGCCAGAGCCCAGGCGCTGGCGGGCGAGCACCGCCAGCAGTGCGTCATGAAACGCCAGCTCCAGCTGCCGGGTGCGTGTTGCGCTGTCGAACAGCGGCGATGACGGCACCTGCTCGGCGAGAAACGTCCGCAGCTTCTCCAGCTCGCTTGGCTTGCGCAGCAGCCCAATGGTGAAATTCACATAAGCCTGCACCGTCGGCTGCACCAGCACGCCCAGCCCGGCGGCATGCAGCAGGCTGCCGCTGACGCGACCGGCGAAATTCGAGCCCTCCAGCGACACCACCGGCACGCCGGCATACAGCGCATCGGTGGTGGAGGTGTGGCCGCCGTAGGGCCATGGGTCCAGCATCAGATCACACACCTGCAGCCGCGCCAGATGTTGCGCATAGGGCAAGCGCGGGGCGGCGCGTACCCGGGCGATGTCGACGCCGTAGCGGTGTGCCAGCGCCCCCAGATGTGCCCGCGCCACCGGCCCCGGGTCCAACAGCCACAACAGGGTGTTGGGCACGGCGATGAGGATCTGCATCCAGGCGTGCCACACCTCTCCGTGCACCTTGTTGATGGCATTGAACATGCCCAGCACCCGCCAATCATCGCCGCCGGGCAGCCCCACCGCCTCGCGGCTGGGCCTGGCGGGCTTGGTGAGGGCCGCATGGTCGTTGGGCTGATAGGTGGGCGTCAGGTAGATCAGGCGCTCTGGATACTGCGCCGCCGCCGGCGCCGGCACGCAATAACGGTCCGCCACCAAATAATCCACCACCCGGCCGCCGACACTGCCGGGCCAGCCCAGGTAAGCGATTTGTACCGGCGCCGGCCGATGGCCGAGGATGCCCAAGCGGGTGGCGCGCGTCGGCCCGTTCAGCTCCACCAGCACATCGATCTTGTGCGCGCGGATCAAGGCCGCCGCATCGCGGTCGCTCAGCGTCGCCAGGGCATGGACATGATCACAATGGGATTCCAGCTCGCGGCGGATCGCCGAGCCGTCGTCCCAGCCGCTGCACAGCAGATGCACCTCGAACTTCGTGCGGTCGTGATGGCGCAGGATGCCGTTGATCAACACCGCGGTGGGATGATCGCGGAAGTCGCTCGACAGGTAGCCCACCCGCAGGCGCCGTCCCAACAGCAACTCCGGCGCCGGCGCCCTGGCTTGCGCCGGGGCGCGGATATGGCGCTGCGACCAGGTGGCCGTCACCTTGAGGTTGAGCGCCTCGTCCGCGCACCACAGCAGATGGGTCCGGGGTGACTCATCCACCGCCTCATCCCGCCCATCGGCGTAGGCCGCGCGCAGCTCCTGGGTCAGCGCCCGCACCCAGCGCCAATCGGCCACCTGCTGGGCGATGTACAGCGCCGTCGAGGTCCAGGCGAGGGGTTGTGACAGCGCCGCGTAGGCGGCCTTGGCGGTGTCATGCGCCAGCCGATGCTGACCGAAGCGCACCAGCATGTTGGCCGCCATGAGCCGCTGCTCCGGCGTCGCCGTCGTCGCCCGCACCACCTGCTGCATCGAGCGCGCCGACGCCTGACGCTCGCCCAGCCGATCCTGCAGCAGACCCACCAGCACCAGCGCGTCGATGGTGTTTGCATCCAGCGCCAGCGCGCCCTCGGCCAACTCCAGCGCCAGCTTCGGTGTGCTCTGTTGCAGGGCATTGGCCAGGGCCATGACGCGCCAGGCGAGCGAGAGGTCGTCGCGGCCGTCGGCGGCCATGGCCTCACGCAGCGCGGCGATGGCCGCCTCGGCACCCTCGGTCTGGGCCCGGGCCAGCGCCCGGTCGAGGCCCGCCTTCACGGCGGCATCCACGGGCCGCTGCGGCGGCGCGCTCGTCGCCGGCGCTGCGGCTGCGGGCGGCGCCGGGCGCGGTTCGGGCGCCGCCGCCCGGGTCTGTTTGCGCGTCTTGTGGGCGCTCATGGTCCGGCTTTGGCAAATCGCATCATGGTGTCACCGCTCGACGGCAACAAGGCACAGAAAAGGTCGCACGTCGCCCCGTCGTGGCATGCTAATCGGACAGGCTGAAGGGCTCGCGCGCCAGCTGCCGGCGCCAGCGCTGGGCCAGCGCCGCATCCCGCTCCAGGCCCAGCTCGCCGTTCTGATAGGCCGTCGCCAGCCGCTCGATGGCGCGCCGCTCTCCCTGCGCCGCGGCCTGCTCGTACCACGACAGCGCCTGAGCGACGTCCGGCTGCACGCCGTCGCCGGCCTCGTACGCCTGCGCCAGGCGCAGGGTGGCCGGCCTGAATCCATCCGCGGCCAGTCGCTCCAGCGCCTGCGCACCGGCATCGACGGCATCGGCGTCACGCCGTCGCGACAACCAGAGCAGGGCGCGGTAGTACCGGGCCCCAACGTCGCCCTGCGCCGCGGCCCGCATGAGCCAGCGCTCGGCGAGCGTCCGGCGCTCGGCGTTTACCTCGCCCTGCAGATACAGCATCCCCAGCCGGAACTGCGCCGGCGCATACCCGGTGGCGGCCAGATCCTGTAGCTGGGTGAAGGCGGCGGCGCCTTGATCGTTGTGGAGCATGGCCAGCGCCCGGCGCAAGTCCTGGGGGGCGGCGTCGCAGCCGGCCAGCACAACGACCGTGAGCCCGATCAGGAGGCCGCGACTCATGCCCGCCCGTCTCGATGGTCCAGCTCGCCGGCGGCGGCCGGCAGGCGCGAGAGCAGCCCGGTGAAGATCATCGCCCGGATGAACCGACGATTCAGCACCGCCCACATCAGCACCGGGCCAAGGGTTGGCAACACCAGCACCCCCAGCTGCCGGCCGACGCCGATGAGATGGAACTGCCAGCCTGGGTAGGGCAGGGCGAGCACATGCACCGATGGGGGCGTCACGGTGAGCGCCGGCTGGTGATTGATGACCACCGCCAACTGGAAGTGGAAGGCGAGCAGCGCCATCAGCAACACCAACGGCAGGATGCCGAGCACGGAGCCGGCGAGCAACTGGCGCAGGCGCCGGCGCAGGGGTAAGTCGCCGGGGGTCGCCAGCACCAGGCCCCAAAAGAGTGCGAATGCCGCCGTGAAGCGTCGCGGGCCCAGTGGGATGGCCGCGCTCTGCAGCGGCTGCTCCAGCAGCGGCAGGGTGGTGACCACCAGCCAGGCGTTGCCGTTCACCTCCACCGCCGGCCCCCACTGGGGCCAGATCAGTTGCAGCAGCCATGCGAAGGCGGGCGCCATCCCCGGGACCAGCAGCGGTGCAGCGAGAAACCACCACACCACCAGGGCCGCCGGCATGGCGACCAGCAGCCCGAGCCCGAAGCGGCGGAGATTAGCGGGGCGCCGGATCACGCCGGTCGTCGGCCAGGGGCATCCAGTGCAGCCACGCTAGGAAGATGAGCAGAATGTCCAGCATGATCAGCGCATCCCACAGGTACCAGTGCACCCAATCGAACCACTCCGGCTTCCAGGCGCCCAGGTAGAGCAGGCTGACGATGCGCAGGATGTTCACCGAGTGCACCGCCAGGAATCCAACGCCCATGCCAATCAGCCGGTAACGCAGGGGTGCCGGGAACGCCAGGATGGCCGCCCACATCAGCAGCGTTGCCTCCACGCCGTTGCACATGTCCAGCACCTGCACCGCAAAGTCGGGCAGCGCCAGCACGTTGTTGGTCACCACCGCGTTACCGCCCCAGGCCTGGATCAGCCAGCCCGAGAGGTGGGTGATGCCGATGGTGAAGGGCCCCACCAGGTACTCGCGTACCGCCGGCAGGTAGGCGACGGCGAACATCACGCCGAGGATGACAGGAAACAAAATGGCGAAGCGCTTCACCGCTGTAGCCCTCCAACATGCGCTGGGCGAGTCCGAACCTTAAGGGAAATCAAGCGTAAGATCAGCAGGGTCAAGGAGTGTGTCGCCCGTGGCCGCGCCGATACGTCCGCTAGGATACCCAAAGCGTCGCGGAAAGAGAAATCCCCGGTACATCTGCTGACACCCGAAGATCCGAGTGCTTTTCCCAACTGTGGCCGAAGCCGCAATGCCCCCGCCAGTCCGCGCGTCGGGCGGACCTGCTCTGCGCCGAATTTGTGCACGGTTGCAGTCATATCAGTGTGGTAATCTCCGCGGTAATAACGTCAGGGTTTAGCTGACGTCGTTACGGTCTTCAAGTGTGATGCCGGCCGTTAGAGCACGAAACGTATCTGAGGCGGGGCTGCATCAAGGCCGCCCGCCGACGCTGTGTTGGCTGTTGATGCCGCGACCGTCCTAGCCCTGCAGGCGTGATGTTCGGTGCGTCACGCGCACGGCCACCGACATAACATCCATCAAAATTTAGGCTCCAACTTGGCGAAGACGCCGTTGCGCCCTATCAAACGAGCTGGCAGGCCGACACGCTCGGCGAGCACATCGCCACCGCCGCGGGCCCGACCGGGCGCCGCGCACGCGCCCGCACCCCGGGGCGGGGCGTCGCAGGCGCTGCCATAGCCGGGCAGGTCGCCGGTGCGCGCACCCCAGAGCGCCCGGCGCTCGTGAAGCCATATATTCGGCGGATACCGGCACCGGCGGCCCCATGGCGCCCGGGCGCGCGCTCGCAACCGATGCGCGCACGCCGACCGCGGCCGTCGGAGGCCGCCGTGGCCGATGGCGGCTGGCAGCTGGCCTCCTTGCTCGGCGGCGTTGGCGGGCGACGCCGCCCCGGCGGCCCACGGCGCCGATCAGGGCCCGTGGGAGTCTGATACCTTCGCCGAGGACGCCAAGCTCTCCCTGGGACTGCTCGCCGACGGCGTCGCCTCCACCTACGAGCCGCGCGCACGTTTCATGCTCACCGGCGGCTTCACCGCCGCCTACTGCTGACTTGGCGGACAGGGCGTGGTGACTACCCATATTCGTGTGGTACCGCAGCCTGCGTATCGTCCGGATAATGGCGCCTGCTTCGCGGCACTGAGCGTCATGAGAAGCGCTGAGGTTCGCGCCAGTCATCCGATAACCGCACGGCATGCAGCATGAGACCACCCGCAAGCAAGCGAAATTGCGGCTCAGCGGGTGGGCGGCGCGCGTGAAGCGCCGTTCGGTGCGTTGCGTCGATGGCTTTCTCAAGACCTTGAATCTCCATCAGGAGGAGATCAGCAACTATGTCCCGGAGCGGTACAACAGCGGCTTTGTCGAGGGCCTGAACAACAGGATCAAGGTCATCAAGTGTCGCTGCTATGGCCTGCTCAACCGCGACCATCTCTTTCAACGGCGCTATTTGGACCTCTTCGGCTACGCACTCTGCGGACGACGAAACAACGGGTTAGCGCTGACACCCCTCGGGTCGATGGCGTGATGAACTGTCATGGTATGGACGTTAACCGGTTGAAGTGAAAAGATTATTTTGTCACGGGGAATCCCAGAGAGCCCGGTATGGACGTTACCCCATTGAAATACAAGGATTTTCCTTCCATGGGAAAGCCTGGAGAGCCGCTGTCCCGTGGCATCATAGCCGCATGTGCGGATTGCCAGGCGAGACGCCGACGAGGCGCCCATTGTCGTAGTCAGGCGATCGCTGAGTTTGATATCCTTGCACCCTGAGGGGCCGGTTCGTATCATTGCTACAACGGTCCGGTGACAAAGCCTCGACAGCCACAGCCGGTGAAATCCCAACGAGCAACGTGCAGCCCACCGACACGCAGCTTGTGCAGCTGGTAGAAGCCGGCACCACCCAGCAGCGAAGCGACACCCTGCGCTTCACCCTTGACATGCAACCCTAGAGAGAGCAGACCCGGAGCATTCGACCATGACCAGACCTCATCGCACCTCCAACGGTGCCAGCCCTTGGCCGCGTGTACGGTTGGCGGCCGCCATATCGGCCGCGCTGGGCACCGGCGCTACCCTCAGCACCAACATCTTCGCCGGCGACGTCGTTTGTGAAGACCTGACAGAACCGGCCTGGGGTCGCCCTTATGTGGTGGCCACCAACCCCGATGCCTCCGATGCCCTGCAGGAGTTCAGCTTCCGCGGCCTCGACTCCGCCAGTCCGAGCCTGGGCACGGGCCTATCGGACCCAATCAACTCCACGGCTAGCCCATCCGACTTTTCCTTCATCCCCGTCATTTCCGACGTCCTGATGGGCGTGGGCGGGTTTGCAGAGCCCACTACCAGCGATGCCGTCGCCATCTACAGCGTGGACGGCGGCGCCAACTGGTCGCTGGACACCTTTTCGTGGACGCAGTGCGGGCTCGACTCTGACGCCATACCGCCCGTGCTGCGAGATGTCAAGCTCGTTGACCTGTTCTCCGCCGACCGTGTGTCGACACTCGACGGTCTACCATTGGTATCGGGCGTTGCGGTAGGCGACGACGGCTATGTCGTCGTGGCGGCACTCGCACCCGGACTCGATATCCCATTCGACGGTCTTTGTGAGATCTACCAGCTGCCCGGCGCCCCCCGGCTGATGGCAGTGGAAACAGATGACGCCGGCACCGTAGTTCTCGGTGGCGAAGCCAATGGCGGCGAGCCGTCACTGTGGTGGTCTGGGACCAGTGCTGATGCTCTAAAGCAGGTGATGGGACTCGACGCGTTGGATAACGGCCGGGTCGAGGGTATTGCCTATGCGCCCAACTTCGAAGAGGAAGGGGGTACCTGGGTCGCCGTGGGTCGGGCGCAGTATCGCAGCCGCACCATCGGCTGGGTGGCCACCAGCCCCAACGGAGAGAACTGGGCCTTGCAGGCGGGCACCGGAGACACCGACACCAGCCTGCCGGCATTCAACGCCATCACCGTGGGTTATGTGCTCAAATCAACTGACATCGTCACCGCGGAAACTCCGCCGGAGCCGGTGTGGGTAGCGGTCGGTGACGGTGGCGCCGTTTACACCAGCAGCGACGGCGAGAGCTGGACGGCGCAAGACAGTGGGGTGGAAGAAGACCTGCGCGGTGTTCACTGGAGTGACGCAACCAGCCTCACCGGCGAATTCATCGCCGTCGGCGATAAGACAACGGTCATCGTCAGCACCGACGGCCAGACATGGGCGCAACAGGCACCGCCCGTATTCGGCCAGTCGCCCGTGCCCGCTGACCTCTACGACGTGGATGTGGCGCTCGACCTGTCCATGCTGGACATTTCGGATGACATAATGCCCGTGCACTACGCCATCCCGCTGACGCCGAGCTTGCGCGCCGTCGCCGTGGGTGACGCCGCCAGTAACGTCGACGGCCCAGACTCGATCCAAGCCGGCACCGTGGTGCAGAGCGACTACGACCGGATCTGTGCTGCAAAATTCGCATTCCCAACCAGCGATGACTTTGCCCCTTATCAGGAGGGCGAAAACACGCTGGACTACAGTGTGGAGATTACGAATGTCGGCAACTACCCGATCGGTGGCGGCATCACCGTCACCGATACCCTGCCCGTGGAACTGCAATGGGTTGGTCCGGTCGGCGACAGCATGTCCTGCACCGGTACGGAAGAAAGCGCCGAGGTGAACTGCACCTTCTTCGAAACGCTTGAGTCGACTGACACCATCTTCGGTGAATTCGAAGCCAAGGCGAACCCGGACTTCCAGTTCTACGACGGCGATACCGTTACCAACACGGCCACCGTTACCGCCATCGGGCCTGACGTCTCCTTCGACGTTTCGGAGACCACAGACGTCGTCGTGTCACAGCCCTTGGTGGAGATCAGCAAAAACTGTGTGCCCGGCATGGCCACCGACGCAACGCAGTGGGAGGCGCTCAAGAGCAGCGCGGTGCAGCCCCAGGGCGGCTTCGTCGATCCGGGCGGTGTCGTCACATGCGAGATCACCGTGAATTCGCCTGCACCCGCCTCGGCATCCACCGTCCCGCTCTCGCAGGTGACGGTCACCGAGACCTATCCGCGGAACGCCAGTTTCGTCGCCGCCAGACCGGCCCCGGACGAAGGCAATAATGTTTGGAACCTCGAGATCGCAGAGGGTGAAACAGCACCGACGATCCTGGTCACACTCAAAGTCGACCGCGATCTGGATGGCGGTGATCTGGTGACCAACGAGGTCTCTGCATCCATCGACCAGTGCCCTGAAGACCCGGCCTGCAACGCCAGCGCCGAAGATTCGGTCACTATCGTCGCATCGACGCTCGATCTCCGTCTTGAGATGACGGATCGCGCTGATCCCGTTGAGGCGGGCTCCCGCGCCATCTACGATGTCCGATGGTTCAACGGTGCCAGTTCGTCGACGGCCAACGCCACGGAATGTGTTCTGACGGATTCCTATCCCGAGGGATGGTCGTTCGTGGCCTCGCAGCCCCGGCCGGATTTCGGCACCACCAACCGGTGGACTCTCGGCAACATCCCGCGCGGCACCGGCGGTTCCGCCACCATCGCCGTGCGGGTTCCGGCGGACGCAGCGGACGGTTCGGTGGGCACCAACTTCGTCAACCTGAGCTGTGCCGAAGGTGGTGTGACTGCAGAGCAATCCACGCGTGTTGATGGTCTGCCGACGGTCGATCTCGCACTGCGCATGACCGCCAGCGAAAACACCGTGAAGCCAGGCGATGAGATCACCTACAATGTACGCTGGCGTAACGGCCCGCGGGCAAGCGTCGATGTCACGGAATGCACGCTCACCGAGACCTACCCCGAGGGCTGGACACTCGTAAGCGCGGATCCGGCACCTGATGAAGGTACCGACGACACATGGACACTCGGCGACATCGCTCCGAACACCACGGGGTCTGCGACCATCACCGTGCAGGTTCCTGAAGACGCCGAGCCTGGGTCGACCCGCATCAACAACATCGATCTGCGCTGTAATGAACAAACGCGCGCCGCAGCCGTAGAGACGCGCGTGGTAGACGTCAATCCACCGGATCCGGGTACCCTTGTGCGAATGGGCATGAGCATGAGTCCGCTGCGTACTGGTGAGTCGAACACCATCACTGCCACCAGCGGCTATGCCAACGAGCGCACGGCGTTCTTCCTCGGCGTTGGCGATGCCGCGCCCGGTATTCGCTCCTGCGAACAGGCGCAAGCCTTCGTCGATCGCCGTACACCGAACGGCGGCGTGGTCAGCAGCGGAAATGACGGCAGAGCCATTACCCAGCGGGTCATCCCGAGTCGCTTCTCGGGCAGCTCCATCTGGGGCGTGGCAATCCAGCTGCCAGAAGCCGGCGGTTGCGCGGTTGGTCTGGGCAGCTGGTCTGTCAACTGATGCATCAAAGCCAGTGACCTGCTGTCACATCGGCCTCAGGACGGGGCGCATCGGCTAGGGGTGCTGTTGCCCCCGCCTCCGGTGTAGACGCAGGGACGCGAGCTTGTTTTGTGCCCGGGCCGGTCAGCGTGCCCGGGCTTTTTATTTGTCTGCACCGTATTGCGCCGCGACACGGGGCACCGTCGGTCGCCTCGTTATCCGCTTGCGCGCTAGAAGTCGGTGTAGACTTTCGGCGCGCGGGTCTGTTGGCAGGCCGACACCGCCACAAGCTGACAGCGTCAAGCGCTCGTGGCCCCCGCCCCATATCAGTCAACCAACGCTGACGGAGCACCCGTTAGGTGAGCACATCAGCGCCCTTTCGCCTTTTCGTCCTCTCCCCGTCCGCCGATGTCGGCGTCGGCCTGGTGCGGTGCGCCCAGGCGCAGGGCCACGCCGGCGTCATCGACGCCGAGACCGCGTCCGATTGCGACGCCGTCGAGCGGTGCATCGCCGGCCTCGGCCGCGCCCCCGCCCCGGGCCTGGACCCCGTCGCGGCGGGCTTCGGCCTCAAGCTCGGCATGCGCGGTGCGGCCTGGCAGGCGCGCCTGCCCGCCTGGCGGCAGGCGGGGCTGCGCTGGCTGATCCTCGCCCGCGAAGACCTGTACCAGTGGGCCGACGCCGAGGCCCTGGCGGCCTTCCGCGCGGGCGGCGGGCAGCTGTATCTGGAAACCACCACCTGGGATGCCGACTGCCCGGCGCTGGAGGCCAACATCGACGGTTGGTGGCTCAAGGGCCACGAGGCCGGCGGCTGGGTGGGCGAAGAAACCAGCTTCGTGCTGCTGCAGCGGGCCGTGCGCCAGGCCCGCCGGCCGCTGATGGTGCGTGGTGGTCTTGGCGTCCACGCCGCCGCCGCTTGTGCCCTCGGCGGCGCCGCCGGCGGTGTCCTCGACGACCAGCTGCTGCTGCTGCCCGAGTGCGGACTCGCCGCCGATCTTGCCCCCTGGCTCGAGCGCCTCGGCGGCACCGAATGCGTGCCTGTGGGCGACGAGGCCCAGGGGCGCTACCTGCGCCTGCTGGCGCGCCCGGGCTTTGCGGCGCTGGACGCGCTGCGCGCCGATTTGGCCGCAGGGCAACCGTCGACGGCTGATCTGCGCCGGCGGCTACAAGCGCAGGGCGGCTGGCACGATCCCAAGCGCCAGCTCATCGCCCTGGGCCAGGCCGCCGCCCTCGCCGCACCCTATCGCGCGCGCTTCGGCGGGCTCGGGGCCCTGCTGCGGGCCATGGAGCGCGCCGTGCCGCGGGCGCTGCGCCAGGCCGCCGCGCACGCCGCCCTGGCCCCCGCGGCGCCGTTGGCGCGCCAGCTCGGCTGCGAGTACCCGGTGGTGCAGGGCGCCATGACCCGCGTCAGCGACGTCGCCGGCTTCGCCGCGGCGGTGGCGGCGGCGGGCGCCCTGCCCATGGTCGCCCTGGCCATGCTCGGCACCGAGCGTGCCCGCCCGCTGCTACAGGACACCGCCGAGCGACTCGGCGAGCGGCCCTGGGGCGTTGGCATCCTGGGCTTCGTCGACCGCGAGCTGCGCGAGCAGCAGCTGGCCGCCATCCTCGCGGTGCGCCCGCCGGTGGCCTACATCGCCGGCGGCCGGCCCGACCAGGCCGCCCGGCTGGAGCAGGCGGGCATCCAGACCTTCCTGCACACTCCCACGCCGGGCCTGCTCAGTGGTTTCCTGCAACAGGGCGTGCGCCGCTTCATTCTCGAGGGCCGCGAATGCGGCGGCCACATCGGGCCGCTCAGCAGCTTCGTGCTGTGGGAGACGGCCATCGACGCGCTGCTCGACTTCGGCCGCGCCGGCGGCGACCTGCGCGCGGTCTCGGTGCTGTTCGCCGGTGGCATCCACGACGCCGACTCCGCCGCCATGGTGGCGGCCATGGCAGCCCCGCTCACCCAGGCCGGCGTGCGCATCGGCGTGCTCATGGGCACGGCCTACCTTTTCACCCGCGAGGCCGTGGAGCAGGGCGCCATTCTGCCCGCGTTCCAGCGCGCCGCCCTCGACTGCCAGCGCACCGCCACCCTCACCACCGGCCCCGGCCACGCCAGCCGCTGCGCACTGAGCCCCTTCGTGACCACCTTTCACGCGCGCAAACAGGCCCTGCTGGCGTCGGCGCCGGCGGCGGCCAGCCGCGAGCTCGACGCCCTCACCCTGGGCCGTCTGCGCATCGCCACCAAGGGCCAGGCCCGCGACGGCGAGCGCCTGGTCTCCGTGCCCGAGCAGCAGCAGCTGCAGGACGGCATGTACATGCTGGGCCAGGTGGCCGCCCTGCATGCGGCGGTGACCGACTGCCGCACCCTGCACCAGGCCGTGACCACCCAGGCGGTGGCGCGCCTGCGGGCGGCGCTGCCGGCGCCGGCGCCGGTGCCCGGCCCCGCGGAGATCGCCGTGGTGGGCATCGGCACCATCCTGCCCGGGGCGCAGGATGCGGCCACCTTCTGGGCCAACATCCTCGGCGGCGTCGCCGCCATCACCGAGGTGCCCGCGGCACGCTGGGACTGGCGCCTGTACTACGATCCCGATCCCAAGGCGCGCGACAAGATCTACTCCAAGTGGGGCGGCTTCATCGACGATGTGCCCTTCGATCCCACCCGCTACGGCATGCCGCCGCGCTCCATCCGCTCGGTGGACCCCATCCAGCTGCTGGCGCTGGAGCTGGTGCGCCAGACCCTGGACGACGCCGACCTGGGGCTGGAGCGCGGCGGCCGCGAGCGCGTCGCCGTGATGTTCGGCGCCAGCGGCGGCATGGGCGAGGTGGGCCTGGGCTACGGCACCCGCGCCGACCTCGCCCGGGTGCTGGGCCCGGTGGACGACGCCGTGCTGGCGCGGCTGCCGGAATGGACCGAAGACTCCTTCGCCGGTCTGCTGCTCAACGTGGCGGCGGGGCGCTGCGCCAACCGCTTCGATTTCGGCGGCGTCAACCACACCGTCGACGCCGCCTGCGCGTCCTCGCTCGCCGCGGTCTATCAGGCGGTCAACGAGCTCACCCTGGGGCATTGCGACGTCGCCCTCGCCGGCGGCGTCGACACCATCAACTCCCCCTTCGCCTATCTCTGCTTCTCCAAGACCGGCGCCCTGTCGCCGCGCGGGCGCTGCCAGACCTTCGACGAGCAGGCCGATGGCATCGTCATCTCCGAGGGCCTGGCGGCGGTGGCGCTGAAACGCCTCGCCGACGCCGAGCGCGACGGCGATCGCATCTATGCCGTCATCAAGGGCGCCGCCGGCTCCAGCGACGGCCGCGCCAAGGGGCTCACGGCGCCGCACCCCGAAGGCCAGGTGCGGGCGCTGCACCGGGCCTACGCCCAGGCCGGCTTCTCGCCGGCCAGCGTCGAGCTCATCGAGGCCCACGGCACCGGCACCGTCGCCGGCGACCGCGCCGAGCTCACCACCATCGAGCGGGTGCTGCGCAGCGCCCACACCGCCCCCGGCAATTGTGCCGTCGGCTCGGTGAAGACCCTCATCGGTCATACCAAGTCCACCGCCGGCGTCGCCGGGCTCATCAAGGCCAGCCTGGCGCTCTACCACCGGGTGCTGCCGGCGCACATCGGCAGCGAGCGCCCGCAGGCCGTGCTGCGCACCGCCGACAGCCCCATTTGCCTGCGCCCGCGCCCGCGCGCCTGGGTGCGCAGCCCGCGGCATCCGCGCCGCGCCGGCGTCAGCGCCTTCGGCTTCGGCGGCACCAATTTCCACATCGCCCTCGAAGAGCACACCGCCACGGCGCCCGCCCGACGCCCGGCGAGCGCGCGCGACTGGCCCGCCGAGCTGGTGGCCTTGTCTGCAGACACCGCCGCCGCGCTGGCCGCCCAGGCCACCGACATCGCCACCCGCGCCGAGGCGCCCGCCGCGCCACCCCTGGCGGAGCTGGCCTACGCCGCCGCCCGACGCTTCGACGCCGCGCAGCCCTGGCGTGCGGCATTGGTGGTCAACGCCGCCGCCGCCCTCAGCGGCCGACTGCGCGGGCTCGCCGCCCACCTCGCCGACCCGGCCCAGGCGCTGCCCGACGGCGTCCTGCTGCAGGATCGGCCCCGCGCCGATGATGCCCGGCTGGCACTGCTCTTCGCCGGGCAGGGCACGCAATATCCCGGCATGCTCGCCGAGGCGGCGCTCTATCTGCCCGGCCTGCGCGAGGCCCTGGAGCGCGCCGACGTCGTCCTCGCCGATGTGCTGACCGGCCCCGACGGCGGCCCCAGGCGTCTGAGTGCCCTCATCGACCCGCCGCCGCGGTTCGATCCGGACGTCTCGCAGCAACAACGCCAGGCGCTGACGCGCACCGAGCATGCCCAGCCCGCCATCGGCGCCGTCAGCCTGGGCCTGTGGCAGTGGCTCTGCGACCTCGGCGTGCGCCCCGACATGGTGGCTGGCCACAGCTACGGCGAATATCCGGCCCTGCACGCCGCCGGCGTGCTCACCGCCGATGCGCTGCTGCGCGTCTCCCATGCCCGCGGCCACGCCGTCGCCGCGGCGGGCGCCGACGCCGACCTCGGCGGCATGTTGGCGGTGCAGGGGCCGGCGGAAGCCGCCGCCGCCGTCGCCGCGGCGGTGCCCGGCGTCACCCTGGCCAACCACAACGCGCCCAGCCAGGTGGTGCTCGCCGGCACGCAGGCGGCGCTGCGCCAGGCGGCCGCCGAGCTCGGCGCGCAGGGTCTCAAGACCACGCCCCTGGCGGTGTCCGCCGCCTTCCATTCGCCCCTCATGCAGCCGGCCGCGGAGCGCCTGGCCGACGTGCTGGCGGGCGTCGACTTTGCGCCGCCCGGCATACCGGTCTACGGCAACACCCGGGCGGCACCCCATGCCGATGCCGGCGCCGATATCCGCATGGCCATGACCCAGCACCTGCTGCAACCGGTGCGCTATACCGAGCAAATCCAGGCCATGTACCAGGCGGGGGCCCGGCTGTTCGTCGAGATCGGGCCCAAGGCCGTGCAGACCGGGCTGGTGCGACGCATCCTGCCGCAGGCGGCCGTCACGGCGGTGGCCACCGATACCGGCGATGGCGCCCTGCGGGGCCCGCTGCAGGCCCTGGCCGCCATCGTCGTCGCCGGCTACGCCTGCGACCTGCCGCGCCTGTTCCAGCGTCGCGGGCTCAGCGGTCACGCCCTCGCCGCGCCGGCGGCGGACGGCGACGAGCGTCCGCGGCCCGGTGTCTGGCTGGTGAACGGCACCCATGCCCATCAACCGGGGGCGCCGGGCGCCATCGGCGCCGCCCCCACCCTCACCCTGGAGCAGGCCCAACGGCTGCAAGCGCCGGCGGCACCGGGGCCCGCCGCGCACAGCCCGCATCCACCGCAGGAGATTGCGCAAGTGAATGACCCCCAACACCACGACCCGACGCGTCAACCGCCGCCGGCGGCGGGCGATGAGGTCATGGCTGCCTATCAGGAGACCATGCGCCGGTTCCTGGCGGTGCAGGAGCAAGTCATGACCGCCTATCTTTCGGGCAGCCCCCATCCGGCGGCTGCCCCCGTGCAGGCGACGGCGGCGATGCCCGCCGGTGTGCCGGCGGCGCCATCGCCGGCGGCGCCGGCGTCAGCCGTCGGCCCGGTCTCCGCGCCGGCGGCGCCTCCCGCGCCGGCGCCCATCCCGGCGGCGACACCGGCGTCCGCCCCAGCATCCACGCCAGCAGTCGCACAGGCGTCCGCCGCGGTGCCGGGCGCGGCGCAGGCCGCCGCGCCGCCGCCCGCCGCGCCGGCCGCCGCTGCGCCGCAGCCGCCGCAGCCGGCCCCGCCCCAACCGCCGGTCTCGGCTCAGGCGCAGGCCCTGGATCAGGCTCAGGTCCCAGCCCAGAGTCCGGCTCAGGCCCCGGCTCAGGCCCCGGGCCAAGCCGAGGCCCGGGCACCCGGGCAGCCCGCGGATATCAAAACGCTGCTGCTCGGCATCGCCAGCGAGCGCACGGGCTATCCCGTGGACATGCTGGATCTCGAGCAAGACCTGGAGGCCGATCTGGGCATCGACTCCATCAAGCGCGTGGAGATTCTGAGCGCCTTCCAGGCGGCGCTGCCGAGCGCCGCCGGCGCGGCGGTGATGGCGCACATGGATAGCATCTCGGCGCTGCCGACCCTGGGCCAGATCATCGCCCAGGCGGAGCAGGTCAGCGCCGGCGATGACGCCGCGGCGACCCCCAACCAAGCGAACAGCCAAGCGAACAGCCAAGTGCCCGCCCCAGCGCAGACTGAGGAGGCCGCCGGCCCTTTTGAGCATACCGGGGCGGGCACCCTGTGCGCCCCCCTGCCCCGGTTCATCCCACGGGCGCACCCCGAGCCCCTGCAGGGCCTCACGCTGCCGGCATTACCGGCGGGCCTGTATCTGGCCACCGGCGACCAACTGGGTGTGGCCGATGCGCTGGGCCAGCGACTGGCCGCCGCCGATGGCGTGCTCGTGCCCATCCCCGAGCACCTCCTCGCCGACCAGGCCGCCTACCGCGCCTGGCTCGACCAGCAACGCGCACGCGGCCCCATCCGTGCGCTGCTGCACCTGCTGCCCCTCGGCCAGCCGCCGCTGGACTGGACCATGTCGTTCGACACCTGGCAGCGGCGCATGGAGCGCGAGGCCTTGTCCATCTACCCCCTGCTGCAGCCGCTGGCGCCCGACCTGCACGACGGCGGCCGTCTGCTCTGCGCCAGCGCCATGGGCGGCGCCTTCGGGCGTGCGCCGTCCGTCGACACCGATGCCGACGCCGACGCGCCACCGGCCTTTCCCGCGGGCGCGGGCCTGTGCGGCCTGGTGAAAAGCCTCAGCATGGAATGGAATGCGGACCTGGCGCAGCCGCGCTTCAGCGCCAAGGCGGTGGATCTCGATCCGGCGCGGCCCGCCGCCGAGCTGGCGACGGTGCTGCTGCAGGAGCTGGCGCTGTGGCAGGGGCGCCGCGAGGTGGGCTATCCGCGCGGCGAGCGCACGGTGTTCAGAACCGTGCCGGCCTCGCTGGTGCCCGCCGACAATGGCCTGGCGCAGCCGCAGTCCGACTGGGTGGTGCTCGCCACCGGTGGCGCCCGCGGCATCACCGCCGAGTGTCTGCGCACCCTCATGCCCACGGCGCCCACGGTGGTGCTGGTGGGGCGCTCGCCGTTGCCACCCGCCGAGCCGGCGGAGCAGGCCCGGCACCGCAGCCGCGATGACCTGCGCCGCTGGCTGCTGCAGACGGCCGGCGAGCGCGGCGAGCACCCGAAGCCCGCGGCGCTGGAGCGCGCCATCGACCGCATCTTCCAGCAGCGCGAGCTGCGCGCCAATCTGCACGACTTCGCCGCCGCCGGCATGCGCGTGGACTACCGCGCGCTGGATCTCACCGACGCGGACGCGGTGGCAGCGCTGCTCGCCGATCTGTATGCCACCTACGGGCGCATCGACATGCTGCTGCACGGCGCCGGTGTGATCGAAGACAAGCGCTTCGTCGACAAGACCATGGCGAGCGTGCGCCGCGTCTTCGCCACCAAGGTCCACGGCCTGTTCCATCTGCTGCGCGGCCTGCGTCCCGAGGGGCTGCGCGCCGTGGCCCTGTTTACCTCGGTGGCCGGGCGCTTCGGCAATCCCGGGCAGAGCGACTACGCCATCGCCAACGAGGTCATCAATCGTCTCGCCCATCTGCTGCATCATCGCCTGGGCCCGGGCGTGAAGGTGGCGGCCTTCAACTGGAGCCCCTGGGGCCCCACCACCCACGGCGCCGGTATGGTCACCCCGGCGGTGCAGCGGCAGTTCGAAGCCCGCGGCATTCACCTGGTGGATGCCGCCGCCGGCCGCCAGCTGTTCCACGACGAACTGCTCTTCGGCGCCGGGGATGCGGTGGAAATCGTCGCCGGCGACTACCCCTGGGAGTGGACCGAGGCCGCCCTGGGCGCGCTGCCGGCGCCGGCCGGGGCGCAGCGCCACCAGACCCCTGACCTCGCCCTGCTCGGCGATGTGGTGCTGTCGTCAACGCCCACGGGCTGGGTCATCGACAAGACCCTCGACCTCATCACCGATCCCTATCTGGATCACCACCGCCTCGACGGCATCCCGGTGATGCCGGCGGCGGCGGCGCATGCCTACCTGGCCGAGGCGGTGGCGCTGTGCGCCCCCCACGCCCGCCAGCGCCTGGTGCTCTCCACCCAGCTGCTGCAGGGGATCCGGCTGGCGGACGCCGCCGTTGGCCTGCGCATCGAAGTGGAGCGCGACGGCGCGCGGGGCTTCACGTTGCGGTTGTTCCAGCAGGCGGCGCATCCCCGGCTGTGCTACCGCGCCACGGCGACGCTGCTCGAGGCGCCGGCGCCGCCGGCGCCCCATGCGCTGCCCACGGATTGGGCCCCGCCGCCGGTGGACGTGGCCTACGCCTACCGCCACTGGCTGTTCCATGGCCCGTCGCTGCAAAGCATTCGTGCACTGCTGGCCATCGATGCGCGCGGCGTCCTCGCCCGGCTCGCCACCACGCCGCCGGCACGGCTCAATCCGGCGGCGACCGCGGCACACTGGGTACTGGACCCGGCCCTCATGGACGGTGCCGAGCAGCTGGTGCTGATTTGGTCGCGCGCCATGCGCGACACCACCCCGCTGCCCAACCGCATCGGCGCCACCCAGTGCTTCGGCACCGAGCCGCTGCCCGGCGAGTTGATCTGCCACCTGCAGATCCGCTCCGCCCCCAACGCCGCGGTGATCCGCTACGATATCGCCTTTTGCGACACCCAGGGCCGCCTGCGGCTGCTGCTGCGCGATTGCGAGGCCACCGCCAAGGCCGCACTCAACCGGGTCGGCGGCGGCTGGGCCGGCGGCGCACCGCTGCCCGGACCCGCCGAATCCCGCAGCGCCGCCTGAGCGCCCGCGCACATGCCATGCAACAGTTCGACGCCTGCGATATCGCCGTAGTCGGCTTGTCCGGCTTGTTTCCTGCGGCGGCGAATGCCAGCCGCTTCTGGGCCAACATCCTCGACGGCGTCGACGCCATCGGCGATCCGCTGCCGCAATGGGGCGGCGCACGCTATCTGGATCCGCACAGCACCGCCCTCGACCGGCTCTACACCCAGAAAGGCGGCTTCCTGCGCGAGCTCTCGCGCTTCGACCCGGCCGCCTTCGGCATCATGCCCAACTCCCTGCAGGGGAGTGAGCCGGATCAGTACCACGCCCTGACCCTCGCCCGCGATGCCCTGCAAGACGCCGGCCTCGGCCCCGGTGCCTACGACGGCGAGCGCACCGGCATCATCCTCGGCCACGGCATTCACATCCATCGCGCCAATACCAACGGCATCCAGCATTGCGTGGTGGTGGACCAGACTGTGGATCTGATCGCGGCGCTCACACCGGCACTCGATGCCGCCGCCGCCGCCGAGGTCAAGCAGCTGCTCAAGCAGGCGCTGCCGCCCATCCATGCCGATTCCATCCCCGGCCTGGTCCCCAATGTCATGACCGGGCGCATCGCCAACCGGCTCGGCCTCATGGGGCCCAACTACATTCTCGATGCCGCCTGCGCGTCCTCGCTCATCGCGGTGGAATCCGCCATGCTCGAGCTGCAGCGCGGACGCGCCGATCTGATGTTGGCCGGCGGCATCAATACCTCCACCTCGCCGCTGGTGTACATGGTGTTCTGCCAGCTCGCCGCCCTGTCGCGCAGCTCGCGTATCCGTCCCTTCGATGCCAGCGCCGACGGCACGCTGCTCGGCGAGGGCGGCGGCGTGCTCGCGCTCATGCGGCTCGCCGACGCCCGCGCGGCGGGTCATCGCATCTACGCCGTGCTCAAGGCCGTGGGCCAGTCCTCCGACGGCCGCGGCAAGGGCGTCATGGCGCCGTCCGAAGATGGCGAAGCGCTGGCCATGCGGCGCGCCTACGCGCAATGCGACATCCACCCGCAGACCCTGGGCCTGCTGGAATGTCACGGCACCGGTATCCCCCTCGGCGACCGCACCGAGATCGGCGCCATGCGACGCATTTGGGGCACGCGCCCCGGGCGCTTCCCACGCATCGGCATCGGCTCGGTCAAGTCCATGATCGGCCATTGCATTCCCGCCGCCGGCATCGCCTCGCTCATCAAGGTGTGCCTGGCGTTGCACCATCGGGTGCTGCCGCCCACCCTCTGCGCCGAGGTCAACCCCGGGCTCGGGCTCGACGACACCCCCTTCTACGTCAACACCGAGACACGCCCCTGGGTGCACCCCAGCGGCGGGCTGCGCCGGGCGGGGGTGAGCGCGTTCGGCTTCGGCGGCGTCAACAGCCATGCGATCCTCGAGGAGGCGCCCACCGACGCCGAGCCGCTGTGCACCTTCCAGCCCGCCCGCCGGCGCGACGGCGCGCAACTGCTGCTGTTCTCCGCCCCCGATCGCGCCGACTTGCTGCGGCGTATCGATGCCTGTCTGGCCGACCCGCCCGCCGACCGGCAGGCGCTGGCGCAGCGGGCGGCGCAGCTGTGGCGCGCGCACGACCCGGCCTGCGGGCACCGGCTCGCCGTCGTCCTCACCCATCCGGACCAGCTCGCCAGCCGTCTCGCCACCGCCCGCGAGAAGCTCGCCGATGCCGGGCGCAGCAAGCTGCAGACCCGCAATGGCATTTATTTTCGTGCCGCCCCCATGCCGGGCAAGGTGGCCTGTCTGTTTCCCGGCGAGAACTCGCAATACACCAACATGCTGCGCGATCTGGCGGTGCAGCACCCGGTGCTGCGCGCCTGGCTCGACCGCCTCGACGGGCTCTTCTCGCAGACCCGGGCGGTTGCGCCGTCCGAGGCCATCTTCCCCGCGCCCACCGGCCTCGACCCGCAGGCGCGCGCATGGCTGCAGGCACAGCTGATGGCCATGGACCTGGGCTCGGAGTCGGTGTTCAGCGCCAATCAGGGCCTGTATCGGCTGCTCGCCGCCCTGGGCCTGCGCCCGGACATGATGCTCGGTCACAGCACCGGCGAGATCTCGGCGCTCGCAGCCAGCGGCGTGCCGCGCCTGGACGACGCCGAGATCGGCCGTTACATCCAGCGCATGAATCACATCTACCAGCGGCTCGAGGACGCCGGCGCCATTCCGCCGGGGGTGCTGCTGTCGGCGGGGCCGGTGGAGCGCGAGCGTGTCCAGGCGTTGGTGGATGCGGACGACGAGCTGTTCCTGACCATGGACAACTGCCGCAACCAAATGGTGGTGTTCGGCACCGAGGCGGCCATCGAACGCGCCGATGCGGCCCTGCGTGCCCAGGGCGCCATCTGCGCGCGCCTGCCGTTGTCGCGGGGCTATCACACGCCGCAAATGGCGCCGATGGCCGACGCCTTCCACCAGCTCTTCGCCGACCTGCCGCTGCGGGACACGGGTATCGCGCTGTACTCCTGTGTGGAGGCGGCACCCTTTCCCCCCGCCGCCGAGCGCCAGGCGTTTTTGGACACCCTGCGGGCGCAGTACGTCAAGCCGGTGCTGTTCCGCCAGAGCATCGAGCGTCTCTACGCCGATGGCGCGCGTATTTTCATCGAGGTGGGACCGAGCAGCACCCTGTCCGCCTTCGTGCGCGACATCCTCAGCGCCCGGGAGCACCTGGTGGTGGCCAGCAACGAGCAGGCACGCCCGGCGCAAGCGCAGCTCATGCACCTGATCGGGCGGCTCTGGGTGGCCGGCGTCGCCCTCGACCCGGGGCCGCTGCTGGCGGCGGACCCGGCGCCATCGACGCCCGCCGGCGCCTATCTGCCCACCGATTTGCCCTGTCTGACGCTGGCGCCGGCGCAGGCGCAGGCGCTGCGGGCGCACATGGGGCTGCACCAGCCCCCAGCCGCCCCAGCGCAGGCCCAGCCCCCGACGCAGGCGATCCCAACGCAGGCGGCCCCGGCACAGGCGACCGCTCCGCAGCCGGTCGCACCCCCAGGCACGCCGCAGCCGCCGGCCGCTCCCGAGCCGGCCGGCCCCGGGCCGGCACCCGCCAGCACGCCAGCCGTCGGCGGCGCTGACCCCCGCTCCGCCATCGCCCAACACTTCGCCACCATGGACGCCTTCCTCAGCCAGCAGGAACGCCTCATGGCCCACTGGCTATCCCGCCGCAAACAACGCTAAGGGACAACCACCCCAACAACCAACAACCAATCACCCCCCAACGATCGCCACCACCGGCTGCGACAGCGCCCCCGCGGGCACCGACTGCCAGTCGTCGCCGAAGCTGCGCAGGGTGGTCGCCCCGTTGTCGTGCACCAGCGCCGCCACCAGGCGCCCGTCCACGACGGCGAGACAGGTGTAGTCGTCGAGGCTGCGCAGGCGGCAGGCCTCGCCGTCGGCCAGCGGATAGAGGTTGCCCGTCGGCGTGGTCCGCAGCTCGCCGCACAACAGGGCCAGGGTGCCGTCGCGGCGCAGCAGCAGCAGCTCGCCGCCCATGCGCAGCCCGAACAGCCGGCCGCGCATCGCCGCCGAAGTGCCCACGGCCAGCACCACGTCGCTACCCCAGACCACGGCGTCGTGGACCACGGCGTTCCACGCGTAGCGCCGCAGACCGTCTTGCACCAGCGCCCGCCAGACCTCCTGTGCCGAATCCGGTGCCGGGTCCAGACGCCAGAGCTGAAAACCGCGTCGCTCGTCGTCGGCGGTGACCACCCAGCGCCCGTCCGCGTCTCTCAGCACCGCACTGATGCGCTGCCCCGTCGCCAGCTCAGGCGCGGGCAAACGGCTGGTCACCGCAACCGCGCCGGCGGCCCCGCCCAGCGCGGCGATATCGAGCCCGCCGTCGTCGCGGCGCAACAGCACCGCCGGCGCATCGGCCGCCGCAAAGACAGCGCTCACGCCGCCCGCGCAGTCGAGCGGCAACGGCTGCAACGCGGGCGGGCCAGCGGCCGCCGCATCCAGCAGCCGCAGGCCGGCATCGGGCAGCAGCACCAGCGCCCGCGCGGCGTCCAGCGCCGCCAGGCCAATGGCCGCCGCCGGTTGATCGCAGTGCAGTAACAGGCTGGTGCGGCCGTCCGCGTACCACACCAGCACCGCCGCACCGGCGTCGGGTGTCTGCTCCAGCGTGAGCAGGCCGGTGCCCCGGCGCCGGCGCAGCCGCAGCGCTGTCACGATGCGGCGCCCGCTGACCGGGTCCGGACCGCCGTGGATCACAGACAAGCTCGGGTCTGCGCTCACTGATAGCCCAGACAGTTGGCGATTTGCCGCAGATAGGCCCGGCGCGCCGCGTCCATCGACCGGCCATGCTCGCCCCGGAAGAAGTCATCGAGGTTGCCCATGCGCGGCAGGCCGGGGCGGAAATGCGGGCTGGCGATGAATTTCGGGTCGTTACCGTCCGGCGCGTTGAAGGGCCCGCGCCGGGCATAGGGCGAGTCTTCCGGGTGCAGCATGGCGTCGATGGCCGCATCATCCGTGCGCAGCCCGAGCCACTCCGCCACCATCCGCATCATGGGCACGGCGTCCGCCAGCACATCTTCGCCGCGGATACGCAGGTACTGGCCGGGGTTCAGGGTGGCGCAAAAATCCAGGATATTGCGTTGCACCATCGGCCACAGCGTCACGGATTTTTTCAACCAGAGTGTCTTCTCTGCTGCCGTCAGCCGTGGCAGGTGCGAGATGAACTCCACAAGCGACTTGTGCAGATTCACCGGATGTCGCGTCACATGGAGGTAGCGCGCATCCGGCCAGTCCCGCCGCAACCGGTGCAGGGCCTGCGGGGAAGTGGCGGTCGCGGGGGATTTCTCCAGGCAGTAGGTGGCACCGGTCTTGGCCTCGGCGAGATCCATCAGGTGCGCGAGCACGTCTTTGCCGTGCCAGGCCATATGCTCCTGCAGCCAGTTGTTGGCCTCGAGCACGTTCTCGGCGCTGTCGGCGCCGAACTGCAGCAGGGCCAGGGCCCGCAGCAGCCCCCGTGGGCCAAGGAATTTATCCGCCTGCTGCTCCCGGCGCATGGTGCCCGCAACGCGCTCGCGCATCATCAGGTGCAGCTCCGGAAAGCCGTAGATCTCCGGGTGCTGGCCGATCATCGTCGAGATGAGCGACGAGAACGACCGCGGCGGTGAGAGCATCACCAGCAGCTTGGCCATGGCTCAGCGCTCGTCGTGCGGGTCTGCGGCGGGGGGCGGAGGGTCCATGCCCTCGAGCCGTTGCTCCAGCCGTCCAATGAGCTTGCCGATGCCCGTGGCCACCGCCTCCACGATGATCCGCCGGGTCTCGAGCTCGCGCTTCAGTGCCAAGAGCTCCGAGCGCCCGCTGCCGTCGAGGCGCGCCAGGGTCTCGCCATGCAGCTGGTCCCGCAGGGAGCGCCACACCGCCGCCGCCCCGCGGTGGGCGTTCTCTTCGGGCTTGGTGAACAGGTGCGGGCGCTCCAGCAGGTCGGCGCGCAGCTGCTCGTCCAGCCGCGCCGCCTGGCGATAGTCGGCGGTTTCACCAATCAAATCGGCGTAGTCCGCCGAAAATGGATCGCGGCCGGCGAAGGCGTGTTCGTCTTCCGCCAGCACCGAATCCGGCAGGTCCGCCAAGGCGCCATGCCCATCTGCAAAGGTATTCACCGAATCCAGCGTCAGATCCACCACCGCCGCGGGGCCGGCCGACTGCGCGGCGCCCTCGTGCTCGGGCGAGGATTCGGCTTGATCAGGAGGTTTCACTGGCATCGTAAGCGTTTGGTCTTCGGCTCTGGGAGACGATCGTGGCGTTGTTCCGGCTTCGGCCGCCTGGGGACGGGTGGGGCTGCAAGGGTGACGCCAGTCGCCCCCGCAGCCCCTGTGGCCTAGCCCCCGGCCGCGCCCTCGAGGGGCGCTGCGCCCAAGCGCATGATGATATCGCGCCGTAGATCGTCATAGGCGCGTCGGCCGTGCATGAATCGACGGTTGTCCACCAGGGCCACATCCCCCGGCTGCCAGTCGACATTTTGGGTCAGCTCGTCGGCGATGCCATGGATCTCGTAGAGCATGTCCACCGGCAGTTCCGAGCCGTCCTCGAACCGGACCTCACTGTCGGCCATGCCCGCGACGTATTCGCGTGCCGCCCAGGGCAGGATGGAATTGACGAATGCCTTGCCGGCGGTGGTGGGCAGCCAGGCGTGGCAGACGTGGGTGACCTCGATGCCGCCGTCATCGCGTGCGCGCAGCCCCAGCCCGGCGTCGGCGCAGCGCTGCTCGACCTGGGCCAGATCGTCGCTGCGATAGACCTTGTGCCAGGTGTCTCGATCGTAGATGCGGCGGTATTGGATTTTCTGCGCATCGAATCGGTTTTGGATCGCGGCGGGCAGGGCATTCCACAGCGCCACGCCATCGCACAGCGTGGTCTCGCCGCGCTCGGCCGCCGGCGTGATGCAGCAGAAAAACAGGGCCGCCGGCCGCGGCTGGGTGTAGAACATCTCGCCGTGCAGGGGCACGGCGAGCTTGGCGACGGCGCCGCCGGTGACGGTGAGCACGGTGTTGTCGTCGCCGTAGGCCGAGCTGCGGTCGTTGTCGGCGCCCCCCACATAGTCCATGAAGCGGTCCAGAAACCGCTCGGTGAAGTCCTTGAAGCCGCGGCGATCCAGATCCAGGCCGCGCAACAGCACGGCGCCATACGCCTGGTAGGCGCGCAGCACCGGGCCCAGATCGAGCCGCGCCGGCGTGTCCGCCGCGCGTGCATCCAACAGTGCACCGGCCCGCAACGGCGTCACCGCCATGGGTGATGCGCTGGCCGTGTCTGACATGCTCGTCATCATAACCTCCTAAGCTGCCGTGTCGCATGGGTTGGGCGGGGCCGCATCGCGTCCGCACCAGCGCGGCTGCCGCCGCGGGATGCCGGGCGCCGCAGCCCGGCGCCTTGGCCCCGCCAGCCGTGGTTAAACACTAAAACCCTGATCTATGCAATGACATTACCGGGCCAGAGCGGAAATCCCAGCGCCCGGGCCAGCTCCACCACATCCGCCAGCAGCGGCTCGCCGTCGCCGCGCCATGGCAGCGGCCTGTGGCGATCCAGCCAGGGGCTGGTGGGCGCGCCGCCGGCGAGCACAGAACCGAGGCTGCGGCCCATGAGCTCGAAGTCCGTGCCGAAGGGGGCGGTATAGGGGCCGGGGTGGGCATACCGCGGCATGCCGCCCGCGCACATGTGCTCGATCTGCCCCGGGGCAGCCGCCACGCCCAGCCAGTCCAGCAGCGTAGCCAGCACGTCCTGCGGGCTCACCAGCAGCTCATCCAGCCGCAGCCGCAGGCAGCGCGCCTGCGGCAGCGCCCCGGTAGCCCGCAGAATGGCCGTCTGGGTGCGGTACCAGGCGAATTGTGGGTCGAACACCGCCGGCGTCACGGACCAGTCGATGTAGTGCTCGCCCACCTCGAAGATATCCAGACAGGGTTGATAGCGGCCGCGTTTCGACCACTCCTCCAGGCTGGTGGTGATGGTCTGCCACACCGGGTACGACAGCGCCTGTCCCTGGCTCAGCGGATCGCGCACCAAGTGAATGAACACCGCCTCCGGCGCCGCCGCCATCACCCGCGCCACCACCGTGGCGCTGCGGGCGTGCAGGGGACTGAAATCCACCAGTCGCCGCGGCGCCACCAGGGCCTGGAGCGCCCGGTACAGGTCCGCCGCGGGCAGGTCGCCGCGGCGTTTCAGCCAGCGCATGGCGGTTTGTACCGACTGGATGCTCTGCTCGCCGGTCACGCCTTGGGCCACGAAGCGCAGCAGGCCATGCAGGTGAGGATCGCGCGGCACCCGCGCATACTCCAGCAGTTGCCAGGGCGCCTCGAAGGCCAGCGCATTCAGGTAGGGGGCGGCGCAGAACGCCGGATGCCGCCCCAGGAGCGCCGATAGCAGGCTGCCGCCGGATTCCGGCGAGGCGAGCACGATCACCGGCGGCGGCAGCGGTGGCTTGGCGTTGGCCGTCATCAAGCACCATTCAGCGTCAGGAAAACGACCACCGAATCCATACGGGACGGGGTGCGCACCTCCTGCTCCGCCACCCGCAGCCGCCCCCTGAACAGCAGCGACTGTGCCAGGAAGCGCCCGTCGCGCGACACCGACAGCACATCGCCCAGGGCACCGGCGCCCCCGCCGCCCGGGTGCGGCGTAAACACGAAGCGCAGGCGCCCATCGGCGCTGAGCGCCGTCAGCAGGCTGGTGGCCCGGCCCGCGGGCGGCCCGAGGGTGAGCAGCGTCTCGCCGTCGCGGCGCACGCTCGCCCGCCCCCGCAGAATGCCGGAGACGATGACCCCGCGCGCATCCGCCTGCAATTCTGTTCCCACGCCGCGCCCGTCGCCGTCGATGGTCACCAGCCATTCGACGCTGCCCGACGGCGACACCCGCGCCACATAGTCGTTGCCGCGGCGCCCGCGGGCCGGCACGCTGCGGTCGATGACGGCGGCGGCCCCGGTCAACACGCCCGCGGCGTAGACCGAGCCATCCGGGCCGGCGCCCACACCACGCACATTGTCGGTGCCCGCGCCGCCCACTTGTCGGCCCCAGAGCAGCTTGCCCGCCGCATCGAGCTTCAGCAAGGCGCCGTCCCAGTCGCCCCTGCTGGTGAAGCTGAGCGCACCAAAGCGCATGACGCCCCGGAACTGGAAGCCCAGGAACACCTCCCCCGCGGGATTCATGGCCACGGCGCGCAAACGCTCGTTGCCGGGGCCGTTGAACCGTGCGACCCAGCGCAGGGTACCGTCCGGCGCCAGGCGCAGCAGCAGGGAGTCGCGCTGACCGCCGCCGTGGGCATAGGTCTTGCCGTCTATGGTGAAGTCGCCCGCGGTGAGTGCGGCCACGGCCACCTCGCCGTTGTCCAGCACCGCAATTTCGTTGCCGCCGTCGCGCATCGGTCCGCCGAAGGCCCGTGCCCAGCGCGTGCTGCCGTCGGGTGCGAGCTTGACCACGAACATATCGGTGTCGCCGCGGCTGCGCAGTGTCACATCGCCGAAGCGCACCGTCTCACTGAACCAGCCGCTGATGTAGATATTGCCGGCGCCGTCGGTGGTGAGATCGTAGCTGTTGTCGTCGCCACCGGCGCCCACCCGCTGCACCCAGCGCACCGACCCCGTCGGCGAGAGACTGGCGATGAAGATGTCGCCGGCACCCGCGCTCTGCTGTCGCCGCTCCTCACCCCAGGTGATGGCGTTGCGGAAGACGCCGCTGATGATGGTATTGCCCTCGGGGTCGACGGAAATGCCGTCCACCTCATCCTCTTCGCTGTCCACGGTGCCCACGGGCAACACCCAGCGCACGCTGGGTGCCGCCTCCGCCCCGGCAAAGCTGCGGATTTGCGGCGCGTCGGCGGCCGGCACGCTCGGCCCGAGGCCGGCGAGCACGCCGATGGCCGCCGCGATCAGCGCCTGACGCCCTGCCATATCTCGGTGCCTCCCCTGGGGTTGTTGCGGTACTCCCATGCCCCGGGGCCGATGCGGAAGGCGGAGCGTGGGCCGAACTGATTCGACGAGCCCACGAACATGCCGTGCGGGGTCGACAGAATATTGCGAACGCCATGATTGTACGGGTTCTCGAAGCCGCAGCGGGTCACCGGCAGCCAGTTCTCACCATCCCGACTGCGCCAGAGGTCGTAGCCGCCGGCGGTTTCCACGAAGTGCTCGATGTCGACGCCGCGCAGCAAGCGGCCCGCGTGGCTGTCGAGCTTGTCGAAGTCGCGATACAGCAGGAACACGAGCCAGTCTTGGGTGCCGGCGTAGAGCCAGCCATCGTGCACATTCATCTTCCAGATACTGCCACAGAAGATGTTGTTCCAGCCCGGCATCAGTCCGCTGAGCGGCCCGGCCTGGGTGCGCCGCTCGCCCATGATGATGTCGAAGCTGGCGTCCGCGTTCACACGGATCAGCTCCGGGCCGGCGGGGCCGATTCGATTCTGCTTGTCGATGCCGCCCTTTTGGATGCCGGAGCCCACGAACACCGCATCGCGGAAGGCGGCCAGGCTCACCACCCCCTGGTTCAGCTGCCCGCGACCGGCGCCGTCCACCAGCAGGCGCTCCCATCGGTAGGGCGGCTCACCCTCGGCATCGGTGCGCCAGAGCTGATACCCCTTGGCGAAGTTCACGGTACCCGCGTAGAGATGCGTCTGCGTCGCCAGCATCTCGAAGACGCCGAGATTGTTGCGGTCGCCGAAGCCCTCGTCGTTGCACGGGGTCCAGTCACCCCCCGCCGGATCGCGGCTGGCGAACACCGTCGCGATGCCCGAGACGTTCTGACGCCCGGCGGTGGCGCCGGTGGGGGTGGTGAACAGCCGCCCCTTGAACGGCACCAGCGACCGGGTGGAGGTGGCATCGAGCCCGGCCAGCCCCGGCGGCCCCACGGGCGCAAAGTGCTCGCCATCGTAGGAGCGCAACAGCTGCATACCCCGGCCGCGGGAGCGCGACCAGGTGGAGACGTAGAGCGCGGGCTCCGGATCGCGCTCGCCCTGGAAGACGGCCATGGCACGGTAGCCCAGATCGCGGCTCATGTGCGTACCGTCGGTACCATAGACCATCGGCGCCTGATAGACCCGGGTCCAGACCCCGGTCAGTGGGCTCAGGCGCCAGATTTCGGCCCGTGCCCGATGGTTTTCGAATGCCGGCGTGTAGACGTGATCCGCCAACTCCACCGGCCAGGCGTCCAGGCTCACATCCTTCATGCCGCCCTGATCGCCGGCGCCCAGCAGCGCCATGGTCGCGCGCGAGGTGCCCACCAGCACATGGTCCTTGAAATAGGCCATGGAGTGGGCGTAGGCATTGTCGCCATCGCCGAAGCCGTTGGCCGAAACCTTAGAAAAGTCATCCCGCGACAGTCCACGGGACGAGCGGGCATTGGGGGGGTCAGATTGCACGCTTTGTGGATTCCTCTCTGGCAGGTCGCAATGTTCCGTCGACGCCCGCCATCGCGGCGCAAAGCCCTTTAGCTTAGACACCGCCCCGGCACACGTCGAGCTTCGTCGCGGCCCATCCGACAATTGCAGATTCGCCCACCGAGCCGGTTCCCATGGCCCAGCACACACCCTATCGTTATTCCCTGTTCAACCCCGATGCGCTGTTCGGGGTGCTGGCGCGCGCGCTGCGGCCCCTGTGGTGGACGGTCTTTCTGCTGATCCCGGGCGTTCCCGTCGCCCTGCTGACGGTGGCCCATCATCAACGCGCCTATGCCGGCGAGCTTGCGGCGATCTTCCAGGGCAACACCGCGCTGACCTTGCTGCTCGGCTTCGTGTTGATTCTGGGCGTCGTGAATGTGCTCACCAAGGTCGTCCAGGGCATGGTCGCCATCCATTGCGGCGCGCCCATCGGGCAGTTCGGCTTCAGCATCGCATTCGGGCTGCGGCCCCATTTCTTCATCGACAAGCGCGCAACCTGGAAACTCCCGCGCGGCAGTCGGCTCTGGGTCTATGGCAGCAACCTGGCGGTACGTCTGGGCCTGTTCGTGCTCGGCATCATGCTCTGGATCTGGACCGACCACGCGGGCACCGCCCTGAGCGCCATCGCCTTCAGTGTGGCGCACATCGCCCTGGGCTCGTTCTTCTTCATCGCCAATCCCCTGTGGCCCGCCGACGGTTATCGGTTCCTGGCCAGCTATCTGGACCGACCCCTGCTGCGCCCGCGCGCCTTCCAGTACGTCAGGCTGCGTCTCAGTGGACACCGGGCGCCGGTGCCGCTCTCGCCCGCGCGTGCCTCTGGTCTCGTCGCCTATGCCGTGGCGAGCACCCTCTACGTGGTTTACGTGCTCGCGAGCGTCCTGCTGTTGGCGGCCACGGCGCTGGAGGAGCGCTTCAACGGCGCCGGCGTGGTGATCTTCCTGGTCTTGCTATCTCTGTTCGTGCGCTACTTCGTGGTCACCGCCCGCCGGCGGCGCGAGCGCCAGGCCGCGAAACGTCAGCAGCGGCTCGGCCGGCGGCGCGACGGGCCCGCGCCCCCGGGCGCGGCGGGGCCCGTCGCAGCCGGCCCGTGGTCCCGTCGCAACAAACGGCGCCTGTGGGTCGCCGCCGCGCTGGTGGCGATGGTGGTGGCGCCGCTGCCCTATCCCTACCACGTCAGCGGTATCGCCAGCGTCGAGTCACGCCACACGGCGGGCGTCTACGCCCAGGTGAGCGGCGACATCGCGCACATCGCCGTCGCCGATGCCCAGCAGGTGCACAAGGGCCAGCTGATCGCGATGCTCGACACCGAAGACGCGGCGCATGCCCTGGCCATCGCCGAGGCCGAGCTGGATGCGGGGCGGGCCGAGCTGGCCGTGCTGCGGCGCGGCCCCCTGCCCGAGCGGGTGGAGCGTGCCCGCCTGGCGCTGGCGCAGGCGGCCCTGAAGGCCGGCTTCACCACCGAGCGCTGGCACATGCTCGCCGCTACCACGTCGGCGGGGTTGATTTCGCCCCTGCAGCGGGCGGAGCTGGCGGAAGCGGCGGCGCTGGATACGGCCGCCGTCGCCGTAGCTGGGGCGGCCCTGGGGGCGGTGGGTGCGCCCCCCACCCCAGAGGCCGTGCAGATGCAAGCGGCCCGGGTGCGGGCGCTCGAGGAGCGGGTGGCGGCGCTGCGCGCCGAACTGGCCGAGCACCGTCTGCTGGCCCCCATCGCAGGCCGGCTGATCGCCCCCGATCTGTATGCCCGCCGCGGCGACCGGCTGCAAGCCGGCGCGCCGTTGGCGCAGGTGGTGGACACCGGCGATCTGCGCATCCGCATTCTGGTGCCGGAAACCCAGGTCAACGCGGTGGCACCCGACGCGGCGGTGGCCGTCAAGCTCTGGCCGCTGCCCGGGCAAGTGTTTGCCGGGCGGGTCGAGACCATCGCGCCCAGCGCCGAAACGGCGCCGGAAAGCCCGTTCGTGCGCATCGTGCGCGTCACCGCCGGCATCGACGCCGCACCCCCCCGACTGCGCCCGGGCATGGGCGGCTACGCCAAGATCAGCGCCGGCCGGCAACCGGTGTTGTTCGTCTTTGGTCAATTCGTCGCCCGCATGTTGCAGGTCGCGGTCTGGTCATGGATCCCCTGAGCCGACGCGACGATCACCGTCCTCGGCATGGCGGCCCCCGGCCGGGACTCCCCCGAATCCACGCCCCACGCACCCGGGCCGGGGTGGGATGGGTGGCCGCTTTGTTCCGACCGCGGGCGCTTGCCGGCTGATTTGACGTGCTAGACTATGGTGTTTAGCCTGTAGACAAGTATGCGGCTAACCCTGATCCGGGCAAACGCCTCGCTGCGGCCGCCCGGTGCGGCGACGCATCGCGCATCACAATCGGCGGCAGCCGCAGCCAATGCACACCACCTCATGCTCCCCTGGTCGTGAACACCAGCAGACAATGGCTGTGCGTAGACCGACGTCCGTGGATGCCAACTGCGCGGCACCAGTCCTCGTCGTGGTACCCCCCTGCCGGGGCGGCGCCGACCCATCGTCGCCAATCCAGCGTTGCCTCCACGGACCATCAGCCCAGGGTCGCCAACCCAATAATTACAGGCCCCATTCATCGTCAACGCGACAGAAAAACCGATGGCTGTCAGGAACACCACCTATCTGGAAACGCTCATCGCCCTGCTGCACGACATCGTGCGCGACTGGGATCTGGACCTCACCGACCCCGTCGGGCCCGACACCGGCATCGTCGGCGATCTTGGTTTCGAGTCCGTCGACCTGATGCAGCTCATCGTGGCAGTGGAAAAACAGTTCGACGTGCGCGGTCTGCCCTTCGACGAGCTGCTCATGCGCGACGGCGGCTATGTGCAGGAGCTCACCGTGGGTGAGCTCGACCGCTTCCTGGTGCAGCAGTTGCCCAAGCTGCAGGCCGCCTGACCGCGCCTCTTCACCACGTCTCCACCAGCCGCGCACCGCCTCATTGTGGCGGGCGCCGACGCCAGCCCCGCAACCAGCCACCGGCCCACCGCAACGGCGGTCATGCCCAACGGCCAAGCACGGCGAGTCAACGTCTCCCATGGTCAACAACCTCTTTCTGATCGTGCTCGACAGCTGTCGCTTCGACAGCTTCGAGCGCGCCAACATCCGCCATCTCGGTGCGCTGGGCAGCCTGCAGCGCCGCTACAGCTATGCCTCCTGGACGTCGCCCTCCCATTACGTGCTCATGATGGGCCTGTTGCCGCATACGAGCCCGCAGCATGTCTTTGCGTCGGAAGTCTACAAACAGGAATACCGCGCCTGGGTCCAGCGCCTGGGCATCGCTGAGCTGTCTTTCAAAACCTTCGTGCCCCAATTGTCACTGCCCAAGGTGCTCAAGGACCACGGCTACAAGACCATTGGCCGCGTCTCCATGCCGGTGCTCAATCCCTACACCGCCATCAGCCAGCACTTCGACGACTATCGCCTGATGGACAACCACAACGACTTCCGCGGCATGGTCGACGAGGTGACCTTCCCCGACGCCCAACCGCGGTTCTATTTCTTCAACCTCGGCGAGACGCACTATCCCTACATGCTCGATCCCAACAGCATGCCCCGCGTCTCCGGCGTGCACGGTACCGTCAAGAGTCTGCGCGACCCCGAGGGCGCGGCGCAGACACAGGCCGTTGCCGACGTCTTTCCCGCGGCCGAAATGCAGCGGCTGCACCATCAACAGAGCCGCTGCGTGGAATACGTCGATGCACTGATGGGGGAGCTGTTCGATAAATGTCCGGCGAACACCTACTTTGTGGTGACAGCAGACCATGGCGAGCTGTTCGGTGAGGATGACTACTTCGGCCACGGGCCCATCATGCACCAGAAGGTCTTCGAGGTGCCCCTGGTCGAGGGGATGCGCCCCTAGCGACGCGCACATCTCATTCCCAGTATCCACGGTCACTCAACGCACGGAGATTTCATGATGACGCGCACCCTGTTCATCGGCCTGGATGGCTTTGCCTTTCCTATCCTCGATGACCTCATCGCCGACCAGCCGGGGCGCGGCGTCGTCATGCCGTTCATGCGCTCGCTGCTGCAGCGCGGCTTTCGCGCGCCGCTGCGCTCCACCCCGCATCCGCTCACGCCGCCGGCCTGGACCACCATGTTCACCGGCAAGAATCCGGGCCACCACGGCGTCTACGATTTCATGCGCTCGAGCGACAACGGGCGCGAGGTGTTCTTCACCCTCTACGACGCCCGCGACGTCCGCGCCGAGACCGTCTGGAGCGCCGTCAGCCGCCGCGGCTATTCGGTGGCGGCCCTCAACTTTCCCATGACCGCGCCGCCGCCGCAGATCAACGGCAGCCTCATTCCCGGCTTCACCTCCGCGCGTCATCTGCGGCGCAACTCCACGCCGCCCGATCTCTTCGACCGCCTCAGCCAGCTGCCGGGCTTCGAGCCCCGGGAATTGGCCTGGGACTTCGAGCGCGAAAACGAGATCGGCTCGGAAATGGACGACGACTACCTCGAGAAGTGGATCCGCTACCACCTGCCGCGCGAGGCGCTCTGGTACCGCGTCGCCGATCATCTGCTCACCACCGACCGCCCGGACCTCATGTGCGTCATGTTCGACGGCGCCGACAAAATCCAGCACCAGGCCTGGCAGTTCATCGATCCGGCCCTGCGCCCACAGGTGCCCGATGCACACTTCAACCGCATGCGCCAGCTGTGCGAAGACTACTACCGGCGTCTGGACGGCTACATCGCCGGGCTGGTGGAAGCCGCCGGGCCCGATACCCGGATCTTCATGGCCTCCGACCACGGCTTCACCGCCACTACCCACGTGGTGCGCATCAACCGCCTGCTGAGCGAGCTGGGACACCTCACCTACCACGCCGTGGGTGACGACGACGCCGCCAAGCGGCGCGCCGCCAGCCCCTTCGCGTACCTGGACTGGCAGCGCACCAAGGCCTACTGCCCCACGCCGTCGTCCAATGCCATCCGCATCCGTGTGGCGCAGCAGCCCGGCGACCCCGGTGTGCCGCCCGCCGACTACCACGCCTTCCGCGAGCAGCTCATCGCCGAGCTGCTGCAATGCGTCGACCCCGAGACGGGCAGCCCCATGATCCGCCGCGTGCGCACCCGCGAAGAGATCTTCCCGGGGCCGGCCATGGCCGAGGCCCCGGACCTGACGCTGGAGCTGGCCGACTACGGCTTCGTCTCCATCCGTAACCTCAGCCCGGTGGTGGAGCGGCGGGCAGTACCGGCGGGCACCCATCACCCCCTGGGTATCTTCCTCGCCGCCGGCCCCGACATCCGCCAGGGTGTGGCCGGTGACGAGCAGCAAATCGCCGACGTCGCCGCCAGCCTGCTCTACAGCCTGGATGAGCCCATTCCGGTCGACTACGACGGCCAGGTCGCCCGGGCCGCCTTCACCGACGCCCACCTGAGCGTGCGGCCGCCGCTGATGGGCCCGCCGTCGGGCCCGGTGGAAACGGCGCCGCAGACCCGGGCCGAGGCGCCGGCATCGGACGCGGAAAAGCAGAAAATCCTCGATCAGCTGGCGATGCTCGGCTACCTGGAAGAATAAATGGGGAGCGCGCTCTTTCCCGGTCATGCCCTGCACTACTTGCAGCTACCGGGTCAGCGCAGCGGCGAGGCAGCACACGAGCACCTGCTGCTGGTGCACGGCCTCGCCGCCAACCTCGCCTTCTGGAATGCCGGCATCGCCCTGCCGCTGAGCCGGCGCTTCCACTTCCATGTGCTCGCCTACGACCTGCGTGGTCATGGCCGCAGCACCGTCACCCCATGCGGCTACAGCCTGGAGCACCAGGCGAGCGACCTCGAGGCCCTGCTCGATCATCTGCGGTTGGACCGCGTCCACGTTTTGTCGCACAGCTACGGCGGCGCTGTGGCCACCCTGTTTGCGCTGCGTCAGCCCGAGCGGGTGGCCAGCCTGATGCTGGCCGATGTCCGCCTGCGTGCGCTGCAGCCAACCCAGCGACTCTGCGACTGGGCGTATTGGCCCCAGTGGCGGGGGCGCCTCGAGCGCCTGGGGGCCAGGTTGGACCCGCAGCTGCCCGAAGGCGGGTTCAACCTGCTCTGCGAGCTGGCGCGCCTGCACCTGCTGCATCCGCAGGGCGGGCGCCTGCTGCCCGCCCTGTTCGCGGCGCCGCCGCGGGCGCGGACCAAGGCCGGCAACACGGCGCAGCATTGGCTGGATCTGGTCAGCCGCACCAGCCTGTTCCGGGAGTTCTGCTATCCCGACAGCATCACCGAAGAGCGATTGCGGGCGCTGCGGGTGCCCGTGCTCGCCCTCTATGGTGCGCATTCCAATACCCTGCCCACCGCGCAGGCCCTGGCGCGCCTGTGCGCCGACTGCGAGCTGCAGGTGCTGCCGGAGGTGGGGCATTTCTTTCCCATGTCGCATCCGAAGCTGCTGCTGCGGGCGGTCTCGGGGTTCTTGCGCCGCCGGCTGGGCCTGGGCGGCGCCGATGCCGGACAGCCCGACGGCGATGCCGACCAAGCCAGCGAGGGTCCATCACCTGCATGAGAACGCCAACTCGCCTACACTCACGCCCCAGCCGGCTCGATTTTCCATGGCCAACGGCGGGTCTTGACCGATGAACGATACAACCGACCACACACCGCGATCTCTGCCGTCGCAGGGGCACGCGAGCACCAACGCCACCAAAGCAGCGGAAGCGCCCGCCGCAGGCGCCGCCGCGGTGTCCGATGCGCCCGACGCGGTGCCGCCGGCCTGGCGCCGGGCCGTGGCCCGCCCGGGCGGGCTCGCGAAAATCCATGCCTACCTCACCGCACCGGCGCCCGGCGCAAAAATCCAGGATCTGGGTGTGGCCCGGCAGCGGCTGCAGCGTTTTCTGCGCTTCCTGCAGGCGCTGGCCGCCGAAGAGCGCGGTCGCGCCAGCCGACTGGCGCAGCGCATCTTGGATTACCTTGGCGACGACCAAAGCGCCGGCGACGTGGACGGCGTGAATGTCGAGCGGCTGCGTACATTCCTGCGGCGCATCGACCCGGCGCGGCGACAGCCACAATCGCGCGCTCCAGGCCGGCGCCCGGGCCGGGCGCCCGGTGGCGGTCGCGCCGCAGCAGTCCGCAAGCAGGGCAGGAAGACAGACGCGGGTGAGCCCGTGCCGTTGAGCGCCGAGGCGCGCGAGGAGAACGAAGCCTGGCTGAAGCGATTCATCGACGGCTGAGGCCGGGGTCGCGCAGCACGCGCAGCCGGCGCAGCATCCGGCCCGCCGGCGGCCCCGGGGGCGACGCCGGCCGCGCCTACCGTTGGTGTTGGCCCACTCGTGGTCGGTTCGTTGTGTTGCGTCCATGACAGACGTCTTTACCGAGCGCGGTGATCGATGGCTCGACTATCGCCTGCGGGCCGATCTGCACGTCGAGGCGCTCTCCGGTCAGTCCGCCGGCGAGGAGCGCTACCGCATCACCGCCCCCGCCGCGGACGAGCGCTTCGATTTCGGGGCCGAAGAGCTGTGCCTGCTCCATGCGCTGGCCGAGTGCCGGTCCCTCGAGGGCGTCTGTGACCTGTTTCGCCGGCGCTTCCCGCATCACCAGCCGCCGGCGCCCGCTGACCTGGAGGCCTTCTACGCGGAGGTGCTCGCGAACGGGCTCATTGTGCATCGCGATGCCCAGACCGGCGCTGCACCGACCGACGACTGGGCCGAGGCCTTTCACCGCCACTGGCCCGCATCGCTGCCACGGGCGTCACAACCGGCGGATGCCGGAGCCGCACCGCAGGCGCCGCCCGAGCAGCCCCAATCTCGTGCTCAGCCCCAGCCCCCGGAGATCCCCGCCCCGCCGGCACCGCCCCGGCAGGCGCCGGCGTCGGCATGGGATCTGTCCGCACTGCAGCACACCTGGCCGCAGCCGCCGGGTGATGCCGACACCGACGCGCCCTTCAGCCTGACCCCCGAATCCCTCGGCGAGACCGCCGGCGCCAGGCCGCCACGCCGGGGTGCCTGGCGGCCTGCACTGGGCTGGGGCCTGTTCGCCGTCGCGCTGATCATTGTGCTGCTGTTGCCCTATCCGCTGGAAGTGGGTGGCACGGCGGTGGTGCTACCGCAGAGCAGCATCGGTGTGCGGGCGCGCTTCAGCGGCGAGGTGGTGGCGGTGCACGTCGCCGAAGGCCAGCGCGTGACGGCGGGCGAGCTGCTGGCCCAGATCGACGGCTGGGCGCAGCGCCACGCCATCCGCATCAGCGAGGCCGACCTGGAGCGCAAGCAGGCCGAGCTGGCGCTGCTCAGGCAGGGGCCCACCCCTGAGGCCATCGCCCATGCCCGCGAGCAACTGGCCATGGCTCGCGTGCAAGCGCAGCACAGCGAAGAACAGGCGGCTATGCTCAAAGACGGCCTGGCCGACGGCAGTGTATCGGCGCTCAAGTATGCACAGGCGCAGGAGCAGGCGGCGGTGGACCGTGCCGCCGTGGCGGTGGCCGACGCCAACCTGGCCGTCGTGGCCCGCCAGCCGCAGGACATCGAAATCGCCGCCCTGCGGGCGGAGGTGCGTGCCATCGAAGAACGCCTGGCCCAGCAGCGCACCCAGCTCGCGCGCACGCGCATCGTCGCCCCCGTCGACGGCCAGATCGCCACCGCCAACCTGGCGCAGACGCTCGGGCAGTTCCTCGCCGAAGGCGATCTGTTCGCCACTATTCAGGACAATCGCACCGCGCGCGTCGAAGTGCAGGTGCCCGAGGCAGACATTCAGTGCGTCGTGCCCGGGGCCCCGCTCGAGCTGCGGGTGTGGAGCCTGCCGGAGCGGCGCTTCGACGGTGTGGTGGCAACGGTGGCGCCGGTGGTGGAGCAGAGCGCCGACGATGCCTTACGTCAGATCGTGCGGGTCAGCAGCGACATCGACAACACCCGGGGGCTGCTCAAAACCGATATGACGGGCTTTGCCAAGATCCGCTGCGGCCAGACCCGGGTAGGCTACGCCTTTGGTCGCTCGTTGCTGCGCTTTTTCAGCATCGAGGTCTGGTCCTGGATTCCGTGAGCGGGCAGCGGCGCCCCGCCGGTGCGGGGCGCCGTGCGGGGTGCTGGGCCAAGCCTGGTGAGGGAAACCGGGTGGGGGGAGGCCGGGCAGGGGAGGGCGGCCGTGCCGACCTCAGGCCGGCGCCTGCTGTTGGCGGCGCTCGGCGCGCAGCCGTTCCACCTCGCCCAGCACCAGCTCCGAGACGGACGACTGCAGCTCGTCCAGCAAGTCGGCGAGCTGCGCCTCGCCTTCACCGTCGGCCTCCGCATCCATCTGTGCAACCAGCGCCTCGGTCTCTGGCACGCGCAGCAACGCTGCCCGATAGGCCTCCATGGCCTCTTTCGCCCGCCCGGCATGGTAATGCACGTCTCCTTGCAGCTTCAGCAGCAGGCTCTGGAAACGCTTCAGCTTGGGGAAGCTGCGCACATGCTGGTCGGCCGCTTCCACCTCGCCCAACTTCAGCAGCACATCCACCAGTTGCACCCGCGCCCCCACCAGGTTGGGCTTCAGGCGCAGTGCCTCGGTGTAGGCATCCCGCGCCTCGGCCCAGGCCTCCTGGCGCTGGGCGATGCGCCCCAGCAGCACGCGGGCGGCCTCGCTGTTGGGGTTGGCCTCGATGGCATGGGCCAGGTCCGCGCGGGCCTCGTCGTAGGACTCCGCCTGCAGGTGCAGGCGCGCCAGGCGCAAATACACCCGACCGGGCTGGTTGGTGTCGCGCAGCGCCTGCCGCAGCTCCGCCTCGGCGCCCGTGCGGTCGTCCAGCGCCATGAGTGCGCGCGCCCGCAACAGGCGCGCCTGCGCCCACTGCGGGTTGCGGCGCAGCGCATCGTGCAGTACCGCCGCCGCCGCCTGCTGTCGCCCGGTGTTGAGCAGCACCAACGCCTTGCCCAGAAAGGCGCGGTCGGCGTTGGGGTCGGCGTGCAGCGCGCTGTCGAAGGCGGTGAGCGCCTTGTCGTGCTCGCCTGCGCGCAGATACGCGGTGCCCAATAACAGATTGGCCCGCGGGCTGATGGGGTCGAGCTCGCGCCCCTTTTCCAGCCACTTGGCGGCGTCGGCGAACGCGCCCTTGCGGTAGTGGATGTAGCCCACGAAGAGCAGCGCATTGACGTTCTGCGCATTGTGCTCCAACAGCACCCGCAGCTTGGCGAGCGCCTCATCGTATTTGTCCGCGCGGACCAAGGCACGCACGGCCTTCAGCTCCGCTTGATCGCCTTGCGTGACGCGGCGCACGCTCGGCTTCCAGTCGCTCATGGTGCACTCCGGAGGGCAGGGCCCGCGGGCTTTGGGATATGGCCCGTCGCCTGCGGGTGGTTGACGTCGTTCGTGTTGGCGCCCACACAAACAGTGAGCAACCAGAAAAACAAAAACGCCGACGCCGACTCTTGGGCGACGCCGACGCGTTGTAATCTTAGCACGTCCCGGCCCGATTCAGCGCCGGCGCGTGCAGTGGCCTGGGGTAAGGCGACGGCGGCCTCAAGGCTGTGGCGGAGCGTTTACGGCTACGCCGTGGGTCGCCGAATGCCTGTGTTCGCATCCCGCGCCGACGCCAGCCCCACGGGCCAGGCATCGACCGGGATCTGCATCACTCGCCGCAGGCGCCGGGACGGGCGTTGTTGCAGGCGCTGTCGACCAGAGACACGATATTGTTCTCGGTAAAGGGGCTTGCGCCCTGTTGTTTGACCGCGTCGCTGATGTAGCCCCAGCTCGTGACTCCGATGACCGCATTCGGCAGTGCTTCCTGACCTTCGCTGACGTTGAAGCTACCGCGGATACCCAGGTTGACCACCTCGGGTCCGCCGCTGGAGCCGCCGGTCTGCCGAGAGCCCCAAATGGTATTGTCCGCCGAACTGTTGTCAACAAAACCGTAGGAGTCGGTGCGCTGCATGATCCGGCCGCCATCGTGCGAAACCGGATAGCCCAGCTGGCTGATCTGGGTCATGTCCTCCTTCGTGAAGCCGTAGCCGCCCCAGCCGTAGCCGAGCCAGCCGGTGAATTGGCCGGGAAAAACCAACTCACCCTTGTAGCGCTTGGGATTGAGCTCGATGACGGCGACGTCGTTCTCGCAGACGACACCAGGGGCCGAGCATGCGTCAGTGCCATCGAAGTACGATGTCTTGATCAAAATACGCCGAGCGGTCCAGACCGTAAAGGGTTGCGCATTGGCATACTGCGCCGGTGCAAATTGGACCTGGGTAAAGAAACGCTTATCGCCGAACTCGGCCACACAGTGGGCCGCGGTGGCCACGATGCCAGGCTTGATCAGCGCGCCCGAGCAAACGAAATTCCTGCCGTTGTCGACGAAAAACAGCTTGCCGGCGGCGGAGTAGGGGTAAGTGCGAGAGACATTGTTCTTGACGGAGCCGTAGCCGGTATCCACCCGCGCCGTGGTGAAGGGATGGTTGGATGTGCCGTATTCGGCCGGCGCCACCGCGTCGGCTGACGCCTCCGACGGCAGTTCCAGCGTATCGGAGTCGACGTCGGGCGGGGACAGACTGATGCTACGCGTCGGTGCCCCACCGGGCTCGAACCCGGGCGCACCCATGCCCGCCGACATAGGCGACAGCAGGTGCTCCACCAGGGAGTTTGGCGGTATATCGGTGGTGGGCAGCGGCATGGGCTCCGCCGCCGTCATCGTAGACACCTGCGGCGCCGTGACCGGGAAGCGGGCCACCGTGTTGCCATTGGCGCTGACCACCCGTGGCTCGGCGAGCGCCACGGCCTGCGACGACACCCACAGCACCGTTGCGAGCGCTGTCAGCGCCGCTGTTCGCACGCCGGCGCGGGACTGCGTCGGCTTAATCCATGAATCACTGATCATCACTGTGTCCTCTCGACTGAATGAGACGTTTGGCGCGCCGTGACCAGGTTCATTAGTGAACAACAGGGCCCCCGACCATGGTCGCGGTTGCTGAGATTATCCAGGGGATTGACTGGGGTCAAGCAGGGCGCGCGCCCCGATGCCGCCGTCGGGCGCCGGCGTCTCGCCGGCAACGGTTTTGGCTGACAATTGATACACCCATAGCCACAGCAACAGACAAAAGAACAACAGCGCCGGCGCCAGCTGCAGCATGATGCGGTTGTCGGCGGTGTGGCGCATGGCGCCGCCCGCATAGCCGGTGAACAAAAACAACACCAAAAACAGCGCCACCGCCGTGCCCAGGGCGGCGCCCACCGCCGCCAGCGACGGCGGCCAGGCCCGGCGCATGACACCAGCCAGGCCCAGGCTCGCCGCCAGCAGGGCCGCCAACAGCCAAAACAGCAAATGCCAGTTGGCGTGCACGAACCAGCTCTCCAACAGCGGTTGCAGCGCCTCGGCGCGCAAGTGCACATCCAGCCGCGCCAGCGTGTGGCCCGCCAGTGAGGTGTCGGCGGGGGCCAGCAGCAGCGCCGCCACACCCAGGGCGACGGCGCTCGCCAGCAGCGCCAGGCTCCAGCGCCAGGGCAGCGAGCGCACCGCCAGCGCCGGCCCAAAGCTGAGCAGCCAGAACAGCCCCTCGTTCTTGATCAGCGGGCAGGCGGCCGCGCATGCCAGGGCCAAGAGCCCGTCGCGCCAGTCGCGGGTCTGGCTCCAATGATAAAAGGCCGCCACCGCCGCCAGATAGAACACACCCAAAAACACATCCGCATACCCGGCCAGGGCCGTTTGCAGATTCACCATGGGCATGCTCGCCAGGAGATAACAAAACACCACCGCCGCCAGCGGCCCCGCCCCGGCGCGGCGCGCCTGGGCAAACAGCAGCAGCACCGCGGCCCCCAGCAGCGCCACCCAGGGCAGATTCACCAGGGCATCATCAAAGCGCCCCAGCAGCAACGCCATCCAGGTCTGCAGCAATGGCGTGGTGATGGGGTAGTCCGGGTGATTGTCGGTGTAGACGCCGGCCCCGTCCGCCGCCAGCCAGTCGTCGTAGCTCACGAACGGCAGCAAGGCCTGCGCCTCGGCCCACACCTTGGCCTTGGTGGCCCAATGCATGTAGGCGTCCCAGGGGAACAGCGGCCGCCACGACACCTCGAGCCAAAATCCCGCGAGCCGCAGCGCCACCGCCGCCACCAGCAGCGCCATCAGCAGCCGCTGCCAGCGCGGCAGGGTGCCAGGGCCGACGCCCCCCAAGGCGGCACCGAAGGCACGCGGACGCCACCATTGCAGCACGCCCAGGGCCAGGGTCAGCAACAGCAGCGGCGCCAGCACCACGGGCACGCGCAGCGGCAGGCCCAGGTGATCCAGCGCCCGCATGCACAGCGTCAGCGCCAGCACGCCTAACAAAAACCCATAGCCCAGCACCAGCGCCCGCCGCCCCGGCAGCGCCGGCGCCACCAGCCGATGCACGGCCAGCGCCCCCAGCAGCCACGGCAGGCCCAACGCCGCCAGCACCCGCAACGTATCCATCGCAGTAGTCATCACAACACCCGATAAAGCCTGCCGAGGCCATCCCCGGCCGTCGGTTCAGAGCCTGGCTCGGCCGCCACCGGCTCGGCCGCCACGCGCTGACCGCGTCTCCAGACCAATTCGCCGGCCTGTGCATCGAAGCGCACCCGCGTCGGGCGCAGCACCAGCACAAAGTCGCCGCTGCGCAGCCGGTGCGCCGGCGGCAGCTGCGGGCGCCCGCGCGGCCAATAGGGATTGTGCGGATACAGGTGATACGCCGCGCGCAGCCCCAGGTACTCAGAGCCCGTGGCGATGAACACCCGCGCCGGCGCCGGGCCCAGCGCCGGGCGCACGTCTGTGATGAGCCGATACACCCCGGCGTCCAGGCCCGCCAACGCCTTCTGCCGGTCGCTCTTGCCGGCGTAATCCGCCCGGGTCGCCGCCAGCTGTTGCCACAGCGACCACTGCCAGGGCGCATCCAGGGCCACCCAGCCGAGCAGAAAAATGCCGCCGGCGACGCGCCAGTCGAAGGGCAGCCGCCGGCGCAGCGCCAGCCACAGCAGCCCGTAAGCGGCGAGCGCCGCGGCCACGAACAGCACCGCCACGGGTACCCGAAAGCCCAGCACCCGCCCGGGCAGATCGGCCCGGTAGAAATTGATGGACGACTGCGACCAGGGCAGCCAGTACCCCCATTGCGCAACCAGCGCCTGCGCCGCGCCCGCGGTGGTTGCCGGCGCCAGGCTCAGCGCGCGGATCACCACCGTCTGCCCCGGCGGCCCCCGCAGCGCCAGCGCCAGCACGGTGACCGTATCCCGCCAGCCGGTGACGGTGCCCAGATCCCACGTGGGTGCCAGCCAGCCCGGCGGTGCCAGTTCGTGCCGCAGCAGCGGGCTCTGCTCGGGCGCGCGCGACCGGAACACCGGGCTCGGCGGTGTCTCTGTCTGCCAGATCAGACGCATGCCCCGTAGTGCATCGAGCCGCGAGCCGCGCAGCCGCAGCAGCCGGTGCTGCCCGGCGGCGAAGCCCGCCGTGGGCATGCGCACCGTGGCCCGCCCCTTAGCATTCAGCCGCAGCGCCAGCGCCGGGCCGTCGCGGCTGCCCGTACCCTGCAGCACCCTCATCTCGGCGCCGTCCCAGGTCAGCGCCGCCGGTGGTAGGGCGGCTGCGTCCACCCGCGGGCGCAGTTCCACCAGCCACACCGCCCACAGCCCCACGCCCAGCGCCAAGGCCCACCACAGCCACCACGCCCGGAGCAGCGGCGGCATCCAATTGTGCAGTCGTGGCTTCAAGTCGATCATGTGCTCGTCTGATGATGTGCGCATCTGTGGCCGGGCGATTCGGGTCCAGTCAGGTGTCCCGGGCAGCACGTGCGGATGCGCCGCGGGCCGCCGCCCCGGTGCTGATCCCGACGCTGGCCCGGGTGCTGGTCCCAGTGAGGTGGGGTATCGCCGCGCGCGCCGCTAAGCCAGCAGCCAGTCGAGCAGGCGGATCAGACCGGTGACGGCACCGATGGCGCCGATAATCCACACCGTCTGGCGATGCATGGCGGTACGCAGATTCACCTCGGTGGTCTTCAGGTCCACGCGCACCTGGTCGATTTCCTGCTGCAGGCGCAGCTCCACCTCCTTGATCTGCCCCTGCAGGCGCAGTTCCACCTCCCGCATCTCCTTGCGAACGACTTCGATCTCCTTGCGCACCTCCTCGATCTGCCCCTGCAGGCGCAGCTCCACCTCCCGTATCTCCTTGCGCATCTCCTCGATCTGCCCCTGCAGGCGCAGCTCCACCTCCCTGATCTGGCCTTGCAGGCGCAGCTCACTCTCGCGCATCTCCTTGCGGACGATTTCGATCTCCTTTTGCAGCCGCAGCTCGCTCTCGCGCACATCTGCGCCGCGGGCGATGTCTTCGGGCCGCGGTGCCTGTTCCGCCAGCGCGCGGATCGCCTCCGCCAGGAGCTGAAAGCGCGCGTGATCGTCGGGGGCGGCGTCGATTTGACTCGAAAGGTCGAAGGCGGTGCTCATGGCGCTGCACGCGTGTGGCGGTCCAGCGATGGACCTGTTCACCGACAGTCTGCCACTAACCGCGGCAAAGAAAATAGGGACGCACCACGTTTTCTGTCCAGATCAATCCACGCTGTCGTCGACACGGGTTGCAGACCAACGGCCCTTGAGGCTGCGGAATCCGGGCCATGCATGCACAGCGGTGTCGCAGCGCACGGCCGCGGCGTGCGCCGCTAAGCCAGCAACCAGTCGAGCAGGCGGATCAGGCCGGTGACGGCACCGATGGCGCCGATGATCCACACCGTCTGGCGATGCACGACACGGGTTGCAGACCAACGGCCCTTGAGGCTGCGGAATCCGGGCCATGCATGCACAGCGGTGTCGCAGCGCACG
>NZ_CAJXWY010000027.1 GCF_913062725.1 uncultured Thiohalocapsa sp.
GTCGTCGGTGCTGAGATTCTGGTAGTCGGTGAGGCGCTGTCCCGGCTTTTCGACGCCGAACTCCACACGCAGCCAGTCCAGCAGCTCGCGGGACGCGGTCTGCGCGGCGCCGGTCAGCGCCAGGGCCTCGGCGGTGTGCTCCTCGATCTTGGTGCGCAGCGCGGGGGTGGGGTCTGCGATAGGTAGAGTGGCCATGAAGGAGCTGAAAAATCTTAGGGCTTCGTCCTTGCCGTGCTGCGCATTGCGCCAGAGGAACGCCCACATGAGCGGCGAGTTCAAGACTCCCAGGACATAGAGATCACTCGTGGGCCACAGGTAGCTCGTGTTCACGAAATACAAGGTTGAATCGGAAAAGGCAAACTGTGGGCGCCATGCGATATCGGTGTGCACGATCTTCGGTTGATCGAATTGGCTGTAGTAATCACACGACCGCAGCTCCCACCAGAACCATCCCTTGTCCCGCCGCTTCATCAGGCGCGCCTGTAACGGCTTCATGTGCGCGTACAAGCTCGGGAAGGTGCCCGCGAAGACATCTTCGGCACCGTCGCCAGCTCCACTCCACGGCCATGTGTGATCGCCGCTGGACTTGAGCGCGATCATCCACAGCCCCTGCCAGTCCGGCGCCCAGCGCTTGATGTCCTGCCCGCGCAGGTAGGGCTTGATGATGTCGGCACAGCCGGGATCATCGCGGATCAGCGCGGCGCGGGTGGCGTCGTCGATCAGAAAGGCCTCGTTGAGTCCGGTCTTGATCCCGTACAGCGGTCGCACGCCCAGGAACTCCGCAAGCGGCGTCCCGCGCTCCCGCAGGCGCTGCATCAGCGTGTCCACCGCCGGCGGCTCCAGGCTCCAGGGCTCGGCGCCGTAGCGGCTCCAGGGCACGGGGTAGGCGTGCTCGTGCACGTAGTTGTCGAGCGACAGCTCGGCGGAGCGGTCCCGCGGTACCGGGCAGACGCTTACGGTGGGCGGCTCCGGGTCCGCAACGGACTCCGAGTCGGATGCCGCTGGCTGTCGTCGCGCGACGATGATGCAGGGGAAGGTGTCGGCGTCCTCGAAGATCGGCGCATGGCCGAAGTCGAGCATTTCTTCAAACACCGCGCGCTCACTGAAAAGACGGCGCAGCGGCTCACCGTAGCCGGCCCGCATCCACTTGTTGGTGACGATGTAGGAGAGCTTGCCGCCGGGGGCCAGCAGGCTGAGACCGCGCTCGTAGAAGTAGACGTACAGGTCTGCCACGCCGCTGTAGCTGGCGTAGCACGCCGCGAGGTAGGGCTTCAGCGTGCCGATTGACTCCTGGCGCACGTAGGGCGGATTGCCGATCACCACATCAAAGCCCCCGCCGGCGAAGACCTCGGGAAACGCGTCACGCCAGTCGAAGGCGCGGATGTCCGCGGGCAGTGCCGCGAAGGCTTGGCGCAAAGACTCGGGCGCGTCGGCCGCGAGCGGCGCCACCAGGGAGTTGCCGCAGCGAATGTTGGCGTCCAGGGCGTTGAGCGGTTTGTCGCGGCGCGCGGTCTTGAGCCACAGCGAGAGCTTGGTGATCTCGACGGACTCGCGATTGAGGTCCACGCCGAACAGGTTGTCTTGCAGAACCTGCCGATTCAGGTCGAACAGGCCCCGCTGTTGTGCCGACCCGGTGAGCGCGGCGATGGCGGCGTTGATGCGCTCGTGCTGTGCGATCAGGTAGTCGAATGCGGCGACCAGGAAAGCCCCGGACCCGCACGCCGGGTCCAGCACCTTGATGCGCCGCAGCACCTCGAGCAGGTCCAGCTGCACTTTCAGGCGGGTCTCGTTGGACATGGGTCCGGGCTTGCCGGTGCGATGCCGGGCCTCGAGCTCGGCCTCGCGCCCGGCCAGCCAGCCGCCGATGGTGCGCGCCACCATGAACGACGTGATCAGCTCGGGCGTGTAGAAGATGCCGTCGCGCCGGCGCCGCGAGCGCTGCTTGTCCGCAATCTCGCCCCGGATGCTGGCGCGAATCAGCTCCAGGTCCGTGATGGACTGCTCGAAGATGTGCCCCAGGATGTTGACGTTGAGGTCGGTCTCGAAGTCGTAGCGGGCCAACGCTGCAATCCCATCAAGACTGGTATCGGCCACGGTCAGGCGTTCCAGGTCCGGGTCATGTGCGAACAGCCCGCCGTTGTAGGCGTTGATCTGCATCGGCGGGTGTCCCTTGTCCACCGCCTTGAACAGCCCGCAGAGCTGTTGCCAGCGCGAGACTTGCACAAAGCCCTCGGACTTGGCGTTGAGGGCTTGCGTCAGGACCTCGGCGGGCAGCAGCCGGGTGTCCTCGCAGAAGCAGATGAACAGGCACCGGTCCAGAATCTTTTGTGCCAGCTCCAGCAGCCGGTCCAGGTGCGCTTGTGTCGGTACGTTGGCGGGCGCCGGGTTATCCTCCCGCAGCTGGTCGAACAAGCTGATGCGCAGATCCCGGTAGAACACATAGAACGCCTTGCTGATGCGCTCTTCTTCGGCGTGCGTGCGGGTCGCCAGTCGCTCGACGGCGCTCTCGGCGCCGGGCGCCAGCCCGAGCAGGGTGTCGCGCCCGAGCAGGAAGCAGAAGGCCCGCAAGCACGCAGGCTCGGCGAGATCGGCGATCTCGATGCGCTGGTAGTAGCCCTCGCCGCGGTCGGTGCGATAGAGGCGCAGCTCCAGGTAGTTGCTGACGATGACCCAGCGGCAGCCGTCCACCTTGGCGGCATAGCCAAAGGCCTGCTCCACGGGGGTCAGGCGGGCATAGGCGGCGCTCTGCTTGGCGTCCAGGTCCGCGCCGGGCGACTTCAGCTCCACAACGGCGCGGGTGCGGTCGATGTCCGGGCCGTACCAGCCCAGCCGCGCATCCGGCGGTCGGTAGCCCTTCACCGCCTTGGAACTGGTCTCGGGCTCCAGGTGATGCACCTCGCCGGCGCCGACAATCTGCGCGTAGCCCAGCAGCTGGCCGAAGACTTCCGACAGGAACTGGCCCTGCAACTGCTTCTCTTTGCTGGCGAGCAGCGCGCCGGAGCGGGCGCTGTCGGCCCAATGCTCGGCAATTCGGCTTTGCGTGTCGGCGCATTGGACATGCGCGGCCTCGAGTGCCTCCCGCAGTAAGCGGGCGTTGAACAAGGGCTTGAAGTGGTCCTGCGATGGCATGGGGGGCATCCTGCTGGCAGGTTGGTGGGCCTCGGGGGCGTGCGCCTTTGCGGTTCGGCGGTAGGCCGCACCGGGGTCTCGCGCCCGTCCGGCGCATGACCGATCAGCGGGCTTCCGCAGCCGCAACTAGCACCGTTCGGATCAGGCGGATCAGGCCTGCGTGCTGTCTTGGTCTTAGCCAACCGGGCAGGCCTGCTGTCTGCAACGTTTGCTCTCATTGCGTCCACGCCGGCGAGCAGGCGCCTTTTGATGGCCTGCCCGCACCAGCATAATCGACGGGGCCCGGTGGCTCCAGCCGGTGCAGCTTGTGCAGCATGGGGCGCCGTGCATCGGGCTGTTGCAGATAGGCCCGCACGGCGGGCAGCATGATATGAGGATTTGTGTGAGCTATGCTTTTAGTGAAAGCCGGCCTTCGGCGGGCCGCTGTGGCGGCGTCCACAGGGGCGCCGGTCGGGGTGCCGATGATGGCGCCGCCCGCACCGTCGACTGCTGTGACTGCGATTGATGATCCGCCGCCGTCGGCCGGCTCGACATGCACGGCCTGTGCTTGCAGGCCGTGACCGTGTAACCAGGCCAGATGGCCCTGTCATTTGGCCACGCAGGGAGTCAGCGTCATGCGGCAACAGAAACAGCTTCAGCCAGTGCGTGTCGAGGCGGTGGTGCTGGCCGACACGGCCGACGCCACGCTGCGGGCTCTGGCCTGCACGCTGCTGGTGGCCACCACCCTGGTGGCTGCCACGCTCGGCGTTCTCTGACACGATCCGCGCCCCCGATCTGCGCCCCCGATCAGCACCCCGGCTGCCGGTGCCGCGCTTGCGGCTGCCCGGCATCCCTCGGGCTGCAGAGGAGGGGCGCTGCTGCTGTTTATCGACGGTGGGCAGCCGCGCGGGTGCGGTTGGCGCGTAATCTGCTTATCATCAAACCGTCACACGCATGACAACTGCGACTGCCGCGGTTGTGCACAGCCAACGGGCATCCCCTGTCGCAATGCGCGGCGCTGGTGCGCCTCGGCGCCTGCGCGGGCGTGGGCTCCGCAGGCCGCGGGCGGCGCCAGTCGCCTCCCAGCCGGCCGCGGCCTGAGCCGGCCATTGACGATGATGGGGTCTACAACGACTGGGCCATAGGAGCCGATGATGGATGATGACGCCGCAGCGATGAAGAAAAATGGCAAGCGGGCGACCCGCGCAAAAGCCAACAAGAAAGATCAAAAGGCCAAACAGGCCAAGGCCAACCGCATCGATAACGCCACCTACGAGAAGGAGCTGAAACGCCTGCACGTGGAACTGGTGAAAATGCAGGAGTGGGTGAAGACCAAGGGGCTGAAGGTGGTGCTCGTGTTCGAGGGCCGCGACGCCGCCGGCAAGGGCGGCACCATCAAGCGCATCACCGAGCCGCTCAATCCCCGCGTCGCCAGCGTGGTGGCGCTGCCGGCGCCCACTGAGCGGGAAAAGACCCAGTGGTACTTCCAGCGCTACGTGCAGCACCTGCCGGCGGCCGGCGAGATCGTGATCCTCGATCGCAGCTGGTACAACCGCGCCGGCGTCGAGCGTGTGATGGGCTTTTGCACCAACGAGGAGTACATCCGCTTCATGTACGATTGCCCGGAGTTCGAGCGCATGCTGGTGCGCTCCGGCATCACGCTCATCAAGTACTGGTTCTCGGTGAGTGACGAGGAACAGGAGCGACGCTTCCAGTCGCGGCTGAAAGATCCCACCAAACGCTGGAAGCTGAGCCCGATGGACCTGGAGTCACGCAATCGCTGGGTCGACTACTCCGAGGCGAAGGATCGGATGATGCAGTACACAGATATTCCCGAGGCGCCCTGGTATGTGGTCAACTCCGACGTCAAGAAGCATGCCCGGCTCAATTGCGTCGCACACCTGCTCACCCTGATCCCGTACGAGGATCTGACGCCGGAACCGCTGACGCTGGCGACACGCCCGCCCCAGCGCGATTACATCCGCCCGCCCAGGGATCAGCAGAAGATCGTCCCGGAGATCTACCCGAAGGCGCCAGCAAAGGCCTGACGACGCCGATGCCCAGGGAACGGGCCGCACGGGCGGTGCGGCTGGCCGCGCGACCAGCCCCGGGTTGTCACCGCAGGGCAAAGCGCGTGCGCCGGCGGGTCAGCGGTCGTCGCGATAGCTCACCGGCACCCGCTGCGAGCGGCCGGTGAAGAGCTGATAGGCGATGGTGTCGCTGGCGGCCGCCACGGCGTTGGCCGCGACCAGATCGCCCCAGAGCTGCACCGGATCGCCGGGGTGGGCGCCGGGCTGGTCGGTGAGGTCCACCGTCAGCATGTCCATCGAAACGCGGCCGATGAGCCGGCTCGGCTTGCCGTTCACGGCCACGGGCGTGCCGTCGCGGGCGTGGCGGGGGTAGCCGTCGGCATAGCCGGCGGCGACCACGCCGACGCGGGTGGGGCGCTGGCAGACGAAGCGTCCGCCGTAGCCGATGGCCTCGCCGGGGGCAAGGTGGCGCACGCTGATGAGCCGCGACTCCAGGGCGATGGTGGGGCGCAGCGCCGCGGCGGATGCATGGGCTTCGCCCAGGGGGCTGGCGCCGTAGAGCATGATGCCCGGGCGCAGCCAGTGGCCGTGTGCGGGTGGATAGCCCAGCACGGCGGCGGAGTTGGCAATGCTGCGCGGGCCGGGGAGGGCGCCGGCGTGGGCGCTGAAGCATGCGAGCTGTGCCTGGGTGGCCGGGTGGTCGGGCTCGTCGGCGCAGGCGAGGTGGGTCATGAGCACGATCTCGCTGACGTGGGGGCAGTCGGCGAGCCGGGCGTAGGCGGCCGCGAAGTCTGAGGGCTCGAGGCCCAGGCGGTGCATGCCCGTGTCCATCTTGAGCCAGACTGCCAACGGTCGCGTTGGGCGCGCGCGGCACAGCCAGTCCACCTGCTCGCGGCTGTGGGCCACGGGTGTGAGCCGGGCGCTGTCCAGCAGCCCGAGCTCGGCCGGCTCGAAGATCCCCTCCAGCAGCACGATGGGGTTGCCAATGCCGGACTCGCGCAGCGCCAGGGCTTCTTCCGTGCAGGCAACCGCGAAGGCGTCCGCCAGCGGCGCCAGCGTGCGTGCCACGGCCACGGCGCCATGGCCGTAGGCGTCGGCCTTGACCACCGCCAGCGCCCTCGCGCCCGGTGCCCGCGTCTTGGCGTGAGCATAGTTGTGCCGGATCGCAGCGAGGTCGACGTGAGCGCGCGTGGGACGGGCCATGGGGACGTGGGGCTGCAGGGAGACTGGTGAAACGGAGCGGGTGCCGGCCCCTTGGGCGGCGGTGCTTTGGTGGCCGCGTGCGGCGGCTGTTCACGGCGCCAGGGCCGTTGTCCTGATGCTGCCGCCCGCATTCCCGCAACGCAAGTGTGCGCGACGAGTTGGGTGCGCCTGCGTCGGGGCGCGCCAGGCAGAGGACGACCCACCGCCGACAGGATCGGTTGCGCGCGGCGCGCCATTCTGACGCGGCGAGCCGACGCCGTGTGCGACGCCGCCGTGCCCGTGGCTTGGGCGTCTCGCGTCGAGGCGATGGCGCAGCCGCGCGATGTTGGGCTTGCGGCGCCGACAATCGCGTCGATGTCGATGCGCGTGCTTGGAGAATGCGCCGGTTGCGGCTTATACTGCCGTGTTTTTCGGCCATCCCGCACATCAGATCCAAGGAGCACGAAGCCATGCAAGTGACCGTCGAGGCCGGCGAGGGGCTCGCCCGCCACATGATCGTGGAACTGCCCGCCGACGACTTTGAGCGCCAAGTCGACCAGAAGCTGCGGGACGCGGCCCGACAGGCGAACATTCCTGGCTTCCGCCCCGGCAAGGTGCCCATGCGCGTGCTGCGCCAGCGCTTCGGCGAGAGCGTACGCGGCGAGGTGCTCAGCGAGATGGTGCAGTCGAGCTTCGTGCGGGCCGTCACCGATCAGGATCTGCACCCGGCGGGCGTGCCGGAGATCGAGCCCGACATCGATGCCGGGAGCCGCCGCTACGCCTACGTCGCCAAATTCGATGTGCTGCCCGAGGTCGAGCTCAAGGATCTCGCGGGCAAGCGCATCGCCCGCCCCGTGGCTGCGGTCACGGATGCGGACGTGGAGGCGATGATCGAGCGTCTGCGCGAGCAGCGACGCACCTTCGAGGATGTGGAGCGTCCGGCGCAGAGCGGTGACCGTGTGACCATAACCTTCGTGGGCAGCATCGACGGTGAGCCCTTCGAGGGCGGCAGCGGCGAGCATCATGAGCTGGTGCTCGGCAGCGAGCGCTTCATCCCCGGCTTCGAAGCGCAGCTGGAAGGCGCGAGCGCCGGCGAGGAGCGCGTCGTGGAGGTCACCTTCCCCGAGGCGTATCAAAACGCCGACCTCGCCGGCCGTCATGCGCAGTTTCAGGTGAGCGTGGAGGCGGTGGCGGCGCCGAGTCTGCCGGCGGTGGACGCCGAGTTCATGGCCGCCTTCGGCATCGACGATGGCGACGCCGAGCGCTTCCGCGCGGACGTGCGTGCCAATATGGAGCGTGAGCTGGCACAGCGCATCGAGGCGAACGTCAAGAAGCAGGTCACGGACGCCCTGCTGGAGGCGAACCCGGTGGATCTGCCGCCGGCGCTGGTGAATGCGGAGATCCGGGACATGAAGCGCCAGACGCTGCAGGCGGCCGGCGCCGGGGCTAACGGTATCGACTTGCCGGATGCGCTCTTCGCCGAGCCCGCCGAGCGCCGTGCCAAGCTGACTCTGGTGATGCGCGAAGTGGTCAAGCGCTACGAGCTGCAGCCGAGCTCGGAGCAGGTCGAGGCGCTGGTGCAGGAGTGGGCCGCGACCTATGAAAACCCTGAGGAGGTGGTGAGCTACTACTACGCCGATCCGCAGCGGCTGTCGGAGGTGGAGTCGGTGGTGCTGGAGAAGCTTGCGATCGAGCGTCTGCTGGAGAGCGCCGATGTGGAAGACGAGCCCAACAGCTTCGACGATCTGGTCCAGGCCAACGACGTTTGACATCGTTCGTCGCGGTGCGCGCACGCCGATGTGCTGTTGCGCGTTGCCTCCGGCGGCGCGCGTCCCTAACTCTTAGGGCCACGCGTGGCCCGTTTCACCGATCTAGCGACATCCCGCAGCCATGAATCATACACACGATCAGCTACCGCCGTCGCCGCAGGCCCTCGGCCTGGTTCCGATGGTGATCGAGCAGACCGCCCGCGGCGAGCGGTCGTTCGATATCTTCTCGCGGCTCCTGAAAGAACGGGTCGTCTTTCTGGTGGGGCCCGTGGAGGATCACGTGGCCAACCTCGTCGTTGCGCAGATGCTCTTCCTCGAGTCCGAGAATCCGGACAAAGACATCCATCTGTACATCAACTCGCCGGGGGGCTCGGTGACCGCGGGCCTGGCGATCTACGACACCATGCGCTTCATCCGCCCGGATGTCAGCACCATGTGCATCGGCCAGGCGGCGAGCATGGGTGCGCTGCTGCTGGCGGGCGGCACCGGCGGCAAGCGCTTCTGTCTACCGCACTCGCGGATGATGATCCATCAGCCGCTCGGGGGCTTCCAGGGCCAGGCCACGGACATCGACATCCATGCCCGCGAGATTCTCCACATTCGCGACCAGCTGAATCATATCCTTGCGCACCACACCGGCCAGCCACTCGAGAAGATCGCCGAAGACACCGAGCGCGACCGCTTCATGGGCGGCGAGGCCGCCGTGGAGTATGGACTCATCGACGGTGTCCTCGATGAGCGCACGGGCTCGCCGCAAGCGGCTTAGCAGCGCCCGCGCCGGCACGGGCGCGCCCGGCGTGTAGTCCGGGCGCGCGCCGCCGGCGCTGGCATCGACGACGTCGAGCCCGCCCATCCGTCGGCTTGCGATATCGTCGCGAGTCGTTATGATAAAACGCTTGTAAAGAGGCGTTCACAACGCCTTGCAACAGCCGGACCGTCCCGCGGAGACCTCGCCACACATGAGCGGAAACACCCACGGAAAGAGCGACGAAGGGAAGCTCCTGTACTGTTCATTCTGCGGCAAGAGCCAGCACGAGGTGCGTAAGCTGATCGCCGGACCGTCGGTCTTCATCTGCGACGAATGTGTCGAACTGTGTAACGACATCATCCGCGAGGAGATGCAGGAGGGCGTGGGCGAGGCCACCAGCCGTCTGCCCAAGCCACGCGAGATCAACGACAGCCTGGATCAGTTTGTCATCGGGCAGGAGCAGGCCAAGAAAGTCCTCTCGGTTGCCGTCTACAACCACTACAAACGGCTCGAGGCGAGCGAAGCCAAGGAAGACATCGAGATCTCCAAGAGCAATATCCTCCTGATCGGCCCCACCGGCTCCGGTAAGACACTGCTCGCCGAGACGCTCGCACGGCTGCTGAACGTCCCCTTCACCATCGCCGATGCGACCACGCTCACGGAAGCGGGCTACGTCGGCGAGGACGTCGAGAACATCATCCAGAAGCTGCTGCAGAAGTGCGATTACGACGTCGAGAAGGCACAGAGCGGCATCGTCTACATCGATGAGATCGACAAGATCTCCCGCAAGGCCGATAACCCCTCCATCACGCGCGACGTCTCCGGCGAGGGCGTGCAGCAGGCCCTGCTCAAGCTGATCGAGGGCACCGTCGCCTCGGTGCCGCCGCAGGGTGGCCGCAAGCATCCGCAGCAGGAGTTCCTGCAGGTGGACACGTCGAACATCCTGTTCATCGTGGGCGGCGCGTTCGCGGGTCTCGATAAGATCATCGAGCAGCGCAGCCGCAAGGGCGGCATCGGCTTCTCGGCCGAGGTCCACTCCAAGGACGACGGCAAGAAGATCGGCGAGCTGTTGTGCGGTGTCGAGCCCGAAGACCTGATTCGCTATGGCCTCATCCCGGAGTTCGTGGGGCGGCTGCCGGTGATGGCCACCCTGGACGAGCTCGACGAGGCAGCCCTGGTGCGCATCCTCACCGAGCCCAAGCACGCGCTGTACAAACAATACGGACGCCTGTTCTCCATGGAGGGCTGCGAGCTGGAGCTGCGCGACGACGCGCTGCAGGCCATCGCGGTCAAAGCCATGGAGCGCAAGACAGGCGCCCGCGGACTGCGAACCATCATGGAGCAGGTGCTGCTCGACATCATGTACGATTTGCCATCACTCGAGAGCGTGAGTCGAGTCGTGGTCGACTCCTCCGTCATCGCGGGGGAGAACACGCCCTTCATCATCTACGACGGCGGCGAGCAACAGCGGGCCGCATCCTCGGATTGAGCATCGGCCGGCTGGTGCCCGACTGCAGGCGTGGCTGGCGCACGCAATCGCCTCCCGGCGGGCCGCCATCCCGTCCCATCTCCCGCCTCTTCGCTGTGCCTGCCATGTGCGGGCGCAAACGCCAACAGCACGAGAACCATCGGGCTTTCCCCGCAGCCCATGGTGCATGATGGCCGCCGTTGGCGAATCGGGCATGGTGCTTGCTAATAATTGGCACGGCAGGCATGGGTTTTTCGCGGTGGCGCTGATTGAAGCGCCGCCAATGCGCCCAAACGTCAATCCTTATCCAAGATTTCTGCAACTGCCGTAGGCATAGACCGCAGTTCTCCTGCGGCCTCGTGCCAGCCGCCACGGCCAACCGGAGCAAAGATTCCATGGGCGAGAGCGTTCACGAAAACGACCGATCCACCCTCACCGACCAAGACGTGCCGGTCCTGCCGCTGCGGGACGTCGTGGTCTATCCGCATATGGTCATCCCCCTGTTCGTGGGTCGTGACAAGTCCATCAAGGCCCTTGATGCGGCCATGGGCGCCGACAAGCAGATCCTGCTGATCGCCCAGAAGAACGCCGATGTGGACGACCCGGCGGTGAGCGATCTGCACCACATCGGCACGCTGGCCAATGTTCTGCAGTTGCTGAAGCTCCCGGACGGCACCGTCAAGGTGCTGGTGGAAGGCCACCGGCGCGCCAAGGCCAAGCGTTTCGTCAGCGCCGACGACGCCTTCTCTGCGGTGGTGGCGGCACTCCCGGATACGCTGGAGGCCGATGAGCGCGAGCAGGAGGTGCTGATGCGCTCGGCGGTCAGCCTGTTCGATCAGTACGTCAAGCTCAACAAAAAGGTACCGCCGGAGGTGCTGACGTCGCTGTCGAGCATCGACGAGCCCGGGCGTCTCGCGGACACCATGGCGGCACACATGTCGCTGAAGCTCGAGGAGAAGCAGCATGTGCTCGAGATGGTGGACGTGCAGCAGCGCCTGGAGCACCTGATGGGGCTGATGGAGGCCGAGAACGATATTCTGCAGATGGAAAAGCGCATCCGCGGCCGGGTGAAGCGCCAGATGGAGAAGAATCAGCGCGAGTACTATCTGAACGAGCAGATGAAGGCCATCCAGAAAGAGCTGGGTGAGCTGGAGGACGCGCCCAACGAGCTCGAAGACCTGGGCAAGCGCATCGAGGAGGCGGGCATGCCCAAAGAGGTCAAGGACAAGGCGACCGCCGAGCTCAACAAGCTGAAGCTCATGTCGCCCATGTCCGCCGAGGCGACGGTGGTGCGCAACTACGTCGACACCCTGGTGTCGGTGCCCTGGAAGAAGCGCACACGTATTCGCAACGATATCCGCGTGGCGCAAAAGGTGCTCGACACCGACCACTACGGCCTGGAAAAGGTCAAGGAGCGGATTCTCGAATACCTGGCCGTCCAGCAGCGGGTGAAGAAGCTCAAGGGCCCCATCCTCTGCCTGGTGGGTCCGCCCGGCGTCGGTAAGACCTCGCTGGGGCAGTCCATCGCGCGCTCGACCAACCGCAAGTTCGTGCGCATGTCCCTGGGCGGTGTGCGTGATGAGGCCGAGATTCGGGGCCACCGGCGCACCTACATCGGTGCCCTGCCCGGGAAGATCATCCAGAACCTCTCCAAGGCCGGCTCGCGCAATGCCTTCTTCCTGCTGGACGAGATCGACAAGATGGCCATGGACTTCCGTGGCGACCCGGCCTCCGCGCTGCTGGAAGTGCTGGACCCCGAGCAGAACCACACCTTCAACGACCACTACCTCGAGGTGGACTTCGACCTCTCCGAGGTGATGTTCGTCGGCACCGCCAATACCCTGAATATCCCGCCGGCGCTGCTCGACCGCATGGAGGTGATTCGGCTCGCGGGCTACACGGAAGACGAAAAGGTCAATATCGCCGAGCGTTATCTCATCCCCAAGCAGATGAAGGCCAACGGCTTGAAGAAGGGAGAACTCACCATCCGTGAGGCGGCGCTGCGGGATGTGATCCGCTACTACACCCGCGAGGCCGGCGTACGCAACCTGGAGCGCGAGTGCTCCAAGATCTGCCGCAAGGTGGTCAAGGAGGTGCTCCTCAAGAAGCGCTCGGATGCCACGGTGGTGGTGACGCCGAAGTCGCTCGAGAAGTACCTCGGTGTCCGCCGCTTCCGCTTTGGCCGCGCCGACGAGCACGATCAGATCGGCCAGGTGACGGGGCTCGCCTGGACCGAGGTCGGCGGCGAGCTGCTGCGCATCGAATCCGCGCTGGTGCCGGGCAAGGGTAAGTTCGTCTACACCGGGCAGCTCGGTGACGTCATGCAGGAGTCCATCCAGGCGGCCATGACCGTGGTGCGCAGTCGCTCCGCGGCACTCGGCATCGAGCCCGACTTCCACCAGAAGTACGACCTGCACATCCATGTGCCCGAGGGGGCGACACCCAAGGATGGTCCCAGTGCCGGTGTCGCCATGTGCACGGCGCTGGTGTCGGCGCTGACCAAGATCCCGGTGCGCTCGAGCGTCGCCATGACCGGCGAGATCACGCTGCGCGGCGAGGTGCTGCCCATCGGTGGTCTGAAGGAGAAGCTACTGGCGGCCCATCGCGGTGGGATCGAGACCGTGCTCATCCCGCACGACAATGAGCGCGACCTCGTCGATATTCCGAAGAACATCAAGCAAAAGCTCGATATCCGCAGCGTGCGCTGGATCGATGAAGTGTTGGATGTGGCGCTCACGGCACTGCCACGACCGGCAGACGAGGCGGGTGAGACCGAGGCCAAGGATGCGCCTCCCGCCAAGCCTGAAGAGCAGCCGAGCGGGGTGCGCACGCATCACTGAGCTGGCCGGGACGACGGCCCTGGCCGGCGGCGCCAGGGCCGCCGTAGCCGGCCATCGCACGCCCGGCGGCTGTTACGGTCGCCTGCTCGTGCGCCCGGGCCATCGAGCGGACGCAACCAGCGCCAGGGCCTTACGGCCCCAGGCGCCGTGCCGTGCGCCGTGGCCTGACGGGCCATCACCCATCTCATTAGGTCGTCGGCTGCGGAGGCACCGGCCAGATGTCGTCGTAACACGTCGGGCGGGCCCTTGAGCCCTGGCGCTCGGCGCCGTCGGGGTTGGCGGATTCGCTTGACAGCATTGCATGCGCTCGACAACATTCAGCGCAGGCCGCACGTCCACTCGAGCGTTGCGGCCACCATGACGTTTCCACTGAACGCGCGGTATCCACGGTCATTCGAGACAACGGGGGGAGAATGAACAAATCGGATCTTATCGATGCCATGGCAGACGGGGCAGACATCTCGAAGGCAGCCGCCGGCCGGGCGCTCGACGTACTCACGGACTCCATTGCCGTGGCACTGAAGAGTGGCGATAGCGTCTCCATCATCGGGTTTGGCACCTTTCTGGTGAAGGAGCGGGCTGCGCGAACCGGACGGAATCCGCAAACCGGTGCGACCATCGAGATCGCCGCTTCCAAGACGCCGTCTTTCAAGGCTGGCAAAGCGCTGAAGGATGCTATACAATAAGGGGCTTCGTCGGGTGATGACGCGGGGTGCTTAGCTCAGTTGGCTAGAGCATCGCCCTTACAAGGCGAGGGTCGCAGGTTCGAGCCCTGCAGCACCCACCACACCGGGGTGTGCTCAGGTCAGACGGCTGCAAACCTCGCAAGTGGCCAGAAGCGGCGACCGCCGCCACAGCAGTGAGCAGCTGTGATGGGTAGTCTGGCACTCAAGGGTCCGAGTCACCCCACTGTGCACAGCCTGGTGCACTGACGACACAGCAGCAAAACGCGCCTCAAGTCCTCGCCGAGGCCAATGGGGGCAAGGATGACACCCGGGTCAGCCCGGGCGATTAGGGAGTCGCGATTTTAAGGAGTGGTAGTTCAGTTGGTTAGAATACCGGCCTGTCACGCCGGGGGTCGCGGGTTCGAGTCCCGTCCACTCCGCCAACACTAAGAAGGGCGCGCTTCCCATCATCACGAGGGGCGCGCCTTTTTTGTGCCTCTTGTTTTGCGGCCCGATGCCCACCAACGCAAACGGCTGCGGCGGTCGGCGCATCACGGCGCCGGCCGTCGCGCCCGGCGACGCGAGGCTCGGGGCCATGGCCAGCCGCTCCGCGCTCGCGGCAGGGTGATGACGGCCGGCCGCCTTAGCGCACGCGCCAATCTCAGAGACCACCGACAGGGTGTAGACCATGTTGCAGGCGATCAAAGAACGTGCCCAGGGTTGGGTCGCTTGGGCCATCGTGATCCTCATCAGCATCCCCTTCGCACTCTGGGGCATCCAGTCCTATTTGGGCGTGGGCGCAGAGCCCACGGTGGCGAAGGTGGATGGCACCAAGATCAGCGAGCGGCAGCTCGATCGCAATGTCCAGCGTGCGCGCATGCGTCTGCGCGAGCGCCTTGGTGCGGCCTATGACCCAGCGCTTTTCGAGACGACGCAGTTGCGTCGACAGGTGCTCGAGCAGATGATCCGCGATGCGGTGCTCCTGGACCGCTCCTACGCCATGGGGCTGCGCGTGTCCGATCAAGCCGTACGCGCGGCGATTCTCGCCGAGCCCGCCTTCCAGAGCGATGGGGCTTTCGACAAAGGGGCCTATGAGCGGGTGCTTCGGCTTCAGGGCCTGACGCCCGCCGCCTATGAAGAGCAGCTCCGCCAGAGCTTGCTGGCGACACAGCTCGACCGGGCCGTCACGCGGTCTGCTTTCACGACGGATACCGAGCTCGCCGCGGCAACCCGGTTACTGCGCCAGCAGCGCGATATCAGTTACCTGATCTTGCCGCAGGGGGGCTATCTGCCCACGACGCCCCCCACTGCGGAGGAGATTCAGGCCTACTACGAAGCCAATCCGGCGCAGTTCGAGGCGCCGGAACGGGTCAGGCTGGCCTACATCATCCTCGATGCCGAGGCGCTGGGCTCGGAGGACATCACCGACGAGGCGCTGCGTGCGGCCTACGAGCAACGCCTGGAGGAGTTCACGACGCCGCAGCAGCGCGCCATCCGTCACATTCTGCTCACGGTGCCAGCCGACGCGGACGATGCAGAGACGCAGGCCATCAAAGCCCGGGCCAGCGCTCTCAAGGAGGAGATCGCCGCCGGCGCTGACTTTGCCGCGCTCGCCGCCGAGCATTCCCAGGACCCGGGCAGCGCCCAGCAAGGGGGCGACCTCGGCATGGTGACCCGCGGCATGATGGACCCGGCCTTTGAGCAGGCCGCCTTCGAACTGCAGCCTGGTATGGTCAGCGATCCGGTGCGCAGCCGCTTCGGCTACCACCTGATCGAAGTCACCGCCATCGAAGGCGGCGAGCCGAAGCCCTTCGCGGAGGTCCGCGAACAGCTCGCACGCGAGCTGGGCCGGGGTGATGCGGAAGCGACGTACTTCGAGCTCGCCGAGCAGCTCGCAAACCTCACTTACGAGGCTCCCGACAGCCTGATCCCCGCCGCCGAGACCCTGGGGCTCGAGGTGCAGACCAGCGACTGGATCGAGCGCGGCGGCGGTGAGGGTATCCTCGCCAACCCCAGGGTGATCACTGCGGCGTTCAGCGAGGAGGTGCTGGCGCGTGGCAACAACAGCGATCTCATCGAGCCGGACCGGGATCAGTTGCGGGCCATCGTGCTGCGGGTGGACAGGCATGAGCCCGCCGCCGTGCGACCGCTCGAAGCCGTGCGTGAGGAGATCGTGGCGGCGCTCCAGGCCGAGGAGGCATCGGCGGCTGCCCTCGCCGAGGCAGAGGCTCTGCTGGAACGATTACGGGCTGGGGCCGAGCTGGCCGCCGTGGCGCCGGAAGGCGACAGCGTGCCGCAACCGCAAACGCCGGGCCTGGTCTCTCGCAATCAGGCTGATGTGCCGCCGAAGGTGTTGGAGCTCGCCTTCTCTGCGCCGCGGCCTGATGCCGGTGCGATCAGCTACGTTGCGGGTCAGCAGCCCGACGGCGATGCCGTCGTGGTTGCGGTGAGCGCCGTGCAGGATGGTGATCCGGAGACCATGGAGCCTGCCACACGGGCGTCGGAACGGCGCCTGCTCGCCCGCATCCGCGGCGAGCACGGCTTCGAGCGAGTGCTGGACGACCTCGTTGCCCGGGCCGACATCGAGCGTCAGGCGCTGCGCGGGGAAAACCCCTGACCGGCGACGGCCAAGAGCCGGGCGGGCGGGCGAGCGCACGCCGGCGGCAGCCGGCGCCGCGTCGCACACCGTGTGCCCTCAACCGAGACCCAGAATATGGTAGCCTGTGTCCACGTAGAGGACGTCACCGGTAATCCCTGAGGCCAGATCCGAGCACAGGAAGGCCGCCGCGTTGCCGACTTCCTCGATGGTCACGTTGCGCTTGAGCGGCGTGCGCTCCTCGACTTGTTTCAGCATGCTGCGGAAGTCTGCGATACCAGCGGCGGCGAGGGTGCGGATCGGCCCCGCGGAGACGGCGTTCACGCGGGTGCCCTCGGGCCCCAGCGCCGCCGCCAGATAGCGCACATTGGCCTCCAGACTCGCCTTGGCGACGCCCATGACGTTGTAGTTGGGCACGGCGCGCACCGCGCCGAGGTAGCTCATGGTGACCAGTGCGCCGTCGCGTCCCGCCATCAGCGTACGCCCGGCCTTGGCCAGCGCGCCGAAACTGTAGGAACTGATATCGTGCGCCGTCGCGAAGCCCTTGCGGGTCAGCGCATCGACATAGTTGCCCTCCAGTTCCTCCTTCGGCGCATAGGCGATGGCGTGCACGATGCCGTCGAGACCGTCCCAATGCGAGGCGAGGGCCTCGAAGCAGGCGTCGATCTGCGCGTCACTGGCCACATCCAGGGGCAGCGCGATGTTGGAATCGACGGCGCTGGCCAGATCTTCCACTCGGCCCTGGAGCTTCTCGCCCTGGTAGGTGAGCGCGAGCTGCGCCCCTTCGCGGTGCATGGCCTGCGCAACGCCCCAGGCGATGGAACGGTTGCTCGCAACGCCGGTGATGAGAAAGCGCTTGTCAGTCAAAAACCCCATCAGATGGTCTCCATGGTCTGCCGGTGTCAGTCTGTCTTGAATTCTTCAATCGGGCGGTGCGCAGAGGACTGCGTCCGCGGCGCGGTCACATTACCGAAAGCCTCCCGATGGCGAAAGTGACAAGAACGCCGTTGCGCTCGGGCGCCGCCGGCCTGCGTCAAATCGCCATTGCGATGCTTGCGGCGGCGGCTGCGCTGTTGGTAGCAGGCTGTGGCGCCCCACCCTGGAACAATCCGTACCCCGAGAGTCAGGCCGGCGGGAACATCCTCTACGGCGCCTTCACCGAACGCCCGAAGCACCTGGACCCGGTGCGCTCCTACAGCTCCAACGAGTACGCGTTCATCGCCCAGATCTACGAGCCGCCGCTGCAGTATCACCTGCTGAAACGGCCCTACACCCTGGTGCCACTCACCGCAGCGGCGGTGCCGGAGCCCACTTACCTCGATGCCGATGGCAATCCGTTGCCGGCGGACGCCGATCCCGAACGCATTGCCGTTTCGGAATACCTGGTGCGTATCCGCCCGGGCATCCGCTACCAGCCTCACCCGGCCTTCGCCCGGGATGCGGACGGTGGCTACCTGTACCACAACCTTCCGCCGGGGCGGATCGCGGGCCTGAACAAGCTCTCGGACCTGCCCGAGACCGACACCCGGGAGCTCACGGCCGCAGACTACGTGTACCAGATCAAGCGTCTCGCCGTGCCCTGGCTGCATTCGCCCATCGCCGGCCTCATGGGTGAGCACATCCTGGGCTTCGAGGCGTTCTCGAACCGCATCCGCGAGGTGGCCCCCGAGCCGGTGGGCGGCGAGCGGCCCTTCTTTGATCTGCGCGAGCATGACTTCCCCGGCGCCGAGGTGGTGGACCGCTACAGCTACAAGGTACGCATCGACGGCCGTTATCCGCAGTTCGTCTACTGGCTGGCGATGCCCTTTTTCGCGCCCATGCCCTGGGAGGCGGAGGCCCTCACCGGTCAGCCTGGCATGGCGGCGAACAACATGACGCTGGACTGGTATCCGGTGGGCACGGGGCCCTTCATGCTCACCGAAAACAATCCAAACCTGCGCATGGTGTTGGCGCGGAACCCGAACTTCCACGGCGAAACCTATCCCACCACGGGCATGCCCGGCGACCGGGAGGCGGGACTGCTCGACGATGCCGGCCTGCCGCTGCCCTTCATCGACCGCGCCGTCTATAGCCTGGAGAAGGAAAGCATCCCTTACTGGAACAAGTTTCTGCAGGGCTACTACGACACCTCAGGGATCAGCTCGGACGCCTTCGACCAGGCCGTCAAGTTCGATGCCGCCGGCGAGGCGGGACTGACCGCCGACATGCGGGCGAAAGGCATCGGGCTCAGCACCGCGGTGCAGACGTCCGTCTGGTACATGGGCTTCAACATGGAGGACGATATCGTCGGCGGCGACTCCGAGCGTGCGCGCCTGCTGCGCCAGGCGATCAGCATCGCGGTGGACTTCGGCGAGTTCATCTCGATCTTCGCCAACGGTCGGGGTGTGCAGGGGCAGGGGCCGCTGCCGCCCGGCATCTTCGGCCACCGTGACGGCGAGACCGGCATCAACCCTTATGTGTTCGATTGGGCGCATGGCCGGGCGCAGCGCAAGTCCATCGCGGAGGCGCGGGCGCTGCTGGCGCAGGCGGGCTACCGCGACGGCCGCGACCCGCAGACCGGCCGACCCCTGAGTATCTACTACGAGGCCATGGACGCGGGCCCCGACGGCAAGGCCAGGCTCAACTGGATGCGCAAGCAGTTCGCCAAGCTCGGCATCGAGCTGATCGTTCGCGCCACCGACTACAATCGCTTCCAGGAGAAGATGCGCGAGGGCACCGGCCAGGTGTTCATGTGGGGCTGGAACGCGGACTACCCGGACCCGGAAAACTTCTTTTTCCTGTTGTATGGGCCAAACCGCAAGATCGACGGCGGCGAGAATGCCGCCAACTACAGCAATCCCAGGCTCGACCGGCTGTTCGAGCGGATGAAGAACATGCCGGACGGCCCCGAGCGGCAGGCCGTCATCGATGAGATGACCGAGATCGTCCGCCACGATGCGCCCTGGTCCTTCGGCTTCTACCCGGAGTCCTTCAGTCTGCATCATCAGTGGGTCGGCAACGTCAAGCCCAACCTGATGGCCAACAACACCCTGAAGTACATCAGCCTCGAGTCCGGCGTCCGTGAAACGCAGCGCACCGCCTGGAATCCGCCGGTGCTCTGGCCCCTCGGCGCCGTCCTGGTGGTGCTGGCGGCGGGAGCGCTGCCCGCCATCATGATCGCCCGCCGGCGCGAGCGGAGTGCCGCCCTGTGAGTGCGTATATCATCCGCCGGCTGTTGTACGCCATTCCCATCCTCATCGGCGTCAACCTCATTACCTTCGTTCTCTTCTTCGTCGTCAACTCGCCGGACGACATGGCCCGCATGCAGCTCGGCGACAAGCGCGTCACTGCGGAGGCTATCCAGGCCTGGAAAGCGGATCATGGCTACGACCGTCCGCTGCTCTACAACGCGCAGGCCGAGGGGACTGACAAGCTCACCGACACTATCTTCTTCGAGAAGTCGCTCAAGCTCTTCGCATTCGATTTCGGCACCTCGGACAGCGGCCGGGACATCGGCTACGACATCCGCCAGCGCATGTGGCCGAGCCTGGCCATTGCACTGCCGGTGCTGCTGGTGGGGCTCGCCATCAACATCAGTTATGCACTGATGATCGTCTTCTTCCGTGCCACCTACATCGACGTCGGCAGTGTCGTGCTGCTGGTGGCCATGATGTCCATTTCCGGGCTCTTCTACATCATCGGCGGGCAGTTCCTCGTCGGGAAGCTGTTCCACCTGGTGCCCATCTCCGGTTACGACACGGGGCTCGACGCATTCAAGTTCCTCATCCTTCCGGTCATCGTCGGCGTCGTCGGCGGCATCGGCACGGGCACGCGGTTGTACCGAACCTTCTTTCTGGAAGAGGCCAATCGTGACTATGTGCGCACGGCCCGCGCCAAAGGGCTGCGCGAGCGCATCGTGCTGTTCCGCCATGTGCTGAAGAATGCCCTGATCCCGATCCTGACCGGTGTCGTCGCCGTGCTGCCGCTGCTGTTCATGGGGGCGCTGATCACCGAATCCTTCTTCGGCATCCCGGGGCTCGGCAGCTACACCATCGACGCCATCAATCGCCAGGATTTCGCCATCGTGCGCGCCATGGTGTTCCTGGGCTCGGTGCTCTACATCCTCGGGCTCATCCTCACAGACATCTCCTACACCATGGTGGACCCGCGGGTGAGGTTGTCATGATCATGTTCGCGGGCGCGTGCGTGGCGCGCGAAAACCCAGCCTGGTGCGGCGGGAGGTCGCGCAGATGCCGGTGATTCTGACCACGGACGCGCTGATCTTTCTGCTGATCGCGGTGGCGCTCGGCTACGGCGTCTATGCCGCCCAGCACGAGCACCTGCGCGCGCCCTGGCGCAGCGTGGCGCGCTCGCGGGTCGGCGTGGCGGCGCTGGTGGTGATCGGCTGCTATGTGCTGATCGGGCTGTTGGATTCGATGCACTTCCATCCGCGTGTCGAGCCGGTGGCGGCGTCTTCGGCGGCGCCGGCGGCCACCGATGCCGCGCGTGCGGACGCCGGCGGGGCGGCCGCTGCGCCGATGGAGGCGCGCTATTCCACGCAGGTGCTGTCGGTGCTGGATGTGATCCTGAGCGGCCTGCGCGAGCGCCAGGAGAAGACGTTCTCAGCGCCCTTCGCCACCCATCTGTTCGTCAAAGAGCCCATCGAGCAGCCTGACGGCAGCATCGTCCGCGGCTATCCGCCGCTGGAGCACGGCGGCGCACACCTGAAAGACCCGTCGCGGCGCGGCTTCGATATCGCCGTGCGCACGGTGCTCGGCGCCATCAAAGGGCTGCTGGTCTGGATGGCGCTTACGGCGGGCCTGGTGTGGCTGGTGGCCCATGCCCGCGGTGAGACCTTCAATGACGGTGCCAGCGCCATCTGGCAGGCGCGCACCACGGTGCCCTGGCGCGTGCTGCTGCTGACGCTGGCGGTGATGCTGGTGCTCGGCTTCGTCGCCGCCGAGCTGGCCGCCGGCTATCACATTCTCGGCACCGACAAGGTGGGTGAGGACGTCTTCTACCAGAGCCTGAAGAGCATCCGCACCGGGCTCGTCATCGGCACCCTCACCACGCTGGTGATGCTGCCGGCGGCGGTGATCCTGGGCATCATGGCCGGCTATTTCCGCGGTCTCACCGACGACATCATCCAGTATCTCTACACCACGCTCAATTCCATTCCCGGTGTGCTGCTCATCGCCGCGGCCATCCTGATGCTGCAGGTGTACATGACCAACAACGCCGATCAGTTCGCCAGTCTGGTGGAGCGCGCCGACCTAAGGCTGCTGTTTTTGTGCATCATCCTCGGCGTCACCAGCTGGACCGGGCTCTGCCGGCTGTTGCGCGGCGAGTCACTGAAGCTGCGCGAGCAGGACTATGTGCAGGCGGCCTCGGCGCTGGGCGTTCGCCACGGCACCATCATCAGCCGCCACATTCTGCCCAATGTGCTGCATATCGTCATGATCACCGTGGTGCTGGACTTCAGCGGCCTGGTGCTCGCCGAGGCGGTGCTTTCCTACGTCAACATCGGCGTCGACCCCACCATGAACAGCTGGGGCAACATGATCAACAGCGCCCGCCTGGAGCTGGCGCGTGAGCCCATCGTTTGGTGGTCACTGGCCGCCGCTTTCGTCTTCATGTTCACGCTGGTGCTGGCGGCCAACCTGTTCGCAGACGTGGTGCGCGACGCCTTCGATCCGCGGCTCGCCCGCGTGCGGTGAGGCCCATGATTGAGGTGCGGCGTCGAGGGCGCCGCCGTGCAACGGGCGTCGGGCGCGCGACGGCGTCGGTCGCGCGAGCAGCCGCCGGGTAGCATCGGCGGCGGTGGCGAGACGGCCATCGACGGACGCCGCGCAACCGTACAGCCTACAAAGAGCCCATAAGACCACCATGACCAACGCGCTGTTGGAAGTCACCGGACTGACCACCGAGCTGCCGCCGAGCCGCGGCGGCGAGCGCCCGGTGCGCGTCTGCGACGACGTCGGCTTCAGCATCCGCCCGGGCGAGACCGTCGCCCTCCTCGGCGAGTCCGGCTGCGGTAAATCCATGACGGCGTTGTCACTGATGCGGCTGCTGCCCCTCGGCGGGCGCATCGCCGCGGGCTCGGTGTGCCTCGGCGATCAGGATTTGCTCAGGCTCACGGAGCGGGACATGCGGCGCATCCGGGGCGGACGCATGGGCATGATCTTCCAGGAGCCGCAGACTTCGCTGAACCCGGTGCTGACGGTGGGTGCGCAGATCGCCGAGGCGGTGCGGGTGCACGCGGGTATGCCGCGCGCCGGCATCGGTGCCCGGGTGGTGGAGTTGCTGCGCGCCGTGGGTATCCCGGATCCCGAGCGCCGGGCCGAGGAGTATCCGCACCAGCTTTCGGGCGGCATGAAGCAGCGCATCATGGTGGCCATGGCGCTCGCCGGTGACCCCGAGCTGCTGATCGCCGACGAGCCCACCACGGCGCTGGATGTGACCATCCAGGCCCAGGTGCTGCAGCTGCTGAAGGGCGTGCAGCGCGAGCGCGGCATGGCGGTGCTGCTCATCACCCACGACCTGGGCGTGGTGGCGGAGACGGCGGATCGCCTCGCGGTCATGTATGCCGGACAGATCGTCGAGCAGGCGAGTGTGGCGGCCTTCTTCGCTGGACCGGCCCATCCCTACAGCCGCAAGCTGCTGGAAAGTCTGCCCGCCGCGGACAAGCGCGCCGGCGCCCTCGCGGTCATCCCGGGCCGGGTGCCGCCGCTGGACCAGGACTTCACGGGCTGTCGCTTCGCCCCCCGCTGCTTCCGCGCCATGGAGCGCTGCCACGACACCGTGCCGGGCTGGCTCGACGCCGGCGCCGAGCAGCGTGTGCGCTGCCTGCTGTGGGAGGCCGGCACGCCCACGTTCGCGCCCGTGGCCGCGCAACAGGCCACGGACGGCGAGGAGGCGGCCGCGTCTGCGGATGCATTGCTCAGCACCGACGACCTGAAGATCCACTTTCCCATCCGCCGCGGGCTCTTCAAGCGCACCGTGGGGCATGTCAAGGCCGTCGACGGCCTGGATCTGGCCCTCTATGCCGGCCGCACCCTGGCGTTGGTCGGCGAGTCCGGCTGCGGCAAGACCACCGCCGGCAAGGGCATTCTGCAACTGGCGCGACCCACCGCCGGCGCCGTACATTACGACGGCGTGGATTTGTCGCGGCTCAAGCCCGCACGGCTGCGGCCCTATCGCAAGGACCTGCAGGTCATCTTCCAGGACCCCTTCGCGTCCATGAATCCGCGCATGCTGGTGGAGGACATCGTCGGCGAAGGCCTGCAGGCGCTCGGCATCGCCCCCGGCCGGGCCGAGCGGCGCCAGCGCGTCGCGGCGTTACTGGAGCAGGTGGGCATCGGCGAGCAGGCCCTGGGCCGTTATCCGCACGAGTTCTCCGGCGGCCAGCGCCAGCGCATCTGCATCGCCCGCGCGCTCGCGGTGGAGCCCAGACTCATCGTCTGCGACGAGCCCACCAGCGCACTCGATGTCTCCGTACAGGCGCAGATCCTGAACCTGCTCAAGCGCCTTCAGCAGGAGTTGGGGCTGGCCTACCTGTTCATTACCCACGACATCTCCGTGGTGTCCTACCTCGCCCACGAAGTGGCGGTGATGTATCTCGGGCGCATCGTCGAGCGGGGCAGCACGGCGCAGATCCTGGGCGAGCCCCGGCACCCCTACACCAAGGCGCTGCTCTCCGCCGTGCCCGTCGCCGACCCCGAGCGCCAGCGCGACATCATTCGCCTGGAAGGCGATATGCCCTCACCCGCCAACCCACCGGCGGGCTGCCACTTCCACCCGCGCTGCCCCGAGGCCATCGAGGACTGCGCGGCGGCCTATCCCGACGAGCGCCGCCTGGCGGATGGGCGCACGGTGCGCTGTATCCGGGTGCAGACCGACTGAGGCCCGGCGTTGCGGCGCCACCGCACGCTCACCCGGCGCGCGCTCCCTCAGAGCCGCCTTCGGGGAGCGCTCTGAGCGTCAGGATGGCATTTCGCGGAGGCGCAGCCGCAGGCCCGTTCGTCCGGGTGGGTAGGCGCCATCGATGAGCAACCCCAAGGAGTGCCCTATGCGTGCCTTTCAAGATCTCATTGCTGCGATGATTGCCGGTCGAGACTGGCCAGGTATGGGAAACTCAGAGCAAGCCCGTGAGCTGATGACGGCGGTGTACAGTGAGCGCTATCATAGCGCCGCGCATTTCCGGGACCGTTATCAACAGCGCGCAAACTTGCAGAAGAAAGAAGATGTCGCGTCGTACGCCGGCTGGATAACTGCGGACAATCCCACCTCAGGCGCATACCAGGGGACTTCCTTCGTATGGTTCCCGGGTGTTGGCGGCAGCATTGCAGTCCTGGTGATTGGCACTGACGGTTTCGGGGCCGATAGTCACATCCTCGGGCGGCCGGGGCATGCCCGCAGGCTGCGTGCCCTAAGGGCTTTGCACCAGGGCCAGGTGTGGGTCAAGCCGGACCTCCTCGACCTCAACACTCGCGTGCCGGATAGTGTCATCGGCAACTGGCCGGCCGCCGAGTCCGCGATGAAGATCTACGGCCACGTTATCTACGCTGCTGTTCCGGTGCGTAACATCGCGGATAGCTCGGCCGTTGAAGATCTCCTCGACCTCTTTTTCGCAGAGCATGGCACACCCCTGACAGGCAAGTTTCGCGAGCGCTGGGCTGATCGGCAGCAAGCGATTGCCGGCGCCATTTTCCCGCGCTTCGACCCAACTAAGGTCCTGAGCCTGCTCAAAGAACGCCGTTTCGTAATCTTGGAAGGGCCCCCCGGCACCGGCAAGACACGTTGGGCATTAGATCTGTCGCATCGGATTGGGCCTGTGACGACGGTCCAATTTCACCCAGCGCGCACCTATGAGGACTTCGTTGTCGGTCTCTTTCCCCGTCCAGCCGCTGATGGCCTGGCCTTCGAGGTAAGAGCAGGGGACTTACTGCAAGCAAACTTAGCGGCAGCGCAGGGGCCTCACGTCCTCCTGATCGACGAGATCAATCGTGCCGACCTTGGACGGGTATTGGGTGAGGCTGTAATGCTCTTCGAGGTCGGCGAGGCGCCGCGGCGGGTCCACTTGCCACAAGTACCAGCCGGCCATCCGCCGGAATTGGAGCTCTCGCCAAACCTTCTGGTGCTTGGTACCCGCAACACCGCCGACCGCACCATCGCACGTCTGGACTTAGCCATCCGCCGACGCTTCGCATTCGTTCCCGTTTGGCCCGACCTGGACGTGGTAGCGGCTGAGGGGGTAGATTTTGCCGTGCAGCTCTTTGCAGATACCGTCCATAGCTTTGCCGAGTTCGCCGATGACGAGACTCTGCGGCTCGTTCCCGGCCATGCTTACTTCCTCGATCCCCGTCCAGAGTTTGATCCTGTTGACCGCCAGGCTCGGGTTGCTCGGCGTCTGGAGTTAGAACTGGTGCCGCTGTTGCGTGACTATCTTGACGAGCGCCTGTGCGGTGGTGCCAGCGAAGCCATCGCCGGTCTGACTGACAGAATCAGTAGCACAATCATGGGTTTGAGTTGATGGCAGCGCGGGGTCCTGCCGCGAAGGGCAAGGCACGCGGTCAACTGGCCCAGTCATCGGTACCCAAAGCCCGGAATTTGTTTCGGCTGGTGGACCATGGCGATCCGATCCGGATCAGAGCCTCAAACGTCGGCGCCGCAGGGGATCGATGGATTGACGGCTTTCTGGAGGCCAACTGTAAGCATCTGCGCCGGCTCGATCTGCGTACTGAGGTTGAGACCCGCGGCGGCGTGTGCTTGGTGGTACGTCCTGGTAGCCACATCGGCGCCATACCGCTAGTGTCAACGTCGACGCGCCGGGTGGCCGCAGGGGTACTCGTTGCGCCCCGTTTTGGTTGGGCGGCATTGGGTAGTGTCCTTCAGACAGTTGGTTTTGCGGTCGAACCGGCGCTCGGGAAAGCACCCCTCGTCCCAGGTTCGGCTCGTGAAGTCCCCGCTTGGCTGCTTGTCGCGCCAGTGTTGAACCGCCTCGAGGCTTTGCTGCGCTATATGAAGCGGGGCTTTGTCGAGCGCACGGAGGTCAGGTTGACCCCGCGCGGGCGCGTTGAGTGGCCGCAATGGATCCAGCGGGAGTTTGGGAAGGGACAATGGGGGCGTTTGCCGTGTACCTTTCCGGATCTTGATGATGACCCTGAGCTTATCGCCACCATGCGCTGGACGCTGGCACGCTTGGAGCAGGACCTTGCCTCGCAACTCGACTCGCTGACCAGCCGTGCACTCTACGAGCGGATTCGTTTGCTGAACCACGATCTGGGCCCCGGCCGGAGTCGCCGGCCCGCGCCTTGGGATCAGCCCGGGCAGAGTTCCGGCTGGCTTGCGGATGCGCAACAGGCTATGGGCTGGGTGGCGGAGGAGAGGGGCCTGGGCGGTGCCCGCAGCCTCGATGGCTTGGCTTGGGATGTTGAAGCTGACCAACTGTGGGAAGCTTTTGTTGCATCCTTTGTGCGTGATTTGGCGCCGTACCTCGGCATGGTCTGGGCTGGGCGTGGCCAGACCCAGCACCGGCTCAACTGGCAGGGTCGGCCAAGTTCAATGGGGGCGCTAATTCCCGATACGGGACTGCGGAGCCCCCAGCGGGTGATCTGGGTGGATGCCAAATACAAGGCCCACCTCACGTTGCTCTCCCAATACGGCTGGCGAGGTCTCACAGAAGCCGTACGCGATGCTCACCGCGCCGATCTACACCAAGCGCTGGCTTACACGGCTCTCACTGATACTGAGTTCACCGATACCGTTTTGGCTTATCCCGCGCTGGGGAACGAGCACCGCCCCGCGATGACCATCGCAACGATGGCGTCGGGGCATCGACGGGTGCGGTTGGTTTTGGCTGGACTACCCTTCGGCTTTCGGTCGCCAAGCCAGCGCCAGGAGATGCTCACCCGCTGGCGTAGGTTGCTTGATCTCAGATCGGGTGACTAACGCGCGTCCAACGGGACGCTAGCCCATGGCGCTGTCCTCTCGGGTGGGCAATCGTCATCGCCCTGCCCATTACCGTGCCGCGGCCAGCCAGCGATCCAACGCATTGGCGAACGCCTGGCGTTCGCGCTGGCCGAAGGCCGACGGTCCGCCGGTGTCGACGCCGCTGGCGCGCAGGGTGTCCATGAAGTCTCGCAGGTTGAGGCGCTCGCGGATGTTCTCCGGCGTGTAGGGCTCGCCGCGGGGATTGAGCGCCGTACAGCCCTTGGCCACCACATCCGCCGCCAGGGGGATGTCGGCGGTGATGACCAAGTCGCCGGGCATGGCATGCTGGGCGATGTGATTATCGGCCACATCAAAGCCCGCACCGACCCGCACGCTGCGGATCAGCCGCGACGGTGGCGTCGCCAGGGGCTGATTCGCCACCAGGGTGAGGCGGGTGCGGGTGCGCTCGGCGGCGCGGAACAGGATGTCTTTGACGGGCTTCGGGCAGGCGTCCGCGTCGACCCAGATCTGCATGGCTGTGCGCTCCTTCGTCCTGTGCGGGTTTCACGACGCCAGGCGCCGCCCGGCTGCCGTGGCGAGTATACTGGGGGATTGACTTGAGCATCCCGACCCATGAACGCCTCCGCATCCGCCGGCGGACCCGCCGCCGGCAACAGTATGACGCCCGATTCTACAGACAACGCCACCCCCACAGCGCCGGACGCGGTTGCCGGTGACCCATCCCCCGGCGATGCCGCGGGCACCGAGCCCCGGTTCGACGACCTCGGCCTGCCGCCGTCCCTGCTCGCCGCGCTGGAGCGCGTCGGCTACGAGACACCGTCGCCGATCCAGGCCCAAACCATCCCGCATCTGCTCGCCGGGCACGACCTCCTGGGTCATGCGCCCACGGGCACGGGCAAGACCGCCGCCTTCACGCTGCCGTTATTGGCCAGACTGGACCTGAGCCAGCGTGTGCCGCAGGCGCTGGTGCTCACGCCCACCCGCGAGCTGGCCATCCAGGTGGCCGAGGCCTGCCGGCGCTATGCCGCGGAGCTACGGGATTTCCATGTCCTGCCCATCTATGGTGGCCAGGACTATCGCACGCAGCTGCGCCAGTTACAGCGCGGCGTGCATGTCGTCGTCGGCACGCCCGGGCGGATCATGGATCACATGCGCCGCGGCACGCTGGACCTGGATGCGCTGCGGGTGCTGGTGCTCGACGAAGCGGATGAAATGCTGCGCATGGGCTTCATCGATGACGTCGAGTGGATCTTGGCGCAGACGCCGCCGACGCGCCAGACAGCCCTGTTTTCGGCCACGCTGCCGCGGGCCATTCAGCGCATCGCCCAGTCCTACCTGCATGATCCGGTGCAAGTCAGCATCGCCGCGCGCACGGCGACGGCGGAAACCATTCGTCAGCGCTGGTGGCTGGTGAGTGGCCTGCACAAGCTGGATGCGCTGACCCGCATCCTGGAAGTGGAGCTGTTCGATGCGCTGCTCATCTTCGTGCGTACCAAAACGGCGACGGTGGAGCTCGCCGAGCGTCTGGAGGCCCGCGGCTATGCCGCCGCGGCTCTCAATGGTGACCTGCCGCAGAAGCTGCGCGAGCAGATCGTAGAGCGTCTGCGCCAGGGGCAGCTCGACATCATCGTCGCCACTGACGTCGCCGCCCGCGGGCTGGATGTGGAGCGCATCAGCCATGTGGTGAACTACGACATCCCCTACGACACCGAGGCCTATATCCACCGCATCGGCCGCACCGGCCGGGCCGGGCGCGCCGGGGAGGCGATCCTGTTCGTGGCTCCCCGCGAGCGTCGCATGCTGCGTGCCATCGAGCAGGCGACCCGCCAGCCCATCGAGCCCTTGCAGCTGCCGTCCACGGAAACGGTCAACGACAAGCGCATCGCCGACTTCAAGCAGCGCATCAGCGATGCCCTGGCCGCCGGCGAGCTGGATTTCTTGCAAGGCCTGGTGGAGCAGTACCAGCAGGAGCACGACGTGCCGGCGGTGGAGATCGCCGCGGCGCTGGCGCGGCTGGTCATCGGCGAGCAGCCCCTGTTGCTGCCGCCCGAGCCGGAGCGCCGGCCCCGCCGCGAGCCGCGGGAGCAGCGCGGCCGCCGCGATGAGCAGGGGCCACGCCAAGGGCGGGAGAGACGCCCGCGCACCCGCGAGCCCGATCGGGCGCATACGGATCGGCGCGAGCGCCGGGCGCCGGATGGCGGCGCAGCGACCACCCGCCGACAGGACCGGGGCCCGCGCCCCGAGCCCGGGCGCTGGCGCGACGGCGAGCGGGTGGACGAGCGCCCCCAGCGCAACGCGCCCTCGGCTGAGGGGATGGAGCGTTTCCGCATCGAGGTTGGCCACGATCACGGCGTGAAGCCCGGCAACATCGTCGGCGCCATCGCCAACGAGGCGGGCCTGGAAGGCCGCTACATCGGCCGTATCGATATCCGTGACGACCACAGCACCCTGGATCTGCCGGCGGGCATGCCGAAGGAGCTGCTGCAGCATCTCAAGAAGACCCGCGTCTGCGGTCGGCCGTTGGGCATCAAGCGTATCGGCGGCGGCGGGAGCGGGCCGCATCGGCGCTGAGTCCAGTGCCCTGTGTCTGCCCGAGGCGGTTCTCTGCTACAATCCCGGCTCGGGTGCCTCACCGGTCGGCACCATTGCGGCTCACCAGGCGCCTCACCAGGCCACTGGCGTCGCCGAAACCCGCTTTAAGCCGTTCGTGCTGCCGCCCGCGCTGCCGCCCAGTGCCAATCCGTCGGGCGCCTCCCGTTCCAGCCAAGCAAACCCGAACCCCGCCTGGACCGGCTCCCGGCGGCGCGCCCGTTACCCGTGCGCGCCCCAGGGAGGGCACAACCGGAGCTGATCCCATGTCCTTCGACACCCTCGGCCTCACCGCCGATCTCCTGCGCGCCGTGCGCGAGCAGGGCTACACCGAGCCCACGCCCATCCAGCGCCAGGCTATTCCTCTTATTCTCACCGGTGTGGACGTGCTCGCCGGCGCCCAGACCGGCACCGGCAAGACCGCCGGCTTCACGCTGCCGCTGCTGCAGCGGCTCGCGGAAACCCGCTCCGGCGGCGGCGGGCGCAGCGGCCCGCGCCCCATCCGTGCCCTGGTGCTGGCGCCCACCCGCGAGCTCGCCGCTCAGGTGCACGAGAGCATCGAAACCTATGGCCGCCACCTGCCCCTCACGTCAGCCGTCATCTTCGGCGGTGTGAAGATCAACCCGCAGATCGCCCAACTGCGTCGCGGCGTGGATGTGCTGGTGGCCACCCCCGGACGGCTGCTGGACCATGCCGGGCAGGGCACCATCGACCTGTCAAGGATCGAGATCCTGGTGCTGGACGAGGCCGACCGGATGCTCGATATGGGCTTCATCCATGACATCCGCCGCGTGCTGGCGCTGCTGCCGGCGGCGCAGCAACGCCAGAATCTGCTGTTCTCCGCCACCTTCTCGGACGAGATCAAGGCGCTCGCCAACCGGTTGTTGAATCGCCCGCAGCTCATCGAGGTGGCGCGGCGCAACACCGCCGCGGAAACGGTGCGCCAGGTGGTGCACCCGGTGGATCGCCATCGCAAGCGCGAGCTGCTGAGCCATTTGGTGGGGTCCAACGACTGGCGCCAGGTGCTGGTGTTCACCCGCACCAAGCACGGCGCCAACCGTCTCGCCGAGCAATTGCAGACCGACGGCCTGACGGCGGCCGCCATCCACGGCAACAAGAGCCAGGGTGCGCGCACCCGGGCCCTCGCCGGCTTCAAGAGCGGTGATGTGCGCGTGCTGGTGGCCACCGATATCGCCGCCCGCGGGCTCGACATCGATCAGCTCCCGCACGTGGTCAACTTCGAGCTGCCGAACGTGCCGGAGGACTATGTGCATCGCATCGGCCGCACTGGCCGCGCGGGCAACGCCGGCGAGGCCGTCTCCCTGGTCTGCGTGGACGAGCACAAACTGATGCGCGACATCGAGCGGTTGTTGCAGCGCCAGGTGCCCAAGGTAGTGCTGGCGGGCTATGCGCCGGACCCGAGCATCCCGGCGGAGCCCATCGTGCGGGGCAAGGGCGCTCGCGGCGCCCGCGGCCATGATCGCCCGGCGGACGGTGCCCGGCGTGGCGGTCAGCGCAGCGCCTCGGGGCGCAATGCCGCCGGGCGCGGCGGCGACGGCGCCGGCGGCGCGCGCAGATCACCACAAGCCAGCCGGCAGGACAGCGGGAAGCCACAACGCCGTTCGGAGCGGACGACGGCGCAGCAGACAGCGCAGGGCAGGGGCCAGGACGCCGTCGCGCCGCCCGCCGGGCGCAAGCCCAAGGCTGGCCATCAGCATCGCAAATCGCAGTCTGCCAACGCGGCCAATCCGCAACGCGGACACCGTCACAGCCGGTCCGGGCGTCGGCACGAGGTGGCGGCCCTGCTCGGCGGCGGCCGCGAGGATTGACGCCGCCCCGGACGCGCCGGACGCCTCAAGGCCCGGCGCCTGGGAGGAGCCGCCGCTCCGCCTCGCGGTACTTCGCGGCTGTTTTCGCAATGATCTCCGCCGGCAGCTCGGGCCCCGGCGGACGCTTGTCCCAGTCGAGCGTCTCCAGATAGTCGCGCACGAACTGCTTGTCGAAGCTCGGCGGGCTGCTGCCCGGCTGGTATTGGTCGGCGGGCCAGAAGCGGGATGAGTCCGGCGTCAGCGCCTCGTCGATGAGGTGCAGGCGGCCGGCGTCGTCCAGGCCGAACTCGAATTTGGTATCGGCGATGATGATGCCGCGGCCGCGGGCGTAGTCCGCCGCTTCGGCGTAGATGCGCAGACTGACGTCGCGGATTTGTGCGGCCAGGTCGGCGCCGATGAGGTCCGCCGTGTGCTCGAAGCTCACGTTCTCGTCGTGGTCGCCGACGGCGGCCTTGGTGGAAGGCGTATAGATGGGCGCCGGCAGCTTGTCTGCCAGGCGTAGGCCGGCGGGGAGCGGCAGGTCGCAGACGGCGCCCGTGCGCTGGTAGTCCTTCCAGCCGGAGCCGATGAGATAACCGCGGACGATGGCCTCCACCGGCAGCGGCCGCAGCCGTCGGACGACGACGGCGCGCTCGCCGAGGCTGCTGCGCGCAGCCGGATCGGGCACCACCGCCGCCAGCGGCCGATCCACCAGGTGATTCGGCACCAGGCCTGCGGTGCGCCGGAACCAGAAACTGGACACCCGCGTCAGCACTTCGCCCTTGCCCGGAATGGGCTGGGGCAGCACGACGTCGAACGCCGACAGCCGATCCGTGGTGACGATGAGCAGGTGATCATCGTCGATGCCGTAGATATCACGCACCTTGCCGCGGTTGATGAGCGGCAAGTGCGGCAGGTCCGATTGAAACAGGGCGTCTGCTCTGGCGGTCATGGTCTCAGGCCTTTGCGATGCATTGGTACCGGCGGCGCACGCCGGTGCGGGTGGCGCTGCATGCTGCGCAACCGGGCCGTGGCCCGTTGCCCCGCAGGCTTGCGGTTGCGACTATAGCAGCCCAGCGCGTCGGCTCCGTGCCCATTGCGGCCCGGGTACTCAGCCCTTGCGGTGCCCCGCGCGCCGTCGTCAACCCCATGATCAACGCCAGCGCGCCGGACAGTCAGCCCATGCCGCGAACCAAAGCCACGCCCGAGACACCGCCCACGGCCGCCACGCAGCCACCGCCCGACGCTGACGCCCAGGCCTTCCTGCGCGCCTTCCGCGGCAGTTTCACCTCGGCGTTGCGCTGGCATCATCTGGATGCCTTGTGGGCTGTGCTGCGCGCCGATGCCGAGGGCGGTTGGTACCTCTACGCCGTCGGCGAGGCGCCGCCGTCGGCGCCCGCCACCGCCGCGCAGGTGCGCCGCTTCATCGACGAGCTCGATGCCTTGCTGCGGCGCGAGCACGACGAAGACTACTGCGGCATCGTCTACGCCGACGATCTCAAGGCACCCGGCTTCGTCAAGATCTACGACCCGAACAACTTGGGCGTGGTCTGCGGCTTCAGTGACAACCCGCCGCTGCCGGGCTGGATCATGAGCAAGCGCAGGCCCGTGGACCTGCCGGCCGCGCAGCCCGCACCCCGCGGCCGGCGGCGCTGGTGGCAGCGGTTGTTCGGCTGAGGCCCTTGGGGCAACGGGTATCGCTAAACATCGCGCGTGATTGACCCCGCCGCACCGACTGCCTATGGTCCGCGACGGACCTGACAGCACACCGGAGACCCCATGGCGAAGCAGATCATCCATACGGACCAGGCACCGGAAGCCATTGGCCCCTATTCCCAGGCCGTGCGCGCCGGCGAGACCGTGTACTTGTCCGGGCAGATCCCGCTGGACCCGGCCACCATGAACCTGGTGGACGGCGACATGGCGGCGCAGGTGCGTCGCGTCTTCGACAACCTTCAGGCCGTGGCCCGCGCCGCCGGCGGCGAGCTGACCGACATCGTCAAGCTCAACATCTATCTGATCGATCTCAGCCACTTCGCGCTGGTGAACGAGCTGATGCAAGCCTACTTCAGCGCGCCCTATCCGGCCCGCGTCGCCATCGGCGTCGCCAGTCTGCCCAGGGGGGCGCAGGTGGAGATGGACGCCATCATGGTGCTGGAGACTTAGAGCGTCTGCGGCCGCCGGTTGCGGTCAGGGCGGTCTTGGGGCCTGTCAACCGATGGCCGGGTCATTGGTTGACAGCCCGGGACGGGCGCGGGACCATTCGCGCTCTTAATCCGTGCCGGCAACGCGATGGTGTTGCCCGGCCATACCGCCGCCCTCCGGCGGCCGCCCGATCGTCGACCGCCGCCCCTATGCAAGCCACTGTCACCCATGCCGCGACCGTCGCCGCGGACACCGCCGAGCGCCACGACTGGACCACCGACGAAGCCGAAGCGCTGCTCGGCCAGCCCTTCACCGACCTGCTGTTCGCGGCGCAGACGGCGCATCGCGCGCGCTTCGACCCCAATCGTATCCAGCTCAGCACGCTATTGAGCATCAAGACCGGCGGCTGTCCGGAAGACTGCGGCTACTGCTCCCAGAGCGCCCATCACGACACACAGTTGGGGCGTGAGCGCCTGTTGTCGCTGGATGCGGTGCTGGCGGCGGCCCGCAGCGCCCGCGCCGCCGGGGCGACCCGCTTTTGCATGGGCGCCGCCTGGCGCAACCCGACGGACAAGAACCTCGACTCCGTGCTGGCGATGGTCGAGGGCGTGAAGGATCTGGGGCTGGAGACCTGCGTGACCCTGGGCATGCTGACGGCGGCGCAGGCGCGGCGGCTCGCCGACGCCGGCCTGGATTTCTACAACCACAACCTGGACACCTCGCCGGAGTTCTATGGCCAGGTGATCTCCAGCCGCACCTACCAGGACCGGCTCGAGACCCTGGAGCATGTGCGCGCGGCGGGCCTCAAGACCTGCTCCGGCGGCATCCTTGGCATGGGGGAGGGGCGCCGGGACCGCGCCTCCATGCTGTGTCAGCTGGCGAACCTGCCGGCACACCCCGAATCCGTGCCCATCAACCTGCTGGTGCAGGTGGAGGGCACGCCGCTGTTCGGCAGCGAGCTCCTGGACCCGTTCGAGCTGGTGCGCACCATCGCCGCCGCCCGGGTCATGATGCCCGGCGCCTACGTGCGCCTGTCCGCGGGCCGCGACGACATGAGCGACGAGCTGCAGGCGCTGTGCTTTCTCGCCGGGGCCAACTCCGTATTCTACGGCGAGCGCCTGCTCACCACCGCCAACGCCGGCAGCGAGCGTGATCTGGCGCTGTTCGCCCGCCTCGGGCTCGCCTTCGAGACGGCGGACCTGCCGGACCGGGATGCGCCCGGGGCCTGTCACCGGCATCCGCCGTCGGCACCCACCGCCGCCGGCTGATGGGCACAGCCCTGCGGCATTCGGGGACCACCGGTGCGCGTGCGCAAGGCGTCACCGGCCAGCGCCGGCGTGATGATGCGGCGTTGCGCGCGGCGCTGGAGCGCCTGCGCGACACCCATCTCTACCGGGCCCGCCGGGTGCTGGATGGCCCCCAGGGGGTGCGGCCGGTCATCGATGGCCGTCAGGCGTTGTCTTTTTGCAGCAACGATTACCTGGGCCTCGCGGCGCACCCGGAACTCGCGGCCGCCCTGCGCGCGGGTGTCTCCCGCTATGGCGTGGGCAGCGGTGCCGCACACCTGATCACCGGTCACAGCGCAGCACACCGCCGCCTGGAGGACGACCTCGCGGCCTTCGTCGGCCGGCCGCGGGCGCTGCTGTTCTCCACCGGCTACATGGCCAATCTCGGGGTCATCAGTGCGCTGTGCGAGCGGGGCGAGACGCTCTACGCGGATCGGCTGAACCATGCCTCCCTCAACGACGGCGCCCTGCTCGCCGGGGTGCGCCTGCGGCGTTATCCGCACGCCGACACGGCGGCGCTGGCGCGCATGCGCGCCGGCGGCGATGCCGCCATGCTGGTGAGCGACGGCGTCTTCAGCATGGACGGCGATTTGGCGCCGGTGCCGGCACTCGCCGCCTGCGCGGATGCCGCCGGCGCCCGGCTGCTGGTGGACGACGCCCACGGACTCGGCGTCGTCGGCCGCGACGGCCGTGGCACGCTGGATGTCTACCGCGAACAGGGCTGGGACGACGCCGGCGATGTCATTGTCATGGGCACCTTGGGGAAGGCCTTCGGCACCTTCGGCGCCTTCGTCGCCGCCAGCGATGCCGTCATCGAGACGCTGATACAGCGCGCCCGCAGCTATATCTACACCACGGCCCTGCCGCCGGCGCTGGCCCATGCCACGTCTGCGGCGCTGGCGCTGGCGCAGCGCGACGCCTGGCGTCGGGCGCATCTGCAGGCACTTATCGCGCGTTTTCGCGCCGGCGCCGCGGCGCTCGGCCTGCCGCTGATGGCCTCGACCACGCCCATCCAGCCGCTGCTGGCGGGCAGCGCGCAGCGGGCGCTGGCCTGGAGCCGCTGGCTGGAGGCGCAGGGCGTCTTGGTGACGGCCATCCGCCCGCCGACGGTGCCCAAGGGTGCGGCACGGCTGCGGATCACCCTGTCCGCGGCACACGCTGAGCAGGATGTCGAGCGGCTGTTGGCGCTGCTGGCGCGGCTGCCGGATCGGGCCGTGGGCGATTGATGGCATGCGGTGGCTCGCTCGTGCGCCGGCGTGGTCGCAATCCCGATCGGCGTTGGCGTTGGGGGCGTCGTCGCGGGGGAGCGTCGACGATGACAAGCGGCGTGAGCGTTGGAACGCGGGGCAGCGTCGGCGGGAGATGAGCGGATGAAGGTCGCCTCGAGCACCCATCAACCGGTACGCACACCCCTGGTGCTGGTGCATGGCTGGGGCATGAACGCCGGTGTCTGGGCCGGCCTGCCGGAGGCGATCACCCAGCGCTTCGCGCCCCTGGCCGTGGATCTGCCGGGCCATGGCGGAGCGCCGTTCTCCGCCGGGCAATGGTCCCTGGACCATTGGGCGCAGGCCTGCCTGGACCAGGTCAGCGCGCGCTCGCCCGCGGGCGACCATACCCCTGCGGTCTGGCTCGGCTGGTCCCTGGGCGGGCTCGTGGCCTTGCAGGCGGCGCGGCTGGCGCCGGATCGCGTCAGGGCGCTGGTATTGCTGGCGGCGACCCCCCGCTTCGTGCGCGCCGTGGACTGGCAGGTGGCGGTCCCCGAGGGCACGCTCGGACAGTTCCACGATGGCCTGCTTGCAGATCCGCAGGGCACACTGGAACGCTTCCTCGCCCTGCAGGTCCGAGGTGCCGATGACGCCCGCGCGCTGCTGCGACGGCTGCGCGCGGGACTGGCGGGACAACCCGCCGCGGACCCGGCGGCGCTGGCTCAGGGGCTGCAATTGCTGCGCGAGGAGGACCTGCGCGGGCCGCTGCCGGACATCCGCCCGCCGACATTATGGCTGTTCGGCGAGCGTGACACGCTGGTGCCGGCCGCCGCCGCCGAACGCGTGGCCCTGCTGATGCCCGAGGCCCGGATGCAGGTGCTGGCGGGGGCGGCCCATGCCCCCTGGCTCTCCCACGGCGGTGCGACCGCCGCGGCCATGATCAAGTTTCTGGATAGCATCGGGCTATGAACGCCATCGACAAAACGGCCGCCCGCCGCGCCTTCGATGCCGCCGCCGCCGGCTATGACGCCGTCGCCGTGCTGCAGCACGAGATCGGCGAGCGCATGCTGGAGCGGCTCGACTACATCCGTCTCACGCCACAGCGTGTGTTGGATTTGGGCTGTGGCACCGGCGTGGCCCTGGAGCGCCTCGCCAAGCGCTATCGCCGGGCGGAAGTCATCGGGCTCGACTTTGCCCACGGCATGCTCGCCCGGGCCCGGCGCCGGGGGCACTGGCTGAACCGACCGCGGGTGGTCTGCGCCGACGCCGAGCAGCTGCCGCTGGCGGATGACTCGGTGGATCTGGTGTTCTCAAGCGTGACGCTGCAATGGGTGAACGACCTGGATGCCACCTTTCGCGAGCTGCTGCGGGTGCTGCGCCCGGGCGGACTGCTGTTGTTCAGCACTTTCGGTCCGGATACCCTGAAGGAGTTGCGCGCCGCCTGGGCCGCCGTGGATCCGGGCGAGCACGTCAGCCCGTTCTTGGATATGCACGACATCGGCGATGCCCTGGTGCGCGCGCGCTTCGCAGACCCGGTGATGGATGTGGAGCGCATGACACTCACCTATGCCGACATTGGTGGCCTGATGCGGGATTTGAAGCAGTTGGGGGCACGCAATGCCCTGGCGGGGCGCCCGCGGGGGCTCACCGGGCGCCGGCGGCTGGCGGCGCTGGCCGCGGCCTACGAGCGCGAGCGTCGGGACGGGCACCTGCCCGCCACCTACGAGGTGGTGCATGGCCACGCCTGGGTCGCGGTCAAGGCGCAGCCGCAGTTCGTCACCGATGACGGTGTTGCCATCCCGCTCGCGGCCGTGGTGCGCCCGCACAAGGCGGCGGGGGGGCGGGGATGAGCGGTCTCTTCATCACCGGCACCGACACCGGCGTCGGCAAGACCGAGATTGCGGCGGGCCTGCTGGCGGCCTTCAAGGCCCGGGGCATCAGTGCCGCGGGCATGAAGCCGGTGGCCTCCGGCTGCACACCCGGCGACGACGGACTCCAGTCCGACGACGCCATCAAGCTGCTGGCGGCCGGCGGCGTCGATGCGCCCTACGACGAGGTGAACCCCTTCGCCCTGGCAGAGGCGATCGCGCCACACATCGCTGCCGGTCAGGCAGGCGTGGATATCCGGCTCGGTCGTATCCGCGAGGCCTATACCGCCCTTGCGCGGCGTGCCGAGTGGGTGGTGGTGGAGGGCGTCGGCGGCTGGCGGGTGCCGCTGGGACCGGCCCTGGCGGTGAGCGACCTGCCCGAGGCATTGGATATTCCGGTGGTGCTGGTGGTGGGGCTCAGGCTCGGCTGCCTGAATCACAGTCTGCTCACCGCCGAGAGCATCCGCGCCCGCGGCGTGCGCTTACTGGGCTGGGTCGCCAACGAGATCGACCCCGACATGCAGGCCCGGGACGAGAACATCGCCACCCTGGCCGCGCTCATCGACGCGCCGACGCTTGGCGTCGTGCCCCGCCTCGACCTGCCGAAGCCCGACGTCGTCGCCGAATACCTGAGTCTGGAACCGCTGCTGCGCTGATCGCCGCCGCCCACGGCTGAGCCGCACCGGCGAGCCGATGTGGCAGGGCCGCCACGTGCTAAGCTCAAGCGCAATCAAGCGTCGCCGCGCCGGATGTAGACGCACGCCCGGCGGTCACGGCCATCTGTGGCTGCGCCCGCAAGGTGCCCCGTTAGGAGTCAAGTCATGTCTGCCCCGACCCCGTGCCAATGTTTCGCGGCGCCCAGGGCCGCACGCCGCCGCGCCGCCCTGGTGCTCGGCACCGTCGCGCTCTGGCTGGCTGCCACCGGCACGCAAGCCGATCCCATCGGCCAGGCGCTCGCCCTGGGCAACGCCAGCCTGGTGGTGGCTGAGGACGATCGCACCGTCATCGCCGACAATGCCGATCGGGGGATGGTGCCGGCATCCACCATGAAGCTGCTGACGGCGCTCGCCGCCATCGAGCGCTGGGGCCTGGACCACCGCTTCACGACGGAATTCCGGCGGGGGCGGGATGGTCGGCTCTGGGTGGTGGGGCGGGGGGACCCCTACCTCGTCTCCGAAGAGCTGGAGCAGGCGGTGCGCGCCCTGCGGCGCCAGGGGCTGAGCACTGTCAACGGCATCGGCCTGGACGATACGCTGTTCGTCGCGGGGGACCGCATCCCGGGACGGGCGTCCAGCCACAACCCCTACGACGCCCCGGTGACGGCGCTGGCGGTCAACTTCAATACGGTCAACGTCCGTGTCGCCGGCGGCCGCGTACGCAGTGCCGAGGCGCAAACCGGGCTCACGCCCACGGCGCGCCGCCTGGGGATGCGCATGGGCACCGGCGAGCACCGCATCAACCTGCAGAGCCGTGACAATGCGCTCAGCCACTTCGGCGAGCTGCTGGCGCTGAAGCTCGAAGCCGCCGGCGTGCGCGTGACCGGCGACGTGCGCGTCGGGCGTGTGCCGGATGGGGCCGACGTCCTGCTGGTCCACCGCAACGGCCGCCCCCTGGCCACCGTGGTGGAGAACATGCTGGAGTATTCCACCAACTTCATCGCCAACGATCTCTTTTTGCTGTTCGGCGAGCGCGGCGGGGTGAGTAGCATGGCGCAATCGCAGCGGGCCATGGAGGCGTGGGCGCGGCGTCAGTTCGGCTGGGACCGCTTCACCATCGAAGATGGCGCCGGCCTCTCCCGCGGCAACCGCCTGAGCGGGCGCCAGCTCATCGACGTGCTCGACGCCATGGTGCCCTACCGCCAGCTGGTACCGGTGCAGGATGGCAACCCCAATGTCCGCGCCAAGACCGGTACCCTCTCCGGAGTGAGCTGCTATGCCGGCTGGGTGCGCCGGGACGGCGGCTGGGCAGCCTTCAGCCTGCTCATCAACCAGCCGGTGGCCTATGGTTTCCGTCATCAGGTGGCCAGTGCGCTGGCGACGGCACCGAGACTGGCGCGGTACTGAGCCGGCAGCGGTGCGAGCGACTCGCCAGGACCATGGCGTCATCGGCGTCGGGCGCGCGCAACGCCGGCCCCGTGGCTGGCGTCGGTCTGGTCGGCGGCGCCCGATCGGATCGGCCCTGGCGCCATGGCTGCTGATGCTTCTTGTGGGCTGCGCCGGTCCGGATCTGCCCGTGCGGGAGCCGGTGGATGCGGCCGCGAGGCCGCTGCCGGCCGTTGTCGGCGGCGGCGCCCTCTACTGGAAGCGTGATGGCGGTTATCCATCGCTGGCACCGTTGCTCAAGCGGGTGACGCCGGCGGTGGTGAACGTCGCCGTGATCTCCGAGGTCAACTTGGCAGACCACCCCTTTCTGGAAGACCCGGCCTTCCGGGAATTTCTCGAGCAGTTCGACATCGAGCCGCCGACGTCCGAGGAATTGCGCCGACGCGAGAGTGTCGGCTCCGGTGTCATCGTCGACGCCCACCGCGGCCTCGTGCTCACCAATGCCCATGTCATCGAAGACGCCCGGGACATCACCGTCACGCTCAAGGACCGGCGCAGCTTCAAGGCCCGGCTCATCGGTCGTGATCCGGGCACGGACGTCGCGGTGCTGCGCATCATGCCCCTGGACGTGCCTGATCTGGGCTTCGCCGACTCCAACGCGCTGGAGGTGGGGGACTTCGTGCTCGCCATCGGCAACCCCTTCGGCCTGGGACAGACCGTGACCTCCGGCATCGTCAGTGCCGTCGGCCGCACGGGCATCGCCGACGACAGTCTGGGGGAGCTCATCCAGACCGATGCCTCCATCAATCCCGGCAACTCCGGTGGTCCGCTCATCGATCTGGCGGGACGCATCGTCGGCATCAACACGGCGCTCATCGGTCCGAGCGGCGGCAACGTCGGCATCGGGTTTTCGGTGCCCGCCAATCGGGTGCAACGGGCGGTGCGGCAAATCCTGGAGCGCTGACCCTTGCAGACGGATACCGGCGGCGTCCGATCTCGCGGGCGCGCTGACGTGATGCCCGTGCTCAGCCTCGGGCGCCGGGATGCACGCAGGGGCCGCAGGATGCCCTAGCCGCCGGTGACCGGCGGAAAGAAGGCCAGCTCGTCACCGTCTGCGACCGGCGTGTCGGGCTGTGCCATCTGCTGGTTCACGGCGGTGAGCAGGCGACGGTCATCGCCCAGGGCTGCGGTCCAGGGGCCGCCGCGCTCGCACAACTGGGCGCGAATCGCCGCCACGCTGCCGGCGTGCGCGGCGGACAGGGTCTCTTCGGCGGTGCCCAGGGCCTCGCGCAGGCTTGCGAAGTAGCGCACACGGATCATGACAGAAGCTCCGTCAAAGGAATGAATGCCACCGGGTCGCCGGCACGCAAGGTCTGGCCCTCCATCAGCTCCACCAGACCGTTTGCCCAGGTCAGCGACCTGAGGTCCGCGGAGGAGCGGCTGGCGAAGACCTCGACCCGGGCATGGCCGGTGGCGTCGACCATCAATCGAGCGCGTTGGTATTCGCGACGCTGATCCGGCTTCGGCCAGTCGAAGCCGGCGGTGGCGTGGATGCGCTTCGGGGTTGGTAGCGGCTCCAGCCCCTGCATACGCTGAATGAAGGGCCGCGCGAACAGGCAGAAAGTCACAAACAGCGACACCGGATTGCCCGGGCTGCCGATGAAGGGCGTCTCCCCGATATGGCCAAAGGCGAGGGGCCGCCCCGGGCGTATGGCGATGCTCCAGAGGTCGAGCCGACCGAGTGCCTCCACGGCCGGGCGCACATGGTCTTCCTCGCCCACGGAGACGCCGCCGCTGGCGAGCACCAAATCGGCCCGCTCGGCGCCGTCGGCGAGGGTGGTTCGGGTCGCCGCAAGGGTGTCGGGGACGATGCCGAGATCGATGATCTCGCAGCCGAGACCCGCGAGCAGGGCCTGATAGAGGGTGCGATTGGAATTGTAGATTTGGCCGGGCCCGAGGGGCTCTCCCGGTTCCACCAGCTCGTCGCCGCTGGCGACAATGGCCACCCGCAGCCGCCGGCGCACATGCAGCACTGTGGCCCCTACGGAGGCGGCCAGGGCGAGGTGCTGGGGCCCCAATCGCACACCCGGCGTGAGCACTGCATCGCCGGCGCGCAGTCGCTCGCCCCGATAGCGGATGTTGTGGCCGGCGTCGACCGCCGCCGGGAGCTGCACCCGGCCGTCGCCGAGGCGCTCGCAGGCCTCCTGCACCACCACCGTGTCGGCGCCCGCCGGTACCGGGGCACCGGTGAAGATGCGCGCGGCGGTGCCGGGCGCCAGCGGCTCGGCCATGGCGCCGGCGGGGATGCGCTGGGAGACGGGGAGCGGGCCCTGTGCGGCGTCGGCGGCGCGGAGGGCATAGCCATCCATGGCGCTGCTGTCCCAGGCGGGCTGGTCGCCGGGGCTGACGAGGCTGGAGGCGAGCACGCGACCCTGTGCCCCGACCAGCGGGACGGGCTCGCTGTCGGTGAGCGGGCGCGCCTCGGCCAGGAGTAGCGCCAGGGCCGCCTCGACGGAGTGCATGGCCCGGCCGGGATCGCCACAGTCGTGGGCACCGGCCATGTCAGTGCTCGCCGAAGCGCGCGGTGGGCGGCGCGAAGTCGCGGGACCGGGTTTGGCTTTGGGAGACGGTGAGCACTGCGATGGGCGGCGACCGGAAGGGGGCGTCGTCTGGGGTTCGGCTCATGCGGGCATCGGCTTGGTCGGCACTGGGATTCGCTGAATCTGGGCGGTTACGCGGTTGAGGTCAAGCGTGCGCTCCCCCAAAAGCAGCGCGGCGCGTCACAGCCATTTCGGCACCAGGATCAGCAGCCAGACCGCCGCCGCGTACAGGATACTGGTGAACACCGCCGCGGAGGCGATGTCCTTGGCCCGCGCCGAGAGCTCATGGCGCTCGGTGCCGACGCGGTCCACATTGGCTTCGATGGCGGAGTTCAGCAGCTCGACGATGGGCACCATGAGCAGGCTGCCCACGAGCATGGCACGCTCCACCGGCGACTCGCCGAGCCACAGCCCCAGCGGCAGCAGCGGGATCAGGACCAGCAGCTCCTGGCGGAAGGCCTCTTCGCCCTCGTAGCAGGCCTTGAGTCCCTTCATGGAATAGCCGAAGGCGTAGAGGACGCGTTTCCAGCCATGGACGTTGCGGTTGGCCATCGTGCTTGCCTTGGGTGGCGCAGGGCGGCTGGACGCATGCTGCAGGCGTGCTCAGCCGCGACACCCAGCCCGGACGACTCCGGGCGTTAGCCCTCCACCTGCGCAGGCTTCCACGCCAGGTCCAGTTGCCGGGCGGCGCGCACGTCGTCGAGCCGGCGCACGGGCAGGGTGTAGGGGGCCTGCTTGAGCGTGTCGGGGTTGTCCTGGGCCTCGGCGCGGATCTTGGTCATGGCCTCGACGAACCCGTCCAAGGACTCTTTCGACTCGCTCTCCGTGGGCTCCACCAGCAGGCATTCGGGCACCAGCAGCGGGAAATAGGTGGTGGGGGCGTGGAAGCCATAATCCAGCAGACGCTTGGCGAAGTCCATGGCGTTGGTGCCGTATTCCTTGGCCTCTTTCTTGAGCGTCACGATGAACTCATGGCTGGCGCGACGCTCGGGGTAGGCGGCGGTGAAGCCGGCCGCCTTGAGCCGGGCGAGCAGGTAATTGGCGTTGAGCGTGGCGTACTCCGAGACCCGGCGCATGCCCTCGGCGCCGAGCAGCCGGGCGTAGATGTAGGCGCGCAGCAGGATGCCCATGTTGCCGCCGAAGGCGGTCATGCGGCCGATGGATTCGGGGCGGTCGGACTCCACCTGCCAGTGGTAGGCATCGCCGTCCCTGATCACCAGCGGCACCGGCAGATAGGGCTCCAGGCGCTTGGAGACACCCACCGGGCCCGCACCCGGACCGCCGCCGCCATGGGGCGTCGAGAAGGTCTTGTGCAGGTTCATGTGGATGACGTCGAAGCCCATGTCGCCGGGGCGCACCTTGCCCAGGATGGCGTTCAGGTTGGCGCCGTCGTAGTACAGGAGCCCGCCGGCCTCGTGGACGGTCTCGGCGATGGCCTGGATGTTGCGATCGAAGACGCCGACGGTGCTCGGGTTGGTGAGCATGATGCCGGCGGTCTGCGGCCCCACGGCGTCGCGCAGCGCGGCGATGTCGACGTCGCCATTGCTGCCGGTGGGGATCTCGCGCACCGTGAAGCCGGCCATGATGGCCGACGCCGGGTTGGTGCCGTGGGCGGCATCCGGCACCAGGATCTCACGGCGCGCATGGTCGCCGCGGGCGTCGTGGTAGGCGCGGATCATCATTACGCCGGCGAGCTCACCCTGGGCCCCGGCGGCGGGCGCCAGCGACACCGCATGCATCCCGGTGACGATCTTCAGCATGTCCTGCAGCTCATGCAGGCAGGCCATGATGCCCTGGCTGTGGCTCTCGGGCGCCGCCGGGTGGCGGGCCAGGAAGCCCGGCAGCGAGGCCAGGCTGTTGCAGGCCCGCGGGTTGTACTTCATGGTGCACGAGCCAAGCGGGTAGAAGTGCGTGTCGATGGCGAAGTTCTGCTGCGACAGGCGGGTGTAGTGGCGCACCGCCTGCAGCTCCGAGACTTCCGGCAGCGCGGCGCGGCGTTGGCGGCGCAGGCCGGCCGGCAGATCCGACACGTCGGCCATGTGGAGGGGGGCTTGCGCGGGGGCCGTGCGGCCGGGGCGGGATTGCTCTTGAATCAGCATGGGATGCTCAGCTTTCGGTTCGTTGGGGCGGTGAAATCCGGGCTGCGCTCAGCGCTGTCGGTCATGCCGCATGCTGTGCCGTGCGATGGCGCCACGACACCGGCTCGATCGACGCTCAGCCGAGCGCCTGCAGCGCCGCATCGTAATCAGGCTCCTCACCGATCTCCGGCACCAGCTGGGTGTAGCCGACGTTGCCGTTTTCATCGACGACGACGATTGCGCGGGCGGTGATGCCGGCGAGCGGGCCGTCGGCGATGAGCACGCCGTAGTCCTTGGCGAAGTTCTTCGACCGCATCATAGACAGCGGATGCACGTTCTCGAGACCCTCGGTGCTGCAGAACCGGCCCATGGCGAAGGGCAGGTCCGCCGACACCACGAGGCAGACGGCGTCGTCGCGTCCGGCGAAGGAGGCGTTGAACTTGCGGGTGGATGTGGCGCAAACCGGCGTGTCCAGGCTCGGTACGATGTTGAGCAGCACTTTTTTGCCGGCGAAGTCCGCCAGGGACTGATCACCGAGATCTTTGTCGACGAGCGTGAAGTCCGGTGCGGGGCTGCCAACGGCGGGCAGCTCGCCGGCCAGGTTGACTGGGCTGCCTTGGAGTGCGGTCTGGGCCATGGTCGTGGTCTCCTGGGAGAGGCGGCTTGGGGGGCGCGCGAGGGTCAAGTCACGCGGTTGCAGACAGGCGCGCTGTCCTCTTCACGCGTGACGCAAAGCCAATGCAAGTTTGTCGCGGAAGGCCATCATGTCCTCGTCCGTGCGCATTTCGGTTGCGCAGACCAGTACCGCCGGGTCCAGCTCCGGATACTCGGCGCCGAGGTCGAAGCCGCCGAGGATGTCATCCGCCGCCAGTGCGGACAGCACCCGGGCGGCGGGCGCCGGCAGCCGCAGCGCCTGCTCATGGAAGACCGGCGCGTCGAACAGCGGCTCGACTCCCGGGATTTCGCAGAGCAGCTCGGTGAGCCGACGGGTGTTGGCATGGCAGCTGGCGGCGACGCGCTCGAGACCGTCGGCGCCGAGAATGGCCATGTGGATGGTGGCCGCCGTCACCAGCAGGCCCTGGTTGGTGCAGATGTTCGACGTGGCCTTGGATCGGCGGATGTGCTGCTCGCGCGCCTGTAGCGTCAGCGTGTAGCCCACCTTGCCGTCGGCGTCCAATGTCTTGCCCGCGATGCGCCCGGGCAACTGGCGCACGAAGTCTTGCTTGCAGGTCAGAAAACCGAGATAGGGCCCGCCGGAGGCGAGTGGCATCCCGAGCGGCTGACCCTCGCCGCAGGCGATGTCGGCACCCGCGTCACCCCAGTCTCCCGGCGGGCTCAGCAGCGCCAGGGCCACCGGGTTGACGACGCCGATGGCGAGCATATTGCGCTGGTGCGCCCAGTCGGTGATGGCGTCAACGTCCTCGAGCGCGCCAAAGAAGTTGGGCTGCGGGACCACCAGTGCCGCGAACTCACCATCCGCGGCTGCGGCTTCGTATTGAGCCACGGGCGTCCGGCCGGTCTCGCGGTCGAAATCCACTTCCACCAGCTCGATGCCCTGGTTGCCCACCAGACCACGGGCGGTGCGGCGATAGGACGGGTGCAGTGCCTTGGGGATCAGCACCCGTTGGCTCTTGCTCTTGCGGTTGGCACGCACCGCCATCAGCATCGCCTCCGCCAGCGCCGAGGCGCCGTCGTAGAGCGATGCGTTGGAGACGTCCATGCCGGTCAGCGCCGTCATCATGGACTGGAATTCGTAGAGTACCTGGAGTGTGCCCTGGCTGGCTTCCGCCTGGTAGGGGGTGTAGGCGCTGTAGAACTCGCCACGGGTGGTGATTTGCCACACCGCAGCGGGAATATGATGTTCGTAGGCACCGGCGCCGATGAAGCACAACGGCTGGCCGTCCGTGCGCGCGCGGCCCTGCATCAGGCGCGTCACGTCCATCTCGGACAGGCCGGCGGGAATGCCGTCGAGCCCCTGGGCACGCAGCTCCGGCGGGATTTCATCGAATAGGTCGTCGATGCTCCCGGCGCCGATGGCGGCGAGCATCTCGGTGACGTCGGTGTCGGTGTGGGGTATGAACGGCATGATTACGATCGCTGCTGGTCGTCACCGACCCCGGCCAGTGGGCGCCGGGGCCTGATTGGGCGGGATGCTGGTCCGCTTTTTGGTTGGTCCCACCCCGGCGGGATGGGTGCGGCGGCGGCGCGCTAGGCCTCGTCCTCAACCACCTGCTGGTACTCCTCGGCGTCGAACAGGCCCGCGTCGGCATCGGTGTCGGCGAGCTTGAGCTGAAAGATCCAGCCTTCGCCGTAGGGGTCGGAGTTGATGGTCTCGGGGGTATCGCCGAGCGCCTCGTTGACTGTCACGACCTCGCCCGCCACTGGCGCATAGATATCGGATGCCGCCTTGACCGATTCAACCACGGCGCAAGCGTCCTTGGCGGCGAGCTGCTTGCCCACCTCAGGCAGTTCGACGAACACCAGATCACCGAGGGCGTCCTGGGCATGATCGGTAATACCGACGGTGACGGTGCCATCGCCGTTGTCGCGGACCCACTCGTGGGACTCGGTGTACTGGAGGTCGTTCGGGATGTCGCTCATGGCTGACTCCTGTTGGGGGCAGTTGCGGATGCAGAGACGCTGGACGACGGCGGTGCGGCAGTCCCGTGGTCCGCCCGCACGCCGGCTCAGACGGTGATCTTGGGCTTGCCGTTGCGCACAAAAGAGGGCGGCACGACGCGCGCAGGCATCGCCTTGCCACGGATCTCAACGGCGACTTCGGTGCCCTCGGCCGCGGCGGCTGCGGCGTCGATGCGCGCCAGGGCGATGGAGCGCTCCAGGGTCGGCGAGAAGCCGCCCGAGGTGATTTCGCCCACCGGGACGCCGGCGTGCAGCACCCGCTGATGTGCACGCAGCACCCCGCGGGTGGTGAGCAGCAGGCCCACGAAGTGCGGCAGGCTCGCTGCCTCACGCCGCGCCTGCAGCGCCTGACGACCGACGAAGTTGCGCTCCGGCGGTTGCCAGGACACGGTCCAGCCAAGACCGGCGGACAAGGGGTCGGTCTCCTCGTCCATATCCTGGCCATAGAGATGCATGCCGGCCTCCAGTCGCAGGGTGTCGCGGGCGCCGAGGCCGCAGGGCACCACACCCGCCTGCAGGAGGCCTTGCCAGAGCGTGCCGACGTCCGCCGCCGGCAGCATGATCTCGAAGCCGTCCTCGCCGGTGTAGCCGGTGCGGCCCACGAGCCAGCCATCGCCTTCGGCGGCGTGAAACGGCTTGAGGGCCATGGCGCGGTCGCGCAGGGACGCCGGCAGGAGCGGTTCTGCGAGGTTGCGGGCGCTCGGCCCCTGCACCGCCAGCATGGCGAGATCGTCGCGGCGCGTGATATCGACATCGAAGCCCTTGGCCCGATCCCGCATCCAGTCGAGATCCTTGTCCGCAGTCGCCGCATTCACCACCGGCCGGTAGCGCTGCGGCGCCAGGTAGTAGCAGATCAGATCATCGACGACACCGCCACGCGCGTTCAGCATGCAGCTGTAGAGGGCGCGGCCGGGCTCGCGCAGCTTGTTGACGTCATTGGCGAGCAGGTATTGCAGGAACGGCTTCGCGGCGGGTCCGGTGACATCCACCGGTTGCATGTGAGAGACATCGAAGACGCCGGCGCCGCGGCGCACGGCATGATGTTCTGCGAGCTGGGAGCCGTAGTGCAGCGGCATATCCCAGCCGCCGAAGGGAACAATCTTGGCATTGAGGCCAATGTGGGCGTCGTAGAGCGGCGTTCTGGAACCCATGCGGGCCTCCCGGTCGCGCCGACGCGAGGCCGGCAGGTTGGACATGCGCGCACGCGCAGATGACTCACGAATCTGCACGCCGCCCCTCTGTCCTGAACCTGAGAGTTTGCGGTGGCCTGTATGCGCAGCCGGATTGCTTTGCACGCTTTGGCCCCATCGCAGTGTGATGGTGGGCCATTTGCCACTGCTGCCCCGTCGGTGGGCCGGCGCATCAACGTCTGCGTCGGCCGCTCTCCAGAGTCGGTGTTGGGTGCCGCGGTCCTTTTGCCTGAGCGATTCCGGGCGGTGTTGCGCCTTCGGCGCCGGCGCGCGCGATGGCAAAGCTGCCCCGCACGTCACCGGTCTCTCCCGCGGCTCCGAAACCGAGCATGACTATAAACGCCACGCCCGGCGATGCCAAGTGAGGGTTTTACTAGGAACTGCAGGGGAAACAGGTGCCCGACGGACTGGCTGATAGCCAACGACGCTTGATCCATGCGTCGAGCTGCGGCCAGGTGTCGGCCTACACCAAATGCGTAGCACGGCGCTGAGCGCCCGCGGCTCGCGCTCCGCCTGATCTCAAATCGGCCAGCGCAGCCGTTTGGGCACCGAGCGGACCCGCTGGCGCACCGGCAGCGGCGGGATGACGTGATCGACCAGGTGCGCCGCGGTCTCTGCCATGCGCCGGGCGTTGCACGACGGACACAGGCCGCGCCCTTTGCGCGAGAAGGCGACCAGGAAGTCATGCCCGCAGCCCGGGCCTCTGGCCCTCGCAAAACCATAGGAGAGGATGCCGCATTCGAGGTCGTGGCGGAACTCACGCTCCACGTAGGCCGGCACGCGCTGCCCGTCCCAGTCGTCTTCCCCTGCGAGCGCCAGATAGGTCTCCAGGTGCTGCTGGACGACTTGGTAGAGGACGGTTTGCTCGGGATGGCGGCGACAGTACGGGGTAGGTCCGCATCCCGGTGATGCGGCGGCCATGTCGGTATCCGGCTGGAATTCGGCGCTTGACTGAATTTATATACAGTCTAGCCGGGCGCCCCGGTTCCGGTGGGCCTGCGGCCGTGATCGTGGAGCCGCCTACACCGCCCCGACGCCCGTCAGCCCCGCTGTTTGGTGTTGACCACACATCCCGCCCCCGCTATCCTCCCCTTCTGAGCTAAGCTGGGCGCTCAGGATGGCTTGAATTTCCTATCCGTCCAACAGCAACCTATACCTAACCCAACGACCCATGTCCCAAGAAGATCTCACCCAATTCCTCGAAGCCGTCCAACAGGACCCCTCCCTACAGGAGAAGCTCAAGGCCGAGGGGGCCGACCCTGTGGCCATCGCCATGGAGGCAGGTTTCTCGATCACCCAGGCTGAGCTGATTCGCCAGCAAGCTGGCCGAATCCAGAGCCTCAGTGATGAGGAACTGGAGAATGCGGCAGGCGGAGTTTGGTCGGCGAATTGCACTGATGATGTCGTTTGTGGTGGATTATAGCGGCACCGGTCCTGCCGCTCAATCGCACCCTACCCATACCCCTCGCTGCCCCTCGCCGACGAATCTTCTGGCATTCTACGGCTTCGGTTTTCGCTGATTTCTCCCCCGCGAAGCCGATTTTTTCGCGGAGCCAGGAAATGTATTCGTATAGCTGGGATGAGGGCGTGGCGATCCCCCCCCGGCGGTTGCTCCTATATTGATCGTGATCTAGGCGCACCCTGCGCTCAGCTTGCGGGCATGCCATCTTTCACGGAGCACATCCGCCGGTTCCTGCGAGCGGAGGGCGCGGAGCCGATGGTCTCCTCCGAGGAGAGGTTGGAGCTGCTGGAGGCACAGATCCGTCGGCTGGAAGAGAAGCGGGAGGGGATCGTCTCGGTTGCCTCCCATCCTCCCGTCCGGACCCGCTACCGGCTCCCCCAGGTGGCGTATCCGGTTGACTGATCACCGCCAAGATTACAGACAGCAGAGGTGGGTATGCCACGTCCGAGTCGACGCTGAGCGTTCTTTCACAATCAGCGATCGAGAAAACTGACCCGCTGCGTGCGCTGCTGAGCAACGGCGCCCGACGGCTGATCGCCGAGGCATGGCGGCGGAGCTGGCCGCGTTCCTGAGCGACGCCGCCTATCGTCTTCGGGGCGACGAGCGCCCGGCGGTGGTGCGTAACGGCGACTTGCCTGAGCGCACGGTGCAGATTGGTATGGGCGACGTCGAGGTGCGGGTGCCGAAGGTGCACGAGCGCATCGGTGGCGGCGCCTGCGTTCACTCCGCGCTCCTGCTGCCGTAACTCAAGCGCGCCTGCAGCGTTGGGAAACTGATTCCATGGCTCTACCTCAAGGGGGTCTACTAGGGAACGGTTCACTAACAAGGTACTCAGTTGGGCTCGCAAAAAACTATCGGTTTTATGCGCTAACGCAATGATTGCTCGAGGTCCAAGCGCGACCCTTGGGTCTTGGTACGCAGTGGGGTGACACGATGAGTGCGTTTGCTGGCTACGGCGCTGAGCATGAAGACACGATGCGGCTTTACTACGCGTCGCTGCCGGAGGATCACCGGCGGCGCTACGCGGCGCTCGAGGCGCTGAAGATTGGCCGC
>NZ_CAJXWY010000028.1 GCF_913062725.1 uncultured Thiohalocapsa sp.
CGGCGCAGTCGCTCCGCGCAGTCGGGCAGCGGCTCGACGTGAACGCCGCGCCAGCCGCGCTCATAGAAGGCTAAGCTGACCGAGCACTCGCTGGGGTCGTACGCGCCGATGTCGATATAAAAGCCTTGGTCGACGTGGCCGAGCGCACGCCACAGGACAACATCTTCGAAGTTTTGCGCGTGGGAGACGATGCCTTGCACGGCTGAGCGATGGTGGACTGTTTCGGCCGAGGGGTACCGTCGCCCCTCGGGTATGTGAAAAGCTCGCGTTACGACAACGACCTGCAGCCGAGCGTCTCAAGCTGTACCTTCGCTGTGGTTGGACGCGACATACCTAAACCTACCAGTCTGCATCGTCTCCCGTCGGTTTAGCAAGCTTCGGCTCGGACAACGGCAGCACGGCTCGATGGCGACGCAAAGATGAGACGTTCACTTGTGCTGAGGCCACTTCCGGTATCGCCTGCCCCAGCTTTGTTATGTCGCCCGGTTTCGCAACGTCATCACCGGCGAAGTCATGGTCAAGTAGCCACAACACGCCGCCTGGGGGCTCGGCATCGGGCCCCGCGAGCAAGGCCGCCGACGGGCGGCTTTTTCGTGCCGGGCCGCAGGACCGCCGCGGCGCGCCGCGGTTGGGGTGATCGTGGCCCTGACCCGTTACCTGTTCCCGAACAGCAGCGGCTCCACGTCCGCGAAGCGGCTCACGAAGTGGACCTTGAGTCCTTTCTTGACGTGCTCCGGTACTTCGTCGTATTCGCCCTCATTGTCCACCGGCAGGATGATCTCCTTGATGCCGGCGCGCCGCGCGGCGATGAGCTTCTCGCGCACGCCGCCGATGGGGAAGACCTCGCCGGTGAGGGTGAGCTCGCCGGTCATGGCGACCCGCCGCACCGGCTGTTTACGGGCGAGTGACAAGAGCGCAGAGGCCATGGTAATGCCAGCGGAGGGGCCGTCCTTGGGCGTGGCGCCGGCGGGCACATGCAGATGGATGAAGCCTTTCTCGAAAAAGTTGGAATCGGCGCCGAACTGGCTCGCGTGGCTGACGATATAGCCGTAGGCGATTTCGGCGGACTCCTTCATGACATCGCCCAGCTGCCCGGTCAGCTTGAAGCCACGGCTGTACTCATGCGTGCGCACCGCCTCGATGGAGAGCGTCGCACCGCCCATGGCAGTCCAGGCGAGACCCGTCACCACACCCGGGCCGCCGAGCTTGCGCTCGTCGCGGAAGACGGGGCTGCCGAGGTAGCCCTTGAGCTGCGCCTGCGTCACCTCGATCGGCGTCGCCCCGCCTTCGAGCAGCCGCACCGCCGACTTGCGCACGATCTTGCCGAGCTGCTTGTCCAACCGGCGTACACCGGCGTCGCGCGCATAGCCCTCGATGAGCGCGCGCAGGGTCTTGGTACCGATTTTGACCGTATGCTTTTCGAGGCCGGCACGCTCGAGCTGTCGCGGCAGCAGATACTTCTTGGCGATGGCCAGCTTCTCGTCGGCGATGTAGCCGGCGAGCTGGATCACCTCCATGCGATCGAGCAGCGGACCCGGGATGGTATCGGTCTGATTGGCGGTACAGACGAAGAGCACCTTGGAGAGATCGAAGCGCAGATCGAGATAGTGATCGAGGAAATCCCGGTTCTGCTCCGGGTCCAGCACCTCCAGCAATGCCGAGGCCGGGTCGCCGTGGTAGCTGGCGCCGATCTTGTCGATCTCATCCAGCATGATGACCGGATTCTCGGTGCCGGCGTCCTTGACGGCCTGGATGAACTTGCCAGGCATGGCGCCGATATAGGTACGGCGATGGCCCTTGATCTCGGCCTCGTCGCGGATGCCGCCGACGGAGAATCGATAGAAGCGTCGCCCCAGGGTATCGGCGATGGAGCGCCCGACGGAGGTTTTGCCGACCCCGGGTGGCCCCACCAGCAGGATGATGGAGCCCGCGATCTCGCCCTTGTGGATGCCCACGGCGAGGAACTCCAGGATGCGATCCTTGACGTCGGCGAGGCCATAGTGGTCGCGGTCCAGAATACGCCGGGCGCGCTTGAGATCCAGCTTGTCGGCGCTGTCCACACCCCAGGGTAACAGGGTGATCCAGTCCAGATAGTTACGGGTCACCGAATACTCGGGTGAGCCCGGCTCGAGGACGGATATCTTGTCCATTTCCTCGTCGACACGCTTTTGCGCCTCGTCAGTGAGCTTGAGCTTCTCCAGGCGTGCCTTGAATTTATCGATCTCGGCGGTGCGATCATCCTTGGCCAGGCCGAGCTCTTTCTGGATGGCCTTGAGCTGCTCTTTCAGGAAGAACTCGCGCTGCTGCTTCTGCATGCGCTCTTCGACGCTCTGGCGGATCTTCTGCTGCGCGCGGGCGAGCTCCAGCTCGTTGTTCAGCAGGACCAGGACCTTCTCCATGCGCTTCATCAGCGGCACCGCCTCGAGTACCTCCTGCAGTTGTTCCTTGCTGGAGGTGGTGAGGCTGGCCGCAAAGTCCGCCAGATGCGACGGATCATCCGGCCCGAAACGGTCGAGAAACATCTTCAGCTCCTCGACGTACAACGGGTTCAGCGGCAGTAGCTCCTTGATGGTATTGATGACTGCCATGGCATAGGCTTTCACCTCACCCTCCGGCTCGTGGCGCGGCTCTGGCAGGTAGTTCACGCGGGCGCTGAAGGGCGCCCTGCGATTGACGAAGCCCTCGATGCTGAAGCGCTGCAGGCACTCCACCAGCACCTGCAGCTTGCCCTCGTCTTCGGCGACACGGTGCACCCGACAGGCGGTGCCCACCCCATAGAACTCGCCGGTGTTGGTGTCCTCGGAAGACTCGGCGCGGGTGAGCACGACGCCGAGGATCTTGTGCTCGCTCTTGCCCACCTGCAGGAGCGTGCTGCGCCAGTGCTCTGCGTCCATCAGCAGCGGTACCGCCTGTCCCGGAAAGAATGGTCGCGAGGCCACCGGCAGCAGTGGAATCAGCCCCGGCAGCACCTCGGAGGCGCGGGCGAGCTGGCTGGCGTTGTCTTCGGCGTCCGGCGTGTCGTCGGCGGCATCGATGTGGTGGTCCCGGGGGTCGTCTGGAGCAGGGATGTCGTTCATGATCGAGGGGGGTCGCTGTTCCGGCTTGTGCCGTCGGGGTCACGGCGCTCGCCGGGTCATTCAATGGTCGTGACTGCCGGTCCCGCGTCGCCGCGAGTTCCACTAATCCGGCGAATTAGCCCGACAATCTCAGGGATTAATGTCAGGAATGCAACCGCTGTCGACATCGCGCGGGGCTTCGACGGCGGCATTGGCGAGTCGGGCGAAATCCACCACTGCAATCTGTTCTGCCCGGGCTCCGGGGTCCAGCCCGCAGCGCTTCAGCAGCGCTGGCTGCACGAGCCCACGCAGGCTGTTGCTGAGGCGCTTGCGGCGCTGCGCGAACGCGGCGGCGACGATGCGCGCGTGCAGCCCGGCGTCGACGATGACCACCGGTGGCGGGCGCAGCGGCGATAGCCGGACCACGGCGGACGCGACTTTCGGGGCGGGCACGAAGGCACCCGCGCCCACCGCCAGCACCCGCTGCACCGCGCAGCGGCTTTGTACCATCACCGAGAGCCGGCCGTACACTTTGGAGCCGGGGGCGGCGACCATGCGATCGACCACCTCCTTCTGCAGCATCAGGTGCATGTCGGCGATGCAGTCCATTTGCGCGAGAAAGCGAAACAACAGGGGTGTGGAGATGTTGTAGGGCAGATTACCGACGAGGCGCAGGCGCGCACCCGCCGCCGCCGCATTGGCTGGCAGCAAACCGCATAGGTCGAAGGTGAGGGCGTCCGCCTGGTGCACGTGCAACCGGCCGAGACCCGCCAGGCGCTCGGCGAGGGGTCCCACCAGGTCGCGGTCCAGCTCGATGACGTCCAGCGCGCCGGCGGCTTGTAGCAGACCGGCTGTCAGCGCACCGCGGCCGGGGCCGATCTCCACCAGATGCTGCCCCGGCTTGGCCGCCACCGCGGTGAGGATGCGGTGGATGATGCCCGGATCGTGCAAAAAGTTTTGTCCGAAGCGCTTGCGCGCGCGCTGTCGCGCGTGCGGCTGCTGGGTGGCCTGGGGTGGATCGATCATGGCATGGGCTCGAAACAAGGGCTGCGGACTCCATCCGGCATGCGGGGCTCCGAAGGCGATGCGCCATACGCGGGCGCCGACGGGGTTGCTTTAAGGGTAGCGCGTCGCACCCGCAGGCGTTGTGCGGCGCACCACATGGCCCGGCCACAGGCGGCCGGCGCCCGACATCATCCCGTGCCGGTCGCCAGGGCATGGTGCTGGCACGCTCGTTGGGGTCGCGGCGGCCTGGCCGACGCGCATCATCAATGCCCGCCGGCGGCTGTGCAGGTAGGGTTGCCGTCCAGCCTTGACGCCTGCATCTGTAGGCAAAGCCTTTTCAACCGGGGTCGCGTACCTCGACAGGAGCCGAATCATGTCCGCAGCCATCGATCCACCGAGCCGTGCCGGTCGCAACGTGCCAAGTCGGCGCCTGAGCCGTCTCTGGCACATCGGCCGGGCCACCACGGACCTCGCCGCCGGCGTCGGCGTGCGCGGCATGATGGAGTTGGCGCGCTCGCGCCGCAGCGGCGAGGTCGCACGCATTCAGCTCAGCCCCGAGGCCACCAAGCGCTTCACCGATCGCCTCGCGCGCATGCGCGGTGCCGTGATGAAGATGGGCCAGCTCATGTCCATGGACGGCACGGACATGTTCACGCCGGAGGCGGCGGCGATCATGGCGGAGCTGCGCGATCGCGCCGAGCCCATGCCGCTGAGCCAGCTCAACAGGGTTTTGGAGACCGAATGGGGTCGCGACTGGCGCCGGAACTTCCGGCGCTTCGAGTTCCAGCCCGTCGCCGCCGCCAGTATCGGCCAGGTGCATCGGGTCGAGACCAAAGACGGCCGCCGGCTTGCGCTGAAGATCCAGTTCCCGGGCGTGCGCGAGAGCATCGACAGCGACATCGACAACCTCGGCTTCTTCGCGCGCAACCTCGGCATGGTGCCCAAGGGCATGGACATCGGGCCGCTGCTGGAGGAGGCGCGGGTGCAATTGCACCAGGAAGCCGACTACGCCGCCGAGGCCGCCGCGATGATGCGCTACCGCGCGCTGGTGGGGGACGATGCCGATTTCTTCGTGCCCGCGGTGCACAGCGATCTCAGCACCGACCGCATCCTGGCCATGGACTTCGCCGCCGGCGTCTCCATCGACCATCTGGCCGACAGCGGCTACAGCCGCGCCGAGCGCGACCGCGCCGCGAGCCTGTTGGTGCGCCTGATGATTCGCGAACTGCTCGACTTCGGTCTCGCGCAGACCGACCCGAATTTCGGCAACTACCTCTACGATCCTCAGACCAAGCGCATCGTGCTGCTGGACTTTGGCGCCGCGCTGCCGGTGCCCGGCGGGATCGCCGAGCAGTACCTCGCCCTCGCCCATGGGGCGCTCGCGGACGATGTCGACGCCCTGCGCGCCGCATCCATCGGACTCGGCTACATGGCCGCGGACGCGGATGCCGCCACGGCCGAAGCGCTGGTGGCCATGATTCGCCTGTCCGCCGAGGTGCTGCAGCCCGGGGTTTACGACTTCGGCAGCTCCGATCTGTTCGAGCGCCTCTATGTCAAGGGCCGGGACATGTATATGGACGAGGTCTTCAATCATCTCCCCGAGCCCATCACCATGTTTCTGCAGCGTAAGTTCGCCGGCATGTTCATGCTGTGCCGGCGCCTGCGCGCCCGCGTCGACCTGCGTGCAATGCTCGACCCATATCTGTGAATGCGAATCACCGACGCATGGGCAGCCCGCGCGACGGCGCCCGCACGCGGGCTCAGGCCTGAGCCGCGAGCATTGGCTCCGTGCACCGGTGCGGGACAGTCGGGGTCGATCCAGGTTCGTCGCATCCGGATGCCCGTTGGTTCCGGATTGGCTGGCGGCTGGGCGGGGTCTCGACAGCGGGGGCTGTCGTGAAAACGACAGCGACGTCGACGCGGCGTTTCCCGCCAGCCGTCAATCAACCAAGCGGATTCTCAGACGACAGTGGATGCACGAAAGATCCCCTCCGGGCCCTACTCCAAATCGAGGATCAACGCCCACTGGGCTTCAGTCACCGGCATGATGGATAACCGGTTGCCGCGACGCACCAGCGGCAAGTCCGCGAGCGGGCCATCCGGGTCCCGCTGCCCAAGCGCCTTGAGCTCCGTGAGCGTGATGGTGCGCCGCAGGTGCCTTACGTACTTGAGATCCACCATGAACCAGCGCGGATCGCTGGGATCGCTCTTGGGATCGTAATACTTGGCGTCGGGGTCGAAGGCGGTATGATCCGGGTAGCCCTCGCGCACGACTTCTGCGATGCCGACGATGCCGGGCGCCTTGGTATTGGAGTGATAGAAGAACACCGTGTCGCCGACGCGCATGGCGTCGCGCATCATGTTGCGGGCCTGATAGTTGCGCACGCCGTCCCAGGGCTCGGTTTGGCTTGGTCGGGCGGCGAGGTCGTCGATGCCGAAGGCATCGGGCTCGGATTTCATCAGCCAGTGAGCCATGGCGGGCTTGTCTCCGTTGGTTGCGGGCGGCCGCAGACGCGCCGCTGTAGCGATCATGCGCTCCGGGCGCCGATGATATACGACCGGCGGCGGCGGTCGGTAACGGCAGAGCCCGGCGGCATTCTTCCCTATACTCGACTTGCTGTGGCGCAGCGGTACCGGGCCCGATCGGTGACAACCCTCAGGGCAAGACAGTCTCGGTGCGCCATGGCTCAGTTTCGATGACACGACAGGAGAAGCAGTCATGACTAACCAACGCGCCATCGCCGCCGCCCTTGCGGCTCTGTTAGGTGTCGGCCTCGGTGCCGGTAGTGCGCAGGCGGTAGACTTCGGCGAGATGATGAATCCATCCAAGTGGTTCGGTACCAGCAAAGATGATCCGCCGGCGCAGCCCATGCCGCCGCAGCTCTACCCCAAGGTGCCGCCGACACCACCGACCCCAGCCCAGCCGGCGGCGGCGCAACAAGCGCCACCACCGCCGGCTCCCGCGCAACAGCAGGCGCCGATGCAGCCCCAGCCCCAGGCGGCGCAACGCCAGGGCCAGGCGCCAGCGCCTCAGGGCTATGCGCCCGCACCCGGCTATGCGCCCGCACCCGGCTATGCGCCTGCACCCGGCTATGCGCCTGCACCCGGCTATGCGCCCGGTTACGGTTATGGCAATCCCCAGGTTTATGGCGGCGGCTATCCGCCGCCGGCTTACGGGCCCATGCCCGGTTACGGGCCCTACGATGGTCCCCAAGGTGGCTATCCACCGGCGTACGGACCGGGCTACGGTGCCCCGGCCGAGGCGGGTAATGGCGGCTTCAACCCCATGAACATGATGCGCGCCCCCATGCGCATGATGGGCGGTGACCAGGACTAGCGCCGCCGGCGTCGGCGCCATTGCCTGCGGTAACCCGCATTTGTGCCCGGCGCCGATGCGACCCATTGTCGCCATAGACCGTTGGACTGACACAAGACCGCTGCCCGAGATTCACCCGCCATGGAGCAACGCCCCAGTATCAAGACCGCCCTGCCGAAGCACCGCTACGACATCAGCGATTACAGCGCGACCGTGCTCGGCGACATCGACACCGACGACCCCCACCCTTACCGCTGGATTCTGGCCCTTGTGCCCATGGGCCGCCAGGAGCCGACGCTCTACATCTGTGCCCAGCGCGCAGCGCCGGAGCGCTCGGCGACGGGCGAGTACGATTTGCGGGTGGTATCCGAGGCACTGACCGACGTCGTCGATACCGCCGACCGCTGGGGTGATCTGGACGTTTTCACGGACCAGGCGCTGGATCTGGCCTGCCAGGTGCTCGGCCTCAAGCAGGAGATGGTGATCAAGCTGATGTGAGCGCCCGCGAGCGGCCCGACCAACGTCCTCTGGCTCAGGCCCCCCGCGCAAGCAATAGCTGATCCAGGGTGCCGCGATAGCGCTCCACGCTGGCGCCGAGTCCGGCGAGCTCCTGTTCCATGGCGGCGATGCCCGCCGAAAGATTGGCGGCGGCCGCGCTCGCACCATCGCGCTCGGCGCAGGCGGCCCGTTGTCGCCGCTGCAGACGCCCCAATGCGCGGCCGACCCGCTTGCGCTCCCGGATAGCGCGACGCCGCCGGCGTGCGGGCGCATCGCCGGCGAATGGCAGACTGGCGGCGGTCTCCGGCGCGCCGTGCGTATCCACGAGCATACGCAGCGCGTCGTCGTGCACCTTGAGCGCCTGCTCGCGCACACCGAGCTGCTGCAGTTCTGCGTTCAGCGCCGCGGCGCGGTCAGCGTGCTCACTGCGCCGGGTGCGCAGGTCGGCGAGCCCTGCGCGCAGCCGCGCCTCTGCCTCGCGTTCCTGATCCAACAAGCTGCGGGCCTCGCGCACGCGGCTTTCGTGGGCCGCGGTCTCATGCTCGGTGCGTTGCATGTCACCGCGCATTGTCAGCTCGCGCTCCTTGAGCCGGCGCCGATCGTCCAATGCCATCTGCTTGCGCCTCGACTGCTCGCGTGTCCGTTGCTCCTCGCGCGCGCATTCGCGTCGGCGCAGATCAAGCGCCGCCTCGGCGGCGGCGCGCTCCTGCGCCCAGGCGGCGCGCTTGTGGCTCAGCTCTTCATCCAGGCGCTTGTGCTCGGTCTCGGCGCGGCGCTCCATGTCGGCGAGGGCGGTCTCATGCGCCTTGCGGGCCTCGGCGCGCTTGTGCGCCAGTTGCTCCAACTCGACATCGGTCTCAGCGCACAAGCGCCGCTCGGTTTCGCGGGCCTCGAGCGCGAGCGTCTGCTCCCGGGCGGCCAGCTCCGCCTCCTGGCGCCGGCGTTCCAGGTGTAGCCGGGCGTCGATGTCGTCCCGCCGGCGCGCGAGCAGCTCCGACTCATAATGGTCGTCCGCCAGCAGACGCTTGAGCCGCGCCTGCGCGGCGTGCACGGACTGGAAGCGCGCCGTATAGCCCTCCGGGTCTCGCGCCCAGCGCTCCCAGAGGCGTGCAAAATCCATGGGCGAGAGGCGCCGCGCCGGATCGTCGTGGTCGTCGAAGCCGGGGATATGGTCGAGGCCGCCACGGAGGTACTTGCGGTAGTGCAGCTGCACGTTTTCGTTGTAGTAGGCGTGCACCGCCAGCGGCTCGAACAGCTTCAGCGCCAGCAGGGCGAAGAATAGAATGCCCAGCGCCGCCTGGGCGAAGCCCTCGACAGACTCGAAATGCGGCACGCCCGCCTCGGCGGGGCTGCTTTTCAGATCCGCGAGGGCCTTCGAGCGGGCCGCGAAGGTGAGCTTGGGCGGCATCGCCGGCGGCTGCTCCGACGCCACTTCGGCGCTGATGCGCTCCACCAGCGCCGCCTGCTCCCGGCGCACCGTCTGCAGGGCATCTGTACGCTTGCCGAGGCGTTGTTCCAGCTCGGCGATGGTCGTCAGCACGCCGGCGAGGCGCTCGTCGCGCCGGGCTTGGATCTCCGCGAGCTGCGCTTCCAGCAGGGTGGCACGCTGGTCCCATTTGCGGGCTTCGGGGCCATAGCCCTCGGGGCGGCCGTCGCGGCCGAGCACCTCGTCGCCGACTCGCTCACGAGCGGCGGCGAGGTCGCGGGTCAATACCTCGATCTGCGGCGCGAACTCCGCTTCGATCCGCTCGCGGCGCTCGCGCTCCGCCGCCAGCGACGCCTCCAGGCGGGCGATGTCCTGCTCCAGCGTCCGCACTCGCCCGAGCAGGCCCTCATCGCGCTGCTCGGCGCGGGCGCGCACCTGCTCGCGCAGGGTCGCGTCGCGGGCCTCGTAGTACCGCTCCACCCGGGCCTGGTGCCAGGCGGCGATGTCATCGGCGCGGATCAGCTTCTCGATGAAGGGCGCCGTCACGTACAGGGAGATGGCGACGATGGCGATGCGCACGGCGATACCGGCATACCAGCGTGCCACCGGGCCAACGCCGCCGCGCTCGTCCAAGGTGTGCCGGCGCCGCCGGGCAAACGACGGGCGCTCTGACATGATGAGCGATGCGTCCACGATCCAGACGATGGCGAACAGCAGCACGAACATGAACGCCGCCACCGGCAGCCGCAGCCAGGCGGCGGCGGAGGGGACCAGCGAGGCGCCGACGGCGCCCCAGACGAAGCCCTCGATGCTGGCCATGAGCAGGATGACGACCCAGGCGGAGCCGAGCCAGGCCCGCGCCGCCGGGGTCAGCAGGCTGCGACCATAGGGGCGCAGCGTGAAGATATCCAAGTGCGAGGGCCGGCGCGCAAAGCCGGTGTCGTCGGCGACGCTGGTGTCCGTGCCGCGTGGTGCGCTGCGCTCTGCACCGCGACGTGCCAGCGCGTTTCGCAGCGCGGCGAGCGGCCGGGGGCCTTGGGCGTTGGCGTCCATTGCGCTAGGCCACGTAACGCAGGTCGCGGGTGTGGACCAGCCTGTGGATCTCGACGTCGTCGGCCTGGGTTTCCCGTATCCAGTCCGGGCCGCTGAGCCCAAGGTTCAGGGGACCGCGGTCCGGGTGGTGGGCCCTCGCTTGGGCGCGGACCGGGGCAAGACGGATCGTCGGGCCGTCGATATTCGGACAGGAATGACGCCTGTGTGGCGTGATGTGCCAGCCCGCCGGGGCGGCGTGCCGGATGCTGGCCTGCGCCAGCCTGCCCTGGGGCATATTGCGCTGCAATGGGGGCATGGGCATGCGGATGCGGCGGTGATTGCCGGCTCGCGTTGCTGCTGCTCGACAGTATCACCGATCCGTCGCCACTAAGTCCGCTGCAAGACCGACAGACGTTGGCTTTGGCACAACAGACGGTGCCATGAAACTTGCCGAAAGGCGACAGGCGAACGAGGCTCACGCTCGGCAGGGTTTTGATGGCCAACGCCTCAACGGGGTACGTCTGCAATCGGCGACGGCCGGCATGGTGGCTGGCTTGGGTGCTGGCAGGCGCTGCGCCGCGGCGGCGTCATTTGCACCGACGGTGCCGGGCAAACGGCGCTCAGATGCGTGTAGAGCGGCGCTGGCACGAGGCCAAGCGGCGGTCGCGCGGCGCGCGATTCCTGGGTCTGCGGCGTTGCCCTGAGATCAGAATCGGCAGACGGTCTCGCCGCCATGCTCGATCCAGCCATGGATCATCTTGGGCGTGGTCATGCCACTGGCGCAGTGACCGGCGCCGTCGATGCAAATGACGCCGCCGCGGCCTTTGACCTTGCGGGTGAGATAGCCGATGCCGTAGTCCACGGCGCCGGCGGCGTCGACGCCGCTGAATTCGATGGCGTCGGCGATGGTCTTTGCGAATACCGTGCGCATGAATTCTTCGCCATAACCGGTGGCGGAGACGGCGCAGGTGGCGTTGTCGGCATAGACCCCGGCACCGATGATGGGAGAATCACCCACACGGCCCATCCGCTTGTTGACGATGCCACCGGTGGAGGTTGCCGCCGCGAGATTGCCCTCGCGGTCGCGGGCGACGGCGCCGATGGTGCCGTATTTTTGCGCATCACCGTCCTCATCGTGGTCCAGCATGATGCGATGGCGTAACCGTGCCTGCTCCAATTGCTTGATGCGATCGGGGGTGAAGAAGTAGTGATCCGGCGTCAGCGGCATGCCACAGCGTTCGGCGAAGTGCAGTGCACCTTCGGCGATGAGCAGCACGTGCTCGCTGCCGTCCATGACCAGCCGGGCGAGCTGCACGGGGTTGGCGATGTTGCCGATGGCGGCGACGGCGCCGGCGGCGAGATCGCGGCCGTCCATGATGCCGGCGTCCATCTCCACTTTGCCGTTTTCGTTCAGGACCGAGCCACAGCCGGCGTTGAACAACGGATCATCCTCCAGTTGGGAGGCGCAGGACTCCACCGCCTCGACGGCGCTCGCACCCTGTTGCAGCATGCTGCGGCCGTGCTCCAGCACGACACGGATACTCTCCAGATAGCGCACCGCAATGCGCTCGTCCTTGACGTTATCCAGCGCGCCGGCGCCGCCGTGGACCATGAGAGAGAAGCTGTTTTGCATGCCCTGCTTGACCTCGACGCCCGCGGGGGCGCCTGTTGGGGGTTGCCGTGGTGCGGTGCTGATGAGGGTAGGGCGCCGGTGGCGCCCATGCGCTCGAGCCGAGGATGGGGGCGGTTATGGCGAAGCCGAAGCTGCCCCGTGTCAGAGCCGTGACAGCAGCGCCTCCTCCAGGCGCGCCTGCGTGCTCTCGTCGCCTGCGATGAGCACCAGCAGCTTGCCGACCAGAATGGGCCCCCAGTTGACGAGGACGATACCGGTACCCGTGGCAGGATCGTATTCGATGCCGCTCAGATCCAGTGCGCCGAGGCTGCGGTGGCGCGTGTGGTAGGCCTTTGCGAGCCAGGTATCGATGCCGAGCTTATGGGCGATGGCAGTCGGATAGCTGGCGCCGTTGTAGCGCGGGTTGCATTCGATGGCGAGATAATCCGGCCCCTCGGCACCGTCGACGACGGCCACATCGAAGGCAAACACGCCCCGCATACCTTCGTCATGCAGCCACTGCGCCATGGGCTGGACACTATCCCAGGGGGTATGGCGGGCCGGATGGCGATTGCCCTGGTGGACGCAACCCTTGAGCACCTGCTCGGTCGCCGCGAATCGCTCGACCCCCCGCGCATCGCTGCGGAACTGCAAATTCAGGAAGATATCCGTGACCACTTCCTGCTGGATCTGCACCGGTGTATCGGGCGCGAATTCATCCATGGCCGCTCGCAGCGCCGTAGCGTCGCCGCAGCGATGGATGCCAACACCCGACACGGAGACTGCGGCTTTCAGGTAGCAGGGATAGGGTGCGGCGGCGATGTCCGCCTCGGTGATGGCATCGATCCTGGCGAAGGGACGGGTGAGCGGCACGGGCACCGCGAGCCGCTCGGCGATGTCCATGAAGATATTCTTGGAGTTGATGGCCGCGACGGCATCCAGCCACGGCCGGTTGGGCCGCACGGCGTGCTCGTCTGGTCCGAAGAAAAAGACGGAGACGTCATGGTCCGGGTAGTCCGCCAGCCGCGCGTGGCTCAGGTCCCAGAGCACGTCCGTGGTGTGGCTGAGGCCGATGCGACGATAGTGATCACTGATGGTGTCCCACTGCCCGGCGAGCTCGGGGTGCAATTGCAGCACATCGCCGGGCTCACTCAGGCCCAGGGCGCGTCCTGAATACAAGTCGTTGCCAACCACGCCGTCGGCCGTGCAGCCCATGATGTCGTGATTGAGGATCCGTCGCGGCTGATCCGCGCCGACGTTTGACGCCAAGGCTGCCCCCCATTGCGCTGATGCTGCGCACGTATCGCTTGCTGTGATTGCCTTTGGGCTGAAGGCAAGAAAGATGCCGTTGACGCAGCCACGCCGGGGCTCTCGTGTATGTCCGGCGCTTTCGGGTTTTCGGTTGCCGCGCCTTTCAGTGGTGGCTGGCGCGGGACATCGTGGCCACATCCCCGTCGGTTTCATGACGACGGTCCTGCCGTCGAGACCCGCCAGCCGCCGCCGCATCCACGCCAGGGTTGCCCCCGACAGTGATCTGTGCCAGGCAAAGCCAGCGCGGTGCGGTCCATGGCGGTGCGCTGGGGCGGGTCTTTGCACCCCGATGGGTCATTCCGATGCGGCGATGATCGAAGCCGACGTGCGCGCCGGGATGTGTCCGCGGGTGTTTCGGCGTCGCCCCGAGCCTGCGGTGTCCGCCGCTGATGATCGGCGTCTTCGTCTCAGCGGTACGGCGCTTCACTGCCCGCGGCGGCGGGACCGGGGGCGGACGACTCTGCTGCGTTGGGCGGGGTATCGAGAAAGCTGCGCCGGAAGCGGTCGCATTGATCGATGAGATCCCGGGTGCTCTTCGGCATGGGAACCCGCGCGCGCACGATGTGACTGACGAGCGCCGTGCCAACCTTGAGGATACGGCTACCTTCCTGGGCCTCGTGGATCGCACGGAGCGTCGGCGCCGGGGGCAGGTGCGGCTGCACCCGGCAGAGCCTGTCGCTGGCCACCACGAAGGCGGGCCAAACCGTGAAGATCACCGGGTCGGTGCGCAGGATCTCGGTCTTGCGCTTGGCGGCGTCGCCGAGATCGTCGAGCAGCGGGCGCAGCGCCGGTAACTGGGTACTCCCCTCGAAGGTGGCGGCGATGGTGGCGGTGATGCGGTCGATGTCGCGCATCGTCTGCGCGATCTTCACGTAACGGCTTTGATAGAAGCTGGCGATGGGCTGGCTGAAAGCCTTGAAGGGCTCGCCCCAGAGCTCGTCGATGCCCTCGTCGCCGCCGCGGTGGCGCACCAGCCGGCCGAGCTCCAGGGCCTCGAGCAGGTAGTCGCCGCACTCCTGCATCAGGGCGCCGTCGGGCTCCACCTGGACGCCGTCGGCCTGCAGTTCCACGAGTTTCGTGAAAATGCCGGTGGCGCGGTTGAACAGGGCGCCGGCGAGCATGGCGCCGTTGACCCGCTTGCGCTCCGGGTCGGTCTCGCGCTCGTAGGCGGCGCGAGCCTCCGCGAGGCGCATTCCGGGGATATTGATGCCGTGCTCTAAGTGATTGAAAAGCCTGCGCGTCAGCGCCTCGATCAGCGCTTTCTTGGCCTGAAGGCTTTCCGGTGGGGGCTCGTAGTACTTGATCCAGTACCCGTCCATGTAGATGCAAGTGCGCCCGCGCACCTCGGCGATGGTGCCGTTCCTGGGGCTGTCGTCAGCCCTGTCGTCGGTGTGCGCAATCGCGCCCTCGACGGCGCCGTTATCAAGCTCCAACTGCATGGTGAGATGGGTTGCTCCAACGCGACGGCGGTGGGGTTCGGTGGGGTTGATCCGCGCATTCACCGACGGGGTGAACCCTGAGATGCGAATCCGGTCAAGCCGGCGATATTTTCGATCTTGTCAGCGCGCGATTGCAACCGCGCAAACAACCGATAGTTTGTGCTGCAAGCCTCTGAAAGGCTATCGATCGTCGGTGCCAAAGGTCTAAAATGACCAAACGCCAGACCACCGTTGGTCCCGTGGCACCACCCGCGCGCCGCGAGCCGTCTGCCTCGTCGGCGGTCGTGATGGGCGGCTCGTGCCCGGCGGCCGGCGTGCTCGAAACGCAACTTACCAAGAGTCAATCGTGCAACCAACGACGCCTCGAGCCCAGCAACCGTCAGCCAGCAGCAAGGCCCCGGGATGCGATGACGGTTTCATTGCAGACGCCGACGCGGCTGCCTGGCGGAGAGGCACGCAGCGCCATAGGCGGAGCAGCGGCCACGCCGCGGTCGGTACGCCTTGGCCAGGTTGTTGGCGCGCCATCGGCCGCGTCGCCCTCGTGCTCGGTGTTGTCGCCGGCACCGCCCTCGCGGCGCCCGCTGACGGTTCGCCGGGCGCCGGGTCCGCTGATAGCGTCGGCGGGCCGCGGGCGTTGCCACAACCGCCACAACGTCCGCGGCCGAGCCGAGCAGCCGTGGACACGCTCATCGACCACTATGCCCGGCGCCACGGCCTCGAGCTTGATCTGGTGCACGCCGTGGTGCGGGCGGAGTCCGCCTACGACGCCCACGCCGTCTCGCCAGCGGGTGCAGTCGGCCTGATGCAGATCATGCCGGAGACCGCGGCGGACTATGGTGTGCGCTCGGCGGCAGCCCTGTTCGACGCCGATACCAACGTGCGCATTGGCACTCGCCACCTCAAACGTCTCGTGTCGCGCTATGGCATCGGCAAGGCCGTGATGGCCTATAACGCCGGTGAAGGCGCGCTGGCGCGCCACGGCGGCTTCGTCACCTTCGCCGAGACCCAGCGCTACACCCATCGCGTACTCACCAGCTACCTGAGCCGTAACGGCGTCGACGCGTATTCCAGCGAGGCGCGGCGGATCACTGGCATCACCCTCAGTCCGGCCATGGCCAACGCCGGTGCCGGTAAGCACCGGGGACTGAGCCGGCGTGAGCAGGCCAGACGCATGCGCGGCGTCGACTTCTCGTCACTGTCGCTCAGGGTGCGTCCCTCGCTCAGTGAGCGCGCGCTCGATCCAGCCGCACTCGAGGCGGGCCCGGAAAGTCAGCCCATGTTCGTGCTGGAGCGCCCGTCCGGTAACGCGCAGTGATCCCCGGCGCGCCAGGGGTGCGTCGAGGATCGACGTCATGGATGGCCTGACTGCCCTGCGACGCTGTGATCAGCGCCCAGCATTACTCCACGAGCACAAGACCCACCCATGCGGCCGTCATCAGCGTGGCCAGGGTGCCAGCGAGAATGGCACGCAGCCCAAGCGCCGCCACCTCGCTGCGCCGCTCGGGCACGAGGGTCGTGAGCCCACCCAGCATAATGCCGAGGCTGGCGAAGTTGGCGAAGCCGCAGAGGGCGTAGGTCATGATGAGTCTGCTGCGCTCGCTCAAGGCGTGCTCGGGCAGTGCCGCCAGCGCCATGTAGGCAAGCAGCTCGTTGAGCACCGTCTTGATGCCCATCAGCCGAGCGGCCTCGGCGGCCTCCTGCCAGGGAATGCCGATCAGCCAGACCACCGGTGCGAACAGCCAGCCGAGCAGGCGCTCCAGGGTCAGGGATGCACCCGCCACCGCTGGCAACAAGTCGAGCACCGCGTTGGCCAGGCTCACCAGCGCTACCATGACGATGAGCATGGCGATGATATTCAGAAGCAATGGCAGCGCATCCAAGGCGCCACGGGTGATGGCATCCATCGACCCGGCATAGCGCTGCGCCACCGGCGGGGTGTCGTCATCGTCCGCGGGCGTCGGTGGCTCGCTGCGGGCGGCCGGCACCAGGATGCCCGCGATGACCAGCGCCCCCGGTGCGTTGACCAGCGACGCCGTCAGGATATGGCCGAGCGCGTTGGGCACGGCATCACCGATGAGGGTTGCGTAGAGCACCATCACGGTGCCGGCGATGGTGGCCATGCCGGTTGTCATGAGCGCGAAAAGTGCGCTGCGGTGCATGCCGGCGAGGTAGGGCTTGATCAGCAGCGGTGCCTCCACCATGCCGACGAAGACATTGGCCGCGGCGCCGACGCCGAGGGGCCCGTCGACGCCGAGACTGCGCCTGAGCAGCCAGGCGAAGCCGCGCACGATGGCTGGCAGCACGCGCCAGTGAAACAGCAGCGCCGAGAGTGCGCCGATGACCAGCACCAGCGGCAACGCACGGAATGCGAGCACGAAATTGTTTTGTGCAAAGGCCACCTCAAACGGGGCGGCGGCACCGCCGAGATAGCCAAAGACGAAGCTGGTGCCGGCTTCGGTGGCCTCGCTGAGCGCGAGCACCAAACCGTTGAAGGCCACAAAAATCTGCTGCGCCGCCGGCAGCTTCAGCAGCAGGAATGCCAGGGCGAACTGCAGCGTCAGCCCCCCCAGCACCAACCGCGCGCGCACCGCGGCACGGTTCTCGCTCAAAACCCAGGCGCAGGCCAGCAGGCCAATGATGCCGAGGGCGCCACGTGCGCTCTGCGGCAGCAAGTCCGTCATGTTCGGCTCCATGTGCGGTTTGGTGGAGCAGGCGCGGCTCGCCGCGTCGCTTGCGGCGGAGCGCGCCCCGGCCGCCGCCCTGTGGGCGCCTGCGGTGGCCACCGCCGTGGCGATGGCGCCCCGGGTATCAGGGCAGCACGCAGCGAGCTGCCGGCGTTGCGGGGCGTGGTGGGCGCAGCATGGTTGACGCGGTTATACTCGACGGTCACCCATTCGAAGCCCGTCGCTCAGGGCGGCTGGCGGCGGGTATCCACAGCTGTGCTGCTGGCGTGCAGCCCAACGTCAGGTCTGCACGGCGTCTTGCGCCTGCCGTCCCGCCAACGCCCCAAGCGTATCCGCGACGGGTCCGTTCTGTGGAGCCTAACCGATGGTCCAGCCTGGAGCCCAGCCATGACTCAGACGCAGATGCCTCATTCGCGCCGGAGCCGGTCCAACCCGTTGGCGGTTCTGTTCGCTCTGCTCGTGCTCAGCGTCGGTGCGGCGCACAGCGATGCAGCCGTCAGCCGCGACCCTGGCGAGTATTTTTTTGATCAGACCTTCGGCGACTTCACCGAAGAGCTTGCGCTCGCGCGCGAGGAGGGGAAGACGGGCATCCTGCTGATGTTCGAGATGGACGAATGTCCGTTCTGTCACCGCATGAAGACCACGGTGTTGAATCAGCCGCGCGTGCAGGATTACTTCAAGGCACATTTCCTGATCTTTCCGGTGGATGTCGAGGGCGATATCGAGGTGACCAACTTCAGCGGAGAGACCAAGGCCCAGAAGGACTTCGCATTACAGGACCATCGCGTGCGCGCCACACCGGTGTTCGCCTTCTTCGACCTCGATGGTAACCTGGTGGCGCGCTACACCGGTGCCACAGGCAATGCAGAAGAGTTCCTGCTCCTCGGGCGCTACGTCGTGGAGGAGGCTTACCAAAACACCACCTTCACCAAGTATAAGCGCGCACACGCAGGGGACCGGTAGGCGTTGCGCTCGCCAGCACCCAGAGGCGACGGGTATGACTGCCAAGACCACATCGCAACATCACGATCACGCCATCTGCCTGCGCTGCATCGTCGCAGGACACGTGCAGGGGGTCTTTTTCCGCGCCTCGACACGCGAAGAGGCGCTGCGGCTCGGGGTGACCGGCCACGCGCACAACCTGCCCGATGGCCGCGTGGAAGTGTTGGCGTGCGGTGAGCCGGACGCCGTCAACGCCCTGCGGGAGTGGCTGCGCCGTGGTCCGCCCCAGGCGCAGGTGACCGGCCTGGCCTGCGAAAGCGTGGCCTATCAGGCCTTGAGCGGTTTCACCGCCGGCTGAGACCGGAGCGCCGGCGCTGAAACTGCCCCCGCTGCACGCCGGTCGCATGTGGGCCCGACCGAATCGGTTCGTCGCCGAGGTCGAGCTCGGCGACGGCGGGCGGGTCAGTGCACACGTAGCAAACACGGGGACGATGCTGTCCTGTTGGTGTCCGGGCGCTGCGGTGCAACTGTCGCAGGCCGACAATCCCCGCCGCAAGCTGCGCTGGACGCTCGAGCGCGTGGACATGGGCAACGGCTGGGTGGGCGTCAACACGCAGCGTCCGAACCAGGTCATGGCGGAGGCGATCGCCGCCGGCCGCATTCCCGAGCTTGCGGGCTATCGGCAGCTGCGCCGCGAAGTGTCTTTCGCCGCTGACGGTGGCGACAGCGGGCGCATCGACATCGCGCTGGAGGCGGGCAGCCGGCCACCCGCCCTGGTCGAGGTGAAGAACGTGACCCTGCTCGATGGCACCTATCTGCGCTTTCCGGACGCAAAGACCGAGCGCGGACGCAAGCACCTTGCCTTGCTGACGGCGGCCGTGGTCAGCGGCCGCCGCGGTGTCATGCTGTTCGCCCTGAACCGCGCCGAGGGCGAGCGTTTCGCCCCCGCCTGGCACATTGACCCGGCCTACGGCGAGGCGCTGCTGGCCGCCGCCGCCGTTGGGGTCGAGATACTCGCAGTGCGCATGGTACACGATACGGATGGTATCGATGCCGGAGGTTCTGTGATGCTGGATCTCACGCCCCCCTGATTCAACCGCTAAGTCCCAGGCACCGATGGCCACGTTTCGCAGTCCCGCTGCGGCGTCGGCATCGGCGAAGCAACCGGCGAGATCCTGATCGATGACGCTGAACGAACTGCGCTATGTCGTTGCCGTGGCCCGCGAGCGGCATTTCGGACGCGCCGCCGATGCGTGCTTCGTCAGCCAGCCGACCCTGAGTGTGGCGGTCAAAAAGCTCGAAGAAGAGCTCGGTGTCATGCTTTTCGAGCGCGGGACCGGCGAGGTCAGCATCACCGAGACCGGCGCCGCCGTCGTCGCGCGCGCACAGCGGGTCCTGGAGGAGGCCGAAGGCGTGCTGGCGGTGGCCCGCAGCGGGCGCGACCCGTTGGTGGGCCCGCTGCGCGTCGGCGCCATCTACACCGTCGGGCCCTATTTGCTGCCGCGCCTGGTGCCGGCGCTGCGGGAGTCGGCGCCGCAGATGCCGTTATTGATCGAGGAGAATTTCACCGCTGCGCTCGCTGACCGACTGAAGCAGGCACAGCTCGACGTGATTGTCATCTCGCTGCCCTTCGATGAGCCCGGCATCCGCACCCTGGCCTTGTATGACGAAGCCTTCGTGGTGCTGCTGCCCGGCGATCATCCCTGGGTGGCGCGAGCGGCGATCGAGCCTGCGGCACTGGCCGCAGAGCGAGTGCTGCTGCTGGGGCCGGGCCACTGTTTTCGCGACCAAGTCCTGCAGCTTTGCCCCGAGTGCGGCAATGGCGGCATGGAGGGCCCCGAAGGCTTCGGTCGTGGTCTTGAGGGCGGATCGCTGGAGACCATTCGCTGCATGGTCGCAAGCAACGTGGGCATCACGGTGCTGCCCATGAGTGCGGCGCGCGAAGATCGGCTCGGCGGTCGGATCGTCTGTGCACGGCCCTTCGCAGGCGTTGCACCCTCGCGCCGTGTGGCGCTCGCTTGGCGCAAGTCCTTTCCGCGCCGCGGTGCGATCGAGGCGGTGGCGGCGGCTGTGCGCGCTGCGAATTTGGGCGATGGCATCGCCATGGAACCGACTGAGGGGTAGCGCAATCGAAACCCGTAGGCAGATAAAATTTCACTATCGGCCCCATTGAAACAAACAATTGCTACCCCCCACTGCGGGGGGTAGTGTGCGGCGGCAACTTGCAGCAGCGTCGGTGGTTCAACACGCCGGCGTCGCAAACACCAACGCGGGCAGCCGCCAACGCCGCCGTTGTCAGGCCAGTCGATCGACGGCGCCCGCATCCCTGAGCATCGCTCAGCACGCAACCCAGAGGATCCGTATATGGAGCTCAAAGGCAGCAAGACCGAGCAAAACCTGAAAGACGCCTTCGCCGGCGAGTCCCAGGCCAACCGCCGCTATCTGTACTTCGCCTCCAAGGCCGACGTGGAGGGCTACAACGACGTCGCGGCCGTTTTCCGCTCCACGGCCGAGGGCGAGACCGGTCATGCCCACGGTCACCTGGAGTACCTGGAGCAGGTGGGCGACCCGGCCACCGGCCTGCCCATCGGCGGCACCGACGCCAACTTGCAGTCTGCCATCGCCGGCGAGACCCACGAGTACACCGATATGTACCCGGGCATGGCCAAGTCCGCCCGCGACGAGGGCTTCGACGAGATTGCCGATTGGTTCGAAACCCTGGCCAAGGCCGAGCGCTCGCACGCCAACCGCTTCCAGAAGGCGCTGGACAACCTGGACGCCTGATCCCGCCGGCGGCGAGTCGCCGATTGGAGTCGCTCCGGGCGGATATGCTATACCCGCCACGGGTGGCCTTTGGCACGAGTCAAAAGGGCGCGTTGCGCCCTTTTTTGTGCTCGGCCGCAGCGGGCGAACAAAGGCTTCCCGGACAAAAGGCTTCCGCGACTATCCCGGCAGGAACGAGGTTGTAAACATGGCGCTCATCGACTCCTCCACGGCCTGGCAGGCCCTCGGCGCGCACTGGCAGCGCATGGCGAACATCCACATGCGCGATCTCTTCGCCGCCGATCCCACTCGCGGCGAGCGCCTGTGTGCGGAGGCCGTCGGCGTGCACCTGGATTTCGCCAAGCACATCGTCACCGACGAAACCCTGGGCTTGCTCTATGACCTCGCCCGGGCGGCGGAACTGGAGGCTTGGCGCGCACGCATGTTCGACGGTCGGCATATCAATAGCACCGAGGATCGCGCCGTGCTGCACGTGGCGCTGCGCAACCGCTCGAACCGGTCGATCGCCGTCGACGGCAGGGATGTGATGCCCGATGTCAATAATGTTTTGGCGCGCCTGCGAGCCTTCAGCGATCGCGTGCGTGGCGGCGACTGGCAGGGCTTCACCGGACGGCCCATCCGCGACGTGGTGAACATCGGGATCGGCGGCTCCAACCTGGGCCCCAAGATGGTTTGCACTGCGCTGACGCCGTATCAGTCTGAGGCCCCCAGGCCACATTTCGTCTCCAATGTCGACGGCACCCATTTGACGGAAACCCTGAAGGGGCTGGATCCGGCGACGACGCTCTTCATCGTCGCGTCCAAGACCTTCACCACCCAAGAGACCATGACCAACGCCCGCAGCGCCCGGCGCTGGCTGGTGGACGGCCTCGGCTCCGAGGCGGCGGTGCGCAACCACTTCGTCGCCGTTTCCACCAACGCCGAGAAGGTGGCGGAGTTCGGCATCGATACCGAGCACATGTTCGAGTTCTGGGATTGGGTGGGCGGTCGCTATTCGCTGTGGTCCGCCATCGGACTGCCCATCGCGCTGGCCGTGGGATTCGAGCACTTCGAAGCGCTGCTCGCCGGTGCCCATGACATGGATGAGCACTTTCGCACGGCGCCGTTGGAGACAAATCTGCCCGTCATCCTGGGGCTGCTGGGGGTCTGGTACATCAACTTCGCAGGTGCCCGGACCCATGCCATCCTGCCATACGACCAGTATCTGGAGCACTTCCCCGCCTACTTTCAGCAAGGCGACATGGAGAGCAACGGCAAGCACGTCACCCGGGATGGCCAGCGTGTGAGCTACGCCACCGGCCCGGTGGTTTGGGGCCAGCCCGGCACCGACGGCCAGCATGCCTTCTACCAGCTCATTCACCAGGGCACCGAGCTGATTCCCACGGACTTCATCGCCCCCCTCAAGACCCATAACCCCGTCGGCGACCATCACGCCAAGCTGCTCGCCAACTGTTTTGCGCAGACCGAGGCGCTGATGCGCGGTCGGACGCTCGAGGAGGCCCGCAACGCCATGCTGGCGGCGGGCCTGGACCCTCGCGAGGCCGCGCGGCTCGCCCCCCAGCGCCAGTTCGACGGCAATCGGCCCAGCAGCACCTTACTGGTGGAACAGATCACCCCTCACACACTCGGCGCGCTCATCGCACTCTACGAGCACAAGATCTTCACCCAGGGCGTCATCTGGGGCATCAACTCCTTCGATCAGTGGGGCGTGGAGCTGGGCAAGCAGCTGGCGGGTGTCATCCTCGGCGAGATCGAGGCGGGACGGGTTACGGCTGATCACGATACGTCTACGAGCGCTCTCCTGCGCTATTACCTCGAGCGGCGCTGACGGTCTCCGGGACGGGGCTGGCCGGCCGTCCGGCGTGGCCGCCTCTCGGCGGGCAGGGCGGACGGCGAACGCCGGCAGGTGATCCTGCGAGGGCTGGGGCATGACCACCGCCCCGGCTATTGCGCGAGCCCGCGCCGGGCGGTGGATGCCCGCCGCCGGAGGCGCTCGCAGCCTTGATTGATGGCGCTGGGGCAGGCGCGCTCAGTGCCCGGCGATGCGTTCGTAATACCGCCCGCGGTAGAGCAACCGGGGCTCTCCCGAGTCCTGGAACCGCGTGCGCGTGTGCAGCACGTTGTTGCAGATGACGCCCCAGCCGGATTCCAGGCGCAGTCGCATCACCGGCGTGTCCGCGGCGGTGAGCACCTCCCGCAGCGCGGTCACCGCGGCGGTGGTGGCGGCGTCGTCTCGCCATTGGATATTGCGCTTGCGGTCGGTATAGCGCATGGCGAGGCCGCCCTGTTCGGTGTGCATGAACACGGGCCCGGCGCAGGCGGGCCGCAGGACTGTGCCATCGACGCTGTTCGCCGGAATAGTCATGGCGCGGGCGTGCATCAGTGCGCGGATATGCGCCGGATCACGGTCGCGCAGACGCATGTAGACCACCTCGGGATCCAGCAGGGCATTCTCGCCGCCCGCCGCCGCCGGGCGGACGCAGTGCAGGATGAAGGCGCGGATCTGGCGCTGTGGCGCGTTGTAGTACCCATCCGTATGCCAGGCGATGGGCTTGTCCGTGTAAGGAATGAACCCCCGGTGCAGCGCATCGGACTGGATGGTCACCGCGGTGATGGCGTCCTCGTCGGCGCCGGGGTTGTGATCCAGGCTGTGTAGGCCAAAGCGTGCGCCGAGGCGGCGCAGGATGGCCTTATCGGGATCATCGCCCACCTTGCTGCGATAGACGGCCATGTTCCAGCGCCGGCAGCGCTCACGGATGGCCGCGGCTTCCGTATCGGTGAGCCGGCGCGGGTCGCCGACCTCCACCAGCAAGTCCGCCGGCGCCGCGGGCAGATCCGCCAGCTTGGCATCCCGCCACCGGCGGTAGGCGTCATCGTTGGACAGCGAAAAGGGCGTCACGTCGGAGGGCATGAGAAGCGTCGGTCACCTTGGTTGTGGCGTGCGGATCTTCTACGGGTCGGCGACAGCGCGGCATGGACGAGCGCGAGTGCTCAAGGGCAAGCTTGTGGTCTATCCTGCGGCAGGGGACCCTGCGCGAAGGATGTGCGTTCAGGATGCCCGCCTGACGCAGCAATGGGCTTGGACGATGGGTCTCGTATACTGTCAGATGTCACACCCCAATCAACGCAGGAGGGCGTCATGTCTGAGCATCCCTATCAGCATATCCTGTTGGCAGTGGACTTTGCGCCTGAGTCCGAGGTCGTCGTCCAGCGCGCAGTTGCCATGCGCGAGCGCTTCAATGCGAGGCTCACGCTGCTGAACGTGGTGGAGTACATCGCCCCGGAGACCGAGCTCGCCGGCGGTGCCTTCATGGCCGAGCCCGTGCTGCCGTCGGACCTGGATCTGGAGCATGAGCTGGTTGACGTGGCCCGCAAGGAACTCGACGGCCTCGGCGAGCGGATCGGTGTGCCGCAAGCAGACCGCATCGTCGAGTTCGGCCCCACCGGCCGCAGTATCGAGCATGTGGCCAGGGACTTGGGCGTGGATTTGATCATCGTCGGTGCCCGCGATCATACCTGGCTCGGCAACCTGTTCGGCTCCATCACCCGCTCACTACTCCGTCATGAGGTTTGCGATCTGCTGGCCGTGCGCATCGGCGCGCAGGCAGACGAGACGTGAGCCAGCGCCCGGTGGGCCCGCGGCTCGCCGCCGGCGCCGGGTCCGCGGTTGCGGGCGTCGCTGCGGCGGGCGCGCTGCTGCATGACGACGTGCCGTGGCAGCGCTCGTGACTTGGCCCCGGACCCCCCGGCCCGGTCTCCAGCCCCGAGCACCCCAGCCTCGCCTCACTGCCGGGCCACGGGTGTGACGGTGAGCGCCGCCGCCTGCCCCTCGCGGCTGACTTCCACCAAAACCGGCTCACCCACCTTGAGTGCGTTCAGGGCGTAGGTGAAATCATAGATGTTCTCGATGCTGCGCCCGGCGACGGCGGTGATCACGTCGCCGGCGCGCAGGCCGGCGGCTGCCGCCGGTCCGCCCTTGGCGACGCCGTCCAACATCACGCCGGCCACACTGGCGTCGGCGTACGCCGGAATGGTGCCGAAATAGGCCCTGAGATTGGCCCGGCTGGCGCCGGTGCCCGGCTTCTCCTGGGCGACGTAGGTGGGTGCCTCGGCCGTCTTGGCGAGGGCGGTGGACATGAGCCCCGCCAGCCGGGCGACGCGCGTCAGCCCCTCGTAGTTGAGCTTCTCCGCGGTGTCATCCGGCGTGTTGTAATCCGCATGGGCGCCGGTGAAGAAGCTCAGCACCGGCACCCCGGCGAGGTAGAACGAAGTGGTGTCCGTGGGCAGATAGGCGTCGGCTTGCAGGCGCAGCGGCAGGCCGACGGGTATGTTCCGCCGCTCCAACTCGCCGCGCCAGCCATCGCCCGAGCCCACGCCCTGCACATAGAGGTGCTCGCCCAGGCGGCCCACCATGTCCAGGTTCAAATAGGCGCTTACCGTCGCGTCCACCTTGCCGTTGTCTTCGCCCGAGGCCGCCGCCAGGGCCTCGACGAAGGCAGCCGAGCCCAGGCGGCCCAGCTCTTCGCCGGTCCAGGCCGCGAACACGATGTCTTGGGCCAGCGCCAGCTCGCCGGCACGCCGACGCTCGGCCAGGTCTTCGGCGATCTCCAGGAGCGCGGCGACACCAGAGGCGTTGTCGTCGGCGCCCGGGTGGATGCGCCCCTCGAGCTCGTCCCGAGATGACAGCCCTTGGCCGTCGCCGATGTGATCCACGTGGGCGCCGACGATGAGCACCTGCTCGCTCGGCGTGTCGCCGGCTTGCAGGCGGCCCAGGACGTTGCGGTCCTGGCCGCTCGTCGCGCGCAGCCTGATGTCGGCCGCCAACCGCACGCCGTCCAGCGCGACGGCGGTCTGGGCGCCGGCGTCCGCCTCGCGTTGCAGCGCCTGCAAGTCGACGCCGGCCGCCGCCGCGAGTCGCGCCGCAGCGGCTGCCGACAATGAGATCACCGGCAGACTGCCGCCGCCGGCGCCTGCCTCCTGCGCCAGCGAGAGCAGCTGATCTTTCACCGGAGTATCCGGGCCGGGCGCCAGCAGCAGCCCGCGCGCACCCTGCTCGCGGGCCATGAGGGCCTTGTAGCGCGGGGCGGCATAGTCCACCAGCGCCTGTCTGCGGGCGGCGTCGAGATCGGCGGGCAGGTCGCGCAGGGCCAAGACCCATTGGCCGGCGACATCGAGATCGCCATAGCTGTTGAAGTCCTGGCTGCCGTCGTCCCCCGGCGCGATGAGGCCGTAGCCGGCGAACACCACGGCCGACGGCTCGACGACGCCGGTGCCGGAGAAGGACAGGGGCCGCCAGTCTTGATCGAGCGCCAGGGTTTCCTCGGTGCCGTCGGCGGCGCGCAGCGTCAGCCGGGTCCCGTCCTCCAGGGTGACGCCCGCCGTGAAGTCGTAGGGCTGAAACCAGCTGCCGCCGGGTGCTCCGGCGATGGCGGCGGCGGGCGCGAGCCCGCTGGCGGCCATGGCGCGGGCGACATAGTCGGTGGCCAGCCGGCTGCCCGGGGTGCCCGTGCGGCGGCCGGCCATGGCCGTGTCGGTGAGCGCATGCACATGGGCGCGCAGATCGGCGGCGCTGATGGCGGCGCTGGTCTGGGGCACGGCCGGTGCATCGTCGGGGGTGGTGGTGGCCGCCCCCGGGTCGGTGGCGGCGCCGGCGGGGGGGAGTCCCAGCAGCTCGCGGGCGGCGGCGTCATCCCAGTCGGCGATATGGATCTGGGCCTGCTTGGTGGCGGTGCGGCTGCTGGCCCAGGCGAGCTGCTCGCCGTCCGGCGTGAACACCGGCAGGCCGTCGAAGCCGGGCGTATTGGTGACCCGCACGGGGTCGTGCTCGCCCTCGGCGTCGACGATGAAGAGCTCGAAATTGGCGTAGCCGTGGGCGTTGTTGGTGAAGACGATGTAATCGCCGCTGGGGTGGAAGTAGGGTGCCCAGGACATGACCCCGAGGTCCGTGACGGCGCGCTGATCGCTGCCGTCGGCGTTCATGGTCCAGATCTCGGCGGTCTTGCCGTCCGGCTCGAAGCGGCGCCAGACGATGCGGCTGCCATCGGCGCTGTAGAAGGGGCCGCCGTCATAACCCTCCTTGGTCGTGAGCCGGCGCACATTGCCGCCGTCGGCGTCCATGACGTAGAGCTCCATGAAGCGCGACGGGTCCTCTTCCACCGCGGCGCGGGTGGCGGCGTCGGCATCGTCGGCGTAGGCATGCCGGTTGGATGCGAACAGGATGTGCTCGCCGTCCGGGGACCAGGAGCCCTCGGCGTCGTAGCCCATCGCCTGCGTCAGTCGCCGCGGCGTGCCGCCGTCGAGGCCGGTTTCGTAGATCTCGTAGGTGGGATCGTAGCTCCAGCTGTAGCGGCTGCCCTGGCCGGCGGCGCGCTTGTCCAGCTCTTCCTGCTGCTTGGCCTCGGCCGCGGGGTCCTGATGCGTCGAGGAGAACAGCACCCGCTGGCCGTCCGGATGGATCCAGGCACAGGTGGTGCGGCCGGTGCCCGTGGAGATGCGTGTGGTGTCGCCGGTGGTCAGGTCCAGCAAGTAGATCTGATAGAAGGGGTTGCCGGGCTCGCGCTCGCTCTGGAAGACCATGTAGCGCCCGTCGGCGCTGAAATAGCCTTCGCCGGAGCGGCGGCCCTCGAAGATGAGCTGCCGCGTGTTGCTGAGCAGCCGCGCCTCGTCGCCGTCGTCGGCACCAGCGGCAACGGCGTTGCGCTGGAGTGCGGTGTCGGCTGCGGCCATGGTGGTGAGCGCCGCCAGCAATGTGGCTGCGCCGGTATGGGATCTCGGCATCTGTCTGGATTCCTACGCTTGGTGGTGCTCGACTGATCGTGCTCAAGCGGTCTTTCGGGCCGCTGATGCAACCTTCCGAGGTCAGTCCAGCCCGACGGCGCGCTTGGGCGCCATTCGGGCTCATGCCTCCAGGCATGACTCCAAGTGTGGTCGCGCTGCGGTGTCGACAAATGCCATTGCGCCCGGACGCCATTGGCCCGGCGCCTACGGCGTCGACGGAGGCTCAGCTGCTCAGCACGGGCCGGCGCCCAGCTCAGGCCTGCTCGATATGCCACTGCACGGCATGGCGCACCAGCTCGCCGCCGGTGGCGAGCTGCAGCTTACGCTTGATCTTCTCGCGGTGGGTTTCGATGGTCTTGACGCTGAGGTGCAGTCGCTCGGCGATCTTGGAGGTGGAGAGCCCTTGTCCAATGAGGCCGAAGACCTCAAGCTCGCGGTCGCTCAGGTCTTCGATGCTGGAGCCACCGGTGTCTTTGCGCTTGGCGAAACCGTCGATCACCCGCTCCACCATTTTGTCACTCAGGTAGATACGCCCGGCGAGCACCTGCCGCGCAGCCTCCAGGATCTGCTCGGTGATCTGATGCTTGTTCACATAACCGCGGGCGCCGGCGTTGATGGCGCGCTCGGCGAACAGGGATTCGTCGTGCATGGAGCAGACCAGCATCTTGAGCTCTGGTATGTGTACCTTGAGGCGTTTGATGAGCTCGATACCATTGCCGTCTTCGAGCGAAATATCGATGAGCGCCAGGTCTGGGCTTTCGGTCCGCGCCACTGCGATGGCGTCGCGTACATTGCCCACCTCGGCGCAGACGGACAGATCCGGCTCGTCATCGAAGAGGCTGCACAGCCCGGCACGGACTAGTGGATGATCGTCTACAATAAGAATACGACTCGGTTGGATGGCCATGGCTAACGCTGCTCCCAAGTGTTTTTTACGTTCAAGTTATTGACGCGCGGCACCGCCGTGCGGATGACAGTGTGTGCGATGCGCAATCTTCTGTGCAAGGATGAAGCCGGGTCATCGCCGTGCGCCCTGTGGTACGCGTGGTGTTCGTCTGACTCGATACCCTGGCTTACACCATATGGATACGGTGTCTGCCAAGGCTGCGCGTGTCGTGCTGTCAGCGCTCGACCATCGCCGCTGCGAGTCTCGTCTCGGCATGTGTCACCGCAGGTCGAGGCGGATCATTCTGCCGATGGCCGAGAGGCTGAATGCCGAGACGAAGCTCAGGCGTCGTCTCGAGCGTCGAGCGTGAGGTTACATAGCCCTAACGTGCACCGGGTGACAAGACGAAGGGTGGCCTGTCAGTGCGATTGGCTGACGAGCGGCGCTCTGGCGGACGTAAACGGTAGATAAACGAAAGTCCCTTAATTGACACCTGAAGTAACCCCTGAGGCCTCGTCTAGTGGTGTGCCTGATCTTTGCGCAATCGTCCAAGTGTCATGCTTGGCAAAACTCCCTGCCGGTGCCGGCGTCAGCCCGAGCGGGCGGCGCGCGAGATGGGTTGATGCGGATACCCGCGTTGCGCTCGGGGCGGTCGAGGATTCCGACCTGGGCGTCTTTTGGCGGAACGCACAGGAAGACGACGCCGAGCGTCCGCTGCAGGGCAGGGCCACGGCATCTGACGCTTCGGATCGAGGCGTCTCCGCTCAGCGGGCGCCGCGTGGGATGTGGGCGAGCCGCCTGATGCCGTCGATTATACCCGGCGGATGTCAATGTCCGGCGCAGGCGTCTGCGGGCTGGATTGCGGCTGGCGGGGGTCTCGACAGCAGGGATGCTGTCGTGAAGCCTACAGGGACGTATTCACGGCGTCCCCCGCCAGCCGCAACCCAGCCCGCAGAAAGCGAAAACCGAGATGCGATGGGTATACAGCCACATCGGTGGACGGTGGCGCCGGGCTCAGCTAGCCGGATGACTGGTGTGCCACGCGGGCGCAGCCTACCCATGCGCCTGTCAGCCACCCGCCAACCCCAGCCGTAGCCGCATCCGCAGCCGCCGCAACTGATCGGCGGGCACCACATCGGCGCCGAGCAGGAGGGTGGGCCGCCGGAAACGCCCGATCCGCAGGTGCAGGATGACGAGGTCGACGCCGACGAAGGTGGAGGGCGCCAGCCTTGCATCGCGGGTGCGCCCGTCGGCAAAGGTCGCCCGCCAGCCGTGCTCGCTCCACTCCACGGCGACGACGGACCAGGGCGCCCGGCGCAGGACCTGCGCCCAGGTGACGTAAGCGAGGCTCAGTATCATCAGCAGGCCCAGCAGCAGGCGCAGCCAAGGCGACGGCGCCGGCAGCGGCACCAGCACCGCGAGCGCCGCGGCGTGGCTCAGTACGACGAAGCCGAGCAGTCGCCAGGATGTTCGCGGCGCAATGCGAAGCGGTGGCAGGTGCTGTTGACGAGGCATGGGCTTGGGACGCCGTGCGAACAAAGGCGCGGCGCTTGACGCCGAAGCGCTGTGTCTACCCGCGAATCGGGGCGCGAATCGGGGCTCGGCTCGACCTGGACATGGGCCCGAAGACCCGGCCGCGCGCGGCGCGCACTGCGCCCCGGCGGCCGCTCTGGGGTCAGCTCAGGATCTCGCCGGCATAGTCGGCGATGCCGGGATTGCCCTTCACGTTCTTGAGCTTGGGCGTGTTGAGCTTGTCGAGCTTGACGGTCTTCACATCCCGCAGGTAGGTGGCGACGGTCTCCCAGATGGGCTCGCCCGGGGCCTGGCTGCCGACGGTGGCCCAGCCCGAGACGATGTAAGTCTTGTCCGCTTCGATCTTGGTGCCGTCATCCAGCTGCATCTCGGTGATGCGCCCGCCCATGCCGCCGGCGGGGTCGCAGACGTAGTCGAGCCCGCCGACGCGCACCATGTCGCCGCCCTGCTGGATGTAGGGGTCGGGGTTGAACAGGTTGTCGCAGACATCCTCCAGGATGGCCTTGATCTCGCTGCCCTTCATCTCCCGCCGGTAGGTCTCCGGATAGGTGATGCAGGTCTGGTCCATGACGTTGTCCATGGTGATGGGCTGCCCCGGCAGCACCGAGGTACCCCAGCGGAAGCCCGGCGAGAGGCTGATCTGGGCATCGTTGACCTTGCGCAGGGCATCGCAGATGACTTGGTCGAAGGTGCCGTTGAAGTTGCCGCGGCGGTAGAGGACCTCTTCGGCGGTGGCCAGCTCCTCGGTGAGCTTGTCGAGATAGGGCGCGCGGGTCTCCTCGATATACTTGGCCATGTCGGCGTCCGCCGGCAACAGGTTGGAGAACACGGGCAGCAGCCGATAGCGATAGTCGCGGAGCTTGCCGTCCTTCACATCCAGATCCATCACACCGAGGAACTTGCCGTTGGAGCCGGCGTTGGTCACCAGCGTCTTGCCGCTGGCGTTCTCGACGATGGTGGGCGCCGGCATGCCGTCGTGGGTATGGCCGCCGAAGATGACGTCGATGCCGGTGACCTGCCCCGCCATCTTCAGATCCACGTCCATGCCATTGTGGGACAGCACCACCACCAGATCCGGCTCCTCCTCGGCCCGCACCTTGTCGACGAACTCCTGCATGCGCGCATCCTGGATGCCGAAGGTCCAGTCCGGGATGAAGCGCTGCGGGTTGGCGATGGGGGTATAGGGGAAGGCCTGGCCGATGACCGCGACGCGGGCGCCGCCCACCTCCTTGATGGTGTAGGGATTGAAGGCCAGGCCGGCGTCTTCCTGGAAGCCGCCGAAGTCGGCGAACTTGTAGTCGAACAGCGCCTCCTCGCGTACCTTGACGTTCTGCGCCACGAAATCGCCGTTGAAGGCGCCGATGTTCTTGATGACCTCCTCGTCCAGGTAGGTGAACTCCCAGTGGCCGGTCATCACGTCCACACCCAGGCGGTTGCAGGCGCCCACCATGTCCATGCCGCGGGTCCAGTAGGCGGTGCCGGAGCCCTGCCAGGTGTCGCCGCCGTCCAGCAGCAGGCTGTTGCCGTCACCGCGATCGGCGCGGATACGCTCCACCAGCGTCTTCAGATGCGCGAAGCCGCCAACGGCACCATACCGCTCTGCGGCCTCCGGGAAGCGCAGGTACGAGAATGCGTGTGCCTCGATGCCGCCCGGCGCGATGCCGAAGTGCTCGAGCAGCGTCTTGCCCACCAGGTGCGGCGCCTTTCCAAAGGCGGGCCCGACGCCGATGTTGACATTCGGCTCGCGAAAGTAGATGGGATTCAGCTGTGCATGACAGTCCGTCATGTGCAGCAGCGTGACATTGCCGAACTTGGGCACTTCATAGAGGTCGCTCGGCTGTTTGGCCTGGGCGAGCACGGAACGGGGCAGCATGCCGGCGGCGCCGGCGAGCCCCATCAGGCGCACGAATTCGCGTCGGGAAATGGACATTCGGTTATGATCTCCTCTGGTTTTTACTGAGGGCGGCTGGGGCATCCCCTGAGGGCGTCAACCCGCACAGCGTTCGGCGCGCGACACGCGCGCAGTCGCCGACACACCCGCCGTCGCATAGGTCTGGCTGGAATCGAAAGCCGCAATAGTATGCATGGGCAGGTGTCGGCATTGCCAACAACGGGCTTTCGATGCAGCGTTGCCACCGCCAGAACCGCCGACAAACCCTTGACTGCCCGCCAGATGCCGGCTCCGATCCTGCTTGTCATTCTGCTGCTCGCCGCCGCGCCGCCGGACCTTGCGGCCGCCGAGACACCGGCGGCGACCAACGGGCGTGTGCTGATCGGTGTGCTGAGCCACCGTGGTGATGCCCACTCCGGCAGCACCTGGCAGCCGACAGCCGACTATCTGACGGCACAGGTGCCGGGCTTTCGCTTCGACGTCGTCCCGCTCGACTTCGCCGCCGTCGGGTCGGCGGTCGCCACGGGCAGCGTAGACTTCGTCCTGGTCAATCCCGCCATCTATGTGGCCTTGGAGCAGGACCAGGGCATCTCGCGCATCGCCACCCTGCGCACGGGCTCCGGCGAGCATGCCCGCAATCTGTTTGGCGGTGTCATCTTCACCCGCGCCGACCGAGACGACCTCGAGCGTCTCGCGGATCTGGCCGGCACGCACTTCATGGCCGTCGATCCAACCTCTCTGGGGGGGTTCGAAATGGCACAGGCGGAACTGCTGCGCCACGGCATCGACCTAACCGAAGACCTGCGGTCTCTGGTCTTCGGCGGCATCCACGACGCCGTGGTGCTGGCGGTGCGCGACGGCACGGTGGACGCCGGCACCGTGCGCACCGAGGTGCTGGAGCAGATGGCCGCGGCCGGCGTCGTCGCGCTGGACGAGCTGAAGGTGCTCGGCGCCCGCGACACCCCGGGCTTCACGCCATTGCACAGTACCCCGCTCTACCCGGAATGGCCCTTCAGCAAGCTCGCTGACACACCCATGGACCTGGCGCAGGCGGTGGCCATCGCCCTGCTGCGGATGCCGGCGGACGACGCCGCAGCGCGCGCCGGGGGCTACGCGGGCTGGACGGTACCCCTGGACTACCAGCCGGTGCACGAGATGCTGCGCGAGCTCAAGCGCGCCCCCTACGACGAAGAGGCGCCTTTCACCCTCGCCGATGCGGTGGCCAGGTACTGGCTCGCCGTGGTCATCGGCACCCTGGCACTGGTGACCATGGCCTTGCTCACCAGCCGGGTGCTGCGGCTCAACCAGCGCCTGAGCCGCGCCAATACGCGCCTCGAGCGACGCCACCAGCTGATTCTCGACTCCGTCGCCGAGGGCATCTACGGCGTCGATCTCAACGCCCGCACCACCTTCGTCAACAAGGCCATGGAGCGTATGACGGGCTGGCGCGCCGACGAGCTCATCGGCAACGAGACCCATGAGATCCTGCACCACACCCGTGCCGACGGCGAGCCGCACCCGCGAGAGGAATGCCCCGTTTGTGCCACCTTCGGCGACGATGAGTTTCGATTCGTAGACGACGATATCGTCTGGCGTCGCGACGGCGGCAGCTTCCCGGTGGAGTACAGTGCCACCCCCATCCGTGACGAGCAGGGCCAGACCCTGGGCACCGTGGTCGTCTGCCGCGACATCACCGAGCGTCGCGAGGCCGCCGAGCGCTTTCGGCGCCAGGAGGCCGAGCAGGCGCACGTGACGCGGCTGTCGACCCTCGGCGAGATGGCGTCGGGCATCGCCCACGAGCTGAACCAGCCACTGACCGCCATCACCACCAATGCCCGGGCCTGTGTGCGCATGATCGGCGCCGGGCGCGCCGACACCGAGACCTGCAAAGAGGTCATGAACAAGATCGCCGAACAGGCGGAGCGCGCCGGCGAGGTGATCCGTCACATCCGTCGCTTCGTGCGCAAAGAGGCGCCGGAAATGGCACCCGTCGCCGTGGCAGACATGTTCGAGACCGTGCTGGTGCTGATGCGCCAGGATGCCCGTCGCGCCGGCGTGGCGCTGCATCGCCAGATCGGCTTCGGCGCCGATACCGTCATGGCACAGCGCACGCAGATCGAGCAGGTGCTGCTGAACCTGGTGCGCAATGCCGTCGAGGCCATGGTCGATCAGCCCCGGGAGCGGCGTGTGCTGCTACTCGCCCGCCGCAACGGCGAAGCCGTGGAGATCCGGGTGGTGGACACGGGTCCAGGGCTGGGCAAAGGCTCGCCGGAGCATCTGTTCGAGCCCTTCGTCACCACCAAGCCGCAGGGACTCGGCGTTGGCCTCTCCATCAGCCACGGCATCATCGAGGCCCACGGCGGGCGCCTGCGGGTAGACTCGACGCCGGGCATCGGTGCGACGTTCTTTTTCAGTCTGCTGTATGTCGACAAGCACCGAGGGGTGACTCCCAGCACCGTGTCATTACAATCCGACGGTCACGAGACCGACCATGCCGGAGAGCACGCATGAGCAAAGATCCGACGGTGTTCATCGTCGACGACGACGACGAAGTCCGCGAGGCCATCGGGCTGTTGATGGACTCCGTGGGCCTCGCCGCCGAGACATTCGACTCCGCCTGGGCATTTTTGAACTGCTTCGACCCGCAGCGCCCGGGCTGCCTGGTGCTCGATGTGCGCATGCGCCACATGAGCGGGCTTGAGCTGCAGGAACGCCTCTCGGAAGAGCCCCTGCACCCGCCCATCATCATCATCACGGGCCACGGCGACGTGCCCATGGCCGTGCGGGCGGTGAAAAACGGCGCCGTGGACTTCATCGAGAAGCCTTTCAACGATCAGGCCATGCTGGACGCGGTGCACCGCGCGCTGGAGGTGGACGCCCAGCAGCGCGGCCGCGCGCTCGAGGTGGCGCAGATCCAGGATCGCGTGGAGCGGCTCACCAAGCGCGAGCGCGAGGTGCTGGATCAGATCCTGGCCGGCAAGCGCAACAAGGTCATCGCCGCCGATCTCGGCATCAGCCAATCCACCGTCGAGGCCCACCGCGCGAAGGTCATGGAGAAGCTCGAAGCCCGCTCGCTGTCCGAGCTGATGCGCATGATGCTGATGCTCTATCCGGACCGGGCCAATGGCGCCCAGGAAGGCTGACGCCGACGGTACGCCCGACGCCGGTGCTCCACGAGCCATCCCGGCGCACGATGCCCCTGCCCCCTCAATCCTGACCATTGACACCGGTCCTCTCGCCGGCGCCGGCGTTCGGCTATATTGCGAGAGCACTGCAAATGGGTTGCGGGATCGTCACGACCGCCGCCCGGTCCCGCACAAAACACAGCATCGAGGCCTGCTGCCATGACCGAGACAGTCCGTTGGCTTTCCGACCTGGGAATGAACGATGTCGACATCGTCGGCGGCAAGAATGCCTCTCTGGGAGAGATGATCCAACACCTGACGGCCGTGGATGTGCGGGTGCCGGGTGGCTTCGCGACCACCGCCGAGGCCTACCGGGAATTCCTGTCCGCCAGCGGGCTCGCCGAGCGCATCGCCGCCGAATTGGACAAGCTGGATGTGGACGACATCGCCGCCCTGAGCGAGGCGGGCCCGAAGATCCGCGGCTGGATCATCGAGCAGCCCTTCCCCCGGAGTCTGGATGCGGATATCGAGGCTGCCTACCACCAGCTCGTGGGCCAGGCGGGCGGCGATACCGCCTCCTGGGCCATACGCTCGTCAGCCACGGCGGAGGATCTCCCGGATGCCTCCTTCGCCGGCCAGCAGGAAACCTTCCTGAATGTCCAAGGGCTGGATAACGTCAAGCGGGCCATCCGCGAGGTGTTCGCCTCGTTGTACAACGACCGGGCCATCGCCTACCGGGTGCACAAGGGCTTTGCCCACGCCAATGTGGCCCTGTCCGCCGGCGTGCAGCGAATGGTCCGCAGCGATCTCGCCGCCTCCGGCGTCATGTTCACCCTGGACACGGAGTCCGGCTACCGGGATGCGGTGTTCATCACCGCAAGCTACGGGCTCGGCGAGATGGTGGTCCAGGGCGCCGTGAACCCCGACGAGTTCTATGTCCACAAGCCCACCCTGAAGGCCGGCCGCCCCGCCATCCTGCGCCGCAGTGTCGGCGACAAGGCCATCCGCATGGTCTATGCGGAGCCCGGTGCAGACGAGCCGGTGCTCACCGAAGACGTGCCCGAGGGCGAGCGTCAGTGCTTCAGTCTCACCGACGAGGAGGTGCAGGACCTCGCCCGCCAGGCCATGCTCATCGAGGACCACTACGGTCGGCCCATGGATATCGAATGGGCCAAGGATGGTACCGATGGCTTGCTCTACATCGTCCAGGCCCGCCCGGAGACCGTGCAGAGCCGCCCCGGGCAGGTGATCGAGCGTTATGTCCTGAAGGAGAAAGGTGAGGTCCTCACCACCGGTCGCAGCATCGGCAACCGCATCGGCGCCGGCAAGGCGCGCGTGGTGGCGTCCATCCGCGACATGGGGCATGTGCAGCCCGGGGACGTGCTGGTGACTGACATGACCGATCCGGACTGGGAGCCCATCATGAAGCGCGCGGCGGCCATCGTCACCAACCGCGGCGGGCGCACTTGTCATGCGGCCATCATCGCCCGGGAACTGGGCGTTCCCGCCGTCGTCGGCTGCAATGACGCCACCGACAAAATCCCGGATGGTGCGGCGGTGACGGTCTCCTGCGCCGAAGGCGACACCGGCTACGTCTTCCAGGGCGCCCTCGATTTCGAGCACAAGACCGCCGAGCTCGAGAAGATGCCGGAGGTGCCGGTGAAGGTGATGATGAACGTCGGCAACCCCGAGCGCGCCTTTGCCTTCGCGGCCACGCCCAACGCCGGCATTGGCCTGGCACGGCTGGAGTTCATCATCAACAACACCATCGGCATCCATCCTAAGGCCCTGCTCGAGCTCGATGACCTGCCCGACGATCTCCAGGCCCAGATTCGACCACGCATCGCCGCCTACCTCGGCACCGAGGGAAGCCCCCGAGATTTTTACGTCATGCGCCTCGCCGAGGGTATCAGCACCCTTGCGGCGGCGTTCGCGCCGAGCCCGGTCATCGTGCGCATGTCGGACTTCAAGTCCAACGAGTACGCCAATCTCATCGCCGGTCCGCGCTACGAGCCGAACGAGGAGAACCCCATGATCGGCTTCCGCGGCGCCGGACGCTACGTGGCGGACGGTTTCCGCGAGTGCTTCGCCATGGAGTGCGAGGCGCTGACGTACGTGCGCGACACCATGGGCTTGACCAACCTGCAGATCATGATCCCCTTCGTACGCACGCTCAGGCAGGCGCAGGCGGTCACCGAGGCGCTGGCCGAGCAGGGCCTCGAGCGCGGCAAAAACGGCCTCAAGCTCATCATGATGTGCGAGATCCCGTCCAACGCCGTGCTGGCCGAGCAGTTTCTCGAGTACTTCGACGGTTTCTCCATCGGCTCCAACGACATGACCCAGCTCACCCTGGGCATCGACCGCGACTCATCACTCGTGGCGGCGGACTTCGATGAGCGCGACCCGGCCGTCAAGGCCATGCTCTCCATGGCCATCCAGGCCTGCCGCGCCCAGGGCAAGTACGTGGGCATCTGCGGCCAGGGGCCGTCGGACCACGCCGACTTCGCGGACTGGCTGGTCAAGGAAGGCATCGAGAGCGTCTCCCTCAACCCGGATACCGTCATCGACACCTGGTTGTATCTGGCGGAGCACGTTGGGAAGGGCTGACCGGGCTCGTGAACGGCTGCGGCTGCTGTGCAGGTATACCCGGCGGGGCACACCGTGCACACATCCCCGTGGAGCGGATTCCGGCGCTCCGACCAATGCCGGGCGAAGTGCTTGCCAGAATCTGAGACAATATTCGGCGTTTGTCAAAACGCACGAGGTATTGCATGAGTAAGTACGACGTCTACGCCCTGGGTAACGCACTGGTGGACATGGAGTACGAGGTCCAGCCCGAGGACCTCGCGCACCTGCATATCGACAAGGGCGTTATGACGCTCGTGGATGAAGCGCATCAACTGCGCATCATGGAGCATCTGCGCGAGCATCATCATCAGCGCGGCTCCGGCGGCTCTGCGGCCAACTCCGTGATCGCCCTGTGCCAGTTCGGCGGCACCGGCTGGTATTCCTGCAAGGTCGCCAACGACGAGCTCGGCCACTTCTACCTCAAAGATCTCTGCGACGGCGGCGTCGGCACCCGCGACACCAGCTTTCTGGAAGCGGGCGACACCGGCCGCTGCGTGGTCCTGGTCACGCCGGATTCTGACCGCACCATGTGCACTTATCTCGGCATCAGCGGCAACCTGTCGCTGCACGAGCTGGACCAGGATGCGCTGCTCGCCTCCAAGTGGTTCTATACCGAGGGTTATTTGGTGACCTCCGACACCGCCCGCGTCGCCGCCATCGAGGCCCGCAAGTTCGCCGAGCGCAACGGTGTGAAGACCGCCATCTCCCTGTCCGATCCGAACATGGTCAAGTTCTTCAAGGACGGCCTGAAAGCGATGATCGGCGAGCGCGTGGACATGGTCTTCGCCAACGAGGAAGAGGCCATGGGCATGGCCGAAACCGACAATCTCGCCGATGCCGTCGCCTACATGAAGACCATCGCCCGCGAGTTCGCCATCACCCGCGGTCCCCAGGGCGCGCTGATCTGGGACGGGGAGCGGGCCATCGACATCGATCCCGTGCCGGTGAAGCCCGTGGACACCGTCGGCGCCGGTGATATGTTCGCCGGAGCTTTCCTCTACGGCCTCACCCAGGGTTGGGACCATCAGCGCGCCGGCGATTTGGCCGCCGCGGCATCCGCAAAGCTGGTTACCAGTCTGGGTCCGAGGATTGCCAAGGAAACATCTCAGACCATCCTCAAGCAACACCTGTAAGCCCTCGGGCCCAGGGCATGTGCCGCCGCGGGAGCCTCCCCCGAAAGCGGTGGCTCACCTCGAAGAACGGTAACCGGTAACTGAACGGCGTCCTTCCAGGCTCACCTGCTGGCCGAGCACAATGCTGGCCTGGGGGGTCTCGCCGCGGATCGCCTGTTCGCAGGCATACAGCGCGCCGATGCGGGTCAGGGCTTCGGCCACGGCCTCCGGCTCGATGTCCTTGGCACGCTCGAAGGTACGGCGCGTATGCGCCCAGCATTGGGCATGGACGATGCCGGTGTGCGCGGCATAGCGCGCACAGGCGCTGTAGCCGTCGCTGATCAGCACGGCGCCTTCGGCCGGATCGTCGCCCAAGCCCTCGCGTACATGGCGGGCCGCACGCGAGGATCGGTAGAGAAAGACCAGGTCGCCGCCCCCGCCGTCGTCGGTAACGTGCGTCCGCTGATCGCCCGCCACGGTGCGACCTGTCAGCCGGGCTCGCTGGTCAACTGGCTCAACGCGCAGATCCGGTCTTGCCAGATCCGCGACTGGGACGGCTCGGACGACTGCCGCCCGACCGGGGACGAGTGGCGCATGTGCACGCCGTTCTTCGATCACGGCTATACGACCATACGATGCGCCGACGCTCCACGAACAGTGTCGCGAGGAGCGCGACGGGGATGGGTATCTGGTCGAGACGTGCTCCTACACTTGGACACAGGCCGGCGCGCCGGCGCCTGTTCGCACGCTCGCGCCGCGAGCGTCGCCCTGCCTGAAGAGTCCGCCTGCGAAGGCCCCCAACTCGCGGAGCAAGGTCGACACTACAGCAGCTTGTCGGGACTACACCTATCCCACATCAATGACTTGGCAGAGTCACGGTGGCGGAAATAGGGCCAAATTGACCTCCCGGGAGGGTGAATAGCGGAAGTCCGCCTAAGGGCATGGAAACCCTTTGGCCGAGATGGCCCCGTTGTTGCTCCTAGTTGTTCCTAGTTGTTCCTAGATGCTTGACAGCAGCGCTGTGCCCGCCTATCCTGGAACAACCTGGTACAACGCCAGACAGAAAGCCAGCGGAGGCACAGATGGTCAAGCAGCGATATTCGGCTTCAAAAACACGCTCGCAGGGGAGGAACACCTGGGCGATCACCTTCCGACACCCCGTCGTGAAAAAGGACCCGCGCAGTAGCAGCGGAATCAAGGTACGTCGCGGTCTTGGAACCGCAGACGAAGCAGACGCCGAGAAGCTCGTCGAACAGATGAACGAGATTCTCGGCGACGAGTCGTACTGGAGCCTAAGCCAGAGGGGACGGGCGGAACGGCAATTTGCCAAGGTGGTGGTCGATGCCTTCTTCGATCCCATGGTCGCGGACGCGAACCTTGATCCATGGAAGGCAAGGGACGAGGTGATACCGCTCCCATCCGCTGACGAGGGCGCCTGCAAGGTTTTGTTTCTTGGGACAACAGGGGCGGGGAAGACGAGTCTGCTGCGGCAACTGATCGGCTCGCATCCCGAGAAGGACCGCTTCCCGTCCACGTCCACCGGAAAGACCACGATCTCCGACATCGAGGTCATTACTGCCCCAGAAGGCTTTCAGGCGGTCGTGACCTTCTTTCCGGAAGGAACCGTGCGGACTTACACGCAAGAGTCGCTCGACGAGGCATGCCGGTCAGTCTGGCGCAAGGAATCTGACGAGATGGTCGTCAAGGCCCTTCTAAACCACAAGGAGCAACGCTTTCGGCTGAGCTACCTCCTGGGATCCTGGTCCGAACAGGAAACAACGGAGGAAGAAGACGACTGGGGGTTCGAAGACACGGAAAGCGAGACCGCTCGAACGGAAGACGACGCCGTCGAGGAAGGCGTGTTCCCGACCGCAGAAGAGCGCCGCGAGATGCAAGAACGGCTCTCTGAATACGCAGGGCGCATCAGAGAGATTGCGGACGCAGCCATCGAGAAAGTGTCGGACGAATGGGGGGAGGACGTTCAGCGCCTAAAGGGTGAGGAGTTGGATCTCGTACTGGATTATTTCGAGGAAATCCTTGAGAAGATGCCGGGGTATGACTCCCTCATTGAGGACATCATCGAGCAGGTCCTGAAACGATTCGAGTACCTGACGGCGGGAAAGCTGAAGCGCAAGGGAAAATGGCCCGAGAGATGGACGTTCGAATCGGCGGATCGGGATCAGTTCCTGAGCCAAATCCGCTGGTTCTCCAGTAACTACGCACCGGCATTCGGCAGATTGCTGACGCCTCTGGTCCAGGGCATCCGCGTCCGCGGGCCTTTCTTCGCCGAACCGCTCGGCGATACGAATGGCTTAGTGCTCATGGACGGCGAGGGTTTAGGGCACGTGGCAGAAACGGTAGCCGACGTCTCCACGCACTTCACTAGCCGCTACCAGATGGTCGATGTCATTCTGCTTGTAGACAACGCGCAGCAACCCATGCAGGCAGCCTCGCTTTCCGTGGTGCGGTCTGTTGCGACCAGCGGCCACCAAGACAAGCTCGCGATCGCCTTCACCCACTTCGATCAAGTAACAGGAATCAACTTTTCGACCTTCGCTGACCGGCGCGATCATGTGCTGGCCTCAGTGAAGAACGCGCTCAACAACATGCGCACGACCGTAGGTGACTCTGTGGTCAACACGATGGAAGGACACCTTTATGACCGGTGCTTCATGCTGGGCGCTCTGGACAAACCCGCGAAGAGAATCCCGAAAGGTGTAATCTCTCAGCTCAACGCCTTAGTGGATTTCTTTCGGAGCGCCATTGAGCCTTATGAGCCACCGGCAGCGGCCCCCGTTTACGACCCCGCAAGCCTTTCCTTCGCAGTCCAGGCGGCGACTCAGGAGTTTCAAACTCTATGGAGCGCCCGCCTGGGCTACCAGTACCAAGAGAGCGTTTCCAAGGAACACTGGACCCGTATCAAGGCCCTAACCCGGCGCGTCGCGAGGATGGGCGGCGTGGAGTACGACTACCTGCGACCGGTGGCCGAACTGATTGCCCGGCTCAGCGAGGGCATTTCGAGGTTTCTCGACAATCCAGTACAGTGGGACCCGCATGGGCAGAACGATGAAGAAGAGTCCGAGGCGATTGACATCGTGCGCAAAGAGGTCTTCCAATCGCTTCACTCGTTGGCGATGGAACGCATCATCCAGGAGCACTTGGTTGACTGGTCACGTGCGTTCGAGCATTCGGGACGTGGGTCTTCCTACGAGCGTGCTCGTGATGTGCGAAACATCTACCAAACGGCTGCTCCAGTTCCGGGGATCGAGCTTACGCCACAATCGTCCGCCTTCTTGAGCAATGTTCGAGAACTGGTGTTCGACGCGATCGAGAACGCTGGCGGCAAGATCGTCACAGTACGGAGTGCCTGATGCTCCGTCTTCCACACAGACGCCAAGGCCCCCTTGCGGGGCCTTTTTGAGTACCATCTTGCGCCCGCGCTTGGGGGGCATAAAAGATTTTCCGTTCTACGGCGCCCGGCCAGGTACCGCCAAACTGCCCGCGTGACCTGGCAATCGTTGATCGCGCGATGACTGGCGCCGTCCCAGTCGAAACCGAAATGGGCCGCGGCGACGTGCAGCTTCTACCAGCGGTAGCTGCCGTGCCAGTCGCTCCACTCGCCGAAGACCTCGGCGAACTCCCGCATCGCACAACGAACCTCAGCGGCAACCTCTAGCTCGAAGCGCAGGAAGCTGGCGTCGAACGGCGCGTTGTAGATCACCACCAAGGCGTCACTGATGGCCTTGATGATCCGCAGCCGAAGCGCTTCGTGCGTTGGCGCATCCTGGACGTTCGCCGGTGCGATGCCGTGGACCCGCTGAGCACCTGGCCAGCTCCGGTGCCGCACAGGCCGAACGAGCGTGTCGAGCAGGACCTGGCCGCCCTCCTCCAGGATGCCGATCTCGACGATCGCGTCGGTTCGGGGATCGAGCCCCGTGGTCTCCAGGTCCAGGAAGACGATTCTCACCGGTGATGGATTCTTGCTTGTGCAGATTTTTGACGTTTTGGGCCGGAATCGCCCTCACCAACTCTAAGTGCTTTTTTTTCACAGCCGCGGACTCGTCTAGCCTGGCAGCACGGTTGTCCTCAACGATAGAACTCCAGATCTCGGCCAAGGACACCTCTGCGCTGTCGATCTGGCGGCGTCGCTAGGCTTTCTCTGACGGTCCCTTGCGCAGATCCGCCAGCGTGTTGTCCATGACTAAATCGCCGAGATATACGCGCCAACCCGCGCCGTCTGTATCGAGTACCCGCTGGGCCTCCGCGAACAGCTGGTCCTTCGCCTCCGCAGACAGTGCGACCAGCTCGGGCCGAATCCCCAGTGCAACCGCTGCCCTGCGGTGTCGAAACCCTCCATGCATCAGCGTACAAGCATGCACCGTCGGCACCCCGAACCTTAGCAGCTCGGGAAACTGCCGAACGGCCTGCGCAAGGGACCCTCCCGTCGACTCGATGACCTTGGCAAGAACCGCGACACCCTGCTCGATCACCGTCTGCAAGGCATAGGTCCACACGCGTGAATGCACGCCGAGCAAGTCGTCGACAGAAAGGCCTGCCTGTATCGCGAGCCCCTCGAACGTATATCCAGCGAGCCACTGGGCGATGGTCGCCTCGAACGCCTCGAACGACACGCCCGGTTCAGTGGAGCCGGCCTGCGCCCGATAGGCTTGGCGAATCGCGGCCTGGACGTCGGCGTAAGTCCACGCCCATCCTATCAACGCCCGGACTAAAGCAGGGTCTCTCGGGTCGACAATTCCGTCCCAACGTGGGAGTCGAGGCGCCAGGCTGTTTTCCACCGACTCCACCAGACGGGCACGCGCTCCCGTCTCGCGAATCCAGGGAATCCGTCCCCTCGCCTGAAATTCGGCAACTCGCCTTGCTCTGAGTTCGAAAAGTCGGTTCATCAGCCGTCGATCTTCCGTATCTGCCCTTCGAGCAGCAAAGGTTTCGCTGACGAGTTGTTCGGCAATTTCGAGGAGTCGCGCCTCCCCGATCTCCTCAGCGGCCAAGTCAACCAACGTGGCATCGACGCCATCGATAAGGGCGTACAGATCCGGCACCCCCTCCAAAAGTTCGTTGGTCAAGGCGACCTCCTGACCCTGGAGCGCACTCGTGATTCTGCGGATGAGTGTATACAGCGCCCCGATCACGTTCTCGCCGGCCGCCTGGAGAGCGACCGGCTCGACCAGCGGCCACTGCTGCGGGTTGGCGCATATCACGAGACCCTTCGTCGACGCTCCCGCTCGCCCGGCCCGCCCGACGAGATTCTTTATATCCCTAGTCAATAGGTTTTCCTGGGCGCCGTCCGCGCGCATGCGTCTGACCGAATAGAGCACCAAGGTCCTGATCGGAAGGTTCACGCCTTCGGCGAGCGTGTTCGTGCAGATCGCGAGTCGCACCTTTCCTCGACGCAGCAACCCCTCGATGACCTCGCGGCTCTCTTGGGGCACATCGCCATGGTGCAGCACGGCGCCGGCGCGAAGCGCACGCGTACCAATCCAGGCAGCCCCGTACTCCAGTTCGAAGTACTGGGCCGCCGCAGCAACGGCTGGACCCTCGGCGAACGCTGACGGCGCCGGCAGTGGGACCGGCGCTTCTAGCTGGTTCATCAACTCTTCGGCCAGTCCAACCGCTCCCTGATTTCCACGCTTGTTCGCCGCGAACACTACGGCAGCGCCCATCGGCAACGCCTTGCGCGCGGTAGCAACCGCCTGCGCTTTCTTCGATGTGAAGGAGTAAGTCTTTTGCTGCGTGCTGGCCGGATTGATGTACTGAAAATCCCGTCGGGCCAGAAACTTGTCCACGCCAACCCGAATTGAAGGATCGTGGGGATGAAGCTCCAGCTGCACCACGGTCCCGGCCCCGGTCCCGCTGGGTCGCAGCACGGCGAAGTCGGCGAAGGCCGGACGATAAGAACTCCGCACGACGGTACCGTCGCTGCCACCCAGCCAGGCGTTGATCTCCTCGACGTTTGGAACGATCGCAGAAACGAAGACGAAGCGTGGCGCACCGCTCTCCCGCGCTTTGAGTCGTGCGAGAAGCAGCTCTAGGGCTACGCCCCGACCCGCAGAATCGAGCAAGTGCCCCTCGTCGCAGATGACGAGCGACACGCGCTGATAGAAGGAGGTTTCCGCAGTCAAGAGACCGGACAAAGCTTCCGGCGTTGCGACCAGCGCTCTGGCCTGATCGAGGTCCTGGATCTCGTCGGCGGACGGTACGGTTCCACCATAGGCACAACGCGACGGCAACCCCATGGCGTTTAGGCGCGGCACGAGGGTTTCCCGCAGCTCCGAGGCCAGGGACCGAAAAGGCACCAGCAGAACTGCGGCTGTCGAGGGTTTGGCCATGAGGTGGTAGTAAAGCAGAGTCTCCGACAGCGCGGTCTTGCCTGCACCGGTCGGCATTTGCAGCGTGAAGGTTTCCTCGCTCGTCAGGAGCCCCCGACCGATAGCCTCGATCTGCGACGGGAAGAAGTCCCAGCTTGGAGGCCTGCGATCGAGTAGCGACGTGACCAGGGGCGACCAGAACGGTGAGTATCCGCCAGGCAAGACGGCTCTGACATTCGCTGCGGCGAACCGCCTGCCCAACCGCTCCAACAGTCGGGCAGGGATCCACGCTTCTGGCCCCACGTCCAGCATCGACGCAGCCCTCGCGGCCACCGCGGCGACAGTGCTCGACACCCCCTCGGAATCTCCGATTCGGACGGCCGTAAGCAGCGCTCTCCCGACATCTGACGACATCGCATTCGGCCTAGCCAGCAGATCGTGGCAGGCAAGGAACGCTTCGTCCGATCCCGCTGGCGCACTCTCTCGAAGCACCAGGTAGGCAGAGGCCGGAAACCCGCCGAAATAGAAAGCTGCGGCGGCGAACAGCGCCGCTTCGGCACGCGAGACGCCAGCGCCTGGTTGATCGGACTCGACGGGACCGCTGGCGAACTGCGCGAACGCGTTTCCTAGCCGCGCCCACTCGTCGGGATTCTCGTAATCGCCTCGGATTCGATCGAACAGTTCGCCAGTGAGTGATAAGTAGAGGTCATCGATCCTCGAACTCACATACTCGAAACTGGGTGGCGTCTCGGCAAGACGGAAATGCTCGACCTGCCGCAGCGCATCGGCATCGCGAACCCACCGTGACAGTGCCTCTCGCATGGAAGCCTCAGGTTTCTTCCGCCACGACGGGGACCGCCTGCCTCGCCGCCTCGAATACCGACTCGTAGGTAGCCTTCAACTCAGGCACAGAAATGACAACGACCGTATAGTCGTCAGGAATCTCGGTCGGCGCGTCCCCAAGCTGTTGGTCGATGATATTCGAGCTGATCACCGCGATTGCCCGAAAGCGCCGCAAGGCCGCAGGGTGATCCGTAGCCCGGATAAATCGTTCAAGCATAGCGATATCCACCCCATCGATGTCTTGCAGTAACGCCTTTTCGCGCAGCCAAACCAGCGTCTTCGCTAACCGCGAGATCCTGTCCTTTTCGGAGTCCTTAATGGCCTCCTTGATTGGCTTGAACGTGCCATTCGTCGCCTTAGTCTTAACCTCGGAGCAGAGCAGAGCGTCATCTCCGCTTGGCGTTGGCCAGTGCGGAAGCACAAACTGGACAACATCCGAATGCGGAGCAGGCTTCGTGCGATCCTGCTTCAACCGCCATTTACGCGGCCCGAAGACCGCTTGGGGCAGCTCTCGTGAGGCCTGGTAGAAAAAGACGAGAATCTCTCCAAAATCCCCGGACATAGTGGACCCAGGATCGGGCAGCGCGGCTGCGATAATGTCCTTTGGCTCCGCACCTAGATCTCCGGCGCGCACGAGGATCAGCTCGTCGGACAAGTAACATCGCCTTACCGCGACTCCCAGCGCCCCAGACCAGGCAGCCACATGCTCCGCGTCAACCTTGACGAGCACATACGGTTCCTCCACAACATGCGGGAACCACGCGAGCGCGGTCTCCAATTCGAATCCTAGATCGTCCACGTAGTCTGCCATCCAGTTCTGCGCTTTGTTCAACCGTAGCCAACCGACTCCCATAGCCGCGTACCACACGCAGATCACGTGAGCCTGTCCAGCTTCCGGACCACCAGGACATCACCGGAACCTGAGGCGGAGTCACGGACTCACCAGCTGAGCCCGTGAGATGTCTATCCTGCACCGCATGACCCCTTCCGCAACACAACGCTCCTAGATCAACCCCGAGAAGGCCCGCTACTACCAGGTCTTCCTCGACCAGGATCTGTTCGGTGACTGGACCCTGGTCAAGATCTGGGGCGGCATCGGCTCGAACCGGGGCCGGATGCACAGCACCGGTGTCGAATCCTACGAGGCCGGCATCGAGCTGGTCGACGAGATCGCCCGGCGCCGATCGCAAAGAGGCTATACCTGCGCTTCTCCAACGGGCCGTTCTTGACCCCAGGGCCTCCCTGAGCGCGCCGATTTCATCGATCCGTTCGCGCACTCGACCCGCTCCGATCTGCTGTAGATCATGAGACCGGCCGCACCGTCGCCGGCAGCGCCTCCGGATCGCGCACGTTCACCGGGGTCGGCGCCATCCACTTGACCTTGTAGCCGCGCCGACCCTCTCCGACCCGGAAGGTATGCCAGTGCGCCCGGCGGATATGGGCGCGCGGTCTGGCCCGCTCACCGTGTTCAACGCCTGGCTCACCCGAGAATTCGGCGCGGCGCAATGCCGCCCCCAACCGCAAGCCCACGTCCCAGGCCGTCAGCCGGTCTGGCGGGAACAGGCGCGGACCGCGTTTGGTGCGCTTGGGCGTCGGGACTGACGGACGACGGATGCCATCGCCAATCTCGGCGTTTTCCGCGCACAGGTAGAGCACCAAGGCCACCAGGGGCTGCGTCTCGCCAAGCAGTCGCGATGGGTCTGACGGTGGCATCGCCAGATCCTGGAGGCCCATGGCCTCGAGCCGGCGCCGGCTGCTCGCAGCCAACCGATCCAGCGCATCGGCCAGGGAGCCCTCGCCCAGAATCAAGGGCACAGGGATGAGCCCCCGCACGGGATCGAGTGCGAGATCCGGGGTCTCCGCCGTGTCGAGCACCAGACGAAGCTCGTTGGCGCCGTCCCCCTCTTCCCATTCGACGTGCGCCCAGAAACCGTGCAGCGCCCGCCCCTCCCAAGTCCGGCCCGGAGTCTCGATGTAGACGCACCACTCCGGAAGGCGGTACAGCAGATCGGTCGGCAGCTCGCCATCCAGAGGCGTGGCCGCGACGGCCTCCGCGACCGCGGGATCGAAGCGATAGACGCCCTGCGTGACCCGCCAAGCCGCGAGAGCCGCAACGATGCCGACATGATGGATGCGGTCCAGCGGGACACGCCGATCGCCGCCACCGCTGAGAATCGCGTAGGCGCCCTGCATCGGCAGAAAACACCAATCCGGCCATTCTGGGAAATCATCGGCCCGCATCGCGCGCAACCGGTCCACCGCAGGCCACAGATGCGGATAGGCCCGTCCGATGGTCGCGAGGATCTCGCGCGGACGGGCACTGGGCGCCGACGGCGCCACACTCATGAGCCGCCCTCCCCTGTGAGCTCGCCCAGCTCGATGCCAAGCCGGGATCGGACCATCGCCGCGAACCGAGCCCACTCCTCCTGTTCGAGACCGCCGGCCATGCCCAGGCGGCTCAGATTCGCCCGCAGGTCCGCCGCGACACCCAGGTGCATGCTTCGCGGCAACCTGCACGGACTCTAGACCGCTCTCGGCAAAGGCCTCCTCGTAGCGCTCGATGATCTCGAAGAGCCTGATGGACCGCGGCTCCTCGTCCAGCGCTCCGCTCGCGCTCAGGGCCTCCTCGGCGGCAAGATCCCGACTCGCGAGCTTGCTCGCCAGCAGGCTCCAGAAGCTCCGCTCGTCGTACTCGTCGATGAACCCCATGTGAGGCGCTCGCTCCTCGTAGTCCCCGGTCTCGAAGTACTCGTCCTCGTCCGGGACGTACTCGAAGGCGTCCTCCATGCCCATCTCCTTGAAATGGGACAGCACCTTCTTCCGCAGGTCATCGTAAGGCTTCGTCTCGGCGCGGGGCTCTTCTTCGTGGGAACGGATCACCCAATCGGCGGTGAGGAGCATCTCGACCAGCATCTGATACTCCTTCTTGGTGAAATGGATCTTCATAACCTGCTACTTGCGCCGGCCGTCCGTACACACCCAGCTCGCCTGCCGCAACATCGCATCTCGGGCCAGATAATCGTAGGTGCCAGAGAGAACGGAACGAACATCAAGTAAGCCCCAGAGCCTTGAACGCCGCCTGCCGCATATCCCCGAAGAACACCGGGTCGACCTGCTCGAGGACATCCGGGTTGACCTCCAGGAACTGGCGCTTGTTCTCAATCGGGATCAGCGCGCGCTTGCCGCCGTTGTCCATGGCGACCTGGAGGGGCTCGGTCAAGGAACGCACCGGCTTGATGTTGCCCTGGATGCTCATGTCGCCGAGCACCAGAAGAGCGGGCTGGGGAGGCGCCTTGCGCGTAATCATTTAGCCCCCCGCCTCAGAAGGCTGGGATTGCCGGTGCGGTTTAGGTCGCTGGCGCTGGCAGGGGAGGTG
>NZ_CAJXWY010000029.1 GCF_913062725.1 uncultured Thiohalocapsa sp.
CTCGGCGAGGAAGCCCGGATAGTCCATCTGATGGCGATGGTTGTTGAAGTAGGTCCAAGCGCTGTAGGCGTCGTCGCTGGCTTGTGGCGAGCACGCGGTGCGACGCGAGAGCCGACAAGATCAAGGTCATCAAGCGTCGCTGCTATGGCCTGCTCAACCGCAACCATCTCTTTCAACGGCTCTATTTGGATCTCTTCGGCTACGCACTCTACGGACCGAGAAACAATGGGTTAGCGCCGACACCCCTCGGGTCGATGGCGTGATGACTTGTCACGGTGTGGACGCTAACCCGTTGAAGTGACGAGATTATTTTTCCACGGGAAATCCTGGAGAGCTGGGGACCGATCGCAAGCCACAGTTTCAAAAAGTAAAACGAGCTTCTCGTTCAGGCACAAGATAGCAAAGTAGTACTATAAAGCTGGTGGTTGTTGGGTGGATACATTTCTCTTGGCCACAAGCGCAGTTCCTGATTTATTGATTCCTCAAAACCGACATACCCCTTGGTGGTATCGCTTGATCCAGAACCATTTTGTTTTTTTTCGCGTTCCAAGTAAACGCCCTTTCACAACATTTTGCGCTAGCTCTAACGGCGAAGTTAGGATCTCCACAATAAAGACCACAAAGACTAAGCCAAACCTTATCTCCTTCGACAGAAATCCCACCCGCAGGATTTTCACCTGCATTTAGATACGTAGACCGTCTTGAGACAAAGAAGTAAGCATCCCCGCCGCTATTTCCAGTAAAAAAGGATGCAGAGATATCACATCCTAAATCACCAGAGTAAACTACATAATCAGTAGAGTTATCGCTGTTAAAATTACCTTTATAAAGCGCTTTTTCCTTACCTATAAGCGTCCCACCAATACCTTTACATTTTTCCTCAAAATCACTAAGAAGAGCATACACAGGGGCAGGCAGCGCCTTATCTGAAACCTCACTGGATCTGAAAGCATTATCTTGGCATCTAACCAATCGACTAGGAAGATCTACTTGACCAGAAATCTCAAGCTCATTATTTCCATTGGCTTTTAGAGAGAACGTAACCGCCTCTGAGGAACCTTCTTCGCCTCTCAGCTCATAAAGAGCTGTGAAGACAGAATCGTTTTCAAGCACTTTAATCAGGTAGTAGCTTTGATAGTAAGCTGGAGTGATGGCAGTTGGTTCTATAAAAATGTTTCTGCTTGGAAGTCCTTTGTCTTCTGGTTCACATTTTCCAGGAGCGTTCCAAATCCCGTGATAACGACTTGGTATTACCGAAGCAATTTCTGAGCTTACCGTTGTAAGAGAAAAAGATCTGTCTACTTGTGCTAACGTTTTAGCAACCTGATTACCTATTTCCCCGAACGTTTCAATGTCTTTATAAACCTCGTTAGAAACGCAAGCGGAAGAAAGCAGCAGGATAACAATAGGGAAAATCGTTCTGTTCTGTTTCATAGTCGTTCTCCAGTACCTCAAATACAGGATCGATCAAAAATACTATTTTTTGTCCTTGAAGATTATCAATCTCTAATGGATAGTAAATCCAAGTCACCTTGAGCGCCCAAGTGGGCTCAGGTCATGATCCAGCACATCAACATTAAATTTTTTAGCGAGTATATCAGCATATTTAATAACACCATACCGGCCATCAATATTTTTCAATGCCACATTTCCGTCGGGAAGAGGAATCAAATGATCAAGCGGGTGCTCCAACGCATCAGCGGTAGTCTCCAGCAATGATTTAGACCATTTCATTTCAGCGCCTCATTTTGAGATAATTTACAAGAGCCTTTCGAGCATGACATGGGCTTTTCACAAGATTGACTATTAGATTCAAATCAAATTATAAATACCTATCATTTTTTGCGCTTGCTCTGCCATGGTGTCGTGCAAAGCTTCGGGTTGAATCACCTCCAGATTATCCAACAGAACCAGTCAGACAGACTCAAGTCGCCTGCAACGGCGCTGCCTGCTTCAATCGGCACTCCACCACCAGTCGCCGCAGAAACTGCTCGGGCGTCCAATCGGCATCCAGCAAGGCCCGTTGGCGGCACACATTGGCAAAATCACCCACAGTGAGGCTATCCAGCGCCGCCAGGTTGCGGCTGATCAGTGCCGTTACCTCGGCCTGGGCATCGCCATGGACCTCCCGTGCGAAGAGCGCCACGCGCTGCTCCGGTTTGAGCGCCTGGAAATGCAGCTTGATATCAAACCGGCGTAAGGCGGCCGCATCGATGCCGCTCATCAGGTTGGTCGCGGCGATGAAGATACCGGGGAATCTTTCCATCTGCTGCAGCAGTTCATTCACCTGGGTGCGCTCCCACTGGCGCTTGGCATCGGCGCGGTTGGCCAGGAAGCTGTCCACCTCGTCGAGCAGGATGATGCTCTGGGCGGGATCGGCCCCATTGAAGAGCACGGCTAGATTCTGCTCGGTCTCGCCGACATAGGGAGAGATCAGGTCCGAGGCCTGGCGGGCGATCAATTCGCGATCCAGCGCATCGGCCAGTACTTCGGCGAACTGGGTCTTGCCAGTGCCGGGTGGCCCATAAAAGCAGAGACTGCCGCGCCCCAGCCGTTCCAGCGCGCGCAGGATCATCGCCGGTGTGAACTCCCCGTCCAGGTTCAGGAAGGCCGCATTGAAGTCGGTGGCGGGCTCGCGGCGACGCGGACCGGCGCTGCCACGCAGCAGGGTGCGCTGGGCACTGATGGTTGTGCGTGCGACCTGATTGGGATCGGTCCCGACGCGCAGATCGGCGAGCTTGCGCGCCACTCCGAACTGGGCCGGCGTTAGCTGATCATCCGCGGCCAGGTCATCGAGCAACTGCGGCGACAGGCCGATTTCACCAAGGTGCCGGTCCACCATCTGGCGACGCACCGAGAGCGGCGGCGTGCGAAAGGCCAGCGGCAGCACGAAACGGCGCAGGAAAGCGGGATCCATGCCGCTGGTGTTGTTGGTGATCCAGATCGCCGGGACCTGGTTGTCTTCGAGAATGCGATTGATCCAGCCCTTCTGGCGACCGACCTGACGTGGACGGAAGAAGGCCAGGCCTTCGAACTCTGACTCGAAGACGTCCTCAATCTCATCGAAGATGAGGATCGCATCGCGCCGGCGCGAGAGCAGGCGCTGGGCCAGCAGATAGGCCGAGAGCCGACCGCGGCGATTGAGACCATCGCCGTCTTCATCGCCGCTGCGGACCTGAAAGACGCGCAGCCCCTGATCGGCGGCGATGGCGCGCGCGAACTCGGTCTTGCCGGTGCCGGGTGGGCCGTGGAGTAGGGCATTGATGCCAGGGGTGCGGGTGCTGAGGGCGCGTGCCAGGGACTCCGACAGGTGACTGGCGGCTTCTTGCAGGTGCGGGAAATCGGCCTGCGACCACTCGGCCTTGGGCGCTGCCTCGATCAGCAGGCCGAGCAGTTCATCGACCGTCTGGACCTCGACATCGAGCAACTGGCGGAGAAGACCAGACGGCCGGATAAAGTCCTCCATGTCCGCATGTTCCTCGTAATTGAGCAGACCGAAGGCGCGCAAGGGAGCGACCGCCTTGAGCGCCTGGGTGACCTGTACGGGATCCAGGCCCAGCACCTCGGCCAGGCGCGCCCGCTGGACGCGAGCGCTGTCGTGCGGGCAGTCGCGCAGCATGTCGCGCAGGGGTTCGGAGGCGACGTAGTGGTCGAGGTAGTCGAGGATCTGTGCCTCGGTGTCGTCGAGTTGCAGTGCGTCGACCAGCAAGCGGATGCCGGCGCTCAGCGGCTGCCTGTCGTCGATGTCGCGCAGGCGTTTGCGCAAGCGATCGGGTCTACTCTGCAGCAGGTGCTTGGCCAGCAAGTTGGTATCCGAGCTGTCCATGGTGTCTTGGAACGCGGAGATCGCCTGGGGGCTGTCATCGGCATTGAGCAACGCGATTGCTGCCAGTGTCTCGGGTTCCAGCCGCTTTTCATGTTCTGCCGCCCATTGCTGAAGTGCCGTGGGATCGATCAGTGGCAGCAGGAGTTGGAGCAGTTCCTCGCTGTTGGCGAGGCCGGCATAGGACCGGTCTATCGACTGAATGGCGATCGCCAACTGGGCGAGGCGCAGGGTGCGGGCGTGCAGGGCGCTGAAGTCGGTGCGCCAGAGATCCGGCTTGCGTTGACGGGTGGAAGCTATGCGGGTTGTCGTGCGGGCCGGCGAGGTAGCGCCCGGGCGACGCTGGGAGTGGTTGGTGCCTTGGGTGGTCCTTTTGCTGTTGTTGCTGGGCATTGGGGTCTCCTGAGCATGCGATGCCTGGTTGTTCGTTTCGGGGCAGTTGTCTGACGACTGCGCGACAGGGTTTCGATCAGTTTGCGCGATCAGTCCTGCGTCCAAGGCTCGAAGCGGCGACCATCGACATGGAAAGTCACGAAGTCGCCACGGTTGGGGTTGCGATCCCAGATCAGCCCGATCACCAGCGACAAGGGTTCGCGGAAGTAGGTGCTGCCGCTCTCGGGGGCGTTATCCATGATGGGTGGATCCAAGACCTCCATGACCACGGCTGGCGTGCCGTTACGCGGGCAACGGCGATTGGCGAGTCCGGGCTTCCAGCGCACCAGGTCGCCGGGCTTGAACGCGTGCGTCACCTGCATCTGCTGTTGGCGCGCGCGCAAGACGGCGCCGAGGTCGCCATCGAGGTCGTCGAGCAGGCTGTCGAGCGGTTCGTCTTGCAGCAGGCTGTCGGGCTGGTCATCGCCGAGGCCGAGGCGGTGCAGGAGGTCTTTGGAGGAGAGGGGTTGGTTCTTGCGTGACATGGGCGCTTCTGGATGATTGCTCGTGATGTGTCCATTAAAACCGATGGGTGCGTCAGGCTATGTCGCCCAGCGACGGAGACTATCTGACGCACTCTGGGAGGCTATCCGGCTTATCGGGGTATCGGCCGGGTACAATAGGGCCGGGTTGTCGCAGACAAGCGTGGCTGCCACGGCGGTCAACTTCGTGACGGTGGATCGGGAGACGCCGGACATGTCCGCCGGGGGCACGGCATGGACCGGTCTCCGTCGACGCGCCCGGCTGGTCGTTTCCCGCTTGGCGCCCCGGGTTGCTTATCGGTAGACTCCGGGGTTTGGGGAATTTCCCCACTCCCGGCGGTCTCATGCGGGCTGCCCGGATGTTTCCCTCGCTGACAGCAGCAGTTTTCGGCTTCAAGAGATCCTCATGGCGAACGACAGCAACGTCACCTGGCATGAGCACCAGGTGACACGCGAGGCGCGCGAGCGCCTCAATGGGCACAAGGGCTGTGTGATTTGGTTCACGGGCCTCTCGGGCTCGGGCAAGAGCACGGTGGCGAACACGCTGGACCACCTGTTGTGGGGCTACGGCTTCCACAGCGCCGTGCTCGACGGTGACAACGTCCGCCACGCCCTGAACGCCGGGCCGGGCATTCTGCGCGAGGCGCATGGGGAGGATTTCGCGCAGCGCTTCGGGCTGGGCTTCTCGGCCACGGACCGGGAGGAGAACATCCGCCGCATCGGTGCGGTTGCCAGTCTGTTCTGCCAGGCGGGGCTGATCGCGCTGACGGCCTTCATCAGCCCGTACCGGCTGGATCGGGATCGGGTGCGCCGCAACCTGCCCGCCGGGGAGTTCATCGAGGTGTTCGTGGACACGCCACTCGCGGTCTGCGAGCGGCGCGACCCCAAGGGCCTGTACAAGAAGGCGCGCGCCGGCGAGATCAAGCAGTTCACCGGCATCGACGACCCCTACGAGGCGCCGGCGGCCCCTGAGCTGACTCTGCTCGCCGGCGAGCGTACGCCGGAGGAACTGGCGCATCAGGTGATCGACTACCTGGTGGCGCAGGCGATCATTCCGCAGCCCGCCGGGCGTTGAGATCCGCACCGCTGGCGCACGGCCCGGCGGCGTGCGCGGTGGAGTCGGCGCGCGGGCCTTGCATCCGGGCGCTACCGGCGGCGAGCGTCGCGGGGTCGGCTGCCAGAGCCGCGGCGGTGCTGGTTCTGGCGCTGGCGGCGGCAATGCTGCTGCTCACCGCCGGCTGCGCACGTCAGCGTCCACCGGCGGATACCCTGGTTGTCGGGCAGGTGGCGGCCCCGCGCTCCCTCGACCCGCAGGTCACCACGGCGCTGAACGACTTCCGCATTCTGGTGAATCTCTACGAGGGGCTGGTGCGCTATCGCCCCGGCAGCCTGACGTTGATGCCGGGGCTGGCGGCGTCCTGGACGGTCTCCGAAGACGGTCTGGTCTATCGGTTCAAGCTCCGCGAGGGCGTGCGCTTCCACGACGGCAGCCGGTTCGATGCCGCGGCAGTGCGCTTCAATTTCCAGCGCATGCTGGACCCGGAGCATCCCTTCCACCACACCGGGCCGTTCCCGCTGGCGTTCTTCTTCCAGCAGGTGGAGCGCGTGGTGGCAGAGGACCCGCTGACGGTGCGCTTCGAGCTCAGCGAGCCCTTCGCGCCCTTCCTCTCGAATCTCGCGTATCCCTCGGCCTTGCTGGTGTCGCCGGCGGCGGTGCGCCGTTGGGGTGACGAGTACGGCCGCCATCCGAGCGGCACCGGGCCATTTCGCTTTGCGGGCTGGCAGCGCGGCGGCCAGGTGCGGCTGCGGCGGTTCGAGGCTTGGCATGGCGGCGAGGTGCCGCTGTCGACCCTCATTTTCCGCCCGCTCACCGATCCCATGACCCGGGTTGCGGAATTGATGGCCGGCGGCGTCGATCTGGCACTGGAGTTATCGCCGGACAATGTGGCGGCCTTTCGGGCGCGCGCCGGCTACCAGGTGTTGGAGGCGACGGGTCCGCACCTGTGGTTCCTGATACTCAACACCCGCGACGGCCCCCTGCGCGATGTGCGCGTGCGCCGCGCGCTGAGCCATGCCATCGACCGGCGGGCCTTGGTGCAGGACGTGCTGCGGGGCACGGCGGAGGTGGCGGACGGGCCGGTGCCAAGGGCCTTCCATTGGGCCTTTGATCCGCATGTACCCAGTTATGCCTACGATCCGGCGCGCGCCCGCGCGCTGCTCACCGAGGCAGGATATGGTGATGAGCTTACCCTGAATTTTGTGGTGCCGCAGGGGGGCTCGGGCATGCTGGCGCCCCTGGCAATGGCCACGGCGGTGCAGGGCGATCTGGCGCGGGTGGGGGTGGAAGTACGTATCCAGAGCTATGAGTGGAATGCCTATCTGGCGCGCGTCAATGACGGTCTCGACGGCGAGACGGACCTGGCGGCCATGGCCTGGATGACCAATGATCCGGATACGCTGCCCTCTCTGGCGCTGCGCTGCGGCGCGGTGCCATCGGCGGGCGGCTTCAACTCCGGCTGGTACTGCAATCCGGCGGCGGACCAGCTCATCGAGCAGGCGCGCACGGCCACTGATCGCAAGGCCCGCGCCCGGTTGTACCGGGCACTGGCGCAGGTCGTGCAGCGCGATGCACCCTGGGTGACCATCGCCAGCTGGCGGCAGAATCTGGTGCTGCGCGACGACGTGCGCGGCATCGGCCTGGAGCCGTCCTTTGCGCTGCGGCTTCAGCGCGCCAGCAAGCGGTAGCCGCCGCCTGCGCAGACCATGGCTAGGGCTTGCCGCCGGTCTCGATGCGGATGGGAAAGCCGCCGCCCGACGGGGGCTGTTGCGGGCGTTGCTGCCAGGGGGCGGTCAACTGGTCGGCGAGCCAGATGCCGAAGGGACCGAGCAGCGCCAGCCAGACCCAGGCGGGCAGCGGCAGGCCCAGGAGCTCCGGGCCGCCGATGAGCGGCAGCCTGATGAGCCAGGCCGGGCCCAGCAGGGCATTCAGTGCCTGCGCCACCACACCCAGCAGCAGGGCCGCCAGGGCGGGCAGCAGGATGCGGCTCCAGTCGCCGTTGGCGATGCCGGCGAGCGGTGTCGGACGCCCGCGCAGTTGCTGCAGCGCGATGGCCAGCAGCAGCGGGGCGGTCATGGCCAGCCCATAGAGCCAGTCCGGCCAGAGTGCGGCGCCGGCGAGGGCGAGCAGCGCCACCAGCAGCACAATCCAGCCCTCCTGCGGCGCCGTCTCGCCGGCATCCAGCGGTGCTGCCCGGCGTACCATGCCGAGGATGCGCGGAAAGGAGGCGAGCCACTGCCGCAGGCTGAGCAGCGCCGGCAGCAGCACGGCGTAGCCGAGGGACGTGCCGAGCACGAAGGGCACGGTTTCCGTGGCGCCGGGATAGACCCACAGCTGCAGGAAGAGGTTCAGCCAGTGGAATAGCCAGCCCGCGACCAGACTGGCGGCGAACAGGCTGCGGAAATAGCCCGGCTGCCGGGTCATCAGGGCGCTGCCGGTGCGCCGCTGGGTGTCGGCGTTGGCGAACAGGGCGAGCGCCAGCATCACCAGACCGGTGGCGGTGCTCACGGCGGCGCCGTCGGCGGCGACGACGGCGAGCAGCAAGGCGAAGACCCCGAGCCATGCAAAGCGCGGCATGCGGCCTGGCGATGGTGTTGCCGGGCGCTCGGTGGGTGGGCGTGATGGCCATGCGAAATAGGCGGTGGCGGCAATCAGTGCCAGTGCCAGCAGGTCGGTCAGCCAGGTCCAGAGGGGGCTCGCCGCCAGCGGATCCCAGGCCCGGGCGCTGAGCGGCAGGCGCAGCAGCTCACCGAGCGGAAGGCCGCCGAGCAGCGCGCCGAGCAGCGGCAGCATCAGCACCGAGACGGCGGCTGCGGCCACCGGCAGCAGATGCCTCAGGCGTGTGTGCAGCGTCGCCATTGGCATGGTGATGACCGTCGGAACGCGCGAGCGTAGCGCTGGTGCACGGCTTAGGGGCGCACCCGATCGATGGCGACGCTCACGGTGCCTGAGCCGGTGCCGGAGACCGGGCCCGTGGCGCCCTCCAGGTCGCCGGGCTGGGGCATGGCCTGGCCGCTGGGCGAGACGCGGGCGCCCACCACCACCTGTGGGAAGGACGATAGCCGCATTTGCGGCATCATGGCCATGCTGTCGTCGAGCCGCACGGTGGCCGGCAGATCCGCAAGGCGCAGCCGTTGCACGGCCAGGGGCATGGGCGGGCCGGCGGCGGCCCGGGCGAAAACGAAAACGGTCGTGGTGGGCGGCATGCGCCCGGCGAGCTCGGGCGCGAGTGACACACGCACGTCAAGCCCCGGCGTGGCGGCGCTTTGCGGCGGGGCCGCCGCGGACGGCTCGCCCGCAGCGCCCGCAGCGCCCGCCGACGGGGCGCCGCCGGCCGCCGGCGCCGATGGGGCGGGCTGCGCAGGTGCAGCGCCGGGGGCCGGTTGGGCGGCTGGCGGGCTCGCCGGCGTCGACGCCTGCCCGGCGGCTGGCGTTGCGGCAACTTGGGCCTCGGGCGGCGACTGCGGCGACTGCGGCGCGTCGGCCCCGGCGGTGGGCTGTGGCTGTTCGCTCGCCGCGGCGGTGGTGCCCCCGGTGTTGGCCGCAAGCTGCATGTCTGCCGGGATGCCGGCGCGCTGTTGTGCCTCGCCGATGAGCTGGCGCAGCTCGGCGGCGTCTTCGCTGTCGGGGTCCACCTGCTCGAGCACCCGTTTCCAGGCGGTGGCCGCGGATTGGAACTGCCCACGCTGGAAGGCCACCATGCCCGCCAGCCAGCGCGCCGTGGCATTGTCCGGCTCGGCGGCGAGGGCTTCGGAGATCAGCGCCGCCGGCCGGCCTTCCAGGTCGCGGTTGTTGTTGGCGGCGATGCTTTCCGCGTAGGCCAGCGTCACTTGGGTGTCGTCCGGCAGCAGTTCGTGGGCGCGTCCCAGGGCCTGCTCGGCATCCTGCATACGCCCCATGGCGAAGTAGGTGCGCCCGAGCATGGTCCAGCCCTCGCCGTCGTCGGGGACCTGCTGCAGGCGTTCTTCCAGACGCTGCACCAGCACCGTCAGCGACGGCAGGCCGTCGGCGCCGGCGGGCTGCTGCGTGGACTGACCACCGCCGCCAGCCATGCGCTCCAGCTGCGGGATGATGGCACGCTCGCCGAGCGCCAGGTACAGCACCAGCGCCAACCCGGGCACCGCAAACACCAGGGCGGCGGCGGTGAGCGCCGGCCCAGGGAGCTTGATGTGGGCCGCGGGCTTGGGGTCTTCGGGGCCCAGGTCGGCGGTGTCACGCAGCAGCTCGCGCTCCAGGTCGCGGCGGGCCGCCTCGTACTGGGTGCGGTCGAGCTTGCCGGCCGCCAAATCCGTGTCCAGCTCCGCGACCTGTTGCTTGAACAGCTCGAGGTTGATGCGAGCCTGGTCGGCTTCCGTGGCGCCGTCGCCGCTACCGCGGCCCGCGAGCAGTGGCGCGGCCATGAAGAGCGCCGCCAGCACGGCGAGGCCGGCGGCGAGAATCCAGAAAATGGTCATAGCAAAGAGGTGTCGGGGCGGTTCGCGGGCGCGTTCTGGGCCTGTGGCGGGGCGAAGCGCTCAGATGGATTGTTTCGGCGTCGGCGGGCTGGGCTCGCCGGCACGGATATCCGCATCGGTGTCGAGCAGTGTGCGCAGGCGCTCCCGCTCGGCATCGGACATGGCGTCGTCGCCGGTGGGTTTGCGCCGCAGCACCGAGCGCACCATAAAGAAGGCGGCGACGCCGATGATGACGAAGGGGCCGAACCACAGCACATAGGTGGAGGGCTTCAGCGGCGGATCGTACAGCACGAAGTCGCCATAGCGCGCAACCAGGAAGTCGAGGATTTCGTCCTCGGACTGGCCGGCGCGCAGCATGCGATAGACCTCGTTGCGCAGATCCTGTGCCAGCTCCGCCTGGGAGCCGGCCAGCGACTCGTTCTGGCACACCAGACAACGCAGTTTGGCGATAAGCGCCCGGAATTCCTGCTCCTGGGCCGGGCTGTCGAACTTGAACTCCTCCAGCGTGTAGGCGGGCGCGGCCGCCGTGACGGCCAGCAACGCGGCGAAGAGCAGGGGTCTGATCAGTGGTGACATGGGTTTTGTTCGAGTAAGGCGTCCGTCGCACGACCTGGATGCTGCGCCGGGGCGGCCGCAGGGTCGTATCGATGGCACGCGATCCGATGGCTTTGAGTCGTTGCAGCCGCTCACACCGCCGGGTGGGCCGGGGGCTGTCTGGCCCCCGGCGGGCGGCGCTGACCGGCTCGGTGCTCGCTAGCTCCTGGCCCGCAGCTCCGCAACCAGGGGCTGCAGCTTCTGCTCCCACACCTCCCGGTCGATGGGGCCGATATGCTTGTAGCGGATGATGCCTTCCTGGTCGACGACGAAGGTCTCAGGCGCACCGTAGACACCCCAGTGGATGCCGACGGTGTTGTCCGGGTCGTAGCCGTTCAGGTCGTAGGGATTGCCCGTGAGCTGCAACACGCGTAAAGCATCCGTGGCCTCGTCCTTCCAGTTGAGGCCGACGATCTGAAAGTCGGGAATCTCCGACAGCACCATCAGCGCCTGGTGCTCGGCCCGACAGGAGTTGCACCAGGACGCCCAGACGTTCACCAAAGAGATCTTACCCTTGAGATCGGCATCGGAGACGGTGCGGTCCGGGTCCTCGAGCGCCGGCAGGCTGAACGTGGGCACCGGCTTGCCGATGAGCGGCGAGGGCACCTCCCGGGGGTCCTGACCGAGTCCCCACACCAGCAACACCACCAGACCCGCGAAGACGATCAGCGGGGTCAGATAGCGCACGGACTTGGACATTGCCATGACCGGCGCCTCCCTAGGCCGTGACCGCGGCGGTATCCGCGGCGGACTTGCGCGCCCGGGCACCGGCGAGGCGATAGCGCGGATCGGACACCGCAAGGGCGCCGCCGAGGGCCATCAGGATGGCGCCGAGCCAGATCCAGCGTACGAAGGGCTTGTAGTAGAGTCTGAGCGCCCAGTCACCGCCGTTGCCGACGGCCTCGCCCAAAGAGACGTAGATGTCGCGGAACAGGCCCGGGTCGATGGCGGCTTCGGTCATGGGCATGCCGCCGCCCATGTAGGCGCGCTTCTCGGGGAACAGCTGCGTCACCCGGCGCTCGCCGCGATAGACGTTGAAGGCGCCGCGCTGGGCCATGTAGTTGGGCCCCGGTACCTGCTGGGCACCAAGGAACTCGAAGCGATAGCCGGCGAGCTCGTAGCTATCGCCGGGCGCCATGCGCACGTCCTCTTCCAGTTGGTAGTTGGAGAGGACGGTGACGCCGACGATGAACATCGCCACGCCCACGTGGGCCGTCACCATGCCATAGAAGCTGCGCCCGCCGCCGCGCAGGTCGGCCAGGATGGCCGGACCCATGCGGCTCAGCCCGCCCTTGTTGCGCAGGCGTTCGTACACGATAGCGACGTGGGCGAAGAACAGCCACGCGGCCAGCGCCAGGCCCACCGGCACCCACAGGGTGTTGGTGCTGAACACCGGCAGGGCGCTGATGACCAGCACCGTGGCGCTCAGCGCCAGTGCCCACCACAGGGTCTTGAGCATGCGCACGGGCTCATCGTGCTTCCAGCGGGTGGCCGGCCCGATGCCGATGAGCACCGCGAGGAAGGGGGAGAGCGCAAGGAACATCTTGTTGAACCAGGGGAAGCCGACGGAAATCTTGCCCCAGTTGAACGCCTCGTAGATGAGCGGTGCCAGGGTGCCGAACAACACCAGCACCGTGAAGGCGACGAAGATCAGGTTGTTGCCGAGCAGCGCCGACTCCCGGGACAGCAGGCTGAAGCGACCGCCGTCGGAGACCTCGGGGGCGCGCCAGGCGTAGAGCGCCAGCGAGCCGCCGACGACGATGCACAGAAAGATGAGGATGAACAGACCGCGGGACGGATCGGTGGCGAAGGCGTGCACCGATGTGAGCACGCCGGAGCGCACCAGGAAGGTGCCGAGCAGGCTGAGCGAGAAGGCACAGATGGCGAGCAGCACCGTCCAGCTCTTAAAAGCCGCGCGCTTTTCCGTCACCGCCAGGGAGTGGATCAGGGCGGTGCCCACCAGCCAGGGCATCAGCGAGGCATTCTCCACCGGGTCCCAGAACCACCAGCCGCCCCAGCCGAGCTCGTAGTAAGCCCACCAGGAGCCGAGCATGATGCCGATGGTGAGGAACACCCAGGCGACGGTAGTCCAGGGCCGGGACCAGCGGGCCCAGGCGGCGTCCAGCCGCCCGCCGATCAATGCGGCGACGGCGAAGGCGAAGGCCACGGAGAAGCCCACATAGCCCATGTAGAGCATGGGCGGGTGGATGGCGAGCCCCGGGTCCTGCAACAGCGGGTTCAGGTCACGGCCGTCGGCGGGCACGGGGAAGATCCGCTCGAAGGGGTTGGATGTGAGCAGCATGAACAGCAGGAAGCCGATGGCGATCATGCCCTGCACCGAGATAACCCGGGAGACGACGGTGAGCGGCAGGTTCTTGCTGAAGGCCGCCACGGCCGCACCCCAGGCGGCCATCATCAGCACCCACAGCAGCAATGAGCCCTCGTGCCCGCCCCAAACCGCCGAGACCTTGTAGATGGTGGGCAGCAGGGAGTTGGAGTGCTCGGCGACGTAGAGCACCGAGAAGTCGCTGGTGAGGAAGGCTTGCGTCAGCGCCGCGAAGGCGACGGCGAGCAGGGTGAGCTGCCCGTAAGCCAGGGGCCTCGCCATGGTCATCCAGGGGCGGTTGCCCGAGAGCGAGCCGGCCAGCGGGAAGGCCGCCTGCACCACCGCCAGCAGCAGTGCAAGGATGAGTGCGAAGTGTCCGAGCTCGGGAATCATTGGGTCACCGTCCTGCCTGCGGCGGGCATGGATTGGCCTGCGGTCTCCACCACGCCCTCGGCGTGGGCGGTTTGCAGCGTGTCTTCCACCTCGGGCGGCATGTACGACTCGTCATGCTTGGCCAGTACCTGGTCGGCGTAGAAGACGCCGTCGGTGCCGATGCGGCCCTTGGCCACCACACCCTGGCCCTCGCCGAACAAGTCCGGCAGGATGCCGGTGTAGCTGACGGGGACGGTTCGGGCGTTGTCGGTGACGTCGAAGCGCACCGTCAGGCCGTCCTCCTGGCGCTTCAGGGTGTCCTCCACCACCAGCCCGCCGACACGGAACACGGCATCGGTGGGATGCTCGCCGGCGTGCACCTGGCTTGGGCTGAAGAAGTAGGCGATGTTGCTGTTGAGCGCGCTCAGCGCGAGCGTGGCGGCGATGCCGACGCCGATCACGGCGACGCCGACGAAGATCAGGCGTTTTTGTCTTGCTTTCATCGATGCTCTCCCGGTGGCACGTTCTGCATACGCAGCCTGGCCAATCGACCGACGCGCTGCAAAATGGTTCGGCGGCTGCGGCGCAGCACCAGCGCCTCTGCGATGAGCAGGGCGAAGGTCATGCCGAAGGCGCTCCAGACATAGAAGGCGTAGCCGCCCTGGCTGAGGAAGTCGATCAGACCCTGCATCAGGCGCTCACCCCCCGGCGGTTCGCATCCAGCGCGTCCCCGCCGCCCGCGTTGGCCGGCCCACCGGCGCCCGCCGCATCCACCATGGTGCGCACCCAGGCGCTGTCCTGCTCGCGCAGCAAAATGATGTTGCGCAGCCGCGCGAAGGCGGCCGCAAACGAGTACAGCCAGAAGCCCAGGGTCATGACCAGCATGGCGGTGAGGATGTTCGATTCGATGTCGGTGAGAGAAGAGCGCTGGTGCAGCGCCGCGCAGTTGTTCGGGTCAGGGCAGTTGATGGACCAGTAGATGATGGGCAGCATCACGAGGCCGACGATGGCCAGCAGCGCCGCCGCCCGGTCCGCCCGACGGCTGTCATCGATGGCCGAGTGCAGGGCCATGAAGCCGATGTACAGGAAAAAGAGAATCAGCTCGGAGGTGAGCCGGGGATCCCAGTCCCAGTAGGTGCCCCAGCTGGGGCGGCCCCAGAAGGCCCCGGTCCAGAGCGCCAGGAAGGTGAAGATGGCCCCCGTGGGCGCCACGGCATTGGTCATCATGAAGCTCAGGCGGGTGTTGAACACCAGCCCCACCGCCGACCAGGCCGCCAGCACCAGGTAGAGCCACATGGACATCCAGGCCGCCGGCACGTGGATGAAGATAATGCGGTAGTACTCTTTTTGCGGATTGGTGCCGCCGAGGCGCTCGGGCGTCTCGAAGAAGCCCCAGTAGAGTGCAAACAGCACCAGCGCCGCCGCGGCCACCGCGAGCACGGGCACCAGACGGCCGGCCAGCGGATAGAAGGCGGTGGGGGCGGCGTATTTGAACCAGTTGATCTTCATGGCCTTTGAGCGCTTATCAGTGTATCACCGTCGCTTCGGAGTGCGTGGGTGAGGATAGGGCGTCGAGATCAGTGGAACCCGCAATACTTCGGGGTTACCGATGGCAGACGCGCTGGCACCGTGACTTACGACATCCCTTATTCCATAGAAATCCGCAGCGCCGCGGCGGCCGCCGGCGGCGCCAGCACCAGCCCGCCGAGCAAGAACGCTCCTAACAGGGCGAAGTAGGGTTGCGTATCGGCGATTTCGATGACGCTCACGCTCACGGCGCCGGCGCCGTACACCAGCACCGGGATGTAGAGCGGCAGGATCAGCAGCGACAGCAGGATGCCGCCGCCGCGCAGCCCCAGCGTCAGCGCGGCCCCGATGGCCCCGAGCAGGCTCAGTACCGGGGTGCCCAGGGCGAGCGCGGCCATCATCACCCAGATGGCGGTGGCTTCCAAGGCATATTGCATGGCCATCAGCGGCGCGATGATCACCAGCGGCAGTCCGGTGAGGAGCCAGTGGGCGACGATCTTCGCCAGCACCAGCAGCGACAGCGGCTGGCCCGCCAGCAGCAGCTGCTCCAGGGTGCCGTCGTCGTAGTCCGCGGCGAACAGGCGCTCCAGCGCCAGCATGGAGGCCAGCAGCGCCGCCACCCAGACCACGCCCGGGCCCAGCAGGCGCAGGAGCTCGCGCTCGCTGCCCACCCCCAGGGGGAACAGGCTCACCACGATGACGAAAAACAACAGCGTCGTCAGCACGTCGGTGCGGCGGCGCAGCGCCAGCGTCAGGTCGCGGTTCAGGACGCACAGGAAAACGCTCAGCATCCGATCGCCCCCAGCTCCAACCGCCGAATCTCGCCCCGTGTCAGCGACACTTCCTGATGGGTGGTCAGCACCGCGGCGCCGCCGTCGGCGACATGGCCGGCGATGAGGCGCTCCAGCAGGGCCACCGCATCCGTGTCCAGTGCCGTGAAAGGCTCGTCCAGAATCCACAGCGGCGCCTTGCTCAAGATCAAGCGCGCCAGCGCGACGCGCTTCTTTTGCCCCTGCGAGAGCATGCGTGTGGGCAGATCTTCGAAGCCGGCGAGTCCGATCTGCGCCAGGGCGTCGGTGATTGCGCCATCGGTCAGCGGGTCTTGATCGAGGGTCGCGGCCACGCGCAGATTCTCCTGTCCCGTCAGGTCGGCCTTGATGCCGTTGAGATGGCCGAAGTACAGGATCTCGCGATTATAGTCGTCCGCAAGCTCGCTGATAGGCTCTCCGCGCCAGCGGATGGCGCCGGCGTCCGGGCGCAACAGCCCGCACAGCGCCCGCAGCAGCGTGGTTTTGCCGCTGCCGTTGCGCCCGCGCACGTGCAACAGCGTGCTCGCCGGCAGCATGAAGCTGAGGGCCGTGAACAGCGTGCGGTCGCCCCGCCGGCATGACAGGTTGTCGACCTCGAGCATGGGGCTGGATGGGCTATCGGTTGGCATGTTTGCGGGTGTTGGCAACCCCAAAGGCGGTAGAGACGATACAGGCTGGCCGTCGCGGCCACAACCTGCGCCGTGGCGGCGCGGTATCCACCCGTGCCCGGTTAGAATGTCGCGTGCGCCCCTGCCCGCCCGGGCGGGTGCTCAAGGGTGTGGTGTTGTCGCCGCATCGTCGCTGTCTTTTGGGGAGCCCTGCTTTGGAGCCGTTCTACATGATGGTGTTCGCCGCCGGCCTCGCGGCCGCTGGCCTCGTGTTCCACGTGCTGGGGCTGTTCTCGCGCCTGCTGCGACCACGCCGGCTGCTTGCGTACCAGCGCCGCGAGGGCTTTCTGGACTTCCAGCAGCGGCTTTGTCTGGGCACCATCGAGGAGGCGGTCGGGGGCGATTTCCGCATCTTTGCGCGTGTGGCCGCGGGCGCCGTGCTGTCGGCGGATGAGCGCCTGGGCCGGCGCCGACGGCGCGCTGCGGAGCGGGCGTTGGCGGGCGGCGTGCTCGACTTCCTGGTGTGCTCGGCCGCAGACACCTATCCGTTGTGTGCGGTGCTGGCGAGCCCGCCGGAGCCGGGTCGAGCGCGCCGTCGGGCGCTCGCCGCGCTGCGCATGGCCTGCGATGATGCGGGGCTGGCGCTGGTGGAGCTGACCCTCGCGGACGGCTATGACCTTGGCGCGATCCGCCGGGAGCTGCTCGCTGCCATCGGCGGTACGGAGGTGCAAAGCGCCTCCGCACCCGATCCGGTGGCGCCCGAGGAGGAGTCGCTGTTGGCGGAGCTGGCGGCGGTCATGCAGGAGCCGGACGGCCACGATACCGGCGCCCGGGGGCGGCGCTGAGGCACGGGCGTCACCCGCCGCCGTCAGGTCGCCGGTCGGGAGGTGTCCAACAGCAGGCGGCCGTCGCGCTCTAGCAGGCGGAATGTGGCGATGGGCTCGTCCGCCGGTGGCTCCTGGGGCTCGCCGGTCTCGAGGCTGAACCAGCTGCCGTGCAGGGAGCATTTGATGTAGGCGCCATCCAGGCAGCCGTACGACAGCGGATAGTCTTCATGACTGCAATTGTCCTCGACGGCATAGAAGCGATCTTCGACACGCGCGATGATGTAGCTGCGCCCGTCGATCTTGGCGGTGGTGAATTTGCCGGGAGCGAGATCGGCGGCGGCACCGACATCCTGCAACTGCGCATCCATGGTGAAGCCCCCTCAGCGCAGCCGCCGCGCCGCCGCACCCGAATCGAGCACGGCGCGGATGCGATCGGCCCCCGCCTGCTGGGTCTGCGCCCGCCCCAGATGCCAAAGCACCAGGGCGCCGGCGCACACCAGACTGTCGTAGGTGGGACCGCGCTGCCCTTCGAGCGCCGCCATGCCGGCGTGCGCCGCGGCCTCGGCGGTGGCGCGCACGTCGACGGCCACGGCGATGTCGTCGCCCGGGCGGCTCGCGGTGGGCAGATCTTCGGGCAGCTGCGGTGCGCGTACGCTCTGCTCGATGCCGAGTGCGGCGGGGTCGATGTCGAACGGTTGTTCCTCGCCCATGTGCTGGTAGTTGAAACACACGCCCTTCTGGCGTAGCGAGGGCACGACGCCGCCCTCGACACCGCGCACCAGCAGGGCCGAGTCGAAGCCGGCATGGCGGGCGAGCAGGGCGTAGATGCGCGGGTAGGGCTTGTGCACATAGCCCGTCACCAGGTGGGTTTTCTTGCGGCCATGGATGGGTCGGGCCATGACTTCGACGGTGGTGATCACCTGGCGCTTGACGATGGTGCCGCGCAGGGGGACGAGATCGTGCAGTTTCGGCGCGAAGGCGCGCTGGTCGACATAGCTCCAGCCGATGGCGGGGTCTGCGATGCGTGTGGCGGCGTCCTGCGGCGAGAGGTCGACGGCGATGCCGGCGGCCTCCAACACGTGGCGGTGGGTGACGCCGAACTTCGGGCCGACGGCGTCGAGCCCATGGCTCACCGCCGGCATGCCGCACTCGGCGAGCACCGGGGCCAGGAAGGGCGAGGCCGGCAGGCAGCGGTTGTAACCGTCGTAGGGGTCGGCGATGTCCACCACCTCGTCGACGTCGGCCACCTGATGCAGGGTGGCGGCGCGCACGGCCTCGAGCACGCCGCGCTGCTCATCGTCGGTCTCGCGCTTCATGCGCAGGGCGATCATGAAAATGCCGCTCTGCACCGGGTCCACCTCGGCGTCGAGGATGGCCCGCATGCCGAGGCGCGCCTCGTCGAGGGAAATATCCTTGGAGAGCTCGGGACCCGTGGCGATGCGCTGGATGATGGAGCGCATCGAGCGTTGAATGTCGTTCATCGCGTCTGACTACCTGCTGTGTTGAGTCGTCGCGCCACCGCGCGTCGTTGCCGCATGCACGTCGGGGTTGCAGGGCGACGCTTCAACCTGGCAGCCGCCGTCGACGGCGTCATGCTCGTGGCGAAGACCAGCACGGCGCATCGGCGTCAACGTTTCTTGGGTGGCAGCAGATCCGTGATGGAGCCGTGGGCCATTTCCGCCGCAAGCCCGATGGTCTCGTTCAGCGTCGGGTGGGGGTGGATGCTCATGCCGATGTCTTCCATGTCCGCGCCCATCTCCAGCGCTAGCACCGTCTCGCCGATGAGCTCGCCGGCGTTGGGGCCGACGATGCCGGCGCCGAGGATGCGCTTGGTCTCAGGGTCGAAGAGCAGCTTGGTCAGGCCCTCGTCGCGGTGGATGCCGAGGGCCCGGCCGCTGGCGGCCCAGGGGAAGACGCCCTTTTCCACCGCGATACCTTGCGCGCTGGCCTCGTGCTCGGTGAGGCCCATCCAGGCCACCTCGGGATCCGTGTAGGCGACGGATGGAATGGTGAGCGGGTCGAACAGCGCGGGCTCACCGGCGATGACCTCCGCCGCGACCTTGCCCTCGTGGGTGGCCTTGTGGGCGAGCATGGGGCCGCCGACGACATCACCGATGGCGAAAATGTTGGGCACGTTGGTGCGCATGTGCTGATCGGTTTTGATGAAGCCGTGCGCGTCCACGTTGACGCCGGCGGTCTCGGCGTTGATGAGCTTGCCGTTGGGCCGGCGGCCGATGGCCACCAGCACCTTGTCGTAGGTGGCCTCGCCGGGGGACTTACCCTCGAATTCCACCTTGATGCCCTCGCCGGTGGCTTCCATGCGCGCGACCTTGGTCTCGAGGAAGATCTTGCGGTAGCGCTTCTTGATCACCTTCTGGAAGGCGCGCACCAGGTCCAGGTCGACCCCCGGCATCAGCTGGCTCTTGAGCTCCACGACATCGATGTGACTGCCCAGGGCCGCGTAGACGCTGGCCATTTCCAGGCCGATGATACCGCCGCCCACCACCAGCATGCGCTCGGGGATGGCGTCGATTTGCAGGGCATCGGTGGAGTCCATGACCCGCGGATCATCGTGGGGGAAGCCCGGGATGCGGATGGGCGCGGAGCCGGCGGCGATGATGCAGTTGTCGAAGGTGACCGTCACTTTGCCCTCGCGGCTGTCCACGCCGATGCGATTCGGCGCCTCGAAGCGCCCGCTGCCCTGCACCACCTCCACGCCGCGTTGCTTGGCCATGCCGGATAGGCCCGTGGTGAGCTTTTTCACCACCTTGTCCTTGCCGGCGCGCATTGTGTCCAGATCGATCTCGGGCGGCGCGAAGGTGACGCCCATGGCACCCATGGTTTTGGTCTCTTCGATGATGGCCGCCGTGTGCAGCAACGCCTTGGACGGGATGCAGCCGACATTGAGGCAGACGCCACCGAGGGTGGGATAGCGCTCGATGAGCACCACGCGGAGCCCCAGGTCAGCAGCGCGGAAGGCCGCCGTATAGCCGCCGGGCCCGGCACCGAGTACGGCGACCTGGGCGCTGAGCTCTTTGACGGAAGGGGAGTCGGTCATGGGCGTGCCTCTGGCGTGCGGAGATGGGTCGGTTGCCTGGGGTGGCGTCTGATGCGGTGGTTTCTGGCCAGCGGGGCAGCCGCGGTGAGCCCCGGCGGGCTCAGGCATGACGCAGCAACGACGTGACCGTCACCGCGACATGCCGACGGTCGGGTCGACGCGCAGGCCGAGACGCTCCGGTCCCGGCGCTGGCGCTGGCGTTGGTGGGATGATGCGCCCATTCGCCCATCCCAGCCAAGCCCAGCGGTGCTGAATGGCCCCGTCGCCGGGGATTGGGCGCATGGATCACGCGACGATTGGGCTGCAGCCGTCGGCGGCCGGGCATGCCGACGGCGCGCAGCCCGGGCGCGCTCACACACGTACGCCGCAGCCGCCGAGCTGCCGACGCACGATGGGGTCGGTGCGGTTTTTCGAGGTGGCTGCTTTCATGAAGACGACGACGCGGTCGATATCGCGAATCACACCGAGCAGGGTCGACGGGTCCGGCCAGCGGTCCTTGAGCGATTCGAAGGCCATTTCCATCAGCGGCTCGTCGGCGCGGGCGATGCCCACGGCATAGGCCGTCGCGCAGGCGAGGCCGGGATGGCGGTGATGGATGCGGCTGGCGAAGCGCCGCCAGGACGTCACCCAGCCGGCCCATTCCAGATCGGACACGTCCGCTTTGGCGGTGCGCAGGAAGAGCACCGTCTTCACCAGTTCGTCCTGCCAGTGCCACTCCGGCAGACCGGTCTTGGCGCGCAGCCGGTCGATGACCTTGCCGTGGAACACGCGGCAGTGGTCGCACTGGTAGTAGAGCGCCAGAGCGTAGGCGATATATTCGCGCTCCAGCTCACTGAGGGTGAAGGGGTCGGACTCCCCGGGGGAGCCGGAGAAGGTGTGTGCATGGAGCTCGTTCAGCACATCGTTGAACGACTGACCCTGGATGGACTCTCGTACGGCTCGCCCCGTCATGATTCGCACCTCATACAGCTGCGGTGGTATTTCAGTATCAGGTGATATTGTGGGGCTTGAGCGCCGGTTTGCCCATGTCCGGGGTCACGTTTGCGCGATGCGCGCCGGATCGTGACGTCCGTCGGACATCGCAGTGCGCCTATAACAATAAGCGCCGAATATCCCCGAGCAGGCGCGCCAACAGTGTCGTAAAGCGCACGCCATCGGCGCCGTCGACGACACGATGGTCGTAGGACAGCGACAGCGGCAGCAGCAGCCGCGGCGCGAACTCCGAGCCGTTCCAGACGGGCTTCAGCTCGGAGCGGGCGACGCCGAGGATGGCCACCTCCGGCGCGTTGACGATGGGCGTGAAGCCGGTGCCGCCGATGCCGCCGAGGCTGGAGATGCTGAACACGCCGCCCTGCATGTCGCCGGGCAGGAGCTTGCCGTCGCGGGCCTTGGCGCTCAATGCCATCAGCTCACGGGCGAGGTCGAACAGGCCCTTCTTGTCCACGTCCCGCAAGACGGGCACCACCAGGCCGTTGGGCGTATCCACGGCGACACCGATGTGGGTGTAGTGCTTCATCACCAGGTGCTCGCCATCGGCGGCGAGGGAGGCCTTGAGCACGGGCATTTGCGCCAGTGCGCCGGCGACGGCCTTGAGCAGGAAGGGCATGAAGGTGAGCTTGACGCCGGCTTGCTCGGCGGCGGCTTTCTGGTCCTTGCGAAAGGCCTCGAGCGCCGTGATGTCCGCCTCATCGAACTGTGTGACATGGGGCACGGTGAGCCAGGCCCGGTGCAGGTGGGCGCCGCTCAGTTTCTTGATGCGCGACAGCGGCTGGGTCTCCACCTGCCCGAACTTGCCGAAGTCCACCGCCGGCGCCGTCGGCAGCTGCAACGGCAGGCCGGTGGTGGTGGGCGCCGCGGCTGCGCCGCCGCTGAGGGCCTGCTTGACGAAGGCCTGGACGTCGTCTTTCAGGATGCGGTTCTTGCGGCCGCTGCCTTTGACGCGCGCCAGCTCCACGCCGAGCTCGCGGGCGAAGCGGCGCACGGCCGGACTCGCATGCGCGCTGCGCCCGCTGGCGATGGCCTGCATGTCTTCCGGGCGCGGTAGCACGGGCGCCTTGCGGCGCTCGGACTCACCGGGGAGCGGCGCCGCGGCGGCGGCGGATGGCTGTGCCGCGGGCACCGCCGTTGCGGCCTGTGTCGACGCGCCCTCCTCGGCGGTGCCGTCGGGCTCGCCTGCCTCCGGGATGGCCCCGGCGCTGCCCTGGAGCGTCAGCAGCAGGTCACCCCGGTTGATCTGGTCACCCACCTTGACGCTCACGGCTGTCACTTCACCCGCGGCGGGCGAGGGGATTTCCATGGTGGCCTTGTCCGACTCCAGCGTCAGGATGGACTGGTCCACGGCCACCTGATCGCCGGGGGCCACCAGGACCTCGATGACGGGGATGTCGGTGAAGTCGCCGATATCCGGCAGGTGCACCGGGATGGATGCTGCGGCGGCCGGGGCCGACACCGACGATGTCGGGGGCGCCGCGGCGGCGGCCGCGGGCTCGGCGCCCTGCGGCTGGGCCGGTGCCGCCGGCGCCGCCGCCCCGGCAGGCGTATCCGCCGATGCCGTATCCGCCGCGTCCGGGGCCTCAGTGGCGCTGGTTTCCACGGTCATGAGCAGCCCGTCCTTGCTCACCTTGTCGCCGACGGCGACCTTGAGGGCCTTGACCGTGCCGCCGACGGGCGACGGTATCTCCATGGTGGCCTTGTCGCTCTCGAGCGTCAGGATGGACTGCTCGGGCTCGATGGTATCGCCCTCGGCGACCAGCACTTCGATGATCTCGACCTCGGTGAAGTCGCCGATGTCCGGCAGCAGGACCTTCTCTAAGCTAGCCACGGCGGGTACTCCTGGATGCGTTTGGTGCAGTAATGGGTTGCGTTGGTCGCAAACAACACCGTGGTTAGACGGTCATCGGGTTCGGCTTGTCCGGATCGATGCGATACTGATCGATGGCCTCGCGCACCCGCCCGGGGGTGATTGCCCCCTCGTCGGCGAGCGCCTTGAGGGCGGCGACGGCGATGTACCAGCGATTGACCTCGAAGAACTTGCGCAGTTGGCTGCGCATATCGCTGCGGCCGTAGCCATCGGTGCCCAGCGTGGAGTACCGCCGTGGCAGGTAAGGCCGGATCTGGTCCGGATAAGCGCGGATGTAGTCGGTGGCGGCGACGATGGGGCCCTCGGTGGCGTTCAGCTGCTCGGCGACATAGGGCCGGCGCGGCGGCTCGTCCGGGTGCAGCATGTTCCAGCGCTCGGCGTCGATGCCGTCGCGGCGGAGCTCGTTGAAGCTGGTGACGGACCAGACGTCGGCGGCGACATCGAAATCCCGTGCCAGCAGGTCGGCGGCGGCGATGACCTCGCGCAGAATGGTGCCGCTGCCGAGCAACTGCACCCGGTGCTTGCCGGCGTTGGCGGTGCTGAAGCGATAGAGACCCCGGCGGATGCCGTCCTCGGCCCCCGCCGGCATGGCCGGCATGGGGTAGTTCTCGTTCATGACGGTGATGTAGTAGAAGCAGTTCTCCCGCTCCTGGAACATCCGCCGCATGCCGTCGTGCACGATGACGGCCAGCTCGTAGGCGAAGGCCGGGTCGTAACTGATGCAGTTCGGGATGGTGGCGGCGACGATGTGGCTGTGCCCGTCCTGGTGCTGGAGCCCTTCGCCGGCGAGTGTGGTGCGTCCGGCGGTGCCGCCGAGCAGGAAGCCCCGCGCCTGCATGTCGCCGGCCGCCCAGATGAGATCCCCCACGCGCTGGAAGCCGAACATGGAGTAGTAGATGTAGAAGGGGATCATCGCCTGGCCGTGGTTGGCATAGGCCGTGGCGGCGGCGATCCAGGACGACATGGCCCCGGCCTCGTTGATGCCCTCCTGCAGGACCTGACCGTTCTTCTCCTCGCGGTAGTACATCACCTGATCGGAGTCCACCGGCTGATACAGCTGACCCACGTGGGAGTAGATGCCGAGCTGGCGGAACATGCCCTCCATGCCGAAGGTGCGCGCCTCGTCCGGCACGATGGGCACCACCAGCTTGCCGATCTGCTTGTCGCGGATGATCATGGTGAGCATCCGCACCAGTGCCATGGTGGTGGACATTTCGCGCTCGCCGCTGGCCTCCAGCAGCGGCTTGAAGGTGTCCAGCCCCGGGATCGGCAGCGGCGCGAAGTCGGCCTTGCGCGCCGGCAGCGGCCCGCCCAGGGCCTCGCGGCGGGCGTGCAGATATTGCATCTCCGGGCTGTCCGCCGGCGGCTTGTAGAAGGGCGCGGCGCCGATCTGGTCGTCGGAGATCGGAATATTGAAGCGGTCACGGAAGGCCTTGAGGGCCGTCTCACCCATTTTCTTCTGCGAGTGGGTGATGTTCATGCCCTCGCCGGCGACGCCCATGCCATAGCCCTTGACGGTCTTCGCCAGGATCACCGTCGGCTGGCCCCGGTGTTGCATGGCGGCGGCATAGGCGGCGTAGACCTTCGCCGGGTCGTGGCCGCCGCGATTCAGGCGCCAGATGTCCTCGTCGGTCATGTTGGCGACCATGTCCGCCAGCTCCGGATACTTGCCGAAGAAGTGCTCGCGGGTGTAGGCGCCGCCCTTGGCCTTGTAGGCCTGGTAGTCGCCGTCGACGCACTCTTCCATGCGCTTGAGCAGCAGCCCCTGTTTGTCCCGCGCCAGCAGCGGGTCCCAGTAGCTGCCCCAGATGACCTTGATGACGTTCCAGCCGGCGCCGCGGAAGACGGCCTCGAGCTCCTGGATGATCTTGCCGTTGCCGCGCACCGGGCCGTCCAGGCGCTGCAGGTTGCAGTTGACCACGAAGACCAGGTTGTCGAGGCGCTCGCGGGCGGCGAGGGAAATGGCGCCCAGGGACTCGGGCTCGTCCATCTCGCCGTCGCCCAGGAAGGCCCAGACCTTGCGGCCCTCGGTGTTCACGATCCCGCGGTCGGCGAGGTAGCGCATGAAGCGCGCCTGGTAGATGGCCATGATGGGGCCTAAGCCCATGGACACCGTCGGAAACTGCCAGAAGCCCGGCATCAGCCAGGGATGGGGATAGGACGACAGGCCGTGGCCGTCGACCTCCTGGCGGAAGCCGTAGAGCTGCTCCTCGCTGAGGCGGCCTTCGAGGTAGGCGCGGGCATAGATGCCCGGCGCCGAATGGCCCTGGACGAACACCAGGTCGCCGCCAAAATCCTTGTTGGCGGCGCGAAAGAAATGGTTCAGGCCGACGTCGTACAAGGTGGCGCTGGAGGCGAAGGACGAAATATGGCCGCCCAACTCCGTCGACAGACGGTTGGCCTGCACCACCATGGCCATGGCGTTCCAGCGTACGAAAGACCGAATCCGACGCTCCATGGCCCGATCCCCGGAAAAGCGTTCCTGCTTTTGCACCGGGATGGTGTTGACATAGGCTGTGTTGGCGCTAAACGGCAGGTACGCTCCGGAGCGACGCGCCTTGTCGATGAGGCGCTCGAGCAAATAATGGGCGCGCTCGGTGCCCTCGTGCTCGAGCACGGCGTCGAGGGACTCGAGCCACTCCTGGGTTTCTTGAGGGTCGATATCGGGCTTGCTGGCCATGGACCTTCCTGTGCAATGGGGAGCGGGGCTGGGGGCGTGCTCGGCGACCGCCGGGCTGGATCGATGCGCCCGCCCTGGGATGCGCGCTGCCGTGCCGCGGCGACGAGACGACCGCGCCGGCGCAGGCAGTCACGCTACCTTAGGGACGGAATATTGGCAAATACTGATTATTGTCAGTATGAATAATGGCTGTCCCCAACGCTGTCCGCTGGATGCTCCCGGGTGTTGCCGAGCAAGCGGGTTGTATCACCAACGCAAAAATCCCGCGCAGCGACGGCTGCCCGGGGTTGTGCTGCGGCTGTGGCCGATGTGCAGTCCACTTGCGCACCGGGCAGGACTCGGCCGTGCGCCTCAGCTGGCTGGGGTCTGCTTCCGGCGGCGATGGGCGCTCCCCGAATGCCGGCGGCGCTGGCATGCGCGGGCACTGTCCGGGCTCGGCCATGGCTGCGAAGTCGGGGCGCACCCTTAGACGACGTGGGCGATGCAATAGGCAATGTCTATGCTGGCGCCGTATGTGGTGGTGCACGCCGGTGTCGACACTAAGCCGGCGGGTCGTGGCGGCTGCGCTCACGCAGCACCCCCAGCAGACCGCCGACATTGGAGCGTTCCCGATCCAGCACCAGCGTGATGGCGATTTCCTCCAGGGCCGCCAGCACCGCCACGGCGGCCGCCGCGCGGAAGGGCCAGGCCGCCACCTCGAGCAGCAGCAGGAACAGCCCCACGGCCGTCGCCGCCACGGCCACCTTCACCAGTCGCGTGTGGTAGCTGGTAAAGCGGCGGAAGCGCACCAAGCCCACCAGCGCCGGCAGCACGAAGCTCGCCACCACGGCGGAGAAGGCGAGCCACTCCTGGCGCACCAGCCCCGGCCACAACAGCAGCATGGAAACCGCCACCGCGGCATAGACGGCAACATCCGCCCAGGAGTCGAGCATGGCGCCGAAGCGGCTCGCCTGCCCGGTGAGTCGTGCCAGGGTGCCGTCGATGGCGTCGGTGAAGAAAGCGACCGCCAGCAGCCAGAGGAAAGGCTCCCGGTGGCCCTGCGAGGCGAGCAGCAGCAGCACCGGCGCCGCCACCAGCCGAAAGGCGCTGAGCAGATTCGGCAGTCGCCAGTGATGCATGTCCGTCATAGCTGGAACCAGGCCTGCAAGGGGGTGTGGTCGGATAGCCGGTGCCAGGGGGCGAGCCCGAGGCGCTCCGCGCGCAGCGGCGCCACGCCGCGGCAGTAGATGCGATCCATGGGCAGTACCGGGGCCACCGCGGGCCAGGTGCGGGCGTGGCGGCCGTGCAGACGCCGGAACACCTCGGTGAGCTCCAGCTCGGCATTGAAGTCCCGCTCGGCGCGGCCCGACCAATCATTGAAGTCGCCGGCGACGATGAGCGGTTCGTGGTGGGGCACATGGGCCTCGATCCGCGCGGACAGACGCTGAATCTGTGGTCGGCGCTCGGCGCCGAAGAACCCGAAGTGCACACAAACGACGTGCAGGCGCTGTTCGGCGCCAGGTACCTCGATGACGCCATGCAGCAGCGAGCGGCTGGCGGCGAAGGGGTAGGGGGAAACGCCGATATTCTCCCACTGGCGGAAAGGCCAGCGGCTCAAAATCGCGTTGCCGTGGTGTCCCTGGTCATAGATGGCGTTGCGGCCATAGGCATGGTGGGGCCAGACGGTATCCGCCAGGAACTCGAACTGGGGATAATCCGGCCATTCGTGCAGACGCTGGGCGTGGCTGGCGTGCTCGCCCAAGGCCTCCTGGAGAAACACCAGATCGGCCCGCGTATGGGCCAGGGCGTCGCGCATGCGGTGCAGGACGAACTGCCGCCCCCCCATGCTGAAGCCCTTATGGATGTTGTAGGTGAGGATGCTGAATTGATGGCTCATGCGATGCTTCGACGCGCCGGTGCTGCGCACTGGCTCGGAATGGGGCTCGCCGGCAGCGGCTCGACTGCGGCGTCGGCTTGCCGGTGCGCCCGCGGCTTCCGGTGTCTACCAGGGGCGACGGCGGATGCGTAACCGGTAGAGCAGCGGCGAGAGCCAGGCGTCCAGCAGGCTGAACAGGATAACCAATCCCAGGATCTCAGCGCCGCCCAGATGCAGCGGCTGCATCAGTCCGACTGCCGGGCACAGGGATTCGGGGACCGTATCCAGCAGCAGCGCGCGGCTGCTCCGTGGTCGGCCCAGCCGCCGCTTGACGAAGCTGGCGAGCAGGTCGCCGGCCATGGCCAGGGCGCCGGCGGCCAGGCCAACCAGCGGCGACAGGCCGAGCAGGGGCGCCAGGGTGGTGCTCGCGGCCAGCGCCACGGCGAGACCACGCCAGGTTTTGGCGTCGCCCAGCAGCCGGCGGCCGTCGGCCAGGCGCAAGCCGCAATCGACGGGGACCGCCCAGCGCGCACCCAGCATGGCGTGCACCAGCACCGGTGCGCCATTGGCGGCGACGATGAGCAGCAGCAGTCCTAACACGCCAGCGATGGCCGCTGATCGCGTACAATCGGCATTCGGTCGATCATTGAGAGTCGCTCTTGCTGCAGTTGCTCGCCATCGCCGGCGGCGGCGCGCTCGGCGCGCTGGCGCGGTTTTTCGTCGCCACCGGCGTCTACCGGCTGCTCGGGCGCGACTTCCCCTGGGGCACGCTGAGTGTCAATGTGCTCGGCTCCTTCGCCATGGGGCTGCTGTTCGTGTTGCTGCTGGAGCGCAGCCTGCTCGCGGCGGAGCTGCGGGCGGCGATCCTCATCGGCTTTCTCGGCTCCTTCACCACGTTTTCGACCTTTTCGCTGGAGACCTTGACGCTGGTGGAGCAGGGCGAGATGCTGCGGGCGCTTGCGAACGTGACCGTCAGTGTTGTGGTCTGCATCGCCGCCTGCTGGGCCGGCATCGTCGCCGCGAGGGGGCTGTGAGCATGGTGCGATCATCCAATGAAGCTGTCGAGCGGCCCTTGGGCGGGGCGACCATGGTACGCGTCTACCTGAGCGAGTCCGATCATGGCCTGAAGCCGCTGCTCAAGTGTCTGCATGACGAGCTCGGAGTCCGCGGCGCCACCGTCACGCGGGGCGTGGCGGGCTTCGGCGCTTCCGGCGTGGTGCATGGTACGAGCCTGCTGGATCTGTCGTCGGACCTGCCGCTGGTGCTGGAGTTCTTCGACCGCCCGGATCGGGCCCGCGCCGCCATCGAGCGTATCAAGGACTTCGTCGAGCCGGGTCATGTCGTGTCCTGGCCCGTCGACGTCGAGAGCAGCGGCGACCCGGGCCCCGCGTGACACTTCGGGTGGGCTGCGCCGGGCCATCGGCTGCCGCGGCCAAAGCCATCCGACGCCGCCGTTCCCATCCCCGCATTTCCGACAAGAGCCGACACCGTCATGCTGGACCCAAAACTTCTGCGCGCTGATCTTGCGCACGTCGCCGCTGCGCTCGCCCGTCGTGGCGTGACGATGGACACCGCCCGCATCGAGACGCTGGAGCGCCGCCGCAAGGCGCTGCAAACGCAAGTGCAGGAGCTGCAGAGCCTGCGCAACACCCGTTCCAGGGCCATCGGCAAGGCCAAGGCGGCGGGGGCGGACATCGAGCCGCTGAAGGCCGAGATCGCCGGCCTCGGCGACCAGCTGAAGGCCCTGGATGCCGAGCTCGGCGAGCTGCAGGCCGAGCTGCGTGACATCAGCCTGGGCCTGCCGAATCTCCCGGACGCGAGCGTGCCGGATGGTGCCGACGAGTCCGCCAACCGCGAGGAGCGCCGCTGGGGGACGCAGCCGAGCTTCGCGTTCACGCCCAAGGACCATGTGGATCTTGGCGTGCCCAGCGGCTGGATGGACTTCGACGCCGCCGCCAAGCTCACCGCGTCGCGCTTCGTGGTGCTGAGCGGGCCGCTGGCCCGGCTGCACCGGGCCCTGATCCAGTTCATGCTCGATGTGCACACCACCGAGCATGGCTACACCGAGACCTATGTGCCCTACCTGGTGAACGCAGACAGCCTGCGGGGCACGGGCCAGCTGCCCAAGTTCGCGGCGGACCTGTTTCGGATACCGGGGCTGAGCGGGGAAGCCGAGGGCGGCGGCCGGGATTTGTATCTCATTCCCACCGCCGAGGTGCCGGTGACGAACCTGCTGCGGGATGTCATCGTCGAGGCCGAGGCCATGCCGCGCCGATGGGTGGCCCACACCCCCTGCTTTCGCAGCGAGGCCGGCTCCTACGGCAAGGACACCCGCGGCATGATCCGCCAGCACCAGTTCGAGAAGGTGGAGCTGGTGCAGGCGGTGCGCCCGGAGGACGCCTTCCATGCGCTGGAAACCCTCACCGGCCACGCCGAGGCCATTCTGCAGCGCTTGGAGCTGCCCTACCGGGTGGTGACCCTCTGCACCGGTGATCTCGGCTTCTCCGCCGTCAAGACCTTCGACCTGGAAGTCTGGCTGCCGGGACAGGACCGCTATCGGGAAATCTCCTCCTGCTCCAACTTCGGTGACTTTCAGGCGCGGCGGCTGCAAGCGCGCTGGCGCAATCCCGACACCGGCAAGCCCGAGCTGGTGCACACCCTGAATGGCTCGGGCCTGGCGGTGGGCCGTACCCTGGTGGCCGTTCTGGAGAACTACCAGCAGGCGGACGGCAGCATCCGGGTGCCGGCGGCGCTGCTTCCCTATCTGGGCGGACTGGAGGTGCTGCGGTCGTAGGCGGGTGACGAGCGTTGGATGCTGCTCGGGCTGAGCGTGGGCCGCGGAGTCGTGCCCGGCGGGGCACGCCCGGCGCCGCCGGATCACTCCACGGTGACGGTGACCTGTTCGGAGTAGACGGGCGGGTCATGGGGCACATGCTTCATGTCGCCCAGGATCAGCCGGAGTGTGTGGGTGCCGGGCTCCAGCGTCACTTCGGTCTGGGTCTGACCGCCGCCGAAATGCATGACATCGCCGCCGATGGGCTGATCGAAGGGCGGCAAGGCCTGGTCGATGAGCAGGTGATGGTGCCCGGTGGCGGCCTTGTCGGTGCCGGCGGGGGCGACCCCCATGTTCTCGAGCCCGAATTTGACCGTAAAGGTCTGCCCCACCGTGGCGCCGTCCGCGGGCTCGATGAAATAGACCTTGGCGCCCGCGGGCGACGGGGTGCGCTCGATCTCGGCTAAGGCCGGCAGGGCGGCGAAGGCGACGGGGACCGCGACCAGGGCGGCGATGGCATATTTGAGCATGGTGGATTCTCTCCTCGCTGTTTTATGCGTTTTGGCACGCCGGGGTCTGAGGGCTTTCCGGCCGTGCGTCAAGCTAGGTCGGGCGATCCGGTGCCGATTCAAGGACGCGCCGATCGATTGGCGGACGCCCGCCGCACGCAATACCGCAGGCTCCGGGACGGGAGCCGTTCCCGCAGGACGCCGGCGCGGTTACCGCCAGTGTTGCGCGAGCGTGTGACCACGCGTTCAGCGTCGCCATCAGCCTTGCAGGCAGAAGCGCTGGATCAGTCCCCGCAGCATGCCGAGCATCGGCTCGATGCGCTCTGTGGCCAGGAACTCGTCGGGCTGATGGGCCTGGGCGACGTCGCCGGGGCCGAGCACCATGGTCTCCATGCCGAGGGCGTTGAAGAAGGGGGCCTCGGTGCCGAAGCTGACGGTCTCCGCCGCATGGCCGCTCAGCGCCTCGCCGGCGCGGACGATGGCGGCGGTGGCCGGCGTGTCCGCCGGCGGGATGCTCGGAAACAGCGGGTCCACGGTCCATTGCAGCCCTCTGGGCTCGGCGACGGCCGCCACCCGCCGACGCAGTTCCAGGCGCAGTGTCTCCGGCTCCTGGCCGGGCAGCGGGCGGATATCGATGTGCAGCTCGCACTGACCGCAGATGCGGTTGAAGTTGTCGCCGCCGTGGATGTGGCCGCAGTTGAGCGTGGGCCAGGCGATGCGAAAGGCCGGGTCGCGGTGGTCGTGCTGCAGCCGCTCGCGCCATTCCAGCAGGGACGTCAGCACCTGATGCATGCCCTCGATGGCATTGTTACCCAGGCTCGGGTCGCTGGCATGGCCGCTCTGACCGACGAGGCGGATGCTCTCGCCCATGACACCCTTGTGGGCGCGCACCGGCCGCAAGCCCGTGGGCTCGCCGATGACGGCATGGCGTCCCAGCGGCCGGCCGGCGGCAACCAGTGCCCGTGCCCCGTGCATGGCCGACTCTTCATCGGCGGTGGCCAGGATCATCAGCGGATGCTTCAGCTGCGCGCCGTCCAGTCCGCGGGCGGCCTCGAGGGCGAGCCCCAGGAAGGATTTCATGTCTGCAGTGCCGAGCCCGTAGAGGCGTCCGCTGTCCTCGGTGAGCTTGAGGGGATCGCGCTGCCAGAGGGCGGGATCGTAGGGCACGGTGTCGGAGTGGCCGGCGAGCACCAGCCCCCCCGGCCCGCTGCCGAGGGTGGCCAGCAGATTGGCCTTCTGCGGATGCCCGGGGATCTCCAAGACTTCCACTTTGAAGCCCGCCGCCCGCAGCCAGTCCGCCAACGGCTCCAGTACCGGCCGGTTGCTCTGGTCCCAGGCCGACTGCACGCTGCTGACGCTGGACGTGGCGATGAGCTGTTCCAGCATGTGGCGCAGCGGCGGTGCCTCGGTGGCGGGAATGTGATGCATCGAGCGCTCCAGGTGTGACTGTGATGTGCTGTGGTATCTGTCGGCCGGTCCATGGGCGCCGGCCCCGCTTTTTCTGTAGATTGCCCCGTTCTCGTGCCGTTTCATCCCCGAGCGCAGCGCCCGCATGTCACACGCCGACCCATCGACCCCGCCGCCAACCGCCGGCGCGCCAGCCCCAGCGCAGGCCCCAGCGCAGGCCCTGGCGCAGGCCCTGGCGCGCTACCGCCCCCTGTTCGGAGCGGTGGTGGATGATTGGGACGGCTTCATCGACAGCCTGCGTCGCCCGCTCGGCACCTGCATCTGGAGCCGGCCCGGCCGCATCGACGGCGATGCGCTGGCCGCACTGTTGGCGGATCAGGGCGTGTCCAGCGCGCCCGTGCCCTGGCTTGCGGCGGCGCCCGGCACCGCCTTGGCGCTGCCGCCGGGCTTCCGCGCCGGCCAGCACTGGTGGTATTGCGCCGGCCTTGCCCATGCCCAGGAGGCGGTGTCACAGCTGCCCGTGCTGGCGCTGGGATTGGCGCCCGGGCAGCGGGTCCTGGATCTGTGCGCGGCCCCCGGCGGCAAAACGGCGCAGATCGCGCTCAGCCTGGGCAACCGCGGCACGGTGCTGGCCAACGACTTCGCCATGGACCGCATCGCCGCCTTGCAGGGTAATCTGGACCGGCTCGGCGTGGTCAACGTCAGCACCACCCGCTACGACGGCGGCAATTATCCCGCCGCCGCCGGCCCCTTCGACCGCATTCTGGTGGATGCGCCCTGCTCCAGCGAGGGCACGCTGCGACGCAATCCGGGCCTGGCCAGCAAGCTCGGCCCGGAGCGCAGCGCCCGCATGGGGAGCCGCCAGCGGGCGCTGTTGCGCAAGGCCGTGCAACTCTGCCGCCCGGGCGGGCGCATCGTCTACTCCACCTGTACCTTCGCGCCGGAGGAGAACGAACTGGTGGTGGCGGACGTGCTCGCCGAGCAGCAAGGCCGTCTGCGGCTGCGGCCGGCGTCCGCATGGGCGCAGCTGCCCGGACTCGTGGGCGGCCCCGGCGTCACACTCTGGCAGGGTCGGCCGCTGCCGCCGGCCCTCGGCGGCTGTCTGCGCCTCTGGCCGCACGCGAACGACACCGGCGGCTTCTTCATCGCGGTGTTCGAGAAGGACGCCGCCGCCGCGGGGCCGCCCGAGCCCGAGCCCGAGCCATTGGCCCACGAGTCCGCCGGCGAGGACGCCGATTGGTGCGCCGGCCTCGCCGCGCACTATGGCATCACGGAGCCGGTTACGGCGCAGTTTCGGGTCCACCGCCAGACCCGCCGGGGTCTGCACGTGGCGGCACGGGACCACGCGCCACCCGCGGCACCGCAACCAGAGGGCAGCGGTCTCTTCTTCTACCGCACCAATATCCGCCCGCCAAAGCTCACCACCGCGGGGGCGCTGCTGCTGGGTGGCCAGGCCACCCGCCAGGTGCTGGACCTGGAAGCCCCCGCGGATCGCGATGCCTACCTGCGCCGGCGGACCCTCCAGCCAAGTGCGGCTGCGACGGCCGCCTGCCGGCCCGGGCAGGTGATCATCCGCCACCGGGGCCATCCGCTGGGAGTGGCGATACTGCATCGCTCCGGCGAGCTCGAGAGCCTTTTCCCGCGTAAGTGGAGCGGTTGTACCGCGGCGGGCTAGGGGCCCGCTGGAGGCTCGCCATTGTTCGTGTGCTGGTGGCGGGAAGCCGGTGCATGCTAGCCTTCGGGGATTTTTGATCCTACCGTCGGGCACCGTGACCAACCCTGAGCTGCTGACCCAACTGCTGCGCCTGCTCGCTGAGCTGACCGAGGAGTCCGAGGGCTACCTCGAGCGCGAGGACGACTCCCAGCGCTGGTACAACCGTGGCTACGCCAATGGTATGGCGGCGGCGCTGACGCGGCTCGGTCACGGCGACGCCGTCGCGCGCACCGTGGCGAGCGACCCCTACGACCGCGCCCGCGACCAAAAGCATCTGCCCTGGGGCAAGGCCTACGAGCACGGCCGCGACATGGGAGAGCGCGAGACGCACGAGGTACTTTGACACCGCTCGCCATCCCGCCGCGATTCCCCAGCCCGGAGCCCGTACCATGGCCACCTTCGTCTCCTTCAACATCAACGGCATCCGCAGCCGCCCGCATCAGCTGGAAGCCATCAAGGCCAAGTACGACCCGGAGGTGATCGGCATCCAGGAATCCAAGGTGGCCGATGAGGCGTTTCCGTTGACGATGGTCCAGGGCCTGAGCTACCAGGCGCATTACCACGGGCAGAAAGGCCACTACGGGGTGGCGCTGCTCAGCAAGGCAACGCCGCTGGCGGTGTGCAAGGGCTTCCCCACAGACGGTGAAGAGGCGCAGCGGCGCGCCATCACCGGCCGCTTCACCCTCCCGGACGGGGAGGCCGTCACCGTCGTCAACGGCTACTTCCCCCAGGGCGAGAGCCGCGATCATCCGGTCAAATTCCCGGGTAAGGCAAAATTCTACGCCGATCTGAGCGCTTACCTGAGCGAGCGCCACCGCCCCAACGAGCCACTGATCGTCATGGGCGATATGAATGTCGCACCGGCGGATGCCGACGTCGGCATCGGTGATGACAATGCCAGGCGCTGGCTGCGCAGCGGCAAGTGCAGCTTCCTGCCGGAGGAGCGGGATTGGCTGCGGTCCCTCATGGATTGGGGCCTGCTCGACGCCTACCGCCTCGTGCACCCGGATGTGACGGACCGCTTCAGCTGGTTCGATTACCGCTCCCGTGGCTTCGAGCGCGAGCCCAAGCGCGGCCTGCGCATCGACCTGATCCTCATCACCGAGCCCCTGCGCCGGCGCCTGCGTGACGCGGGCATCGACTACGACATCCGCGCGCTCGAGAAGCCCTCGGACCATTGCCCCGTCTGGATCGATTTGGCGTGAGCGCTGCGCCGCCCGCGCAGGCGGCTGCGCGCGTGGGCCGCCGGTGTGCGCGCCGCCCGGCATGCGCCCTTTGCGATGGCTGACGCGCGTCAGACCGCGTCGTCGTTCGTCGTGCGCAGCCGCACCGTCTCCGCGCTGCCAAGAAACTTCGGAGCACGGCCGACGACGATGTCCAAGACAGCGGCGACGCGCGCCAAGACCTCGCGGGCCCGGACTTTGAGCAGGCCCTGGCTGGTTGGATCGGCCGCTGCGAGTCCGCTGGCCTCCAGACCGAAGTGGCGGGCCAGGAAGATGGCGCGCTCGGCATGGAAGCGTTGGCTGACGATGACGACCTGCCGCTGGCCGAAGACTTCCTTGGCGCGGATGACCGAGTCGAGGGTGCGAAAGCCCGCGTAGTCCAGGGTGATGAACTCCGGGGGGACGCCGGCGGCGATCAGATCCTTGCGCATGGCGATGGGCTCGTTGTACCAGCGCGTGGCGTTATCGCCGCTGACGAGGATGCCCTGAACCTTGCCGCTATGAAACAACGCCGCCGCCGCCTCGATGCGGGCCTGGTAGAACTCGTTCGGCCGGCCGGCGACGGTGCGCCGCGCTGTGCCGAGGAGCAGCGCGACGGGCTTCGGCTCCACGTCATCGACGCCGCTGGCAATGGCATGCACCGTGCTTGCGGATACCATGGTATCGATGGCCGCCGAGACCGCCGCAGCGAGCAACAGCACGCCGGTGGCCGCGAGCAGCGCGATGCGCAGGCCCTGACGATGACTTGGGCGCTGCGCAGCGGCCGTGGGCCGGCCGTCCTGCGCCGCTCCCGCCGGCGCGGGCGCAGACATGGGCTGCACGGCCGCGCGGGTCGACACAGCCGGCGGCGGCCCGGCGGATTGCGGCGATGTATGGGACGGTTTGGCCACGGTGGATGTCCTGGTCTCGCAGAGACTTGTCGGACGTTCCCCGATTGTAGGCACAAACGTGCGCTGCTTCGCCACCTTCGGGCGCAGGTCGGGCGACCGACCGACGCGGGTCTCTGACCCGGGTCATGGTTGTATGCCGGGCCAGCCGCACGCATGCCATGCGCATGCTGGCGATCCCATCCATCGCCCTGATCTGTGTCTCCCAACGGCGTTCGCCGTGGCCACGCCAACCGCCCCCGACAGCCAGACCTGCAACCCATGCCTGACCATGCACTCATCCGCTACCGCGTCACCCCGGCCCGCCCGGCGGCGCACCTCTTTGCCATCGAGCTGCACATCCCCGACGCCGGCGGCGACCCGGCGCCGCTGACGCTGTCGCTGCCGGCCTGGATCCCCGGCAGCTATATGATCCGGGACTTTGCCCGCAACATTGTGCGCATCGGCGCCGAGCGCGGCGGCGCACCGGTGACACTCGAGAAACTGGACAAGCAGACCTGGCGGGCACCCGCGGGCGGCGGCACGCTCAGGGTGCGCTACGAGGTCTACGCCTGGGAGCTTACGGTGCGCTCCGCCCACCTCGACCGCACGCACGGCTATTTCAATGGCCCGAGCCTGTTCCTGCGGGTGCATGGACGCGACCACGAGCCCTGCCGCGTCGAGCTGCTGGCACCGCCGGATGCCGCGTGCGGCGATTGGAGCGTGGCCACCAGTCTCATGCGCGACGGCGCCGAGCGCTGGGCCTTCGGCGCCTACCGGGCCCGGGATTACGCCGATCTCATCGATCATCCGGTGGAGATGGGCCGATTCGATGTGATCGCCTTCAAGGTCCGGGATGTGCCGCACTGGATGGCCGTGAGCGGCCGTCACCGCGCGGACCTGACGCGCATCGCCGCGGACTTGGCACCCATTTGCGAGGAGCACGTGGCGCTGTTCGGCGAGTTGCCGGCGGACCGTTATCTATTCCTGACCCAGGTGGTGGGCGATGGCTACGGCGGCCTGGAGCACAAGTTTTCCTCCAGCCTGCTCTGCAGCCGGGATGATCTGCCGGCACAACCCGGCACGACGGCGCCGGGCACGGACGCGGGCCATGCCGGAGGTGACTACCGCAAGTTCCTTGGGCTCTGCAGCCATGAGTACTTTCACCTGTGGAACGTCAAGCGCATCCGCCCGGCGGCATTCGTCGCGGGCGGGCTCGAGCGTGAGGTGCACACCCGGCTGCTCTGGGCCTTCGAGGGCATCACGTCCTATTACGACGACCTGGCATTGGCCCGCAGCGGCCGCATCGACACCGAGGGCTATCTGGCGCTGCTGGCGGAGACCATCACCAAGGTGATGCGTAACCCGGGGCGCCTGCACCAGAGTATCGCCGAGTCGAGCTTCGATGCCTGGACCAAGTTCTACAAGCAGGACGAGAACGCACCCAACGCCATCGTCAGCTATTACGGCAAAGGGGCGCTCACGGCGCTGGCGCTGGATCTGACCATTCGCCGCGATACCGCGGGCCGTCGCTCGCTGGATGACGTCATGCGGGCGCTCTGGGAGCGCTATGGCGAGCGCCGGGATCACCCCGGTGCCGGGGTGCCGGAGCGCGCCATCGAGGCGCTGGCGGCGGAAGTCACCGGTCTGGATCTGTCGGCGTTCTTCGAGCAGGCGTTGGACGGCACGGCGGACCTGGATCTGCCGGGACTGCTGGCGACGGTCGGTGTGGAGATGCGCCTGCGCCCGGGCAAGGGGCCGAAAGACTTTGGCAATGTGACGGCTGCGCTGACGCCCGTCGAGCCGGTGTCCGACGTCGGCCTCAGGCTCGCGCCGGGCGTCGAGGCCAAGGTTGCCGTGGTGCTGGATGAGCGTCCCGCGCAGCGGGCCGGGCTCGCGGCGGGCGATGTCATCATCGCCGTCGACGGCCTCAAGGTGGATGGCCACAACGCCGGCAAGCGCCTGCGGGCGCTGCCGATGGGGCAGCCGGTGAGCGTGCACGCCTTCCGCCGCGACGAGCTCATGACCTTCGAGCTAGCACCGGCGGCGGCGCCGGCGGATGTCTGTGAGCTGCGCGTGGACGACCAGGCATCGGCGGCGGTGCTGGCGCAGCGCCGGGCCTGGCTCGCGAGCGTCGCCGGTGTCTGAGCAGCCCGGCGGGCCGGGCGGTTTGCGCCGCCACGCGCTCTCGTGGGATGAGCCGGCGTGAGCAGCCGTGACGCGATCCTGCATCTGCTGGCGGACGGCGCGCTGCACTCCGGTGCCGAGGTGGCCGCGCGGCTCGGCATCAGCCGGGCGGCGGTGTCCAAGGCCCTGCGCCGGGCGAGCGATGAGCTGGGCCTGGAGATCGAATGCCGGCGCGGGCAGGGTTATCGGCTCAGACATCCGCTCGAGCGACTGGACGCCGCGCGCATTCGGGCCGCGCTGCCGGATGGGGCCCGCACGCGGCTCGCACACATCGAGGTGCTGGAGGCGGTGGACTCCACCAACACCCGGCTCATGCGGGCGGCGGCGGATGGCGCCGCCTGCGGCAGCGTCTGTCTCGCCGAGCGCCAGCACGCCGGGCGCGGGCGCTCGGGGCGCCGCTGGGTCTCGCCCTTCGGCGCCAATATCTACCTCTCCATACTCTGGCGCTATGCGCTGGCGCCGGCGGCGCTCGGCGGACTCAGCCTGGCCTGTGGCGTGGCGGCGGCACGCACGCTGCGGGCCAATGGTGTTGCGGACATCGGTCTCAAATGGCCCAATGACCTGCACTGGCGCCGCCGCAAGCTCGGCGGGCTGTTATTGGAGGTGGCCGGGGAATCGCAGGGCCCGAGTCATGTGGTCGTGGGCCTGGGCGTCAATCTGCGACTCAGCGCCCGGGACGCCCGGGACATCGACCAGCCCTGGAGCGATCTCAGCCGTGTGCCCGGCGTTGCGCGACCCGGGCGCAACGCCCTGGCGGCACAGCTCATCGCAAGCCTGGTCGGTGCGCTGGCGGACTACGGCGAAGCGGGGCTCGCGCCATTTCTGCCGGACTGGCATGCCTTCGATCGCTATCTCGGCGAGCCGGTCGAGATCGTGACCGCGACGCAGCGGATTGCCGGCACCGTCGCCGGCATCGACACAGACGGTCATCTGTTGCTCGATACCCGCGAGGGCCGACGTCGCTTCCACAGCGGCGAGGTCAGCCTGCGCGGGGGTGGTGGCTCGCAGGCGTCTCCCTGAGTCGGCCCGCTATCCGAGCCGGGCTCAGGGGCTCTCTGCGGCCTCCATCTCGACGACGGATGCCGGTTCTCGGTCGACGTCCATCACGTCCGGGTCTCGGCTGGGCAGCGTGCCCATATCCGCGGCGGCCGCGCGCTGATCGCCCGCCGCCAGGGCATCCACGGCCTCAGGGTTGGCATTCGGCAGATCTTCGAGGTTGGCCTGGCGCCTGGCGTCGATTGTGCCTGCGGCGACCGCGTCCGGTGACGGGCTGGCGGCGCCGTCGCAGTCGCCGCTGAGGCAGGCACTGAGCTGGTTGACGACGCAGCCGGTGGCGGGGATGTTCGCGTCGGGCGCCGGATATTCGGCCAACAGCTGGTTCATGAAAGCATCGTTGGAGAGGTCACCACGGTAGAGTCGGGTGGTGAGCTGGCGAAACGTGGTATCACTTCGCAGGAGCTCGGCGATGGGCTGGCCACCCACCGTCCGGTCGCCGCAGTGCTTGACCAGCAGGGATTCGAAGTCCTGCTCGGTGGGGCTGCCAAAGGGGTTGCCGACGCTCTCGCGCAGGGCACCGTGCATGGGGTTGTCGGCGGCACAGCCGGCGAGCATCAGCGCCAGCAGGGCGACGGCCGGCGGTACTGCGTGCCGTCGACGGGTGTGTGCCCGGTTTCGGTGTCCCTGGTCGGGCGAGGCGGGCTTGGTGTGGGTGGTGGTGCAGGTGGAGCGGGTGTTCGGCATCGGCTGGCTCGTTCGCGGGTCTGGGTCAAGGTGTGGGCATGCGTGGCACGTATGCCCGATGGCTTTGTGCGGGTGCACCGGTGCGCCGGATTGCGTTGCGTAACGAGCGCAACGTCGGCTATTGGGCACGCATCATCATCGGTTTGTGACCGTTTTCCTGGAGCTTTGCCCGCACCGCATTGGCGTCACCCTTGGCGTAGGCGCCGGTGCGTACCCGATGATACGTCTGGCCGCTGTCGATGGTGACCGTCTGGATCGAGGTCTGAATGCCGATCAGCGCCAGTTGTGCCTTCAGCCGCTCGGCGTCATTGCTGCGCCGGAAGGAACCCACTTGCAGCATAAAGTCCCCGGTGCCGGCTGTCTGTGCCGGCGCTGGGTCTGGCTGCGCCGGCGCTGCGGTTGGTTGCTGCGACGGTGTCACAGGTAACTGCTCCGGTGCCACAGGAGGCTGTTGCGGCGGCAGCGGGACGGGCTCGGGCTCGCGCTCGGCGGGCACCACGATTTCTTGCTTGGGCAGCATGTCGTAGAAATCGAACCTGGGTGGCGGCTTGCGCTCGAGCGGTCGTTCCGTCGGCGGCACGGCCGCAGCCGTGGGCTCACCGGTGTCGACGGGCTCGTGATAGAGCCAGGCGGCGCCGACACCGAAAGCACCCACCAAGCCGCCTGCGAGGAACCAGAAGGCGCAGGTGCCACGCGGTTTCTTGTGCCGGCGTGGGGGTGGGGTGCCCTTGCGATAGTCCAGGGTCATGCGGCGGTTCCGATCACATGCGCTCCGGGGCGCCGACGCCGAGCAGGCTCAGGCCGTTACGCAGCACCTGCCGCACGGCGAGGATCAGCTGTACCCGCGCGTCGCGCAGCGCCGCGTCGTCTACCAGAAACTGGTGGGCGTTGTAATAGGTATGGAAGTCCTGGGCCAGGGTGCGTAGATAGTGGGTGAGTTGGTGCGGCTCTTCGGTGAGGGCCGCCGCTTCCACGGCCTCCGGCCAACGCGCCAGCGTTTTCAGTAGGGCAATCTCGTGGTCTTCGGTGAGACGCTCCAGCTTGCCGTCGCCCGGCACCGGTGTCAGCGCCAGGGCGATGCCCCGATCAGCGGCCTGTTGCAGCACACTGGCCACACGGGCATGGGCGTATTGCACATAGTAGACGGGGTTGTCGGCCGATTGGCGCTTGGCCAGATCCAGATCGAAATCCATGTGCTGCTCGCACCGGCGCATGACGTAGAAGAACCGCGCCGCGTCCCGGCCCACCTCTTTGCGCAGTTCCCGCAGGGTCACGAACTCCCCGGAACGGGTTGACATCTGCACTTTCTCGCCGCCGCGATAGAGCACCGCGAACTGCACCAGCAGCACGTCGAGCCGGCGCGGATCATCACCGAGCGCCGACAGCGCTGCCTTCACCCGCGGCACGTAGCCATGGTGGTCGGCGCCCCAGACATCGATGACCCGGGTGAAGCCGCGCTCCATCTTGTCCATGTGGTAGGCGATATCGGAGGCGAAATAGGTGGTCTGGCCGTTCTCGCGCACCAGCACCCGATCCTTGTCATCGCCGAAGGCGGTGGAGCGGAACCACAGTGCGCCGGCCTGCTCGTAGACGTGGCCTGCCTCGCGCAGGCGCTCCACGGCCCGGTTGACGGCGCCGGATTCCACCAGCGAGCGCTCCGAGAACCATGCTTGGTAGGTGATGCCCAGCTCGGCGAGGTCGCCGCGGATGTCGTCGAGGATGGTGTTGAGCCCCAGCTCGAAGACGAAGCGGTAGCGGTTGTCGCCGAGCAGGCGCTTGGCCGCGGCGGTGAGGGCATCGATGTGTGCCTCTTTGTCGCCGCCGTCGCCCGGCGTGAGCTCATCCAGTGGCAGGCCCTCGCGCACCACGTCGGCGGCGACGCGGTAGTCGTCGCCGTGCTCGCGGTGCAAGCTGGCGGCGATGTCCCAGACATAGTCGCCCTTATAGCCGTTGGCCGGAAAGTCCAGCGCCTCGCCGCAGAGCTCCAGATAACGCAGCCACACGGAGGTGGCCAGGATGTCCATCTGGCGACCGGCGTCGTTGACATAGTATTCCCGATGCACGTCGAAGCCCACGTACGCCAGCAGGTCCGCCACGGCGGCGCCGTAGGCGGCGCCACGGCCATGACCCACATGCAGCGGGCCCGTTGGGTTGGCGGAGACGAACTCCACCTGCACGCGCTGACCGGCGCCGAGCCGGGAGCGGCCGTAATCCGGACCCGCGCGCAGGATTGCCGGCACCAGGGCGCGGTAGGCGGCTTCTGCGATGTGGATGTTGATGAAGCCGGGGCCGGCGATCGCCACCGCTGCGATCACCGGCGACGCCGGCATGGCGGCGACGATGCGCCCGGCGAGATCCCGTGGCTTCATGCGTGCCTGCTTGGCGAGCACCATGGCAACGTTGCTGGCGAAATCGCCGTGTGCCGGGTCACGCGTGCGCTCCACCTGCGCCGCCGCCGGCAGATCAGTGAGTACCCCCTCGGCGTGCAGTGCCTCCAGGGCCTGTTGCAGGGATTGCTGGATCTCGGACTTCATCGGTGATGCGCTGCTCGCAGAACTCTCGTGGACAATGGCGACGTCAGGGAAGCGTCAGGGACGCGTTTCGGCTGTGCTCGTGCGGTATCGGCGGGTGCCGGTCGGTGGCAGGGTCAACGCCGCGGGGGGCTGTCTGATCAACGTGCCTAGTATACCTGTCGCCAAGGGGTTTTCGGTGCTTGCGGATGCCTCGGGCAACCCCGTAGGACGCGCCCGCTTGGCTTCGGGGCCGCTTCTGCGCCATCGAGATCCCCGCCGACCGCCGCCCAGCCCGCTGCAGCTCGCGCCAAACGTTGATCGACGCCGGGTATTTTTCAGGCCAACATCGCTGTCCGCTCAGAGACTCTCCTGCGGATCCACGTCCATGCTCCAGCGCAGATCCCGCGACGCCTTGAGCCCGCGCAGTGCCGGCAGCAACGGCGCGAGCACGCCTTGCAGCAGGCTGCGGGTTGGTGCCTGCAGGAGAAGCTGGGCGCGCACGCGACCGGCGCGGCGCTCCATCTGCGCCGGTGCCGGCCCCCAGAACTCCACCTGCGCCGGTGCCAACGCCCGCGCCGTCGCCAGCGCCTGCGTCAGGAAGTCCAGTGCCGCCTGCGCTTGCGGGCTGTCTGCGCGCAGCATGGCCTGATGGCTGAACGGGGGCAGATTGGCCTCCTTGCGCTCCGCGAGTGCCGCCGTCGCAAAGGCACCATAGCCCGCGCGCAGTAAGCGCTGCAGCATCGGATGCTGTGGATGGCGCGTCTGCACCATCACGGTGCCTGGGCGCTGGGCGCGCCCGGCGCGGCCCGCCACTTGCACCAACAGCTGCGCCATGCGCTCGGTGGCGCGGAAATCGCTGCCGTAGAGACCATGATCCAGGTCGAGCACGCCCACCAGGGTCACGCCCGGCAGATGATGGCCCTTCGCAAGCATTTGCGTGCCCAGGAGGATGCGGTGCTCACCGCGGGCGGCGGCGGTCAGCAGTCGTTCCAGTTCACCACGGCGGCGGGTACTGTCACGGTCGATACGCGCCAGCGGCAGGCCCGGAAAGCGCTGGCGCAGGGTGTCCTCCACGCGCTCCGTGCCTTGGCCCAGCGGGCGTAGGTCCGGCGATTGGCAATAGGGGCATTGCACCGGCCGGGCTTGCTCCAGGCCGCAATGGTGACAGACGAGCAGCGCCCGGTCACGATGCAGCGTCATACGTGCGTCACAATGCGCGCACTCGCTCACCCAGCCACAGTCATGGCAGGTGAGCACGGGTGAAAAGCCGCGGCGGTTGAGGAACAGCAGCACCTGATTGCCGGCGTCGATCTCTTGCTCCATGCGTGTCAACAGGGCATGGCTCAGGCCGGTTTGTAACGGTTGCGCACGGATGTCGGCGAGCAGGATCTCGGGCGCCGCGGCGTTGCCGGCGCGCTCGGGCAAGCGCAAGTGGCGGTAGCGGCCACTGCGGGCGTTGTGCAGGGTCTCCAGCGCCGGCGTCGCCGAGCCCAGCACCACGGTACAGCCGGCCTGTTGGGCGCGGCGCACGGCGAGATCCCGGGCCGAGTAACGAAAGCCTTCCTGCTGCTTCAGGGACAGGTCGTGCTCTTCGTCGACGATGACGAGCCCCAGGTCTGGCAATGGTGTGAATACGGCAGAGCGCGTCCCGAGCAGCAGCCGTGCCTGGCCGGCGGCGGCGGCGCGCCAGGCCCGCTCGCGCTCCGTCTCCGAGAGTGCGGAATGCAGCACCGCCATCGGCGCTGGTACGCGGCGCGCAAAACGCTCGCGCAGCTGCGGCGTCAGGCCGATCTCCGGCACCAGCACAAGCACCTGCTGGCCCGCTCCCAGGGTGCGGGCGATGAGCCGCAGATAGACCTCGGTTTTGCCGCTGCCGGTGACGCCATCGAGGAGAAAGCAACCGAAACCTTCGCCCGCGGCGATGGCCGCCTCGGCGTCGGCCTGGTGTCGGTTCAGTGCCGGCGGCGGGTCGGGTTGCGGATGCTGGGTGAGCACTGTTGCGGTGGATACCTGCAGGCGACAGCGCTGCACGAAACCGCGTTTCGCAAGGGCGCGCAACGGGCTCGTGCAGTCGCCCAGCGCCGTGTGCAGCGCCGCATCCGTGAGTCCTTGGGGGGCCGTGCTGAGCAGCGCCAGCACTTCGCGCTGGCGTGGCGCGCGCGCCAGGTGCGGCTGCACCGCTGTGGCCGGGGTGAGTGCCCGCCATCCCAGCGGCCGATCGTCGAGGGGCGGGTGCGCGCGGCGCAAGCGGCCGGGCAAGGCGCCGAACAGGGCCTCGCCGGGATCGCCCCGGTAGTAGTCCGTTGCCCAGAGCAGGAAGCTCAGATCCTGTGCGCGCAGCAGGGGGGTGGTGTCCAGTACCGCTGTGATGCGCTTGAGTCGTGCCACCGGCACACTGGTGGGCTGATTGACGGCGACAACCATGCCCAGGCGTCGCCCGCGGCCCAGCGGCACCAGCACTCGCTGCCCAGGGCTAATCTCGCCGGACGCCGGCCCGAGATAATCGAGCAGTTCCCCCAAAGGCGCTGCGACGGCGACGCGAGCCACCACGACGGGGGGATCGGATGGGTCTGTACTGGCAGCGGGCATGCGGCGCCTGGCTGGGTGGGAACGGATTGCCGCGTTGAGGCGGCGGCAGCGATGTTGCGGTTGGCGTGCCGTCGGTTTTCAACAGCTGCTGTGGATAAGTTGGTGGATAACCCGTTGGGACTACCCACGAGCGTGCGTCATTGTTGCGATTCGGCAAAACTGGCCAAGCATTGGTCACCCTGCGCTGTTGCCTTGGAAAACAGATACTTGAAATATTTCGTCAGTGGCTGATCGAGATCAATTCCAAGTTTAACCCTAATCTGCATGGTGGTTCCCCGTCCCCCGGAGGACTGTGCATAACCTGAAGTCGCTGCTGCGGTCAACTCGGTGCGCCGGCTCAAAGAACAGGGGTTTACCTGAATGCTGGCAACCATTTTGCACAAGGCGTTGCAACGAGCCACCGGGCCTGTATTATGCTCGCCAACTCCTGACCGGTGTCGAGTCATGGTGTCTCTCAGCCAACAGGTCCTGCACACCCAGATCCTGCGCACCGACTTGGCGGGCATGCCGCTGGAGTGGGTGGACTACAAGGCGGCGGCGCGCCTGTATTTTTTGGGACAGGTAGCCTACGCCTGTGGTAACCCGCTGCTGTTGCTGCGTGGCGGCATCAACGCCCAGACGCGCCGCCGCAGCAGCCTGCAAATCCACAGCATCATCGCCACCCATGGCGCCAATCACGCACTGAGCAAGCTGCGTGAGGATTACGCACCGCCGCTGTCCAATCGCACGCTCTTCCAGCGCGACGACCACCTGTGCATGTACTGCGGCGGGCGGTTCTCGGCGCGCCATCTCTCCCGGGATCACGTGCGGCCCATCAGTCGCGGCGGCGAAGATGTGTGGACCAACGTCGTCACCGCATGCGTGCGCTGCAACAACTATAAGGCTGGACGCACCCCGGAGGCGGCTGGCATGGAACTGCTCGCGGTGCCCTTCACCCCCACCCATGCCGAGTACATCTTCCTCATGGGTCGGCATGTGCTGGCCGACCAGATGGCGTTCCTGCGCGCGCACTTTCCGCGCACTTCGCCGCTGCTGCGCCGGCTGACGGCGGCCCGGCCCGGTGGACCGGTGGCCTGAGGGCGCCCGCTGCCCGGCGTCATGCCCGTGAGTCCGCGGCTCTGCAACCCAGCCGTCACCCAGCCGCCAAACGACCGAACATCCACCTGTGACGGGCGTGCTCATCCATGACGGACTGGTCCGAGATCGCAACCCAGATCGCCGCGGCCAGCGGCGAGCCATTCCAGCCGACGTCACCGCGGCAGGTGGGCGGCGGCTGCATCAATGCCGCCGCCGTGCTCGCCGACGGTGGCCGGCGTTGGTTCGTCAAGCTGAACGACGCTTCGCGGCTCGACATGTTCGAGGCCGAGCACGACGGGCTCGCCGCCATGGCGGCGACCAACAGTATCCGCGTGCCCCAGCCCTTGTGCTGCGGCACCAGCGGCCGGCACGCCTTCATCGCCATGGAATACATCGCATTGGGTGGTAGTGGCGGGGCGACCGCGGAGCGCGCCGGTGAAGCGCTCGCGGCCATGCACCACAGCAGCGCCGATGCGCACGGCTGGCACCGGGACAACACCATCGGATCGACCCCACAACCGAACCACCGCGACCGGGACTGGGCGCAATTTTGGTGCCAGCGACGCCTCGGTTTTCAACTGGCACTCGCCGCGCAAAACGGTTACGGCGGGCGGCTCCAGGACCGCGACGCGCGCCTGCTCGAGCACGTCGATGCGCTGCTGGACCATACGCCGGCCCCCTCTCTGTTACACGGCGACCTCTGGGGCGGCAACTTCGGCGGCGATGACCAGGGCAACCCGGTGATCTTCGATCCGGCCTGCTACTACGGCGACCGCGAGACTGACATCGCCATGACCGAGCTGTTCGGCGGCTTCGGCAGCCGGTTCTACGCTGCCTACAACGCCGCTTGGCCGCTGCCGCCGGGATACGCGACGCGCAGGATGCTCTACAACCTCTACCACATCCTCAATCATCTCAATCTCTTTGGCGGTGGCTACGGGAGCCAGGCCGAGCGCATGATGGATCGGCTGTTGGCGACGGTGGGCTGATCACACCCGACGCGCCGCTCGCCATATTCCTTGCAAGTGAGGGTTGTGTTAAGGTTCCTAAGGCGTGTCGCCTGAGCACAGCCGCTCCCGCATATCCCGGATGATTTCCCCCGCATGCCACGCGAGTTGCTGATCCTGCGCCACGCCAAGTCGGACTGGGACGGCGGTGCCACCTCGGATTTCGAGCGACCCCTCGCAAAGCGGGGCCGCAAAGACGCGCCGCGGGTTGGTGAGTGGCTCTACCGTGAGGGCATGATCCCCACGCTCATCATCAGCTCGCCTGCGCAGCGGGCGCGGGAGACGGCACTCAAGGTCTGCAAATGCCTCGACCTGGCGAAGAGAGACATCGTTTGGGACGCAGACATCTACGAGGCGGACCTGCCAGCGCTGTTGGGGGTGTTGAGTCGGGTGCCGGCGTCGGCGCGCCTGGTCTTGCTGGTGGGCCACAACCCGGGGCTGGAAGACCTGCTGAGATATTTGGCGGGGGCCGACGTCGACGAGCCGGATGACGGCAAGCTACTGCCCACGGCCGCCGTGGCCCGCCTCGAGATGCCCGATGACTGGTCACACCTCGAGCTCGGCTGCGCCGGGTTGGTGGGCATCGTTCGCCCCAGGCAGCTGAAATAGCCGCTGCGGGCCAATTTGGCTTACCCCAATTAGTGCCTGAAAGAAAACCCGGTGGTAACCGTTCACGGACTCAAACTTAGCGGACCCCATCGGTGCTGGACTCAGACGCAGGATCGGAGTACCGTCGTGGCCATGCATTAGATCATGGTCACGATCCAAGGCGAGCGCCGTGCGCCCGATGTCGGTCTCATCCGACGGCTGCTGTCGAAGCATCCCGACTGGGGGCGCAGCCGACTGTCGATTGCGCTGTGCGAGTTGTGGGATTGGCACGCCGACAACGGTCGGCTCAAGGATATGGCGTGCCGCAGCCTGTTGTTGCGCTTGGAGCAGGCAGGGGCGATCAGGCTGCCGCCGCGCCAGCGCCCAATGGGTTGCGCAACCGCTCTGCGCTTTAGGTCCCCCATGGCCGCGAACCGATCGCCTGTTCGCTGACGGAGCTGACGCCGCTTGAGCTCACCTGTGTAGAGCACGCCGGCGAGGGGGACCGGCTGTTCCGCTGCCTGCTCAACACCCATCACTACCTGGGGTTGCGCAACACGGTGGGCGAGAACATGAAGTGCCTGGGCGGCGGCCAATCTGTAAACAAGCTGCGCCGCGAGATGGTCGATCAGCGCCAGTGGGGTGAGCGACAGCGCCGTGGTGCCGTCACGTTGTGGTTTGGGCAACCGATAGACGACACGTTCGGCGTCGAGCAGTTCCAGACGCTCGAGCGCGAACGGCGGGCGGGCACAGTAACGCAGCAGGCGCTCCGGGCCGGCGCGCTCGTGAGCGCCCACGCGCACCGCGGCATCCAGCGAGAATCCGCTGTTCTCCCAGGCCAGCATGTCGCGGACATCGTCCGCCTCGATCAGCCCGCTGCGGGCGAACCACCGCAGCACCCGCACGCGCACCTGCTCGGCGATGGCGGCGACGGCCTCCGGCGTCAGCTCAGCGGCGGGGCGAAAACGCACGGATTGCGGAATATCACCAGCCTCCTCGGCCGGCTCGAAGACCCCGTCGATGACGCAGCAATGGTAATGGACATGGCGGTTGAGGGAGGCGCCGAAGCG
>NZ_CAJXWY010000030.1 GCF_913062725.1 uncultured Thiohalocapsa sp.
TCTCGACAGCAGGGATGCTGTCGTGAAGCCTACAGGGACGTATTCACGGCGTCCCCCGCCAGCTGCAACCCAGCCCGTAGAAAGCGAAAACCGAGATGCGACGGGTATAAAAACACCCATCCTGAGTGCCCGCGTCCCCACAGGCATTAGACATTATCCGCGGCATCTGCAATGATTTCGCCCCCGAGCCAAAAGCAGCTGCCCAGGCGGCATCGCAGAAGGTCCCACCGCCAGTAAACGTTGTCTGGGTCGTTGCATGTGGCATGAGCTTCTGGTGGCGTTGGCGCTGCTCCTGGTGATCGAGGGGGTACTGCCTTTTCTAACGCCGAGCCTGATGCGTCGTGTGCTGTTGGAGGCAGCCCAGCAGAGTAACCAGAGCTTGCGCCTGAGCGGACTGTTCAGCATGCTCGCCGGTGTCGCCCTGCTTTACCTGATCAATTGAATCGATGTTCCCTAGGCCTGGCTGATGACTGACGCACGCTGGCGACTGCCAGACGGCATCGATGAGGTGCTGCCTCCCGAGGCCGCACAGTTGGAGCACCTGCGCCGCGCGCTGCTGGACCTCTACGCGAGCTGGGGCTATGAGCTGGTGATCCCGCCGTTCATCGATTACCTCGAGAGCCTGCTCACCGGCACCGGCAGCGACCTGGACCTGAAAACCTTCAAGCTCACCGATCAGCTGAGCGGGCGCCTGCTGGGGGTGCGCGCCGACATGACGCCGCAGGTGGCGCGCATGGATGCCCATCGGCTGCGTCGCGCTGCACCGACGCGGCTGTGCTATCTCGGCACGGTGCTGCACACCCGCTCCGACGGCTTCGCCGGCACCCGGGCACCCTTGCAGATCGGCGCCGAGGTCTTCGGCCATGATGGCGTCGAGAGCGACGTCGAGATGCTGCGTCTGCTGGTGGCGACCCTGACCACCGCAGGCATCGACAACGCCTATCTCGATCTGGGGCATGTGGGTATCTACCGTGCACTGGCGGCCCAGGCGCAGCTCGACCGAGGACAGGAGCTGGCGCTGTTCGACGCCATGCAGCGCAAAGCGATTCCGGAAATTCATACGTTCATCGAGCGCGCCGGCGTCCCGGCCGCGGTCGGAGACATGCTCCTGGCGCTGCCGGAGCTGAACGGGGATGACGCGCTGACCCGCGCAGAGACGGCACTGGCCCGGGCGGATGCTCCCGTGCAACGGGCCCTGGAGCGCCTGCGGGCGGTGGCCGATGAGCTGTCGCGCTGGCTGCCCGCGCTCTCGGTGCATTTCGACCTGGGCGAGCTGCGTGGCTACAACTACAAAACGGGCATCGTGTTCGCGGCCTTCGTTCCCGGGTGGGGACTGGAGATCGGCCGCGGCGGGCGCTACGACGACATCGGCCAGGTGTTCGGGCGCTCACGCCCGGCGGTGGGCTTCAGCACGGATCTGAAGGGTCTCATCGCGCAAGCGCCGACGCCGGCAACCGGGCAGCAACCGCCGGTCGTGGCGCCCTGGAGCGCCGATCCCACCCTGCAAGCCACGATTGCGCGCCTGCGACGTGCCGGGCGCCGGGTGGTCTATCGCTTGCCGGGGGCGGCGGATGCCAACGATCCCGACGCCGAAGTGTTGGTGGCGGACGGCGACGGCTGGACGCTCAGGCCCGCCGCCGAGGCCTGAAGGAGCGGGTACGGGCGCCGGGGCAACCGGATGGCGCCACCGGCGCGCGGGCTTGCCCCGCGCGCATGAACATCATGTTAACGTATCGGCCAACGAGGCAAGCGGCCGCCAGCGGAGAGCGAACCGAGATGGGCAAGAGTGTTGTTGTCATCGGTACCCAGTGGGGCGATGAGGGCAAGGGCAAGATCGTGGACCTGCTCACCGAGCGCGCCGACGCCGTCGTGCGCTTCCAGGGCGGCCATAATGCCGGCCATACGCTGGTCATCGGCGGCGAGCAGACCATTTTGCACCTGATTCCATCGGGCATCCTGCACCAGGGCGTGACCTGCCTCATCGGCAATGGCGTGGTGCTCTCGCCCGAGGCCCTGCTGGAGGAGGCGGCGACGCTGGAGGCGCGCGGCGTGCCGGTGCGCGAGCGACTCGGCATCAGTCCCGCCTGCGCCCTCATCCTGCCCTATCACAAGGCCCTGGACATCGCCCGCGAGCGCGCCCGGGGCGCCAAGGCCATCGGCACCACCGGCCGCGGCATCGGGCCGGCATACGAAGACAAAATTGCCCGCCGCGGCATCCGTCTCGGCGAGTTGCTGGAGCCCTCGCACTTCGAGGAACGCCTGCGCGAAGTTCTGGAGTACCACAATTTCACCCTCCAGCACTTCCTGCACGCCGAGCCGGTGGATTTCTCCGAGGTGCTGGACGCCACGCTCACCTACGGCGAGCAGCTGGCGCCGATGGTGGACGACGTGGTGGGACGCCTCGCGCGCATGCGCCGCGACGGTGCCAATATCCTCTTCGAGGGTGCCCAGGGCGCGCTGCTGGACATCGACCACGGCACCTATCCCTTCGTGACCTCGTCCACCACCACGGCGGGCGGTGCCGCCAGTGGCAGCGGTGTTGGCCCCCGGGACCTCGACGATGTGCTCGGCATCGTCAAGGCCTACACCACCCGCGTGGGTGGCGGCCCCTTCCCGACGGAGCTGTTCGACGCCGATGGCGCGCGTCTCGGCGAGCAGGGCCATGAGTTCGGCGCCACCACCGGGCGCAAGCGCCGCTGTGGCTGGCTGGATATGGTGGCGCTGAAGCGCGCCTTCATCGTCAACAGCATTTCCGGACTCTGCATCACCAAGCTCGACGTGCTCGACGGCATGGACAGCATCCGTATCTGTACCGCCTACGAGCTGGACGGCGAGCTCCTCGATGCTCCCCCGGTGGGGGCCGACGCACTCGCGCGCTGCAAGCCGCATTTCATCGAGCTGCCGGGGTGGCAGGCATCCACCGTGGGCGTGGAGTCACTCGACGAGCTGCCGGCGGCGGCGCGCGCCTATCTGGACAAGATCGAAGCGCTGGGTGGCACGCCCATCGACATCGTCTCCACCGGCGCTGATCGTGCGCAGACCCTCATCGTGCGCCACCCCTTCGACGCCCGCTGAGTCAGATCCCGGCCACCGCCATCTCAGGCCCCGCCGGGACCGGCGGCACCGATGCCCGCCCGACGCTCCGCACCTCCGAGCAATTGCGCACAGGTCTCCGTAGCCCATGAGCGAAATGACCCTGCTAACCGAAAGCCTGCGCCTGTTGCTGATTGGCATGGGCATCGTTTTCAGCTTTCTGTTGTTGCTGGTGGGCATTTTGCGCTTGATGTCCTGGCTGGCGCTACGCTTGGCACCCGTGCCGCAGACGGGACCATTATCGCCGCCGGCCGCCGACCCCGACGGGCCGCCCATCGCCGCCATTGCCGCCGCCATCGCCCGCTATCGCGCCGGGCGGCGGCGCTGAGACGGCACGGCCTGCAACCCCCTTTCTGTATCCGCGCCCACTGGGCCAGGGATTCGACATGACAGAACAGAAGCCGCTAGGGATCACCGATGTCGTGCTGCGCGACGCGCATCAGTCGTTGCTCGCCACACGCATGCGCCTCGAAGACATGCTGCCCATCGCCGGAAAGCTGGACCAGGTGGGCTATTGGTCCCTCGAGAGCTGGGGCGGCGCAACCTTCGACGCCTGTATCCGTTACCTCGGCGAAGATCCCTGGGAACGTCTGCGCCAGCTGCACGCGGCCATGCCCAACACGCCGCAGCAGATGCTGCTGCGCGGTCAGAATCTGCTCGGCTACCGGCACTATGCCGACGATGTGGTGGACAAGTTCGTCGAGCGGGCGGCGGTGAACGGCATCGGCGTGTTCCGTATTTTCGACGCCATGAATGACCTGCGGAATCTGGAGCAGGCGGTGCGCTCGGCACTCACCACCGATGCCCACGCCCAGGGCACCCTGGCCTACACGGTGAGTCCGGTGCACAACATGGACTACTGGGTCGATCTCGGTCGACGCCTCGAGGATATGGGCTGCCACTCCATGTTCATCAAGGACATGGCCGGGCTGCTCCGGCCCTACGTCGCCGAGGAACTGGTCTCGCGGCTCAAGGAGCACTGCAGCATCCCCCTCGCCATGCAGTGTCATGCCACCACCGGTCTCAGCACGGCCACCATCGTCAAGGCCGCCGAGGCCGGCATTGACCTGGTGGACACCGCCATTTCCTCCATGAGCATGACCTACGGTCACTCACCCACGGAGTCGGTGGTGGCGATCATGCAGGGCACGCCGCGGGATACCGGCCTCGACCTGAAGCTCCTGGAAGAAATCGCCGCGTACTTTCGGCAGGTACGGAAGAAGTACGCGCGCTTCGAGGGCTCGCTGCGCGGCGTGGACTCCCGCATCCTGGTGGCGCAGGTGCCGGGGGGCATGCTCACCAACATGGAGAACCAGTTGCGCGAGCAGGGCGCCAGCGACCGCCTGGACGAGGTGCTGGAGGAGATCCCGAAGGTCCGCGAGGATCTGGGATTCATTCCCCTGGTGACCCCCACCAGCCAGATCGTCGGCAGCCAGGCGGTGCTGAACGTGCTCATGGGCGAGCGCTACAAGTCCATCACCACCGAAACCGCCGGCGTCCTCAAGGGTGCATACGGCAAGACACCGGCGCCGGTGGACCAGGCGCTGCAGGCGCGGGTGCTCGCCGACGGCGAGGCGCCCATCACCTGCCGGCCCGCCGATACCCTCAGCCCGGAACTGGAGCGGCTCACCGCCGAGCTCGAGGACATCGTCACCGAGCGCAAGCTGAGCCTGGCGCAGGCACAGATGGACGACGTGCTCATCTATGCCATGTTTCCGCAAGTGGGGCTCAAGTTCCTGGAGCACCGCCACGATCCCTCGGCCTTCGAGCCGCCACCCTGGGAGCTGGACGCAACAGATCAGGCCGCGCGCGAGGCGGCAGCGCAGCCGGCGCCGGCCGCGGCGTCGGGACCAGAGCACTATCGCGTCGACGTGGACGGACGCAGCTACTCGGTCACCGTCTCCCCCGAGGGCAGCATCGAGCAGGTGGCCGCCGCCCCGGCGGTCTCGCATCCGGCACCGACACCCAGCGCCGCGGCGCAAACGGTGGACTCCCCTCTCGCCGGCAACATCGTGCGCATCCAGGTACGCCCCGGCCAGCAGGTGGCCACCGGTGACGTGCTTTTGGTGCTGGAGGCGATGAAGATGGAGACCGAGGTGCGCACCACCATCGCCGGCACGGTGGTGGAGGTGCGGGTGAAGGAAGGCGACGCGGTGGCGCTCGGCGCGCCGCTGCTGTCCGTCGCCTGACGCCAAGACAAGACGCACACCAATGGATCAGCTGCTGAAGCTCTGGCAGTCCATGGGCATTGCCAACATGGACCTCGGCCAGGTGTTGATGATGGCGGTGGGCTGTGGGCTCATCTACCTCGCCATCGCCAAGAAGTTCGAGCCCTTGCTGCTCGTGCCCATCGGCTTCGGGGCCCTGCTCAGCAACATCCCGGTGGCGGGCATCGGCGGGCCCGACGGCATGATCGGCATGATCTACACCGTGGGTGTCGAGACCGGCATCTTCCCGCTGCTCATCTTCATGGGTGTGGGCGCGCTGACGGACTTCGGGGCACTCATCGCCAGGCCTTCCACGCTGTTGCTCGGTGCGGCGGCACAGTTCGGTATCTTCGCAACCTTGATCGGCGCCGTGCTGCTGAATTTCATTCCCGGCTTCGAGTTCACGCTGCAGGACGCCTCGGCCATCGCCATCATCGGCGGCGCCGACGGGCCCACGGCCATCTTCCTGGCCTCCAGGCTGGCGCCGGATCTGCTCGGCGCCATCGCGGTCGCGGCCTACTCCTATATGGCGCTGGTGCCCATCATCCAGCCGCCCATCATGCGCGCCCTGACCACGCGCGAGGAGCGCCGTGTGGTGATGCAGCAGCTGCGCCCGGTGTCGCAGTTGGAGCGCATCCTGTTTCCCTTCGTGGTGCTCTTGCTCTGTGCCCTGCTGCTACCCTCGGCGGCGCCACTGATCGGCATGCTGACCTTTGGCAATCTGCTGCGCGAATGCGGCGTCGTGGAGCGCTTGAGCCGCGCCGCCCAGAACGAGATCATCAATATTGTCACCATCATGCTGGGGCTCGCCATCGGCTCCAAGCTGTCGGCCGACAATTTCCTGGCGCTGGAGACGCTGGGAATCCTGGTGCTGGGGGCACTCGCGTTTTGTATCGGCACCGCCTGCGGCGTGCTGATGGGGAAGGTGATGCACCGGGCCACGGGCGGGAAGGTCAATCCGCTGATCGGCGCCGCCGGCGTGTCGGCGGTGCCCATGGCGGCCCGGGTGGTGAACCGGGTGGGGCTGGAGGAAGATCATCACAACTTCCTGCTGATGCATGCCATGGGCCCGAATGTCGCCGGAGTCATCGGCTCCGCCGTCGCCGCCGGCGTCCTGCTCGCCCTCACGGGCACGTGATCATGTGGTTCAGGAGGCCTCCGGCGGTGCGTATCCGGTGTGCCTCGTTGCTGACTCCCTTGTGATCCCTAGCCCAGCACGTTACACTTGACGGCTTATGCGCGAGGCATTACCCCTCTCCATCGATCCACGCCGACTGGCCGAGCTGAAGCGTGAGTTCGTCGGCACCCTGACACTGGCGAGATTACCTCGCCTGGCGCAGGTGGTGCTCGCTCCGACGGACACCGCCGCAGGCTATGTCGGTTACAAGCTCGCATTCCATCGCGACGCGAGTCATCGGGATCTGGTGCATGGCGAAGTCAGCGCAACCCTGGGGCTGCGCTGCGAGCGTTGCAATGAGATGCTGCAGCTGCCCGTGGTGAGCGAATTTGCACTGGCGGTGGTGCATGGGCTAGACGAGGCGGCGCAACTGCCTGAAGGCTACGAGCCGTTGCTGCCCGAGGAGGCGACCCTGGACCCGGCGACGCTCGTGGAAGACGAGTTGTTGCTCGCCATACCCGCAGTGCCCAGGCACGCCGCGGGCACCTGTCGTGCGCCGCAGTACGTCAGCGCCGACGCACGCGCAGGAGCTGAGCCGGACGCCGCGCCCGTCGACGATAATCCCTTTGCCGTGCTGCAAGCACTGAAACGCCAGCACTGATTTCGCCGGCCGCACCATCGCCCAGGGCCCGAGTACGGCGTTGGGTCGGCGGCGCTCGCCGTCATCATGCTTTTCGCGAGAAGTTATAGGACAACGGAGCCCCATCATGGCCGTTCAGCAAAACCGCAAAACCCCGTCCAAGCGCGGCATGCGTCGCTCGCATGACGCCCTCAGCAGGCCCACGCTGTCGGAGGATCCGACCAGCGGCGAGATCCATCGGCGTCATCATGTGACCGCGGATGGCTTCTACCGTGGCCGCAAGGTCGTGAATCGCAACGACTGAAGCCCCCCGTCGGGACTGCGAGGTCTGCGCAGGAGCCAAGCGTGAGCCGACGTCCAATCATTGCACTGGACGCGATGGGTGGCGACCACGGCGCCCGAGTGGTCGTGTCCGCCGCGCGCGCATTCCTCGCCGAGGATACGGGCGTCGACCTGATCCTGGTGGGGCAGCGCACGGTCATCGAAGCGCTGCTGGCCGCCGATCCCCATCCGGAGCAGAGCCACAGGCTGCGCATCCATCATGCGAGTCAGACCGTCGGCATGGACGAACTGCCCTCGAAGGCGCTGCGCGGCAAAAAAGACTCGTCCATGCGGGTCGCCATCGACCTCGTCAAGACCGGCGAGGCCGACGCCTGCGTCAGCGCCGGTAATACCGGCGCCCTGATGGCCACCGCCCGCTTCGTGCTCAAGACCCTGCCCAACGTCGACCGACCGGCCATCATCAGCGCCATGCCCTCGGTCAAGGGCAGCACCCACATGTTGGATCTCGGCGCCAACGTCGACTGCACGGCCGAGCATCTCTTTCAGTTCGCGGTCATGGGCAGCGAGTTGGTGAAGGCCGTCACCGGTATCGAGCGCCCCAAGGTCGGATTGCTCAACATCGGTCAGGAAGAGATCAAGGGCAACGATCAGGTGCGCCGCGCGCATGACCTCATCACGGCCTCGGATCTCAACTACGCGGGCTACGTGGAAGGCGACGATATCTTCATGGGCGAGGTGGACGTCGTCGTCGCCGACGGCTTCGTGGGCAATGTTGCGCTGAAGTCCAGCGAGGGTGTGGCCAAGCTGGTGGGCCATATGCTGCGCCGCCACTTCCGCAAGAGCCTCTGGTCGCGTATCGCCGCCATGCTGGCACTGCCGACGCTGAAGGCCTTCAAAGAAGAAACGGACCCGCGCCGCTACAACGGTGCGAGTCTGCTGGGGCTGCGCGGCATCGTCGTCAAGAGCCACGGCGGTGCCGATGCCGAGGCGTTCCAGAATGCCATCCGCATCGCCGAGCACGAGATCAATGCACGGGTCATCGCCCGTATCGAGCACGAAGTTGCGGCACACCTGACCCCAGCACCGGTGCGGGTAAGCGCATGACAGCCTATGCCCGCATTCTCGGCACCGGCGGCTACCTGCCGGAGAAAGTCCTGACCAACCGGGACATCGAGCGCATCGTGGATACCTCCGATGCCTGGATCCGCGAGCGGACCGGCATCGTCGAGCGGCGCATCGCCGCCGCTGGCGAGACCTGCGGTGACCTGGCCGAGGGCGCTGCCAGGCGCGCCATCGAGGCCGCCGACATCGCCGCAGACGATATCGATCTGATCATCGTCGCCACCACGACACCGGACCAGATTTTTCCAAGCAACGCCTGCCTGCTCCAGCATCGTCTGGGCATCCGCGGTTGCGCCGCGTTCGATGTTCAGGCCGTCTGCACGGGCTTCATCTACGCCCTCGGCGTTGCCGATCAGTTCGTTCGCACCGGCTCCGCCCGCAAGGCCCTGGTGGTGGGCGCCGAGACCATCTCGCGCATCATCGACTGGACGGATCGCGGGACTTGCGTGCTGTTCGGCGACGGCGCCGGCGCCGTGGTGCTGGGTGCCGCCGACAGCCCGGGCATCATCTCCTCGCACCTGCACGCCGATGGCGCGCACCGCGAGCTGCTGCAGGTGCCCGCGGGGGTGGGCAACAGCCAACAGGGCTCGCCTTATATGGAAATGAAAGGCAACGAGGTCTTCCGGGTGGCCGTCACCACCCTGGGTCGTATCGTGGACGAAACCCTGGGGGCCAATGCCATGACCCGGGCCGATATCGACTGGCTCGTGCCGCACCAGGCGAATCTGCGCATCATCCAGGCCACCGCGCGCAAGCTGGATCTGCCCATGGAGCAGGTGGTCGTGACCGTAGATCGTCACGGCAACACGTCCGCCGCATCCGTGCCGCTGGCTTTCGATGAGGCCGTGCGCGATGGCCGCATCCAGCGCGGGCAGATCGTGCTGATGGAAGCCTTCGGCGGCGGTTTCACCTGGGGCTCGGTGCTGCTGCGCTACTGACCGACCGCTGAATGGCCGGGCGTGCCGTGGTGACCGGCACCCGCCGTCAAATCCACCGGACGCAAGATCAAATGCCGCTATCCGCATGACCGTAGCCACACTTGCAATGCTATTTCCCGGCCAGGGCTCGCAATCCGTTGGCATGCTGACGGACCTGGCCACCGCCCAGCCAGAGGTGGAGGCGACCTTTGCCGAGGCGTCGGCGGTGCTTGGTCGCGACCTCTGGACCCTCGTGACCGAGGGCCCGGGGCAAGCGCTGGACCGCACCGAGAATACCCAGCCCGCCATGCTCGCCGCCGGCGTCGCCGTCTGGCGCTGCTGGCGGGCCCGCGGGGGGCCCATGCCGGCGGCGATGGCCGGTCACAGCCTGGGGGAGTACAGCGCCCTGGTGTGCGCCGGGGCTTTGGATTTCACGGCTGCCGTGGGCCTGGTCGCCGAGCGTGCACGGCTGATGCAGACGGCGGTGCCCGCCGGCGCCGGCGCCATGGCGGCCATCCTGGGCCTGGACGATGAGCGGGTTCGTGCCCTGTGCGATGAACAGGCGGGCACCGAGGTGCTGGAGGCGGTGAATTTCAATGCACCGGGACAGGTGGTCATCGCCGGCCACAAGGCCGCGGTGGAGCGGGGTGTGGCTGCGGCGAAGGCCGCCGGTGCCAAGCGAGCGGTGGTGCTGGCCGTGAGTGTGCCTTCACACTGTGCGCTCATGCGCGACGGCGCCGCCGAGCTCGCCGAGCGCTTGGCAGCGGTGCCGCTGCGCGCGCCCGAGGTCCCTGTGCTGCACAACGCCTCCGCGGCGCCGGCGGCGGATCTGGATGCGCTGCGCCAGCTGCTGGCCCGGCAGATCCACAGCCCGGTGCGCTGGGTGCAGACCGTGCGGGCACTGGCGGACATGGGCGTTGCCACCGCCATCGAGGCGGGACCCGGCAAGGTGCTGGCCGGCTTGGGCAAGCGCATCGACAAGACACTGACGACCCTGGCGGTATTCGAGCCGGCGGGGCTGAATCGGGCTCTGGAGGCAACCGCAGATGCTTAACGGTGAAATCGCATTGGTCACCGGGGCGAGCCGCGGCATCGGCCGCGCCATCGCCGAGACCCTGCTGGCGCAGGGCGCCGCCGTGGCCGGCACCGCCACCACCGAAGGTGGCGCCGTGCGCATCCGCGACGAGCTCGCCGGGCCCGGCCGACGGGTGCTTGGTCTGCGCCTCGACGTCACCGATCCGGCGTCGGTGACATCGGTGCTCGCGCAGGTGAGCGACGGCCTCGGCGCGATGCCTGGTATCCTCGTCAACAACGCCGGGATTACGCGCGATGGCCTCCTGTTGCGCATGCAGGACGCCGACTGGGATGCGGTCATCGACACCAATCTGACCTCGGTCTACAGGATCACCAAGGCTTGCCTCAGGCCAATGACCAAGGCGCGTCAGGGGCGCATCATCAACATCGCGTCGGTGGTGGCCGCAAGCGGTAATGCCGGACAAGCCAATTACGCCGCCGCCAAGGCCGGGATGATCGGCTTCACCAAGTCCCTGGCACGGGAAGTGGGTGCGCGCGGCGTCACCGCCAATTGTGTGGCGCCGGGCTTCATCGATACCGACATGACGCGCGCGCTCGGCGAGCAGCAGCGCCAGCATCTGCTCGCATCCATTCCGCTGGCGCGGCTCGGCGCGGCGCAGGAGGTTGCGGCGGCGGTGGCCTTCCTCGCCTCACCCGCCGCAGGCTACATCACAGGCGAGACGCTGCATGTGAATGGCGGTATGTACATGGCCTAGCCAGTGCTTCACTAAAACAAGAATAATCAGTAAGCTATAAAAAACGGCCAATAGCTTTTCGAGCTTTTAACCGCACTGATTTGTCACTAGAATACGGCGGTCGCGTGCCCACGCGGCCCACACACGTCAAGCCAGACACGGCACGAGGATTCAACAGATGAGCAGCGTTCAAGATCGAGTCACAAAGATCGTCGTCGAGCAACTCGGCGTTAAGGAAGAGGAGGTCACGCTGGAGGCCTCGTTCGTCGACGATCTCGGCGCCGATTCGCTGGACACGGTCGAACTGGTGATGGCGCTCGAAGAGGAGTTCGACACCGAAATCCCCGACGAGGACGCCGAGAACATCACCACGGTGAAGCAGGCCATCGACTACATCAACGACCACCTGGGATGAGCGCACCCGGGGCCGCGCCGTCATCGGCGCCGGCGCCGTCAGGGGCAGGTCAGCGCCGGGCGGGTGTCAGCGAAGGCGGGCACCAGCCCCGACAGATCATCGAGAGGTGAAGCATGAGAGGTAGAAGGGTCGTCGTCACCGGAGTTGGTATCGTGGCGCCCGTCGGGCAGGACATCGCCTCCGCCTGGGAGAATATTCTGGCCGGGCGCAGTGGCATCCAGCCCATCACCCACTTCGACGTCGGTCCCTTCAGCACACGCTTCGGGGGGCCAATCTACGACTTCGACGTCACCCAGTACATCTCGAAGAAAGACGCCCGCAAGATGGATGCCTTCATCCACTATGGCATCGCCGCCGGCACCCAGGCCATCGAGGCCTCGGGCCTGCCCATCAACGACGCGACACGCAAGCGCATCGGTGTGGCCGTCGGCTCCGGCATCGGCGGCATCACGGGCATCGAGAACAACTACGCGGCCTATGCCGCCGGTGGACCACGCAAGATCTCGCCGTTCTTCGTACCGGCCAATATCGTCAACATGGTCGCCGGCGATCTGTCCATCAAGTATGGTCTCCAGGGGCCAAACTTCTCCATCGTCTCCGCGTGCAGCACGGCCACCCACAACATCGGCGAAGCGGCGTACATGATCCGCTATGGCATCGTCGATGCCATGCTCGCCGGCGGTGCCGAAATGGCCACCTCGCCCGTCGGTCTGGGGGGCTTCGCGGCGGCGCGGGCCCTGTCGACGCGCAACGACGACCCCACAGCCGCGAGCCGCCCCTTCGACAAGGACCGCGACGGCTTCGTGCTCAGCGACGGCGCCGGCGTCATGGTGCTGGAAGAGTACGAGGCGGCCGTGGCCCGTGGCGCGCCCATCCTGGCCGAGATCGTGGGTATCGGGATGAACTCCGATGCCTTCCATATGACGGCGCCGTCGGAGGATGGCGCCGGCGCCGCCGATTGCATGCGGCTCGCGATGGACGACGCCGGCATCGACCCCGAGGCCATTGACTACATCAATGCCCACGGCACCTCCACGCCCGCCGGCGACATCGCCGAGACCAAGGGCATCAAGCGCGCGCTGGGTGATCACGCCTACACGGTGGCCGTCAGCTCCACCAAGTCCATGACCGGCCACATGCTGGGCGCGGCAGGTGGCGCCGAGGCCATCTTCAGCGTACTGGCCATCCGCGATCAGGTGGCGCCGCCGACCATCAACTATCAGACGCCCGACCCCGACTGCGATCTGGACTATGTGCCCAACGAGGCGCGGCGGATGCGCATCGAGTATGCACTGAGTAATTCGTTTGGCTTCGGCGGCACCAATGGCACGCTGATTTTCAAGCGGGTCTAGCCGCCGGCGCGCGACCGGGGGTGGCGGATCGGCGCGCCCCCCCGGCGCCAGCGGCGGGCATACCCACCATGAGCCGCGCGCTGACATTCATCGACGGGCACCCGGGGGATCAGGTGCCGGTGAGTGACCGCGGACTGCAGTACGGCGATGGCCTGTTCGAGACCATCGCCATCCGCCGTGGTCAACCCTGTTTGTGGCAGCGCCACCTCGCGCGCCTGACCAGCGGCTGTGCGCGACTGCAGATGCCGCCGCCCGAGCGGAGCGCCTTAGCCGCCGACGCCGGTCGGCTACTCGCCGCAGCCGCCGCCAACGACGGTGTGCTCAAGCTCACTGTCACCCGCGGCAGCGGCCCCCGGGGCTATGCGCCGCCGCCGTCAGTAAAGCCGCGGTGTATCCTGTCTTTCACGCCCGAGGGGCGCGATTCGGCCGGGGGCACTCGCGCCGATGGCAGACTCATCTTTTGCGCAACGCCCCTGAGCGAGAACCCGCGTCTTGCGGGCCTCAAACATCTCAACCGCCTCGAGCAAGTCCTGGCCCGGGCGGAATGGTCGGACCCGACGATTCTGGACGGACTCATGTGCAATCCGCGCGGGCAAGTGATCTGCGGCACCATGTCGAATCTTTTTGCCCTCGACCACAGCGGACTCACGACGCCGGCGCTGACGACCTGTGGCGTCAGCGGTACGGTCCGGGCGGTGCTCATGGAGTGCGCAGCCGCCCTCGGGATCGCCGTCACCGAGCGCCCCCTGCGGCCCGCGGCGCTCTACGCCGCGTCGGGGCTGATCATCACCAATGCGCTGCGCGGTGCCGTTGCCGTGGGGTATCTTGGTGAGCATCGCTACAGCCCCGAGGCCGTGCCGGCGGCGCTGATCGCTTGCGTACGCCGTCGTGCACTCGAACCGGAGATGCCCCTGTGAAGACCGTGCTCTCGGCCCTGCTGGTGCTGGCCATCGCCGGTGCTGCCCTGGCCTGGGGTGGCTGGTCGCTCTATCGAGACTTCCTGACCACCCCCCTGCAGCTGCCAGCGCCCGAGCTGGTCTACCGGGTGCCCGAAGGCGCCACCATTCGCGGCGTCGCCCATGACCTCGCCGATCGCGGCTGGATCCGCAGCCGTTTCCTGTTCACCCTGCATGCCTACGAGACGGAGCAGCAGAATGCGCTGAAGGCTGGCGAGTATGCGATCGAGGCGACTATGCGCCCTCCTGAGCTGCTGGCGCTGCTGACCAGCGGTCGGTCGATCCAATTCCCCGTGACCATCGTGCCCGGCATGACCTTCCGCGAGGCGCTGGCGGCCATCGAGGCGGCGGAGGTCTTCGACATGACGCTGACGGACCTCTCGGATGCGGCGCTCGTCGAGCGCCTCGGCATCGACGCCGGGCACCCCGAGGGCTGGCTCTATCCGGATACCTATCTCTTCGACCGCGGCACCACCGATCGCGCCATCCTCCAGCGGGCCTACCGGCGGATGCGTGCGGCACTCGATGCGGCATGGGCTGAGCGCAGCGATGCATTGCCCATCGACTCGGCCTACGAGGCCCTGATCCTCGCCTCCATCGTCGAGAAGGAAACGGGCAGGGCGGAAGAGCGCCCGCGCATCGCTGGTGTGTTCACCCGCCGGCTCGAGCGGGGTATGAGACTCCAGACCGACCCGACCATCATCTACGGACTCGGCGACGAATACGATGGCGATATCACCCGCGAGCACCTGCGCCGCCCAACGCCGTACAACACTTACGTCATTCCTGCGCTGCCGCCCACACCCATCGCCCTGCCGAGTCTGGCGGCCATCGAGGCGGTGTTACACCCGGCCGACGGCGACGCGCTGTTCTTCGTCGCCCGGGGCGACGGCAGCCACTATTTCTCGGCCACGCTGACCGAGCACAACTGTGCCGTGCGCCACTATCAGCTCAACCGGCCCTGTGCCAACCTGCGCGACGACGACGCCGAAACGCCCGAGGCGGCGGTGCCGAGCGACGCCGAAACCGCTGCGGCGGACACCTGAGCCGGCGGCGGGTGCCAACACCGAGCACGAGACCCATGCGCGGGCATTTCATCACCCTGGAAGGGATCGAAGGCGCGGGCAAGAGCACCCAGCGTGATGCCGTGGCCGGCTGCCTGCGCGACGCCGGGCTGTCGGTGCTGGTGACCCGCGAGCCCGGCGGCAGCGACATCGCCGAGCGCATCCGCGCGCTGCTCCTGGACCCGGCCAATACCGGCATGCACGGCGACACCGAACTGTTGCTGATGTTCGCGGCCCGCGCCGAGCACCTGCACCGGCGCATCCTGCCGGCACTGACCACGGGTACCTGGGTGGTGTGCGATCGTTTCACCGACGCCACCTATGCCTACCAGGGTGGTGGCCGCGGCCTGCCCGTTGCGCACATCGCGGGCCTGGAGCAACTGGTGCAGGGCGAGCGCCGCCCGGACCTGACGCTGTTGTTCGACCTGCCGGCGGCGGTTGGGCTCGCCCGCGCCCGCGGACGCTCCGAGCCGGACCGCTTCGAGGCGGAGCAGTTGCAGTTCTTCGAGCGGGTGCGCGATACCTACCGCGCCCGCGCCGCCGCAGAGGCCGGGCGCTTCGTCACCATCGACGCCGAGCGCGACCCTGCCACCGTCGCCGCCGACACTATCGCGGCGGTGCAAGCCTATCTGGCCCGGGTGTGCGCCGGACAGCGCAGAACGGCGGTGGATCCATGATCCTGGCCGAGCCCGTTGCCCTCACGCTGCTACCCTGGCAGCAGGCGACCTGGACATCATTGCAGGCGGGGGTACGCTCGGATCGGCTCGGCCATGCGCTGCTGCTGCGGGGCCCCGCCGGCATCGGCAAGCGTCGCCTCGCCGATCTGCTCGCGGCATCGCTGCTTTGTGCGCAGCCGCAGACCGACGGCTTGCCCTGCGGCGTCTGCGACGAATGCCGGCTGCTCAGCGCCGGCAGCCACCCGGACCTGACCCGGCTGGTACCCGACAGCGAGAGCAAGACCGGCGAGATTCTGGCGGGGCAGGTGCGTGCGCTGTGCGGCAGCCAGACCATGACCTCCAGCCGTGGGCGCCGCGCCGTCTATCGCATCGCCCCGGCGGAGGCCATGAACGCCGTCGCCGCCAACAGCCTGCTCAAGACCCTCGAGGAGCCGGCCTCCGCCACCCTCTGGCTGCTGGTGGCCGAAGATCCGGGCAGGCTCCCGGCGACGGTGCGCAGCCGCTGTCAGATGCTGACCCTGTCCGCGCCGCCGGCGGATCAGGCCCGCGCCTGGCTGCGCGGCGAACTGAGCCGTATCGGCGACGACCCGGGCGGGGCGGCCGCCGACGCCGGGCAACTGCTCATGCTCGGCCAAGGCGCACCGCTGCGGGCCCTGGCCCTGGCGGGCGAGAATGATCTCAAGGCGCGCCAGCAATGTCTGCTGGCCTTGCAGCAGGTCAGCGCGGGCAAGTCGGACCCCCTCGCCGTCGCCAAGGCTTGGCAGTCTCTGGAGCCTCGACTCATCTTGGACTGGTGGGTGGGCTGGGTGAGCGACTGGCTGCGGCTGCAGGCGGCTCCGGATGCCCCTCACCTGATCAATCCCGACCAGCGTCGCCGCCTCGCTGCCATGGCGCCGGGCGTCAGCGCCGCGGGCGGACAGCGTTTTTTGCAACAGCTCTACGCTGCCCGCGCCGAGGCGACATCGAGTGTCAATCAACAACTGCTGTTCGAATCACTGCTCCTGCGCTGGGCGATGCTCACCAGCGCGCAGGCCCGACGCACAGGCCGAGCCCCACGAGGCCGTGCCGACGGCTGAGGCGCCCGGCGCATCCGCCGTCATTGGTGCTATCTGCGCCCATCGGGCCGAGCCCACACCCCCGGACAGCCAGCCACAGCAGGCAGAAGCCTATGGACGCCGAATCGCACAGCGGCCGCCAACGCATCCTGAGCCTCGCGATCCGGGACAAACAGGCGCTGCACGCCGCCTACATGCCCTTCTTGCGCAATGGCGGGCTGTTCATCCCCGCCGACAAAGACTTCGACCTGGGTGACGAGTTGTTTGTGCTGCTGCAGCTGCTCGATGAGCCGGAGCGCATCCCGGTGGCCGGCACAGTGGTTTGGATCACGCCGCGCGGCGCCGAAGGTAACCGCCGCAGCGGTGTGGGCATGCAGTTTGGCGACCAAGACCAGGGCGACGTCCGCCGCAGGATCGAGGCATACCTGGCCACAAGCTTGGAAGCCGAGCGCCCGACCCACACCCTGTGATACGAGCGGATCGGACGGCGGGCGTCGTCCGACACCCGCGCAGTGGCACACACCACTGCGCCGCCGACCATCGTAGCGCCGGGGCTCAGCCGTTGGGACTCAACCCGGGTCGCATCGCCCTCGCCGCGACACTCACACCACAGGCAGACCCAAATCCATGCTCGTCGATTCCCACTGCCATCTCGATCGTGTCGACTTGACGCCCTACGGCGGCAGCTTTCCAGACTTGATGCAGGCCATCCGCGACAGCGGCGTGCGCCACATGCTGTGTGTCTGCATCGACCTCGAAGCCTTCGATGCCATGCGCGCCAAGGTCGCAGGCGAGCCGGACGTCTCCATCTCCGTCGGCGTCCATCCCAACGAGCAGGACGTGCGCGAGCCCGGCATCGAAGAACTGGTACGACTGGCGGCCGCCACCGGCGCCGTGGCCATCGGCGAGACCGGCCTCGACTACCACTACAACCAAGGCGATCTCGACTGGCAGCGCGAGCGCTTTCGGGTGCACATCGCCGCCGCACGCCAGAGCGGCTTGCCACTGATCATCCACACCCGCGAGGCACGCGAGGACACCATCGCCATCATGCGCGACGCCGGTGCCGACCAGGCCGGCGGCGTCATGCACTGTTTCACCGAGACCTGGGCAATGGCCGAGCAGGCCCTGGACCTGGGCTTCTACATCTCTTTCTCGGGCATCGTCACGTTCAAGAACGCCGAAGCCCTGCGCGACGTCGCGCGCCGGGTGCCCCTGGAGCGCCTGCTCATCGAGACCGACGCGCCCTATCTCGCGCCGGTGCCGCACCGCGGCAAGCAGAACGAGCCGAAGTATGTCAGGCACGTGGCGGAGAAGATCGGCGAGCTGCGGGACATGCACCCGGAGGCCGTCGCCGAGCGCACCGCCGAGAACTATTTCCGCCTCTTCGGCGAGCCCGGCGGCGCCGCGCCAAAGTCGTCTGCCACGGCGAGCTGACCGGCCTGCGCATGCCCGCCGCCGCCCGTCAGGGCCCGGCGCCGGCCGGCGCCAGCCGTGACGTGGGCAAGGTACTCAGTCAGGCTCCGACCGCAGGCTGTCCCCGCAGCGCACAATGCCGCCGATCTCGCCCCGCTTCTTCTTCAGCGCCTCGCGCATGCCGTCGCAGACGGTCTGCAGCACCTTGATGCGGGCGAAGAGCTTGTCGTCGCCTTCCACCAGGGTCCAGGGCGCGTACTCGGTGCTGGTGCGGGCGACCATTTCGTTGATGGCGGCCTTGTAGTCGGGCCAGCGCTCGCGGTTGCGCCAATCCTCATCGGTGATCTTGTAGCGCTTGTAGGGCGTCTCTTCGCGGTCCTTGAAGCGACGCAGCTGCTCTTCGTCGCTCACCTGCAGCCAGAACTTCATGAGGATGGCGCCGTTCTCCACCAGCTGCTCCTCGAAGGCGTTGATCTCGCTGTAGGCGCGGCGCCACTCGGCCTCGGTGGCGAAGCCTTCCACCCGCTCCACCAGCACCCGGCCGTACCAGGAACGATCGTAGATGATCATATGCCCCGCGCGCGGAATATGCCGCCAGAAGCGCCACAGGTAGTGATGGGCCTTCTCCTCGTCCGTGGGGGCGGCCACCGGGATGGTGCGGTAGAGCCGGGCATCCACGGCCTGGGTGATCCGGCGGATGGCGCCGCCTTTGCCGCCGGCGTCCACGCCTTCGAACACCAGCACCGTGGTACGGCCCTTTTTGTAGGCGCTCCAGGCGAGGTCGTTGACTTCGGCCTGGAGCTGCTTCAGCGTGTCTTTGTAGACTTGCTTGTCCAGCGACTGGCTCAGGTCCAACTGATCCAACAGCGTCACCTGGGCGCTCTCGGATTCGGGTAACTGCAGCGGATCAGACGGCGTCGCCGGCTCGGTGACCACCTGCTGCTGGCCGAGGCGCGCGTGGATGGCCTGCAGCAGCGTCTTACCCACGGTGAGATCCCGGTAGCGGGTATCCTCGGCCTCCACCAGATACCAGGGGGCGATGCCGCGGTCGGATTGGCGAATGACGCGCTCGGCCACATGCTCGAAGTGCAGGTACTGCTCGGAGAACTTGGACTTCTCCGGCAGCATTTTCCAGCGGCTGCGGTCGTCGCGGGAGAGCTCCTTCAGCCGCCGCTTCTGGTCTTTTTCGCTCAGGTGGAACCAGAACTTGACGATGAGCGCATTGTCCTGGGTGAGCATGCGCTCGAAGTCCACGATGCGGGCGAGCTCCGCATCCAGCGCCGCGTCGTCGCAGTGGCCCTGGAAGCGCTGCTCGATGGGGCCCAGATACCAGCCGCCGAACAGGATGCCGATCTCGCCCCGCGGCGGCAGCGCCCGCCAGAAGCGCCAATAGCGCGGGCGCTCACGCTCCTCGTCGCTCATCTCCCAGAAGGCGAAGGTCTGCACACCGCGGGTATCGAGCCATTCGTTGAGGCGGTTCACCACCTCGCCCTTGCCAGCCGCCTCGACGCCGGAGACGATGACGATGACGGAGGTGTCGCTCTCCTTGAGCCGGCGCTGGGCCTCCAGCAGCTCGGTGCGCAGCTCGTCGCGCTGGGCCTTGAAGGCGTCTTTGCTGACGCTGCGGCCCACTTTGGTTGCCTCGAACATCTGCATGCTCCCCGGCGGGGTCCTCTGGCGTGTGCCCGCCGAAATCGTATAAGGGTTGGTCTGCTGTCGCATGGCGGCGGTCCGCGGAGCGGGCGTTAGCGCCGGGCCGCGGCCTGGGGTGCGACGGCCCGGTCAGCCGGGCTGCAGTGTCGCCGCTGTTTCCAGCGTCAAGGCCATGGCCTTATCCAGGTGCTCCGGCGGCGTCCAACCGTGGGGCGAGAATCTTAGGCCACCACCGCGGTTGGCGCACATGAGCCCGCGCCGCATCAGCGCCCGATACAGCGCCTGCTGATCCACCGCCGGCACGCGGAAGGTGACGATGCCGGCGCGGCGCTCGGGCGCCCGCGGGCTGATCAGCTCCAGCCCATGCCGGTCCACCAGCTCCACGAGTCGGTCGCAGCGCTCGGCGATCGCCCCGGCAACGGCGTCGAGCCCCACTTCCAGCAACAGCGACAGGCTCGCCTCCAGGGCATGGATGCCGAGCATGTTCGGGCTGCCGCTCTCGAAGCGGCGGGCGCTGTGCGCGGGCTGCCAGTCCTTGCGGCCAAAATCGCCCATGTCTTCCACCATGTGCCAGCCATACTGGCTGAGCCGCAGGGCATCGCGCAGCGCCGGGCGCACCCAGCACAGCGCCACCCCTTCGGGGCCCAGCATCCATTTGTGGCCATCGGCGGCGATGAAGTCCGCCGGCACCTCGGCGAGGCTGAAGGGCAGGGCACCCAGCCCCTGGATGCCGTCGACGCAGAACAGCACACCACGCGCGCGCAGCCCGTGGCCGAGGCGGGCGAGGTCCAGGCGCAGGCCGCTGGCGTACTGCACCCAGCTCACGGCGCACAGGCGGGTGCGCGCGTCGCAGAGGGCCAGCAGATCCGCTTCCGGGTCATCGCTGGCATTGAGGTCGAGCCGGCGGTACTCGACACCGCGGTCGGCGAGCGCCTCCCAGACGATACGATTGGACGGAAACTCCTGCTCAATGCCGACGACAGTGTCACCCGGCTGCCAGTCCAGGCCCTGGGCGACGAAGGAAAGCGCCTCGGACGTGCTCTTGGCCAGCGCGATGTCCTCCGGCAGGGCGGCGCCGATGAGCGCCGCCAGGTGCCCGCGCAGGCGCTGCTCGGTGGCCTGCCACTGCGGATAGCCCTGGGAGCCGGCGCTGCCGCAGCCGGCGGCGAAGGTCTGCACGGCGGCCACCGCGCGCTTGGGCCAGGGCGCGATGGCCGCATGGTTCAGGTAGATCAGGCCGTCGTCGAGCCCGAGCTCATCGGTGAGGAGATCACGCAAGAGGCTGTCCTTTGGCTGGCGCTAACATCGGGCTGGCATGATGCCAGCGCACAGTCGTGTTTGCAGCATGATTGCGCCGCCGCGGGCATCAGTCGGATCGACGGCCGGAGCACCGACCAGCCGGCGCCGGCGCCCGTGATCGGCGCCCCTGGTCGGCCCCTCCTGGCCAGCCCCCGCAGGAGGCACGGCCGCCTGCAGGACGGGGCCGGCTGTTGTGATCCGGTGCGCGGGCCCGTCCCCGGAGCGCTGCCCGCGGTGAGCCTACACGGTCAGACCAACCCGGGAGGATCGGCGCCGCCGTTATCGCCGTGCTATGACCGGTTGCATCAGTTCGCCCGGCGCGCTGCCGCGCGCCGATGAGGGCTGTCACGCACTATCCGTCTTCGGTGGTGGTCGCTCGACATTCAGGCGGTAAGACCGAATAGCAGGTTTCGGCATTAGTGGTGCAGGCCCAGGTGATCGAATTGGAGTCAGTCGTTTTCGGTGTGAGTATGACCTGGCAGCTGTCAATATTGGAAGTGATGGTGATCACGCCGCTATCAGCGTCACAGCTTGATTCGGTGATATTACCCGTTCCGTTTGTGATCGCCTTATAGCCGGCACAGAGTTCGTTACCCTTCGCAATCTCTCCAGCTGTGATGATATTCTCCGCCACCCTCGCCTTCGCAGCAGCGGCTGCGAGAATTACCTCGGACATCTTCGCCCGCTGCGTATAGTCCATGTATGAAGGAACGGCGATGGCGGCGAGAATACCGATGATCGCCACCACGATCATCAGCTCGATGAGGGTGAAGCCGGCTTGTTGCTGGTTCATTAAGTGTCTCCAATCGTTTGAAGCTGCGAAGGGCGTCGGTGCATGGCTGGCCGGAGGGCCGCTCCCCCGAGGCCCCGGCGCCCATGGGCGGGCGCTCAAGGTCGCGGGCGGACGTCGCCAGCAAACACATCGAAGCAGCTTTCGGGCCAGAACGAACACTGCGACCGTGTCACGACAAGCCGCTGTTTTTGCGAATGACTCCCAATGCGTGTCGCATGACCGGCGAGCAGCGCCAAGCCTGGCCGCCGGCGACCGGGGACCGGATTCGGCGAAAACCGACCATTATTGTCACCCATGGCCCGGGTGATGCGACAACGGTGGTCGGATCGGCGGTCCCAGCCGAGACACGTCTATGGGTGCGCCGGCTCCGTCAGACGGCCCGCAGCGAGCGCGGCGAGCACCTCGCCGATGGCCTCGCACAGCTGCGCCAGCTGAGCCGGTGTAATGATGAAGGGCGGCATCAGGTACACCAGCCGGCCGAAGGGCCGCACCCAGACGCCGCGCTCCACCAGCGCCCGCTGCACGGCGCGCATGGGCACCGGGTCGGTGAGCTCGACGACGCCGATGGCGCCGAGCACGCGCACGTCGGCGACCCCGGGCAGCTGCCGGCAGGGCTCCAGACCGGCGCGCAGGCCCGCCTCGATGGCGGCGACTTCGCCCCGCCAGTCGCGCGACAGCAGCAGGTCGATGCTGGCGTTGGCGATGGCGCAGGCGAGCGGGTTGCCCATGAAGGTGGGCCCATGCATGAAGGCCCCGGGCACACCGCGGGAGATGGTGTCGGCGACGTCTGTGGTTGCGAGCGTGGCGGCGCCGGTGAGATAGCCGCCGGTGAGGGCCTTGCCCAGGCACAGGATGTCCGGTGCGACCCCCGCGTGCTCGCAGGCGAACAACCGCCCGGTGCGCCCGAAGCCGGTGGCGATCTCGTCCAGGATCAGCAGCAGCCCGTGGCGGTCGCACAGCGCGCGCAGCCGACTGAGATACGCCGGCGAATAAAAGCGCATGCCGCCGGCGCCCTGGACGATGGGCTCCAGGATCACCGCCGCCAGCGTATCGCCGTGGCGCGCCATCAGCCCCGCGATCTCGGCGATATCCGCATCGGTGCAGGGCGCCTCGAAGGCCGGCGCGGGCGGGGCGGCGAACACCTGTTTCGGCAGCACGCGCTCGAACAGGCTGTGCATGCCGGTCACCGGATCGCAGACGGACATGGCATCGAAGGTGTCGCCGTGGTAGCCGCCGCGCACGGTGAGAAAGCGCACCCGCTGCGGGCGGCCCGCCGCCTGCTGGTATTGCAGGGCCATTTTCATGGCGACTTCCACGGCCACCGAGCCGGAATCGCACAGGAACACATGCTGCAGCGGCGCCGGCGTCAGTTGCACCAGGCGCTCCACCAGACCCACCGCCGGCGCGTGCGTGAGACCGCCGAACATCACATGCGCCATGCGCCCGAGCTGCGCGGTGGCGGCGGCGTTCAGAACCGGATGGTTGTAGCCGTGAATGGCGCACCACCAGGAGGCCATGCCATCCACCAGGCGGCGCCCGTCCATGAGCTCGATCTCGCAGCCGGCGGCGGCGCGCACCGGGTAGACCGGGTCGCGGTCGATGGTGGCGGTGTAGGGATGCCAGGCATGGGCGGCGTCGACGGCGAGCAGACGCGCCATGTCCAGCGAGTCGCAGGTGCCGGCAGGCGTCGGTGCGTCGCTCACCCAAGCACCTCCAGTGCCCGCACCAGGTTGCGAATGTCCGGCTCGGCGTCCAGGGCCCCCTCCCAGAAACGATAGTGATGCACCGTCGGGCCGTCGCCGATGGTGAGCTCGGCGACAAAGCCCGAGGCGCCCGCCGGTGCCGGATGCGCCCGGGGCGGGCCGAGCTGGGCGCTGAGTGCGGCCAGTGCCTCGGCCTGGGCGCGCTCGAGGGTGCCCGCGGTTGGCTTGTGGCTGGTGTAGTCGCCGGCGTCGATGGTGAACCGGCCGTCCTCGGTGACCTCGATGTTCAGCATGTAATCGTCCTGGCCGACGACGTGATAGCGAATACGGGGCAGTGGGATGGGCTTGGGCATCGGTGGCACTCCTGGGCGCAGATGAGGACGGCGCATGCGGCCGGCCGGAAACACGAGCCCCATGATGCAATGCACGGACCCGTGCCGTGAAGCGGCGGACGCCGGATGCTGGCACCGGGTGTCAACTGTCGGATCAGGACGGTTGGGACAGGCGCTGGCGCCCGGCGCAATCGCGAGCGAATTGGTAGGCGGTGCGGCCGCTGCGCGAGCCCCGGCGCAGCGCCCATTGCAGCGCGGCGCGCTCGACATCCGCGCCATCGACCGCAGCGGCGCCCAGGCGCCGTAGCCAGTGCCGGCAGACGGTCAGATACTGGCCCTGCGAAAACGGCTGGAACGACAGCCACAGACCGAAGCGATCGGACAGCGAGATCTTCTCCTCCACGCCCTCGCCGTGGTGGATCTCGCCGTCGATGAGGCGCGCTTCGCGGTTCTCGTGCTGCAGCTCGGGTAACAGGTGGCGGCGGTTGGATGTGGCGTAGATCAGCACGTTGTCGGGCGGGGCGCTGATGGAGCCGTCCAGCGCGGCCTTGAGCGCCTTGTAGCTGCCCTCGCCAGCCTCGAACGACAGATCGTCGCAATACAGGATGAAGCGCTCGCCGCGGTCCTCCAGCTGCGCCAGGATGCGGGGCAGATCGGCGAGCTCGTCCTTGTCGACTTCGATGAGGCGCAGCCCCGCCTCGCGGTAGGTGTTGAACAGCGCCTTCACCAGGGTGGATTTGCCCGTGCCACGGGCGCCGGAGAGGAGGACATTGTTGGCGCCGGCGCCGGCGAGGAATTGGCGGGTATTACGGTCGATCTCGGTGCGCTGAGCATCCACGCAGCAGAGGTCGTCCAGCGTGAGGGCATGCGGGCGATGCACGGCCTCCAGCCAGCCGGGGCCGCCGACGCCGCTGCCGCGGCGCCAGCGCCAGGCATGGGCGCGCCAGTCGGTGTCGGCCGCCGGCGGCAGGTGCCGCTCCAGGCGCCCGAGCAGGCCCTCGGCACGCGCCATCAGGGTGGTGAGACGGGTGTCTTGGTCAGCCATGGGGATTGCGTCATTCGCGTGTCTGATCATCGCCGGCCGTCAACCGTGCGGCCGCCGGGGGCCAGGCGCGGGCGCGGGCCCATGGCAGCACGACGGCGGTGACCCTGGCCCGGGCCGCGCGCCGTCAGGCGTCGAGTCGCCGGAACTTGAGCCGATGGGGTTGGTCGGCCTCGGCGCCGAGACGGCGGTGGCGATCGGCCTCGTAGTCGGCGTAATTGCCCTCGAACCAGGTCACCTGGGAGTCCCCCTCGAAGGCCAGGATGTGGGTGGCGATGCGGTCCAGGAACCAGCGATCGTGGCTGATCACCACCACACAGCCCGGGAAGGCGAGGATGGCCTCTTCCAGGGCCCGCAGGGTTTCCACGTCCAGGTCGTTAGTGGGCTCGTCCAGCAGCAGCAGGTTGCAGCCGGTCCTGAGCAGCTTGGCCAGATGGATGCGGTTGCGCTCGCCGCCGGAGAGATCACCGATGCGCTTTTGCTGATCCGAGCCCTTGAAATTGAAGCGGCTCACGTAGGCGCGGGAGGGCATCTCGAACTTGCCGACGATGATGTTGTCGGCGCCGCCTGAGACCTCTTCCCACACGGTTTTGCTGTCATCCAGCGCATCGCGGCTCTGATCCACGTAGCCGATGTCCACGGTGGGGCCAATGCGCAAGGTACCGGCATCCGGCTGTTCCTGACCGGTGATGAGGCGAAACAAGGTGGTCTTGCCGGCGCCGTTGGGGCCGATGATGCCGACGATGCCGCCCCGGGGCAGGTTGAAGCTCAGGTCCTGATACAACAGCCGCTCGCCGTAGGCCTTGCGCAGGCCCTCGGCCTCCACCACCAGATCGCCCAGGCGCTCGCCCGGCGGGATGTAGATCTCGTTGGTCTCGTTGCGCTTCTGGAATTCCTGCGATTGCAGCTCATCGAAGCGGGCCAGGCGCGCCTTGCTCTTGGCATGGCGGCCCTTGGGATTGGCGCGCACCCATTCCAGCTCGTGCCGCATGGCCTTGATGCGGGCCTGCTCGGTCTTTTCTTCCTGCTCCAGGCGCTGCTCCTTCTGTTCCAGCCAGCTGGAATAGTTGCCTTGCCAGGGGATGCCGTGGCCGCGGTCGAGCTCCAGGATCCAGCCGGCGACATTGTCCAGGAAGTAGCGATCGTGGGTCACCGCCACCACCGTGCCTGAGTAATCGTGCAGGAAGTGCTCCAGCCAGGCGACGGATTCCGCATCCAGGTGGTTGGTGGGCTCGTCCAACAACAGCATGTCCGGCTTACTGAGCAACAGCCGGCACAACGCGACGCGGCGGCGCTCACCGCCGGAGAGCTTGCCCACGTCCGCCTCCCAGGGCGGCAGGCGCAGGGCGTCGGCGGCAACCTCCAGGGTGCGCTCCAGATTATGGCCGTCGGTGGCCTCGATGAGGTTCTCGAGCTCCCCCTGCTCCTTGGCCAGGGCGTCGAAGTCCGCATCCGGCTCGGCGTAGGCGGCGTAGACGGCGTCGAGACGCTCCAGGGCCTGTTTGATGGGGGCCACGGCCTCTTCGACGTTGCCGCGCACGTCCTTCTGCGGATCGAGCTGTGGCTCCTGGGACAAATAGCCGATCTGGATACCGGGCTGCGGACGGGCCTCGCCCTCGATCTCGGCGTCGAGGCCGGCCATGATCTTGAGCAGCGACGACTTGCCGGCGCCGTTGAGACCGAGCACGCCGATCTTGGCACCCGGGAAGAACGACAGGGAAATGTCCCTGAGAATGACCCGCTTCGGCGGCACGACCTTGCCGACGCGGTTCATGGTGTAGATGTACTGCGCCATGGTATGAGCTGAGAGAACAAATGGACGTTGAGCTGGTGCTGCGCGCGGTGCGCGACATGGCCGGCGCGGGCTGCGGGCCGCCGGGCGCAAACAGCGCGCCCCGAGCCCCGATGCTGGCCGCGGCGGCTGGCCTGCCCCCGGTGGCATTGCCCGCCGGGCGCCGATCCGGGCACGGGCACGCAGCTTCTGACGATGCTTGTGACGATGCTGAGGACACAGCGGCGAGCGCTCGCCGCTGACGACCCCGGAATTTTGCGCGCTCACTCGAGAAATGTCCAAACAGACGGTTCACATCTCGTTCCATCGATCAACCGGGTAAGGACAGCTTTGAAGTGGCCGCGGCCGGCGCCGATGGCCTGCGCGCGCGCTGCCGTGGTGATCACGAGGCACCCGCGCGGGCATGCGGGCCGCATTGGGGCGCCGCCGGGCGAGCCCGCGGGATTGCGCCCGACTCGACGGGCTGCGCCGGGGATGGCCGTTTCGCCGGCCTCACTTCTGCGCGCTGAGATAACAAATCCAGCCGGCGTCGGCATCGGCATGCTCGGCGGGCTGGAAGTCGCCATCCGGCTCACCGTCTTCGCTCCAGCCCTGCCAGTAGACGACGACCCGCCGAAAACCGGCCTCACCGAGCAGCTCGCGGATCTCGGGCAGGGTCCAGAGCCGCCAGCGGTAGCTGAACGCCCGCCGCAGCTCTGTGCCGTCCGGCAAGGCGAAGTCGATGTGACAGTCCATCAGGCCGGTGATGGGATCGTAGCTGGCCTGCTCCCAGCGGTAGGTGAAGGTGCCTTCGTCGTCCTCCACGGTGCGCTCTTCGATGATCGCGCGGAAGGCGTCGTAGCCGCCGTAGGCGTCGAGGAAAAAGACGCCATCGGCCGCCAGATCCCGGTGCACCGCCCGAAAGTAGTCCCGCAGCTCGGCGCGCTCGCGAAACAGCCAGTAGCTGAAGTTCATGGCGATGACGGCATCCGGCGCCTCGCCGGGCGGGGCGGCCCGCACATCCGCCCGCAGGAGCTGCAGCCGTGCCCTCGACGACGGCGGCAGGGGCGCGCGGTTATGCCGCTCCGCCCAGGCGAGCACCGCGGCGTCCGCATCCAACCCCAGCGCGTTGTTCTGGGGATGACGCTCCACCCATTCCCGGCACACCGCGGCGGTGCCACAGAAGTCCTCGCGCAGGCGCCGGGCGTCGCGCCCGCGCAGCCAACGGAAGCGCTCGGTGAGGAAGTCCACCTCCGCCTCCGGGCACTGCACGGCACGCTCGTAGAGGCGGTGGATGTCGGCCTGCCCGGCGGGCGTGGGGGCGGGCGGGGCGGCGCTGCGGGCAGCGGCGGCTGGCTTCGGGGGCATAGGATTTGGTTTGAAATGGTTGGTCGGTTTAGCTATTCTAGCCGGCTCGAGCCTGCGCTATCACGGCGTGGCCAACCGCCGATCGCTCACCGAGTCAGCCCGCTCGGGCCAGAACCAACCGAGCGCCGGCGCGCCGAGAATCCGGAGAGGTGTCCGAGTGGCTTAAGGAGCACGCCTGGAAAGTGTGTATAGGTTAATAGCCTATCGAGGGTTCGAATCCCTCCCTCTCCGCCAAATCAATAAGCTAAGTTTCTGAATTAGAAAGAAATTTTACATGTAACTACTAGCTTGGTCCCCCGATCACTCCCCCACTCAGTAGGGCAAACGATGTCGGGGTCATTCGCGACGAACCGGTCTGTCTGCGTCCTGTGGAAAGACGCACCCCCTTCTGGGGGTGTGACGAACGGCAGCTCTACCGGTAGTCACTACGATCGCCCTTCGTCCTAACCCGTCACGCCCAACCGTCGCCTCGCGAGACTGGCCCGTCGGGCTTGCGTAGCCCACCGCTCCGGTAGTACTTCCGCCTGCTGCAGCACGCTCCACATCCCGACGTCCTGCGGGTCCGGTGCAGCGCCTTATCGTTTCAGGATCTGCTTCGCCTTGATCCGCATCCAGGCTGGGGTCGAGTACCGATGCACCCAGTCGATGGTGACGTTCTCCCGTAGGCTAGCCAGCAGCTCGTGGGTGATCACACGGGGCCGCACGTCGGCCATGATCTGGTTGGTGATCCTGTCGTCCGCTAGTGCAGGCCTTTGTTTGAGCCCTTATTCAGCTGAAGTGGGAAACGCTGCGGCCGAACCGAGCCGCACTCGGATGACTTCGGTGGTGGAGGAAAAGTTTCGTCGCAACCGCTTCCATCCCCGTAGGCGCGAGGAACACGGCCCCCAGGCTGGCGGTAACGCCGGTTGGATCGGTTCATCGCCGCAGGCGCGGGGAACACAAAGCCAACGAGCGGCCAGGGCAGCAAGCGGCCGGTCCATCCCCGCAGGCGCGGGGAACACTGCCCGAACCGGCTCGCACAACGGCACTAATCCGGTTCATCCCCGCAGGCGCGGGGAACACGTAGAGACGCATCTCGACATCGTCGATGGGCTCGGTTCATCCCCGCAGGCGCGGGGAACACAACGCTGCCATCGTGCCCGTCACCGGACCCATCGGTTCATCCCCGCAGGCGCGGGGAACACTCTCCCAGGGCGCGCGCGTCGGCGTCGGTGGGCGGTTCATCCCCGCAAGCGCGGGGAACACTGACCGATGAGCTGCGCCAGGGGCATCGGCAGCGGTTCATCCCCGCAGGCGCGGGGAACACGTCGCCCGGGCCGATGAGCGTGCGATTGATGCCGGTTCATCCCCGCAGGCGCGGGGAACACCCGATTTTCCTGACCAAAGCCGACGGCACGGTCGGTTCATCCCCGCAGGCGCGGGGAACACTGGGCTGAGTTGACAGATTCTGAGACAGGGGTGCGGTTCATCCCCGCAGGCGCGGGGAACACAGCCGGAGGCGCTGCGCATCGCCAGGCGGGCGGGGTTCATCCCCGCAGGCGCGGGGAACACTCTCAAGCCCGCGGTGCCGTTCACATCGCGGGCGGTTCATCCCCGCAGGCGCGGGGAACACTGGTCTGGCCGTAGTCCAGCATCCCCGACAGTCGGTTCATCCCCGCAGGCGCGGGGAACACTCTCTCGTGCCCGATGACGTGATGGAGCGCGGCGGTTCATCCCCGCAGGCGCGGGGAACACGGCCAGCTCGGCCTCCAGGTACTCGCCCATCTCGGTTCATCCCCGCAGGCGCGGGGAACACTGCTCCCCGATCTTTTGCTCCAGCTCGTTGAGCGGTTCATCCCCGCAGGCGCGGGGAACACGAATAGACGGCTCGCCGCCGTGTCGATGGCGTCGGTTCATCCCCGCAGGCGCGGGGAACACCAGGCCAGCTACCTGCGGGGGAAGCGGTATAACGGTTCATCCCCGCAGGCGCGGGGAACACGACAGTGAGCACGAACGCGCCGGGAAAGCCGACGGTTCATCCCCGCAGGCGCGGGGAACACGGCGGCGCCTGCCTGCTGCGTGCGGTAGTAGCCGGTTCATCCCCGCAGGCGCGGGGAACACACTTCACGGAACCGATTGTATTAACAAGAAAAAAAGACTTGTAAAAAAGGTACCGAATTTGCACGCGCCAAATCAGCGCTTCCTGTCGGGTTGTTAAGGAGCTTTGGGTTTGTCACTGGTGGGCAAAAAGCTGACAAGCCGCAAGCCATCAAAATCCACCGGGACTCTACGGTTCCTTCCGAGGGTGACGAAATCGTACCCTGACTCGGTGTTTGTGCTCCAGGCCATGACGACATTGCCGTCTTCCGCCCCCTCGCTAATCTGGTGCCAGATGAATTCGCGCACCCGTTTGGACGGATTACCAATGTAGACACCCGCGCGCACTTCCAGCAGCCAGACGGCGAGCCGCCCGCGCAGCCGTGGCGGCACATTCTCAGTGACGATGACCAACATCTCCGAGTCCCTCGTCCTGCTTGATGGCGGGCGGTACGGATTCCTTTGGTGGTTTGGGTGGCTCCAGTCCTCCGGCAGCCAGGACATCTTCAATGATGGGGATGATCTTGCCTAGCAGGTGGGTGGAGCGGAAGGTGTCGCGACAGGCAAGGCGGACCTCCCGCTCAGGCTGGCGCGGCTCCTTCGCGGCAATCTTGAAAGCGACCGGCACGACCGTCTCGAATTTGACGATGTCGGCGATATCGTAAACGAAGGACAAAGGTTTACCCGAGTGGATGAAGCCGACGGCGGGCGCATAGCCGGCGGCGAGAATAGCCGCTTCAGTGATACCATACAGACAGGCAGTGGCGGCAGACAGGCAAAGGTTTGGCAGGTCGCTCGCGTCCCACTGGGTCGGGTCATAGTGCCGCCCGCGCCATTTGACGCCGAAGCGCTGCGCCATAGACTCGTAGAGCTTCTTGACCCGCGCACCCTCGATCCCGCGCAGTTGATCGACGCTACGCCGCTCTGGCGGCTTCTCGCCGAAGCGCAGTTCGTACATCTTGCGCACCACTTTGAGCCGAGCCTGATCGTCCAGGGCAAGCTTGGCCTGGTATAGCAGACGGTCGGAGCGTGCACCGCCGGGCTGGCCAGAAGCGTAGAGCCGCACTCCGGCCTCACCCACCCAGATGAGTAGCGTGCCGACCCGCGCTGCTAATGCTGCGGCCCGGTGAGAGACGCGGGTGCCTGGCTCCAACATGATGCCGGCAACACTTCCGATGGGGATGTGAGTGCGAACGCCGCGTTTGTCGATAACCACAAAGGCTCCGTCGAGCACATCGATCTCGCCGTACTCGATGAAGATGAGAGAGATCCGTTCCTTCATGGCGATGGGCTTAAGTGGTGGGAGCATCCGTCCTGTCCTAGGTCAGTTAACCGATGTCGTCGGAACGGTCCGCCGCCAATCCGATTATCGGTACGTGCTGGTAATGACGGCGGTGCTTCGACTCCGCGACCGCATGAGCGCTACCTCTCCTGCTTAACTAGTGCAACACTGCTAAAGTTCTGAGACCGTCCGATCTTGACCCAAGCTGATGTCGGCACGGTTCATCATGAGGTATCGAGACTTCAACAGTGTTGCACTAGTGGATCCGGCTGTGGGAGGTGTCGTCAGACTCGCCGCAACAGCAGTAGGCCACAGCCAAAGGCCTTGGCGGGGCCGATACCCTTGTGCACAGCCCCAAGGAAGCGATCCGCATGCAACACCCGCAGTATGCCGTGGTAGTCCAGCGTGCTGAAACGGATCGCCGTTTGCTGACCGCGTTTATTCAACCGATGTTGTCGATAACCGTCTACGTGGATGGCCTCCAGCGCGAAGCCGTTGCGTTCAGCGCGGTCCGCCAGCCACGTAGCCCCTGCACGCTGCACCAACTCCGCTTGGCTCGGTCGTCGACCGGGATCAAGTTCTCGCTCAGCCTCCAAGCGCTTAGCCTGCATGACCACATCGTCTCGATAGCGGCGCTTGTCGGAAGGGTCGGTGCTGGCCTTGCGCGTGCGCACAGGGTTGGCGCGAAGCACGAAGCCGAGCCGCGCACCCGCAGCCAGTGTCGGGGTGAAAGGCTTCGTGGCAACCTGCCATGTTGGGTCCGATGCCATCGGCTGTCGGTCCGACAGGACGTAAAAAGTGGGCCAATGGCCAAGCTGCTCGCGCCGGAAGAGAAAGTCGCGCGCGCCTGCGTCTGTGTCGCTCATCAGTCGCCAGATCACCTGATGGTCGCTGTACGCGTTTTTTGGAATCGCGCTGGCGAGTTGTCGCAGGGGTTGGCCACGGCGGAGTTCAATCTTGCTCAGGTATCGCATCAGCCTGGTCCACCCACCCAGTGGTGTTCGTCGCGCGGTGCGAATTGGTGCCGGAGACGAGATCTGGGCTGGTCGTAGCGCGGTGTCGTTGCGGTGGGTAGCATCGTTCCACTCGGTACTCCAGTCTCCCACCAACAGGGGGCACTTGCCGGCGGCATCGCATTGAGCTGGTCGGCAACCTGGCGCCAAAGCTTGGTTGCAGCCGCCTCGTCGTAGGCGGTTAGCGCCGCAGGTAGGTCTTGCGCCTCGATCACCCGCGGTGCCAAGGGCAATGCCAAGGGGCAGGCGCGTCGGCCCAGGTAAAGCGGAAACCGCGGCCGCAGCAGTGCCAAGGACAGGTCTCGTGGCATCGGAGTATCCGGCGCACCGCGCCAGTACAGGCAGACTGTGTAGAGTGCATCGGCGCGATAGTCCCGTGTGGACAGCACCGTGGTGAGGTTTGTCCGGTCGGCCAGCTCGTTGCGTCTGGTCTGGAGGTGGCGCAGGCGGGCCGTGTTCTTGGCAAGTTGGCTGGTGTGGTAGTCCCGCAAGGGCACGCCCACGGCGTCGACCCTGACGGCGAACCGGTAGCCGTTGGCCAGTGCGGCATGCTGTCGGTCGTCGTTGCGCTGGATCCCGAGGGCAGCGGCCAGAAGACCCAGCACAGCGGACTTGGATGGGTGGTCCGTCGTTGGTCGCCGCTCGCCGACGGCGATATCGCCCCAAGCAGCGAGCGGGCCGTAGAGTCGAAAGGCGATGAAGGTATGCATGGTGCTCACTCCTTGGCGAAGGCTATGAGTTCCTGGAAAGTTCCCTTTTCGGGATCAAGTGTATCCACAATTCGACGCGCATCAGCGCAGGCGCCATAGACCTTATCCATGTTGTCACATGTCTCTGTGAGAGCGGCGATGGCCTCCGCCAGCATGCCGTCCTTACGTCCTTCCACGGGCTTTAGGAATGCGACGGACAGCGACCGCGGCTGCTGATCGCCCCTCTCCGCAAGGAAATAGGACGCCCGCGCGCGGGAGCCGAAGGTGTTCTGCTTACCGGTCGGGGCGACTGTGGTGGCGGCTTCAATCAATGCGCCCAAGGTTCTGTTGCGCAGGTCGATGTCGCCGCCGAGGTTCGCGGTGAGCAAGTCCCGGTCGATGCAGATGTAGAGATAGAACAGCCCAGCGGCGAACTCGGTCTCGCCCAGGTGCCCGGCGCCTACATCCTCGATACCCTCGTTGAGGTCGTCCACTGCGGTAAAGAAGTCGTCCTCTACGGCGACCTTGTGCACGCTGATGGCATGGGCTACCTGGGCAGAGGCATCGGTGTTGTAGCTGGGGTCGGCGGCGAGCATGCGGCCGAAGAGGCCGATGTCCGCAGCGCTGTGCTGGTGGCGAAGTAGCTTCAGGTCCTCGTCCGTCGGTGCGGACTGCGTTTTGATCAGCTTCTCGCAGAGTGCTTCGATGGCGATGTTCTCTTCGGGGCTGAAGTGGGCGAGCTGCTCGATCTCAACCGAGCCCGACTTGACCTTGCCAAACTGTTTCGCGATGGCGGCCGCCCACTCCGTTGCCTGCTTCTCGGAGATTCCAGCCTCGATCAACGCTTGTTTGATACGGGTGCCCTTTTCCTTGGTGCGCACACCGAGGTTGCCTTTGAGCGCGCCCTCGAATACGTCTGAAGTTCGCCAGGCGCGCTTGAGGCTTTGTGACGAGACGCGAAGTCGCGTCACACCGCCCATCACGGCCGTCTTGGGCCGGCCTAAGTCGTCGCGGTTCAGGTTAGCCGGCGGATAGGACGTCAGCAGATGCAGTTGCAGGAAACGGGACATGCTCAGGCTCCTTGTGCGCGGTTGTCGGGTCGTTGTTGCAGCAGGGTGTCGTAGTAGCGCTGAACCCAGTCACGGCGCTGCCGATCGGTCCAGTAACGCACGCTGCGGATGAGGTCAGCTACCGGCACTCGGTCGCCGGCGAGATGAATCGTGCGCAGAAGATTCGGGTAGAGTTCTTTAAGTTCTCGAATGGCCACGAGACGCTGAAAGCGCAGCTCGCTCACACGCGGGCCTAGCCCCGCTCTTGTGGGTGTTGCCAGAAGAGCTGCGACAGTCTTGGCCAGCTGCGGGACTGGCGCTTCTACCGTTGGCTGATCGCCGCGAGCAGCCTCGGACTCGTCGCCCCCGGACTGACTGGAATCCCCCTTGACGTGCGCGAGCAGTCCAGCGACCGCCGCTACGGTTGGCCGGTCCTTCCAACCGAGCGCACTCACCTGGTAGAACAGCCTGTGATACGCGGGTACGAACAGCACTTCTTCTAGGTTCTTGCAGCGGCGCAGCGCGGCCAACTCGCCGCGATTGCTCGGCTTGCCCGTCTCGGGTGGGGTGACGAGGGGCTCCCACCAGGCCAGGGTCGCTTGGACGAAATCTAGTTGGTCGGTGTGCTCGGTGGGTTCTCCCATGCTCTGCTCCTTAAGAGGGGGTGTACTCGGGGGTCCGATCGCCGCACGGTGCGAGCTGCGGGCTCAGTTCTGCTTAAGCTTAAGTCGGTGCGGGTTGCCTCGGCGCTTCCGGAATATCCAACAGATTCTTGATCTGCTTCTTGTAGTTGAAGCGCCGCAGAGCGCGGCGTGCGGCAGCGATGCGACGCGGATGAGACTGCTCGGTGATCTGGTTGTAGTCGGCCCAGCGGTCGAAGGCTTGAAGCGTGTATATCATCAGCTCCCTGTGCCAGCCTTGATAGGCGTCGAAGCGAGCGCTGACGAAGTCCTCGGCCGTGATAACGGCGCGCAGCCAAGCGTAGAAAAAGGGCTCGGTTTCCTGCCAGAAGGCGTCTTCGACATGGTCCAGCTTGGTGGATTTGCGGCGCGGGTCGTTGGGCGCGAACCAGGCATCCTTTAGGGCGCTGCGCAGATTGCCGAAAAAGAGACTGGCCGCCTCGATCATGTGATTGGCGGCCTCGTCGATGACTGCGCGCTCGTCCGGGTCAATGTGGAACAATGGCAACGTGGACTCGACCCAACGGCGTGGCTTCATGTTGTCCATGTCGTAACCGAAGGCCCACAGGCGTAACCGCCAACCCTCATCGCGCAGCCTGTAGCTGGTGTCCCAGAACCGGCTGACGACTCGGGCAGGCACGCGCTTAGCAGTCTTGTCGGAGGCTTCCTGGACGAGTCCTAGCCAGTTTCGATAGCTGATGTCGCTGCGCGGATGAACAGCGCTTAGCTCGTCGTCCTTGTGCGTATAGGGGGTGAGCGTATGCTGCCAGGCACCACCGTAGTTGGTGCCATAGTTCTTGGTGCGATAGCGGGTAACGAGCGCCGGGTGCTCTGAAGCATCGATGCCACAGACACCCGCTGCCGGGCACTCCAGATCGAGACGGATCCGCCTTGGCATGCCCCAGAACATCTGCAAAGGATGTACGTCCTCATGGGTTGTGGGCAGCTTGCCTTTCTCGCTGGTTCGGGTCGGGCCAAGCCAAGGGAAGATGTGCACAGCATCACCCGGTGTCGCCCGATAGCCGAGGGTTTCCTCATCAAGGACGTTCAGCCACAGGGTCTGCCACAGCGTTGGTTGTTGCCCATCGTCTTCTGGGGCGGCGACCACGAGGGTCGTCAGCGGCCCGCCTCCGCGCAGCGATGTGCGATGGCCCGCACCGCCGGATGGCGCATTCGTTTGCAGGGTATACAGCGCTAATGCGGCCATCGCCGGGCTGAAACCGTCTGCTGGAAAATGCTTGACGAAGTGCGTCTCGCTGCCAGCGGTATCGATGAGCAATGCCGTGATAGGCAGGGGTGTTTGCTCACCGAGCGTGTCTTGGTCCTGCATGAATCGCGGGCCGTCACCGCCGAGTTCGAAGGCATGGGCGTAGGGCGCAAACGCACGCCGTAGGGTCGCTGGGTCAGGCGGAGACTCCAGGCGGTCGAACCATTCATCAGCATCTGCCGGGGCAAATGCCGTTTGTAGGAGCCCGATCAGGAACTGTGCCAGCGCACCGTTGAAGTCTGGCCGTGGTGTGTCCAAGGCAATGATCGGGTTGTTGTCGATGGATTCTGTGATCTGCCACGGGGCAATCACCGCCGATGCGCCGTGCCCCTGGGCACGCCCGACCCGGAACCAACCGTCAATCAATAGGTTGAGCTGCATCAACTTGCCTCTGATCCAGTCTTGCGTCGTATCCCGTTGGTACTGTGCGCTGTGGGACTAGACCTTAGTCCGCCTTGCGCTTAGTGAGTCCCCGCTCAGCGACGTAGTCCAGCACCAGCGAACACCCGCGCACGTCGGTGACACGGGCCTCCCAGGCTCCCTCCGCCCCTGGGTGCAGAGGTAGCAGCCTACTCCAACGCCCCTTGTCCGGCACGGTGTCCTGATAGTCGAGGATGGCCTGTCGGAGCGCAGGATCAGTGGGTTCCGGTACAGCGGCGCACCAGTCGGCGTGGACCGAGACTTCGCTCATCGCCCAGTCGCGCAGGTTGCCCTCGCCCCACCAAGGGAGGAGCCGGCTGCCATCCCAGCGCGCGAGTCGCAGTCGCAGGCTCTCGTGGCCGAGACGAGTTGGCGCTTTGATGTCGTCCCAGTAGTCGGACTCTGGGTCGGCGTAGCCGAGATCCAGCCGCAGCGCGTTGTACTTCCCCATGGTCACTGCGTTAAGTGCCTCGCCCTGCGCAGGGGCACTGGCCACTTCGACATCACTGGGCGCCTGTACCGCGTCAGCCCCATACACACTCTCGATCAAGTCGCGCACCGCTTCGGGCATGCGGATACAACCATGCTGATGCAGGAGATAGGCGGTACGCCAGAGGCAAGCGAGGTCCTCGTAGACTTTTGTTGTGCGCGGCAGCAGGGCTGTGAGCCAGTTGCGCTGGGCGGATTCCGAGGGCGACGGGGACAGCACATGGAGATGAGGGGCCGGACGCCACCCTCGGCTATGTCTCTGGAGTCGGCCAGCGCGCTGAATAACCAGGTCCATTGGCGCCAGGTCCGTGACCATGGCGTCGAAGTCAAGGTCCAGCGACTGCTCGACCACCTGGGTTGCGACCAAGATACGGCCACAGCGCTGGTCCGCGATGCTGTCTGGGCCGAAGTTCGCGAGCACCTGCCCTTCCTTCTCCAGGCGGTCGCCGAGAGCAAACCGGGCATGGAAGAGGTCCAACCGTTCGAGAGGCACACCGGCAGCCTGGAGCTGCCGCCAGGCGTCGATGGCATCATCGACGCTGTTGCGCACCCAACAGGCACAGCGTCCCGCACGGTGCGCGTGGACCAATAGGTCAATCACCGCGTCTACGTCGTGTAGGAATTCGACGTGGACCGTACGTCTGACCTCGGGACGGGTGTCGACTGGAAGCTCGTCGGCGTGTTGGGCGTCAACCCTCGTAACCAGAGGGTAGTCGGCGCTGGCAAGCTGTGTCGATGCGGTGCCAAGCCCCTCGCGGAACGCGTCCACCAATCCTTGCCGCATCTTCGTCGGCAGCGTCGCCGACAGGAGGATGGCGTGGCCTCCGATATATGCCTGGAACCTGAGCAGCGCCGCAAGGAGCTGCTGCATGTAGGCGTCGTAGGCATGCACCTCGTCGACGATCAGCACCTTGCGGGCCAAGCCGAGCAGCCGCAGTGATTGATGCCGGGTCGGCAGCACCGCCAGCAGCGCCTGGTCGATGGTGCCGACGCCGAGGTCCGCGAGCAGGGCCTTCTTGCGATGGTCATTGATCCAGCTCGCGCGGAGGTTCGCGGCACTGCTCTCGGCAGCCGTGTAGTCGGCCTCTGCACCCGCGGGCGGTAGGATCTCCGCGCGGTGATTCGTCTCGCGCATGAGGCGTGCTGCACTGTGGGTGAGGACCACGACAGGCTCGTCCACAAACATTCTTGCGCTCAGGCCTTGACCCGCGATTCGCCCGTGCATGGCGTTGGAGGTGGCCATCGTCGGCAATCCGAAATAGATGCCGTCGGCACCACCGCTGGCCAGAATGCGGTGCGCTGCGGTGATTCCGGCCTCCGTCTTACCCGATCCGGTGACGTCCTCGAGGATCAAGAGCTGCGGGGCTTGATGCAACTCGATCTCCGTTGTGAGTCGCTGTAGTGGCGTCGGTTGGTTGAGGTAGTGGAAGAGTTCCAGCTGACTTCGCTGCGCACCTGCTGTAGGCAACACACCGCTGCGCTCAATGGCACACGCAGCCGCGGGCAACGCGTGGTCTTGCCAGTAAGCGTCAAGCGGCATCTCTCTGGTGACAAAGGGAAACAGTTCCCGGTTGGAGCCCAGCCAGTCGCAGAGGACCGCGACACCGGCGAGCCACCACGACGTTAACCGGGTAGCCTTGGAGAACGCCTTCGGGTCTTCGACCGCCAAGGGGCGCGACTCGAGGATCAACTCGCCGGCATCGATGCAGAAGGCCCCAGCCGCTTGCTGATCTGCTGATGTAAATAAACCAGTAGTCCTGATACCTCGCGGTTTCGGCGGCTGGCCGTGATGACCGGTTACGGCCTGCAGCCAGTAGCCGAGGGCCCTCTTCAACGGGCGTGACCTGGTGGATTCTGCGACGAAGCGGTCGACGACGATGCGCTCTAGCAGCTCGAACCAGATCGCAGCGCCGAGGGTGTCGTGCCGGGGATGGTACTGCCGCGCCTGTGGTAGGGTGGAGGGCAGCCCCGGAAACTCCGCTCGCAAGCACTGAAAGCGGTAACTGAACTTGCCGAGATCATGCAACGCCAGCATGAAGACAAGCCAAAGCCCCAGCATCGTCTCGTTCAGCCCCAGCCGAACGGCTAACAGTTGCCGCAACCGCTCGTGACGCTCCACAAAAATCTTGCCGCAGGCGGCTACGTCCAGGGCGTGGTACGCCAACAAGTGGAACTCACCTGTCGAGCCGGCTTTACCCCAGTAGCGGAGGTATTTTTGAGAATCCATACAATTTGAGGCTCTGTTGATCAGTGACCTGTTGTTATTCGATCGATTGGCATTAGGCCTCGACAGTCATTCACTGTGAAAATTGCCGCCGTATATCTTGCATTCGTAGCTCAAATTCATAGTTCTCGATAATCCGATTCACAAGATTCAGACCTTTTGCCTCGTACTCTCAGCGCCGTCGTGGTGCTGGGAGGTCTCGGTCGACGCGGGTTGCGCCTCAAGGTAGTGCGGGAGGGTGATCGAGGCGATGATGGCGAGGATCGCCACCACGATGATCAGCTCAATGAGACCGAATCCGGCGCGGGGTGTCATGCGGGCACCTGTGCTGTTGGGTTGGTCGTCATCGACTTTGGATTGGTCCGGCGGCATCGCTAAGCCGCTGCTGGGCCCTCAGCGTACGTGGTGTCCTCACGGTGGACGGTGCCTAAGGCGCTGTCAGCGTGTCTAGGTCTCCGCTCGCGTATACAGCATAACGCCGAAGCCACGGGTATGTGCAACCCCTCTGTGTTAGCCCGCGCCGTTGCGGACAGCCCCCATGTGCGGTCTGGGAGCGACGGTTGATCATCGTCCTCAAGGCGGTCAGCGCACAGGACTCCCGCGGTGTGTCTCACCCTGGTGACTTTCGGGGCTAGACGGGAGGGACACTGATAGACGACATCTAGGCGGCAACGCTTGTTTGACGTGCGTCAAGTTTATCGGTGTAGTAGGTGTACTACCCTGTGTGCGAACCACCTCGCTGCCCCTTCGCAGGTGCGTTTGTTGCGCACATGCAGCTGCGCATCGTTCGCCCGCGCTGTTATCCAGCCCAACTAGCTTCGTTAGGAGTCGTTCATGTCTCGCCCGATCCTTGTCCCCGCCGCACTCATCGGAGCGCTGTGGTTATCCGTAACACCCTTGTCCAGCCAAGCGGAAGTCTTCTGTGTCGACACCGCCGCGGGCTTGCAGACAGCCCTCTCCACTGCGGCAATCAATGGTGAGGATGACGAGGTCAGGATCGTACAAGGTACCTATGTCGGCAACTTCGTCTATGCCAGTGCGGAGAGTTTCGACGTAGCCGTGAAGGGTGGTTGGGATAGTAGTTGCACCGATCAGGAAATAGATCCTTCTAACACCGTGCTGGACGGCAATCAGGTTAGTACGGTGCTGGCGTTGTCAACACCTGGCGCGACGGCGAACTTCCTGGTGCAGGGCTTGACGCTCAGAAATGGCGACCGTGGCAATAGTGGTGGCGGGCTGTTTGTGAAAGGTGACCGTTCCGGATCACTGACGGCGGAGTTCAACAGAATCATAGGTAACACTGCGGGCGAAGATGGCGGTGGCGTCTACTCCATATTTATCGCTATTGCTAGCTTCACGAATAACCACATCGAGAGCAATGTGAGTGGTCACAGTGGTGGCGGTGTCTACGTTGGCAGCGATACTCTCGCCTTCACAAATAACCGTATTGAGAGCAATGTGAGTGATCTCTCTGGTGGCGGTGTCTACGCTTTTGGTGAAATGCTCAGCTTTACCAACAATATTGTCGAGGGCAACACGAATGTTTTCTTTGGCCGCGGCGGCGGCATCTACACTTTCGGTGATACTATACAATTCACAAATAATACCGTAATGAGTAATGCAGCCAATTATACCGGAGGTGGTATACATATCGGACGATTTAATGCCGACAACAGCGCAAAGCTCTACAATAATATATTCTGGAACAACGCTGCTGACGAAGCTGGAGATATTTATATTGAAAATGATGCAGATGATGACTTTTTCCCGTCGCCCGTTGTACTATCTCATAATAACTTCAACCAGATGCCAGGTTCGGGCTACGAAACGGACTTACCCATCATCATCGACCCTAGCAACCTTGACGCCGTCGACCCCATGTTCGTCGACCCCGATAACGGCGATCTCAGCCTCCTCCCCGACTCACCCATGATCAACGCCGGCGATCCCGAAACACCCGACCTCCCGGCCACCGACATCATCGGTAACCCTAGGGTGTTCGGCGGCGTTGTGGACATCGGCGCCTACGAATGGAGGGATGCACCGGTGCTCGATGGCGAGTGCTTCCTCGACTGGGCCGAATCGCAGTACCCCAGGCGCTTCGCACCGGCCGGCGCCGAGACCGTCGACCGATCCCCACTGTTCTATCGCGTCTACAGGCAGAGCCGCACGGCGCTGGGCTACAACGAAAACACCGCTCGGGTCTACTACCGCAACCGCGAGGGCGAGACCCGCAACATGGGCGCGCTGGAGACCTGGCTTGAACGGGCGGGCTGTCTGACGCAGTAACGGACGCGGTGCTGGCCGGTGCCGCCAGCACACCCCGAAAGCCGCTGGCATCACCAGCGGCTCCCAGACGACCGGGGCATCGATAATCCCCGGCCAACTCCACCTGTCACAGAAGCCCACGTTCCGCAAACGAGGTCCCCTCACCCTCACCGACGATGATGTGATCGAGCACCCGGACATCGATCAGGGACAGGGCGTCCTTCAGGCGGGTTGTGATGCGCACATCCGCCTGACTCGGCTCGGTGACCCCGGACGGGTGATTGTGCGCCAGCACCACTGCGGCGGCGTTGGCGTCCAGCACCAGGCGGACCACCTCGCGCGGATGCACACTCGCAGCGTCGATGGTGCCGCGGAACAGCTCCCGGTACTGGATGACACGGTGGCGGTTGTCCAGCAGCAGCACCGCAAAGACCTCGTAGGGCACGCCCGCGAGCCGGAGCTTGAGGTAGTCGCGGGTGGCCTGCGGATTGGTGAGCGTCTCCTGGCGGACGTGGTAGCGCGCCTCAAGACACGCGATGGCCTGCTGGACCAGCGTACGTTCATCATCGGCCAAAGCGGGTCGGCGGACCTCCTCGGGCTCGAGCGGCAATGCGAACTGGTGGGGGTTGGGATACATCGACATGCTACGTCTCCATCAAAGAACCGCAGGGACGCACGTACCCCGGGCGGGGAGCGTGACATCCCCGCGTGGGTGGGAAGAATGCCGGTGCGGAACCGGCGGTGTTTGTGACTAGGCGTGGGTGCTGAGCAACAGGCGCTCGGCGATACCGAACAGCGCCTGCTTCAGATCAGCGATGTCATCGATGCGGATGGCGAGCGGAAACAGCCGGCTCACATCAGTGCGGATACCAATACCGATCGGCGTGATGCCGGCAGCCGTGGCCGACTGCACCACCGCCAGGGCGCTGCCGAAGTCGTCCGGAAAGCCGTCGGTGAGGGTGAGCAGGACCTTGCGCGTCTCACTGCGTGGGAGCAGATCGGCCGCGGCGAACCACAGCGCACCGGTCATGGGCGTCGAACCCCGCGCCCACTGCACGAAGGCACCCGCGCGTTGCACGACCCCCTGTCCATGCGCCACCACGGCGGTGACTTGGTCCTGCTGACCGGACCGCCCGGGGAAGGCCGTCACCGCCCGCGAGACACCCCGCATGGGCTCCAGCGCCAGGGCCAATGCCATGGCGGCATCCAGCGCCAGCAGGTCCTGACCACCGCCCATCGAGCCGGACAGATCCACCAGCAGGTGCAACGCCGTATTGGGCGCGGTGCGCAGGGTCTGACGCTGGAAGATCCGGGCGTCGCCGACACCGGCGCGATGCAAATGGCCGGGGCTCAGCCTGCGACCGTGACGTGCGGTGCGGTGGCGCGTGAGCGTCTGCGCCTGCACCAGCCCTTGCAGCCGGGCGGTCAGCTTCGCCGAATGCACCCGTACCCGCGCCAGTGCGGCCTTGCCCTGCTGCGGATCACCCCGGTACAGCTCCACCGTCGGCAACAGCGTTGGCACGTGTGGCGCGCGGGCCCGCAGCGTCTCAGCGACCGCCGCGAACAGATCCTCAGGCAGCGCCTCGTCCGTGGCACTGAGCGCCTGGCGCAATGCGCTCGGCGACGGTGGCTGGCTACCCGGCACCTCGATCGCTGTGCCAGCGCTATCAGCGCTATCCCCGCCGGGACCGGACCCGCTCTCCTGCGCGCCGGACTCCGCCGTTTCCGTCCCGCCTGCCTCGGCGGTACCCGTGCCCTGCGCAGGCGCATCGCCGAGTGCATCGCCGGGTGCATCGCCGGGCGCATCGCCGGGTGCATCAGGGGGCGCATCATCGGCGGTGGTGCCATCGTCAGCGCCCTGTCTCTCGTCGTCGCCAGCGCGCGATTGCGCCTGGGGCGACTGTGCCGCCTGTTCCAGCAGCGCCAGTATCCGCTGAGCCAGGGCCAGGGCGTCCTGCGTCGAAGCGAGCTGTGGCATCTCCGTCAGCAGCCCATCCAGCTGGCGGACAAAACCAGCTCCGAAGACCCGGCGCATGACCCGCTGGGCATTCTCGGCGTGCGGGGCCAGCGCGGCTTGCTGGCGGTAGCGGTAGCGGACCAGGGCCAGCAGCCCATTGCCCAGCAGCTGTGCGGGGCTGTCTGTCGCTGCGACGGGGCGCATGCTGCCGGCGTCCACCAGGTGGGTGATTACCGCATCGAGCGTGGTGCGCGTGCCCGGGTAGGCGTGGATGATGGCCTGCTCGATGCGAACATCCTCCAGCACACCTTCGATGAAGCGCCCGAGTGGGTGTTGGCTGCGGGACAGGGCGAAGTCCGTGAACCGCACATGGGCAGCCTCGTGGGCCAGATAGCCATAGGCCAGCGTCCGTGACGCCGGGGTCTCGTCGATCTGCGGGATCTGAATGGTGGCGCCGTCGGTGTAGGCGTCGGTCCCGCCGACTTGCACCGGGACGTTGAACTTGCGCCCATAGGCGGCGGCGACGATGGGCAGGGCCTGGTTCAGGGTGGTCAGTGACATCATGTGCTCCAGACAAAGAAAAGGCCCGCCGAACTTGCGCACGGCGGGCCTGCGGTTGGTGATGACACCCGATGCGTGGCACCGGGTGGGTGGGTTGTCAGAAGAAGAAGCTCTGACTGGGCTTCACGGCGTCCGCCTCCGTAGTGGGTGCCTCCGTGGTGGGTGAGGGCGAAACCTCTTGAGCAACATCGCCCGCGTCTTCGAACAACGACGCAAGCTCTGCCTCGAACGCCGCCAGTGGCATCTGCGCCGGCGCGTCGACCGGGGCCGTGGGTGGCGGCGGCGCTGCGCACGCGTCCTCCTCGCTGTGCCCGGCCTGCGCCAGCTGCCCGGCGCCATGCTGGGCCATGCGCTCGGCATCGGACAGCAACAGCGCCAGACCCATGCCCTCGTTGAAGAGGGCACCGGTGATCGGTGCCGTGAGCGGCAGCCGGCCGAGCCAATCCTCGATGCTGTCCACCACCGGCTGGATGCGGCCATCGACGAACGACAGACAGGCGAGCTTGTCGCGGATGCGATTGAAGGTGCCGAGGGCCCGGCGGTGGAGGCGGTCCTTGCCCGCGAAGCTCCCTTCCAGGTCCCGGGCCATCTGCTCCACCTCGGCGAAGATGCCGTTGCCGAGCTGCTGCACCTCCTCTGTCAAGGTGCCCGGCTGCTCCGCGGGCTTGATCTGCACCAGCTGATAGCCGAAGCGCAGGCGCCCGCCGACCACCTGGGCCGGCTCCACCGCCCGGCGGATGGCAGCCTCGAACGCAGGCAGCTTGGCAATCCAGTCCTCCAGGGCCCGGTCATAGCCGGCGAGGAAGGTCTGGGTTTCGGCGTCGAACTCGGCGCGCAGCACATCGAGCTGGGTCGCCAGATCCTCGGCGTGCGCCTTGGGCACCGCAAAGCCGCCCAGAAAGCGGGTACCGACCCGCAGGCAGGCACGCTCCGCCGACTGCTTGAGGCGGTGGAACGGCTTCAGGGGCTCGGGATCGCAGACACGCTTGGAGCCCAGCGACACCAGCTCCTCGGGCGGGATCTCGCCATCGAGCAGATTCAGATCCTCGGGCTTGAGCTTCTTTCTGCCGCTCCAAATGCTGATTCCCAGCATGACGAGCACGATACGGTCGGTGATGGTCTCGGTGTTGTGCATGGTGGACTCCCGACCGAGCGCGCACGCGCAAGCCTCGCGGCGAGCACGAACGCGGTCCCGGTCTGTTGGGTTGGGGTAGGGTGGGTTGGGGTGAGCGGGGACGGGTGGATGCGGGCGCAGACTCAGGCGGCCTGTGGTGCCCAGTAGTCGCCGAAGACATCGGCGGCGATGCGATGGATGGCCTCACGCTGCTCCGGCTCGGCCCGGGCCGTGAGCGCCTGCTGCAGGGCATACTCGAAGACGTTCGGCGCACCCTTGAACGTCATGCTCAGGGTGGCCCAGCGCACGAGTGTCCGGGTGCTCATGGTCACCGTCAGCTCCCCGGCCTCGCTGTCCGAGCCCATGAACAGCCGGCGCACCTCCGCGGCGACCCGGACCATGCGCTCGGCGATGGCCGCCGGCAGCTGGGGCACCGCAGACAGGATCACCTGCTGCTCGACGCCGACGTCGGGATAATCGACGTGGATCACCCGGAAGCGGTCCATGAACGCCAGATTCTGACGCAGCACACCCTGATACAGCCCGGAAGCATCGCCGGCGCCGGCGCTGTTGCCGGTGGCGAAGACCCGGAAGCGCCGGTGTGGCCAGATCACCTCACCGCCGTTCTCCGCGATCACCAGCGGCTGGCCTTCCAGGATGTCGTTCAGGCCCGCCAGCTCCGCCGGGTCCATCAGATCAGACTCGTTGAGAATCAACAGGTGTCCTTCCCGGGCGGCGATGGCGAGGGGGCCATGGACGAAGTGGGTGGAGCCGTCCATGAGCACGAACTGACCGATCAGGGCGTTCAACTCCATGCGCCCGTGACAGGTCACCGATTGCACCGGCCAGTTCAGCCGCGCGGCGATCTGCGTGACGAGGCTGGTCTTGCCCGCACCAGTCGGCCCGGTCAGGAACATGCCGTCGCCATGTGCATCGTGCAGATAGGCCAGCACATCACGCAGCAGCGCGTTGCGGAACACATAGGGCTGGCGGAGCGGGATTTGCGGATGGGTGTCGTCGGCGTACCCGAGGACTTCGAGCCCAGGGCGGGCCTTGACGCCGAAGGTTGTGGCGACATCGAAACGTTGTGTGGTCATGCGGTTCTCCGGTGGTTGGTCAGCAATAAAACGCGTAGGTCGCGTCAGCGGGTGCAGGGTCGGGGACAGGCGGACTGCCAGCGCGCAGTTGCGCCCAGAACGCCAGGCAGCGGGGCACCAGCGCCTGGTGCAGGAAGCGCTCGTCGCGCTGGATGCGGAACTCCAGGGGTTGCAGCGCGGGCAGGCAGGGGTCGAAGACGAGCCAGCCGCAGTCGGCCTCGGTGACGTAGAGCTGCTGCTGGAGCTGCACCCACGCGAGCTGGTAGGCGGTGGCATCCGATCCTTGCGCGAGCAGCAGCCGGTGGGTCTTCTCGGTGGGAACCTTCAGCTCCACCGGCTCACCCGCCTCGCTCAACCCATCGAGCGAGGCACGCAGCACGGGGTGGGCGGTGGACTCGACGCAGAGCGGTAGCAGCAGGGTGTTGTGGCGCGCCTCGAAGCCCTGACGGACCTGATCCTCCAGGGCGACGCCACGCCGTACCCAGGGCTTGGCAGCGATGTCCTCGGGTACGGCGAGCCCGAGTTGGTGATGCCCGTCTTGGTGATGCCCGTCAGCGAGGTGATGAAGCCGCTGATCCGCAGGCCTGCGTTCATGAGGCTCTCGACAGTTCTTCGTCGCCTTCAGCCGCCCGCAGGACGTGCTGCTGCTCGTCGGGTTGACCGGCTCGCACCCGGATGATGGTTCCGTCCGCAATGTCGCGACGGGATGGACGCGCAAAGGGGCGAATTCCTGGGCGTCAAATCTGCCAGGCCGAGGTGCGGGTGCGCGGTGCGCGTCTGCTGCCGGGCAGCGTCAAGCCCGTGGTGAGCCGAGACATCGACCGCTACGAGATGCTGGGCGTGATCGACGTGGTGAGCGAGATCGAGCTGTTCCGCCGACCGGACCTTCGCGGCAACCCGCTGCTGGAGCTTATCGTTGAGGAACTGCCCGGCACGCCGCCGGCCGAGTTCGAGGTGATCATCGACTACAAGGGCATGAAGCGCCCGGACCTGGATGATGGGCACACGGGCTTCAGCCACATCTACGACTGGCAGATCCACACCTACGCCCATCTGCGCGGGCTGCTGACCACCAAGCCGATCATCGCCGGCGTGCTGGTGTACCTGAACGAGCTGGCGCCGACGCGGAGCGACTTTTTCGACCTGCGGCGTGCGTTGCGGCAGGGTACGCCCGGCGTCCTGGTGCCGGAGCCCAACACGGACGACGCGGATTTGCTCCTGAACTGGAAGGCGTCCAAGCCTGGCGAGGAGCCGCCGCTGTTGTCGTTCCCGTTCCGGCTGCGACGGGCGATCAAGGTGGTGCCCGTGGACGACGCGTCGATGCAGTCAGCGCTCAAGCAGTTCGACGACACGGTGGGCCGCATCGAGACCTGCATCACGCAGGAGGCGCAGAGCGGACGCATCATCAGCTCCTGGGAGAAGAACCCGAGCCACGATCCCACCTGCGAGGCCTGCGATTCCAACACCTACTGCCCGGACCACCACGGAACGACCGTGCCGAGGGTGCCGGGGATCAAGCCCTGAGGCGTTGACGATTGGGGTGGACCTCGGAGCACCTTCCCTGGGCCGCCCCTTGCGCCGATATACAAACGCATATACGCTCCAAGACGTGATCACATGGGACGAATCCAAGCGGCGCATCAATCTCCAGCTGCACGGGATCGATTTTGCCGATCTGGAGGCGTTTTTCGATGGTGACCTCTTGACGCGAGAAGATGTTAGAGAGGCTTACGAGGAACCTCGTTTTCAGAGCATTGGAGTGATCTACGGGGTCGCTCTGTTCGTCGTGTGGACACCCCGCGGCGAAGCGGGCGATGAGCCTCACCTCATTTCAGCTCGTAAGGCAGTGGGTCATGAACAAAAAGCTTGGTCACAGCGCTATCGAAAAGGGCGCTGAAGGCAACACCGACTGGGACAAGCTCCGCGCCCGGCCGGATTCAGACGTCCTTTTCACGGAAGACGCCCCGGAGACTTCCCCAGACGACTGGGCCGGCGCCCTGGCTCATCGGGGCTTGCCGGTGCCGACACGCAAGACTCAGATCGCGCTTCGCGTCGATGACGACGTTCTGGCGTGGTTCAAGGCCCAAGGGGCCGGATACCAAACCCGGATGAACGCGGTGTTGCGGGCATTTCGTGATGCGCATCTGCGTACCAACAAGGGTCAGCAGTAGCGGCACCGCCGACGCCTCCCGGGTCGCCGTCGCACTCGCGCCGGCAACCTGACCGGCGCGGAGGGCGTATGGCGGAATTAGCGTCCAGATGACTGATGCGGCTACCATTGCTTTACCGACGCGCTCTGAGCCGGGCGACCCGGTGGGTGCAGACCTTCGGTCGGGTAACGTGCGGACATCGGACGGCGGCTGGGCCGGCTTGCTCCCGGACGATTGGCTGCCGGTGGTCGCGGCCATCGCGCCCGGTGGGGCACCGCGGGCCGTGCAGCGGCAGGCGCTGGAAGCGGGGTTGCTGACCACTCGCCGTAACCTCATCGTCGCGGCCCCCACCAACTCCGGCAAGAGCCTGGTCGGCATCCTGGTGCTGCTGGAGGCGCTGCGGCACGGGAAGCGGGCGCTGTTGATCGAACCGTTGCGGGCGCTGGCCGGCGAACAGGCGGAGAACGTGCAGCGTATGCTGGCGGCGTGCGCGGACCTGCTCGACGTCAAGCCCTCGGTTCGGGTCACGACCGGCGATTACCGGCTCCAGTCCGAGGAGTATGCAGACCCGGCGCCGGCCGCGGAGCTGAT
>NZ_CAJXWY010000031.1 GCF_913062725.1 uncultured Thiohalocapsa sp.
GACCGCCATGCTGCACACTCGCGTCTGCGTGAACCCGGACCTATTGTACCCGGCCTGCGGCCCGATAAGTCGGACAGGCTCCTAGGGTCACATCCTCGGCGGTCGGCAGCGACCGCAACACGTTCCTTGTCCGGTAACCGCAAGTGCCACAACAGCGTGTCCCCGACTCCATCCGCAGCGCCTCGATCCACCGCCCATGCCTACCCCCCGCTACCAAGCCGTCGCCGACGGCGTCCTTTGCATCGAAACCGGCCTCTACCGCGACGGCCTCGCCGCCTGTTACCTCATCCGCCAGCGGGATCGGCTCGCCTTCGTCAACACCGGCACCGCCCACACGGTACCCGACCTGCTGGCGGTGGTGCAGGCGCTGGGCCTGACACCGCAGCACGTGGACTACGTCATCCCCACCCATGTGCACCTCGATCATGCCGGCGGCGCCGGCGCTCTCATGGCCGCCTGCCCCAACGCCATGCTCCTCGCGCACCCCAAAGGCGCCCCGCACCTGATCGACCCGGCCAAGCTCACCGCCGGCGCCACGGCGGTCTACGGCGAGGCGGCCTTCGCCCGGGACTTCGGCGAGCTGACGCCCATCCCCGCATCCCGCGTCGTCGCCGCCGCGGACGGCCAGCGCTTCGACCTCGCCGGCCGCGGGCTGACCTTCATCCACACGCCGGGCCATGCCAACCACCATGGCTGCATCCATGACGCCGGCTCCAACGGCCTGTTCACCGGCGATACCTTCGGCATTTCCTATCGGGAGCTGGACACCGCCGCCGGTCCCTGGCTCTTCGCACCCACCACGCCGGTCGCCTTCGACCCGGACGCCTGGCAGCGGAGCCTGGAGCGCATGCTGGCGCTGGCGCCCAACGCCGCCTTCCTGACCCACTACTGCCGCCTCGACGAGCCGGCAAGGCACGTGCACCAACTGCGACGCAGCATTCAGGACCTCGCCGCCATCGCGCTGCAGCAGGCCGACCAGCCCGCGCCCGAGCGCAAAGACCGCATCAAGGCCGCCCTGACCAGCCACCTGCTCGCCGACGCCCGCAGGCACGGCTGCACACTGGAGGATGCACGCATCCGCGAGCTGCTGGCCGTGGACCTGGAGCTGAACGCCCAGGGGCTCGACGTCTGGCTGCAGCAGCGCCAGCGCAGCGCATAGGGGCGGCTCCGCGCGGGGTCTTGGGCGCGTGACAGCACACCGGTCATGACCGGCCGCTCGCAGCGCTGGTCCGCGCTGGCTTCATCAGCTCGAGCATCGGATCAGCGGCTTTCGGGGGTCAGCCGCTTTCGGGGGGCGCTGGCACAACGGCATCGAGGCGGCGGGCTCAGGACTGCGTCAGTACGAACAATCCCAGCAGCATCAGCGCACTGCCGGCGAGTCGGGCGGTGACATGGCCCTCGCCGTAATACCAGTGGCCGAGCGCGACCGAAAACAGCCCCGCTGTGCGCTTGACGGCCATGGCGTAGGAGGCCAGCGTCAGGCTGAGGGCGATCTGATCGGCGATGCGCATCAGCGCGAACAGCAGTCCCAGCAGCAGCAGCGGCCGCACCTCCCGGCGCAGGTGCTGGGGAAATGCCTCGCGATAGAAGCGATGATCCTGCAAGCTGAACATCAGAAACAGCACGATGGGATTCACCACCGCCACCACCACCGCGAAGGACAGGGGGTCGCTCATCTGGATGCCGACCCGTCCCAGGGTCGACGCCGCCGCGAAACAGAAGGCCGCCGCCAGGGTGAGCGCGCTGCCGGGGTCCGTCACCAGCCGGTGCAGCGGCGAGAGCAGGCTGGCCTGCGCTTTTTCCACGCTCAAGACGTAGCCGCCGGCGATGAGCAGCGCCAGGCCCACAAAGCCGAGCTGTCCCGGCAGATCGCCGATCACCATCCACTCGATCACCACGACGAAGCCCGGGGTCAGCGTCATCACCGGCCCCACCAGGGAGACATCGCTGCGGTGAATGGCCGCATTGAGCGCCCAGCCGCCGAGCCCGGAGACGACGCCGCCGAGCAGCACCACCGCGGTGTAGACCGGTTGGTGAAAGGGAAAGTCGTGATGCCAGATGATCAGTGGCGCGGTCACCACCAGGCTCGCCAAATTCACGTACAGCGTCAGCGCCCGCGCCGAAAAGCTGAAGGACAAATGCTTGGTGACCGCGAGTCGCGAGGCGTGAAAGAACGCCGACAGCAGCGAAAAGACGATCCAGAAGGGGGCGAAGGCAGCGACATCCATAAGGCAGCAGGACCTGGCCGTGGGTACTCCGTCAGTCGCAGTCGGCGGCGGCAGCGCGTCAGCGAAGCGTCGGCGTGAGTCTCAGACCCAGCCGCGCTCGCAGTCCACAAAACGCCGCACCCGCCCACAACCGCCGCCGATGAGCCCCCGCAAGCGCTCGGCATTGTGGAGCGCAAAGGCCCGTTGCAACGCCGCCCGGCGATGCCACTGGGCCACGCTGAAATGGCCGGCGCCGCGGCACACCCGCACGCTCGGCAGCCCATCGAGGGCCAGCAATCCGGCGCCGCCGGTGCCGGAGAAGAGCTTGGGCTGTACGCTCAGATAGACCGCGCTCGCCGCCGCCGTCGGCGCCGACGGGCGATTACGCCCGGGCGCGAACAGATTCAGTGCATAGCTCGGCGGGTTCAGCGTCATGAGATGCTTGCGCAACGCCGGTGAGCCGCAGCGCAGACGCGCGAGCACCGTCGGCGGCAGGTCCCGCAGGGCCGCCGCGAGTGCCTCCAGCGCCGCGGCCGATTCCGCCGGCAGATCCAGTGCCGCCAGCGCAGTCGCGATGCCGTCCCGGTCGCGCAGGGTGTGCCGCTGCCAGGGGACCGGCACATCACCCCGTCCGGTGAAGGCCGCAAGCAACAGGCGCGCCAGGGCGGTGAGCCGCCGGTGCAGCCGACGAATCAGCTGCTCGAACGCGGGCTCGGCCAGCACCGCCCAGCCCGGCAGCCGCAGCAGGGCGCCCGGCGGCCGGTGGCCGGCTGCGACGGCGTCCTCATCGCAAGCGAGCACCTCGGCGCCGACCAGCCCAAGGTCCAGCGTCCGCAGCAGCGCCGTCACCAGCCGGGCGCCGACGAAGCCAAACGGATCCAGCAGCTGCCGGCGGGTGTACGCATCGTAGTGCAGCGGCGTCTCGGCGGCGCCCGCCAGCTGCGCCAGCTCGCCGGCGCTCCAGTACAACAGGTGCAGGTGGAACTGCTTAGCCGCCTGCACACTCTCCCGATCCCGGGTATCGGGATCGCAGTTGAGCGCCAGCTGCAACGCGCCGTCCGCCAGGCCATAGGCGGCCATGATCTGCGGATCCGACACGAAGCGCACGAACTCGAGCCCGGTGCGCCAGAGGACGCGGCCGGTGAGCGGGGCCACATCCCCGGGGCTCGGCTTGTCCCGCTCGGAGGCCTCGCTCAGCATCAGGTCGAAGTGGGCATGGGGGATTGCCTTATCCACCAGCGCGAGTCGGTCGCCGCCGTCCGCGGCGCAGTCCAGCAGTGTGACGATGCGGCGGTGGAAGCGCCCGAGTGGCGTCGCCGCGGTCAGCTCTGCGCCACTGAGGGTAAAGTTCGCAGGGGGTCCGGGCACCCGCAGCCGGTTCCAGAGCACCGGCATGCGCCACGCCGCCGCCGGGAGCAGTGCCGCGAAGGGATCGCCGCGCGGCGGCGCCGGCGCGGGCTCCGCCAACTGATTGCGGCGTGTTTCGCTCATGCGCCACCCCGGTCTCTGTGACCCGACGGTCTTGTTTGGCCTTGACATCCGATCACCATCGGCCTGGGCGTTGTCGCCATCACGGCAAGCGCCCGCCCATGGCCTGAGCATCCGCCACCACCTGTTCGATCAGGCGCCCGGCGAGCTGGTTGAACGCGGCGATGATCGCCCCCGGTGTGGTGCGGCCCTGCGGCCCCACCGCCACCGGTACTTCAGCGCGGTAGGTCCTGGCCACCAGCACCTGCCTGCCCTGGCCCCGCACCAGGGTCAGGCTCAGCTGGCCGAGGACATGCGGTGTTGCGTCCGTCGGCCTGTGCTCGAAGTGTTCCAGCTCGCCGGTCAGCAGGAAATCCGCCCGCGCCGGATCGCCGGCGGTGATCACGTGCTCGAAGACACCCGCCGCACGCAGCGTCGCCGTCAGCGCGTCGGCGAGGGCGCGCGCCGGCACCTCTTCCCAGAGCAGTTGCGCGTAACGCTGCACCTGCAGCGGCTCGGCGGCGGTCCGATAGACGATGCGGCTGCCGGCGAGGAAGCCGCGGGCCGACATCGGCGTCACCCGCAGAGTGCCCGGGATCGACCGGGGACTCGGCGTCACGGCCACGTCCGGGCGCAGGCTGAAGAAGAGGTCACGCACGCGCTCGCCGCCACCGCAACCGACCATCAGGATGCCCGCCAGACATCCGACGAGCACGGGCGCCAAGCGCCGCTTCAGCGTTGCAGCCACGGGGTGGGCTCCTGCTCCGTGCGCTTGAACAAGAGCGATTTGGGGTCCTCGCGCAGGTCGCCGGTCAGTGCCGAAAGATTGCGGGAGGCGGTCTCGATATTGGCGAGAATCGGGGCGAGGGCCGCGGAGAGTTCCTGCAGCAGGTATTGCACGTCGTCCAGGGAATCCGTCACGGCCGGCTGTGCTTGGTTGACGACGCGCCGCAGGTCGGCGCCGAGCGCCGTGTATTGCGCCACCGCGGCACCGACGTTCGCGCTGCGGGCCTCGAGGCCCGACGAGGCCGTGGCGAGGTTGGCACTGATCGTGTCAACGGATGCCAGAATGGCGCCGATGCGCTCGGGGTCCACCGTCTGCTCGATGTCGGCGGAGAGCTGGCGTAGATTGTTGAAGACCTCCGCCAGGCCCTCGCCGGCGGCGCCAGCCGGCCCCGCCGCGCCGTCCTCGCCGGCGCCGAGGGCGCCGATGAGGCCCTGAATGCGGGCCTGCAGGTCCGCCAGCGCCGGGCGAATGGTCTCGTCGATGGCCGATTGCAGGCGGGTGAGTGCCAATGCCGCCTGGGTCGGCAGGTCAGGCTGCCGCGGCAGCGTCGGGATGACGGCGTCGGCGGCCAGCCGCCGATCCGCGAGCCCGGGCTGAATACGGATCTGATTGCCGCCGAGGAAGCCCGCCGGCGCCAACTGCGCCCGGCTGCCAGCCGGCACCGGCCAGTCGCGCTGAATACGCAGGGTGGCGCGAAAGCACGGCAGTTCCGCCGAGCGGGGCGCATCGGTGGCAGGGCATTGGGCGCGGTCCGGAGCGCCCGCGAACACCGGTTCCACCGCACCCACGTGACCGATGGTGAAGCCCTCCTGCACCACGTCCAGGCCACGATCCAGGCCGGCCGCTTCCGGAAAGTAAGCCCTGAGGGGATAGCCGCCCAGGAGCGCCGGCAGGTTCAGCAGCATCACGCCCGCCACCACCGCCGCCATGGTGAGCACGAACAGCCCCGCCAACGCCAAATCCCGCCGCTGCCGACGACCGCGGCGAATGCCGGGGGCGCCGATCTCCGGGGGTTGGTAAAGGCGTTCCAAGGACATGGCGACGAGGAGCTAGGCGCTGAGAGCACGGGGGGATCGATGTGCGCGCGCAGCATGATGTTGTGCACTGCGCACCTCGCGTCTCGAGACTCGAACCGCACCCATCACCACCGCCCGTGCAGCAGATAACGCAGCTCCAGTCGCGCTGGCGTCTCGGCCTCCAGCGCGCTGCGGCTGCCGTCGAACAAGAGATGCCCGCGCTCCAGCACCACCACTCGGTCCTGCGGGCCCACCGCCTCCAGCGCCAGATTGTCGGTGCCGATGACCGTGAGGCCGCGCAGCGACCTCTGGTTGCGCAACAGCTCGAAGATCTCCCGCACGGCCGGCAGGTCCAGACCGTCCGTGAGCCCGTCCCAGATGAGCAGGTCCGGCTGGTGGACGAGCGCCCGCGCCAGCTCCACGCGTCGGCGCTGGCCGACGGAAAGCGCCCGCGGCAGGTGGTTCTCCATGCCGTCGAGCTGGAGCTGGGTGATGGCCAGGCGCGCGGCCCGCGCCATCTCGGGTCCTGACAAGCGTGTGGGGAGCAAGGGCAGGAGCAGGTTCTCTTGCACCGTCAGCCCGTCGAGCAGGGAACCGCGCTGCAGGACGGCCCCCACGCGCCGACGCAACGCTGAAGCCCTGGCGCCGCGCAACTGACACAACTCCTGGCCGAACAGCCGCACCCGCCCGGCCGAGGGCAGATCCAGCCCCAGCACCAGGCGCATGAGCAGGCTCTTGCCGGCGCCATTGCGGCCGATGAGGAGCACGCTTTCGCCCCGGCACACCGTCAGCGAGACGCCGTTCAGCACCGCATGCCCGGCCACGTGCTGGAAAACGTCGCTGATATCCAACGCCGGCGGCTCCCCCGTCGGCCCAGTCGTGGGCCCAGTCATCGGTGCTGGCTCGGAGGCCGGCGCCGCTGCCACATGGCTCATGGATCACGCCTCCGGCCACAGCACGAACAACAGGTCGATGAGCAGGATACTGGTGACCGCCGCGATCATGGTGCGGGTGGCTGCTGCGCCGATGAGCTCCGGATCGCGGCCGGCGATGGTGCCGTTGACCGTGGCGATGAGCGCAATCACCGCCGCGAACACCAGCGGCTTGGCGATGGCCTCCCGCAGCTCGTTGGCGCCGAGGGTGTTACGCACCGCGTCCAGCAGCTGATATGGCGGCACATCCGAGAACAAGAACAGCCATAGATACGCCGTGCCCACCGTCACCAGACTACCCCACACCAGAAAAGCAAAGGACATCAGGAGCATCGCCAGCAGCACGGGACCCGTCACATAGCGAATGGGGTTGATGCCGCTCACCAGCAGACCGTCCATCTGCCCCGTCACCACCAGCGTCGCATGGCGCACCGCCAGCGCCACGCCGGCGCGTCCGGCCACCAGCACGCCCACCAGGATCGGCACCAGCTCCAGCACCACCGCGTAGGTCATGGTGTACAGCAGCACGCCGGGAAGGTTCAGATTCTGCAGCACACTCACCGCCTGCCGGCCGAGGATCACCCCGAGTGCCGCCGCCACCAGCGTGACCGCCGGCAGGATGGAGAGTCCGGCCTGGCGCAACGCGGCGGTGAAAGCGGGCAGGTCCAGGCGCCCCCGGCCCAGGATGATGCTGCCGTACAGCGCCAGGCACTCCAGCAGCGTGCGCGCCGCCAGCCCAATGCCCGCCAGCCAGCCGAGCACGCCACCGCCGATGGCCGACTGCGCACTTGGCAGGCCACGGCGGCGTTTCGGCGAGGGCGGGGTGGCGGGGCTCATGCGCCACAATGGTACCGTGAATCCCGCGGCTCGCCCCGCTCGGCGATGGTCCCGTGGGTGCAGCACAATGCAAGTCTCGCCGTTTCGGCCGTGCGCAGGCCACAGGCCGACTGTGCCACGTTGATCCAGTGCGCCAGCGCCACAACCGCCGGCGCACTTGCGTGACGCCGGCAACCGCATGATCGGCACACACCGCATGTCGGTTACGGCGATAAGGCTCATGCCGGGGCGACATCCTTAGGCCATCGCGGTGAGCCATCGGGCATTTCCGTATCCCAATCACGGCCATCGTCCCGATCGTCAGTGCCACGGTCATTGCCTAGGCTCCAGGCTCTTACTGCCTGCTCCGCTGATGGTCTGCGGGTCGGCCCAGTCGAGGAAAGCGCAAGTGCTGCACACCGAGTCCGATCCACCACCGACGCTGGCTCACGCACTTCGGGCGCGGGCCTTGGCTGATCCCATGGCGCCCGTATTCTTGCAGGACCATCATGTGACCTGCTATCACGAATTGTGCTCAGGCGCTGAAGCGCTGGCGAATTTCCTCATCGGCGAAGGCCTCGAGCCGGGCAGCCGGGTGGCGTTGCTGCTGGACAACTCGCCGGATTATGCGACGGCCTATTTCGGCGCGCTCTGGGCGGGCGCCGTCGTGGTTCCCATGGCATGCGCCGCCAAGGCCCCGGAACTGCTGCATCGCCTGACACATGCGCAGGCGCACTGGCTGATCACGCCCCCGGACCATCCGGCGCTCGCGAGTATTCGCCGTCAATCACATCCGCGCCTGCGCTTCCTGGCAATCGATGAAGTGCCGCCGCTCGGGCCGTCGCCGGATCCAGCCCGCGGGTGCTTCGTTTCGAATGCCGCGCCCGGACACACGCCCATCCGGGCCGCCGCCACCGACTGGGCGGTGCTGATGTACACGTCGGGGACCACCGCAAAGCCCAAGGGCGTGATGCACAGCCACCGAAACCTCGTCAGCAACGCCCTGGCGATCAATGACTACCTGCGGCTCGCACACGACGATCGCACGCTGTGCATTCTGCCATTCCACTACGCCTTCGGCAGTTCGCTGCTGCACACGCACGTCGTCGCCGGCGCCAGTCTGGTGCTCGTCAACGCACCTGCTTACCCAGCCCTGTGGGCCGAGGCCATTGCGCGCCACGCCGTCACGGGCTTCTCCGGCGTCCCCGCAGCCTACGCCCTGCTCCTGGATCGGGTCGACCCCGACCGCTGCGATTTGAGCAGCCTGCGCTATTTCTCCCAAGCCGGCGGCGCGATGAAACCGGCGATGATCGAGCGTATCCGCCGAGCGGCGCCGCACGCGGAGTTTTTCGTCATGTACGGACAAACCGAGGCGACCGCCCGGTTGACCTATCTACCGCCCGCTCAATGGGAGGCGAAGCAAGGCTCCGTCGGCATTCCCATTCCCGGCGTTCGGATCGAGGTGCGCAACACGGCGGGTCAGCGCGTGCCGAGCGGAGCGCTGGGAGAGGTCTGGGCGCACGGACCGAATGTCATGCTGGGTTACTGGAAGGACGAGACACTCAGCCGCGGAGTGCTCCGCGACGGCTGGCTGCGAACGGGTGACATCGGCTACATGGACGAAGACGGCTTCCTGTTCCTGCGCGGACGGGCCAGCGAAATCATCAAGTCGGGTGCCCACCGCATTTGTCCGGAAGAAATCGAAGAGGTGATCGCAAACATCGACGGCGTCAAGGAGGTCGCCGTCATCGGCGTCGATGACGAGATGTTTGGACAAGCCATCCGCGCCCTGGTCGTCCCCCAACCTTCAGTGGCGCTGACCCGACGCGATGTCGTCCACCATTGTCGCCTGCTTCTGCCCAAGTTCAAGATCCCCAAGCAAATCCACTTCATGACGGGACTGCCGCGCACCACCTCGGGCAAGGTCTCGCGAGCATTGCTGAAGCGTCGGGCGATCGGTGACACGGATCACGCAGACAGTCGCGAGCTGCCCTGAACACCGGGACGCGGCATCCGGCCCGGCGAACGGGGCTGCAGGCCCCCTCGGCGGTGCCCCGCTCACCGCTCACGCCAAACGGTGGTGTACAGATCATGGCGCCGATCCTTCAGGTTCTGCACCGTGCCCTCGTAACGGGCCTCACGCAGGGCCTTGAGACCTAAGTCGGCGAACGCGACGGTCTCCACGTTGGGGGTGGTGTCGGCGGCGATGCCGTCGCGGGCGAAGGGGAAGTCGCAGGGCGTGAGGATGCAGCTTTGGGCGTATTGGATGTCCATGTTGGCGACGTTCGGCAGGTTGCCGCAGTTGCCGGACATGACGACATAGCACTGGTTCTCCACCGCGCGGGCCTGGCCGCAGTAGCGCACCCGCAGGTAAGACTGACGCTCGTCGGTGCAGAAGGGCACAAAGATGATGTTGGCGCCCTGATCGGCCAGGTGGCGGGCCAGTTCCGGAAACTCGGCGTCGTAGCAGATGAGCACGCCGATGGGGCCGCAGTCGGTGTTGATGGCCGCCAGCTCATGGCCGCCCTCGATGTTCCACCAGTACACCTCGTTGGGGGTTGGATGGATCTTCGGCTGCTCGTGCACCTCGCCGTCGCGCAGGCAGATGTAGCAGATGTTCTCCACCCGGCCGTTTGGCATTTTCGTCGGGTGCGAGCCGCCGATGATGTTGATGTTGTAGCGCACGGCCATGTCCCGCAGCGCTTCCTTGATGGGATCGGTCCAGCGCGTCAGCGCGTCGATGGCCTCGGCCGGTGACAATTCCTGATCCTCCATGGACAAGAGCTGCAACGAGAACAGCTCCGGGAAGACGCAGAAGTCGGCCCGATAGTCGGAGGTGACGTCGACGAAGTAGCGCACCATGCTGAGGAATTCGTCGAAGGACTTCACCCGCCGCTGCTGATATTGCACGGTGGCCACCCGCACCGTGTCCATGATGCGCCCGCCGTAGTCCTTCTGACGCGCCTCTTCGGCCTCGTCGGAGACCTGCGGGTTGCGCCAAAGCAGATGCACACCATAGCCCATGGACTGGCTGTCTTCGGTCCAGTAGCCGGGCATCAGGCCAATGACCTTGAAATCGTTGCGTAGCTGAAAAGTCAGCACCGGGTCGTGCTCCCGACCGGCCTCGACGGCCTCGACGTAAGCCTCCGGCGTGGCGTAGCGATGTCCGTCGCGGGTCAGCGCGGTGCGCAGCGTGGGCAGTCGGCCGCCGTAGACGATGCCCTTGAGCGCCCAGGCCTGCGCCAGCTTCTTGCGCTCGTCATAGAGCCGTTGGCCGATGCGCAGGCCCCGGTAGTCCGGATCCACGCAGACCTCCATGCCGTAGAGGTAATCGCCGTTGGGATCGTGGCGGCTCGCATAGCCGCCGCCGGTGATCCAGGTCCAGTCATGCGGCTCGAGCGCCACGCGACCCGAGATCACGAAGCTGGAGCAGAAGCCGATCAGCTCGCCGTCGGCCTCGGCGACGAACTGTCCCTCGGGAAACTTATTGATTTGTCCGCGGATCATCGCCGCCGTGTAGCCGCCGATGCCGGCGCCGGCATAGGCACGCTCGAACAGGGCGCGGATGGCGGGCACATCGGCGGGCGTGGCGTTGCGCACGCTCAGGCGCTCGACGTTGTCGGCCGGGTGGTCGGATGTCGTCGGTGGGGTAGACAAAGGCGGGCTCCGGCGGATGCGGCTGCTCCAATCGTAGTACCTGCGATTGTGCCATCGCTGGCTCACGCCGGGCAGAGGCCCGTCCTCTACTGCGGCGATCAAGCGCTCATGGCATCATGCCGACGTTGCCATAGATCGTCTCCGCCATGGGTGCACCGACGCCGACACCACCACCCGTCACCGCCGCGCCGCCGGCGCGGGGAGACATGAGGTTGCCGCCCGCGTCTGCGCTGGCGGTCGGCGAGATACACTGGTCGCAGGCGTCCTGCGAAACAGCCATCCTGCATCTGACACGAGACCTCAGGGCACAGGGGCTGCGAGCCGCACAGGTGGTGCTGCGCGCGGTGGATGATCCGCGACACCTACTGCTGTTGCACCAGGCGCTGGCGCGCACCGGTGCCGGGCTGCTGCCCTATCCGGCGGCGCTACCGGCGGCGGCGGTCGATGCACTCGCCGCCGCCATCGGCGCGGAGTGGCGCTGGGTCCAGGATGGACTGGTGGACACAGGAGCCACGCCCACCGGGGACCGGCAAGACACGGGCGTCCCAACCCTGCTGATCCGCACCAGCGGCAGCGCCGGTACGCCGAAAGTGGTGATGCTGAGCGCGGCGCAGCTCATGGCGTCCGCCGCGCGTGTAAACGCGGCCCTGGATTTGCAGCCGCGCAATGAGTGGCTCTGCGTGCTGCCTCTGCATCATATCGGCGGCCTCGCCATCAGCTGGCGCTGCGCGCTGGCAGGGGCAACGCTAAGACTGCCGGCGCCGGAGGCCGCGCGCGCCCGGGGGCGACCGTGCGCTGCGGCCACAGTCCGCCCGGACTTCGACGCCGAGACCGTGGCGGCGGCGCTGCGCCACCACCCCGTCACCCACTTGTCTGTGGTACCGGCCATGCTGGCCCGTTTGCTGGCGGTCATGCCGGCGCCGCCGCCGCACCTGCGGGTGCTGCTGTCGGGTGGCCAGGCGCTGCACCCGGCGCTGGCGCGGCGGGCGGTGGCGGCGGGCTGGCCCCTGTATGTGAGCTACGGCCTGTCCGAGACCGGCTCCATGGTCGCCATCGGGCGCTGGCGCGATGACACGGCCCCGGGCACCCTCGTCGGGCCCCTGCTCCCGGATGTGGCAGCCCGGTGTGCGGGCCCCGGCGAGGCGCCCTCCCGGCTGCGCCTGCGCGGCCCCATGGTCATGACGGGCTATGCGGACCAGCGCCGCGGGCCGGGCCTCGGCCTCAGCGATGGCTGGCTCAGCACCGACGACCTGTGTCGGCTGGAAGCGGACGGCACGCTGCGCGTCTTCGGGCGCGCCGATGATCTGGTGGTCATCGGCGGTGAGCAGGTATCGCCCGGCGCCGTGGAGGCCCGGCTCGCGGCGGCGCCGGGAGTGGCGGAGGTGGCCGTGGTGGCGGTGGGTCATCCCCACTGGGGGGCGACACTGGCGGCCTGCTGGCGCGGGCCGGCGATACCATCGGCCCTGGAGACCTGGTGCCGCAGGGAACTGCCCAAACGCGAGCGCCCGCGCCTGTTCCGCCAACTCCGCGCGCTGCCCCTGCTCGCCTCGGGCAAGCCGGATCGGGCGGCCTTACGACGGCTCGTCGCCGGGCCGGACACCGCCGATGCCGGGGCGCCCGGGGCCGATTGAGCCACGACCCGCGATCGGAGTGACACATGCCAAGCGTGCCACCGAGCCCGCGCGATCTGCGCAAGACCCTGAGCCTGCCGATGCTGGTGGCCCTCGGCGCCGCCGGCATCCTCGGCACCAGCTGGGTCTACACCGCGAGCGACTTCTTCGCCGCCCGCGGCGCCGGCGGCGAGATCTTCGGGCTCGCCCTGGCCGGACTGCTCGCGGCCTGTGTGGCGCTGGCCTATGCGGAACTGGCGGCACGCTTCCCGCGCGCCGGCGGCGAGGTGGTCTTCGCCCATGCCGCCTTCGGCCGACGGCTCGCCTTCGTCGCCGGCTGGCTGCTGGTGGGGGCCTATGTCAGCTCGCTGGCCTTCTATGTGACGGCGTCGGGCATGCTGCTGGCGGTGGTGCTGCCGGGGCTCGAGTCCTGGCCGCTCTACCGCATCGCCGACACCACGGTGCACCTGCCGGTGCTGCTGGTGGGGGTGGGGTTGGCGTTGGCCGTATTGATGTTCACGGCCAGGGGCATGGGGCTCGCCGGACGGGTGCAGCTGGCGCTCTTCGGTGCCATGCTGCTCATCGGCCTGGCGCTGGCGGTGACCGGCTTCGGCACCGGCAGCATCGAGCATTTCTGGCCCGCCTTCGCACCCGATGCGGCGCCGGTGGCGAGCACGCTGCGCTTCGTGCTGCCGGCCATGACCTTCCTCACGGGCTTCAGCCTGGTCTCCGTGCTGGCGGAGGACGCGGCCCTGCCGCCGCGGCGCATCGCCGTGGCGGTGCTCGCGACGGTGCTCACCGCCACCGCGTTCTACTGCATCGTGCTGCTGGCAACGGCCTGGCTGATTCCCTGGCAGACCACGGCGACCCTGGATGAGGGCGTCATCGACGCCTTCCGCCATGCGGGCTTCCCGGCACTCGGCTGGGGCGCCTACGGCATCTCGGTGCTCGGGCTGCTCACCAGCTTCCTCGCCCTGTTCTCGGCGGCCTCACGGGTGCTGCTGGGGTTGGCCCGCATCGGTCTCTTCCCGCCGGCGCTGGCCCGGCTCGACCCGGCGGGGCGACCCATGAACGCGCTGCTGTTCACACTGGCGCTGACACTCGGTCTCGGCTGGCTCGGCAAGGGCGCCCTGCTCTGGTTTCTGGACACCGGCGGCGTCTACATCGGCCTCGCCTGGGTCATCGCCGTGGCGAGTCTCTACCGCATCCGCCGGCTGCAGCCCGATGCGCCAGCGCCCTACCGCGTGCGCCCGGGCTGGCTGCCCGCCGTCGGCGGCATCGCAGCGCTGGCCATCATCGTCGCCATCGTGCTGCCCGGCACGGGCCTGTCGCTGGCCTGGCCGCAGGAGTACTTGATCCTCATTGGCTGGGCGGTGCTGGGTACCATCGTCTACCGGCTTGCGCCTCGTCCGACTGCGCCTGATCGGGGGGGTGGGTGTTAGGGGTTATTGGTTGTTGGTTATTGGTTGTTGGGCGCACGTCGCTGACGAAGTAGCTCGCTGATCATGCTGGCAGCTGCGCTCGCAGGGCTTCCCGGAGTGCGGGGGGGAGGCCGCCGCGGCTGCTGCCATCGACGGCCGCATGGACGGTGCGGGCGGTGGCCGCGAGGTCACCGTCGGCGGTGTGGAAGCGGTAGTCGACGGTGAAGCTGCCGGCGCCGACGGCTGTGGGCGTGAGCTGCACGGTGACAACGGCACCGTGGCGCAGCGGGCGGCGGTAGTCCGCCTCGGCGTGCACCAGCGGCAGCCGCAGGACGCCGTCGCGGAGCATGGCGTGCAGCGGAAAGCCGAGCTGGGCCATCCAGGCCTCGTAGGCGTCATGGGCGTGGCGGAAGAGGTGGGCGAAAAAGAGCACGCCGGCGGCGTCGGTGTCGTGCAGGGCGACGCGGAATGGGTGCTCGAAGCTGGCGTTGCTCATGGCCGCGACTTTAGCGCTGTCGCGCGCCCGGGCAAAGGGCGGGCAGCACGCCGCAGGCGGCGGTGCTCAAGCGCCGGGGATGGCGGCGAGCACCGCCTCCGGCGCCTCCAACAGCAGATTGTGGCCGGCGTTCGGCACCAGGCGCACGTCGGTCGCCGGGCGCTGGCGGCCGACGCGCCTGGCGATGGCGACGAATTTGTCGTCGCCGGCCCCGGCGAGCCAAATGAGCCGTCCCGGCCAGCGGGCCAGGGCATCCCAGGTGTCGGGCATCTCGGCGAGGCCGAAGCAGGCGAGGCTGGCGGCGAGGCCCTCGGCGCGCTGCGCGAGCCGGCGGCGGCGTTGCGTCGCCAGCACAGCCGCGGACAGCCCGGCCTGGGTCGCGAACAGCGCCTGGCTTTCCCAGGCCGCCACGAAGGCGTCGATGCCGCCCGCGTGCAAGCGCTCGATCCAGCGCCGGTCCAGTGCCCGGCGGCCGTGGCGCTGGGCGGCATTGAAGAGCCCGGGATGCGCGGAGACGATGCTGGCCGCGGTGAAGCGTGCCGGGGCCGCCGCCAGCAGGCAGAGCGCAAGGCGCCCGCCCAGGGAATAGCCCACCAGGCGATCGACGCTCGCGGGCAGCGCGGCCAGCAGGCGCTGGATTTCGGCCGGGAAGTCGCCGCTCGGGTCGGGGCTGCCGCCGTGCCCGGGTAAATCCGGCGCCAGCGCCGCCGCCGCCGTATCGGGCCAGAGCCCCCAGTCGGCGCCCGTGCCGGTAAAACCATGCAGGAGCAGCGTGGTGGGCAACCGCGCCGGATCGCCAAACCGCCGGCAGGCATAGCCGGGCAACAGGTCGGTGCGCACCGCCTCGCTCATGCGCCCGGCCCCGGTTGCTGGTCGGCGAAGGGCACGAAGCCGCTGCCGGCGGCGTCGGACAAATGGGCTCGGCCGCGGACGATGGGCGGCGGCGGGCCGAGGTCCGCCGCCAGCCAATCGGCGGTCCCCAGACCATGGGCCAGCTCGCCGCCGATGGCCGCCGCGAGCTGCGCGGTCGCCCAGAGTCCGGCGGCGGATTCCACCAGGCTGGTGACCACCACCTCACGGCCGGCGGCCGCGGCGCGCTCGGCGAAGCGGCAGGTGCGGCGCAGACCGCCGACGGCCGCCGGCTTCAAGACCAGCCGCCGCACGGGCAAACGGCTCAGATGCGAGTCCATGCGCCCGATCAGAGACTCATCCAGCGCCAGACTGAAGGGCGCCGCGCGCTGCAAGCACCTGAGGGCATCGTCGTCCGCGATCGCCAATGGCTCCTCCAGACAGTCGATGGGCAGCCCGGCGAGCTGCTCGATGACGCGGGCGGCGGTGGCCGCATCCCAAGCGCCGTTGGCATCGAGCCGTAAGGTCGTGCCCGCCGGCAGCCGGGCGGCGACGGCTTGGAGCCGCTGCAGCTCCTGCGCCGGCGGGGCGGTGCCGACCTTGAGCTTCAGCACCCGAAAGCCCGCCGCGAGGGCCGCCTGAAGGGTGGCGTGCTCCAGTGTCGCGGCGGCGCCGAGCATGGCATTGACCGCCGGGCGGTCCAGTGCCGCGGGGCCCAGGAGCCGACGCAGCGGCACCCCTTCGCGGCGTGCCCTCAGGTCCAACAGCGCCGTCTCCAGGGCGCAATCCGCGGCGGGGGCGAAGGCGGCGCCTAAGGCGAGTTCGGCCTCCAGCGCCGCCAGCAAGCCAGCGCTGCCCTCGCCGGCGCGCGCGCACCAGTGCCGAAGCCGCTGCACCGCACGTGCGGCGGTCTCGGTGCCCGCTACCGGGAGCGGTGCACAGTCCCCGCAACCGACGGCGCCATCGCTCGCCGCACGCACGAGCCAGCCGCACCGGGCGCTCAGCACGCCGCGGGCGGTGCGCCAGGGCCGGCGCAGCGCCAGGGTGTAGGGCTGGATGTCGAGGCGCAGATCCGTCACGAGCAATGGCCCTGGCCGGAGACGGGCGCCCGGCGGGCCGCGGTGACTTGGCACATATCCAAGGCGGGGTTCGGGCGGGTCACCCCCAGAGCCCGGCCAACACCAGACCGAAGCCGTAGAGCCCCACCAACAGCATTTGGTACTGCGCCGTGCGCCCGAGCAGGTCGTTCAGCGCCCGCCCGTCGCTCCCATGGAGCTGCAGGATCAGCGTCAGTGCCCTCGGCAGCGCCAAAAGCACGGGCCAGGTCCAGCCCGGCAGACCGCCCCACAGCAGCAGCGGCAGCGGTGCCAGCAGCAGCCCGGCGTAGACCTTGCGCGCGGCGGAGCGGCCCAGCACGTGACAGAGGGTCCGGCGACCGGCGGCGCGGTCGGTGTCGAAGTCGCGGTAGTTGTTCAGCAGCAGCACCGCCGCCGCCGGCAGGCCGAGCGCGATGCCCAGACTGATGGCGCCCGCGCTCAAGCTCAGGGTCTGCAGATAATAGCTGCCGGCCACCGCGGCGATGCCGAAGAAACAGAGCACATAGAGCTCGCCATAGGGTCCATAGGCGATGGGCCTGGGGCCGCCGGTGTAGGCATAGCCGGCGGCGATGGCGGTGAGTCCGAGCAGCAGGATTGGCCAGCCGCCGCGCACCACCAACAGCAGACCGAGGACGAAGCTGACCAGGAACGCCATGTGCGCGGCGCGCTTGACCTGGACGCTGGTGAACCATCCCTGCGCCGATGCCCGCGGTGGTCCCAGGCGCTCGCCGGTGTCGGTGCCGCGCTCGAAGTCGGCGGCGTCGTTGTGCAGATTGGTACCCACCTGAATCGCGGCTGCGGCGAGCAGCGTCGCCAACGCCGTCAGCGGCGCCAGGCCGCCGCTATCCGCCATCGCCAGCAGCAGCGCGCCGAGCACGGGCGTCACCGCCAACGGCAGCGTGCGCGGACGGGCCGCGCTCAGCCAGCGCAGGGCCTGCTGGCGCCGGGTCGCAGGCTGGCTGGCCGCGGCGGCGGCGTTGCGCGCACGCCCGGCCATCCTCAGGGCCGCCGCCGGTAGGCAGAGAAGTCCGGCGGGCGTTTTTCCAGAAAGGCATTACGGCCCTCCTGCGCTTCCTCGGTCTGGTAGAAGAGCCCGGTGGCGTTGCCGGCGAGCTCCTGGATGCCGGCGAGACCGTCGGCATCGGCATTGAAAGCGGCCTTCAGGCAGCGCAGCGCCGTCGGCGAGAGCTGTAGCATGCGCCGGCACCAGTCGACGGTGGTGGCTTCCAGCCCCGCCAGCGGCACAACGGTGTTCACCAGCCCCATGACCAGCGCCTCTTGCGCGTCGTATTGCCGGCACAGGAACCAGATCTCCTTGGCCTTCTTGAGACCGACGGTACGGGCCATGAGGCCGGCGCCATAGCCGGCGTCGAAGCTGCCCACCCTCGGGCCGGTCTGGCCGAAGCGGGCGTTGTCGGCGGCGATGCTGAGATCACAGACCAGATGCAGCACATGACCACCGCCGATGGCATAGCCCGCCACCATGGCCACCACCGGCTTCGGCAGGCTGCGGATGCGCCGCTGCAGCTCCAGCACGTTCAGGTGCTCGGTGCCGGCGGCGTCGCGGTAGCCGCCGTCACCGCGCACGCGTTGATCACCGCCGGAGCAAAAGGCCAGCTCGCCCTGGCCGGTGAGGATGACCACGCCGACTTCCGGGTCCAGGTGGGCCCGATGGAAGGCGTCGAGCAACTCCATCACCGTTTCCGGGCGGAAGGCGTTGCGCACCTGAGGACGGTTGATGGTGATGCGGGCGATGCCCTCGGCGCGGTGGTAGAGGATGTCCTCGTAGCACACGTCCTCGGGGGCCTGCCAGTCCGGGACGGGCTGCGGCGCTGGGGAGTTGGCGTCTGGGCTCATGGTGTCGTCTGGCGGGCTCAGGGATGGCATGCGACCGACGATTGTACCCAAGGCGCGGGCGGCTGCGCGGCGACGATCAGCCCGCGCCGGCGGACTTGAGCGCCGCGCGGATGATCGCTTCCGAGGTTTTGCCGTCCTCGGCGACGGCGCGGGCCATGCGGTTGGCATCCGCGGGCTTGTAGCCCAGCGCCACCAGCGCGCTCACCGCATCCGTCAGCGGGGCGTCCGCCGCCACGCCCGCGGCGCGCTCGCGCGCCGGCATCGGGCCGGTGGCACCGCCGCCGAGCCCGGCGACCCGGTCCTTCATTTCCATCACCAACCGCTGCGCGGTCTTCTTGCCGATGCCCGGCAGGCGGCTCAGGGCGGTGATGTCCTCCTGCTCGATACAGCCGGCGAAGCGCTGGGCATCCATACCCGATAAGATCGCCAGCGCCATCTTGGCGCCGACGCCCGTCACCCTGAGCAGGTCCCGGAACAGCGCACGGTCGCGCTCGTGCAGAAACCCGTAGAGCACATGGGCATCCTCGCGCACCACCAGATGGATGATCAGCGTCACCGGCTCGCCCACCGCCGGCAGATCGTAGAAGGTGCTCATGGGCGCCTCGACCTCGTAGCCGACGCCGCCGACGTCCACCAGCACCTGCGGCGGATGCTTGGCGAGGATCTGGCCCCGTAGCCGTCCAATCATAGCTGGATCCCCTTAGATCCGGTCGATACCAGGCGCTCGATGGCTCGACGCCGGGCGCCTTGCGCCATTGGATGATGGGCGTCTTGCGGCGGACGCACCCGGTTGGCGCCGGCGTTGAGCCGCCGTGCTCAGGGCCGGAAATCCCGCCAGCTGGCAGCGGCCCGCTTGCGCTGCGGAATGCCCATGGAGTGGGCATGGCACAGGGCAATCGCCAGGGCGTCGGCCTCGTCTTCGCCGGGGGGCTGCGTCAGACCCAACAGGATGCGCACCATATGCTGGACCTGGGCCTTGTCGGCGCCGCCGCTACCGACGACGGCGAGCTTGACGGACTTCGGGCTGTATTCATGCACGGTCACGCCCGCCTTGAGCCCGGCGCACAAAATAGCACCACGGGCCTGGCCAAGCTTGAGCGCGGCGGTGGGGTCGCGGGCGAAAATCAGCTGTTCGACGGCCATCTCATGGGGCTGGTGCTCATTGGCCAGGGCTGCTACCTGGTCGAAGATGCGTCCGAGCCGATCCGGCCAGGGCTGCTCCCCGACCCGGATGCAGCCGCTGGCGACGACACGGCTGTGACGACCGTCGCTGTCGATGACGCCATAGCCGGTGTTGCGCGAGCCGGGGTCGACGCCGAGGATGCGGTGGCGGAGCGAAGGTGCCATCGAGAGGGTCTCCAGCGCGAAAATCGGGTCCACAGCTGGCGCTCCTGCCGCACGACGCTCGGATGCACCGCCTGGCGCTGCCGGCCAGGGAAAGATCCCGTGCGCAGCCCGTCGCCGCCCGTCTCCAAAGCCCATCGCAGTGGCATCACACACCGCTGGAAGGGCGAAAGGTAGGACGTCTTCCCAGGGTTCGCAACCGATCGGCGAGCCATTTGCGGCCGACGCGTCCCCAGAGGCCAACGTCAACGGCGAGCACCCTTGCAAAGCAGCGGCCGCGATCGCAATGCCGCCTGGCTCAGCGACCGGATGCGCAAGCCCGCGGGCTACGACACACTGACAGACGGGAAACATCGACACGCGCATCCCCGAGCATCTGCAGGTGCGGTGCCCAGCCCCCGCGGACCTATGCTAGGCTTCAGTGTACCCGTCGATCTCGCCCACTCAGCCCACGCCGATGTCAAGCCTCGCAAACCGTTGGCCCGACACGCCGGCGCCCCTGCCAGCCGTCGTCTCCGAGCAGGCGTACTGGGAGACTTGGTATGAGCACCCAGACGTCAACCTCGAATGGAACGACGGGCGACTGGAGGAGGTGCCGGTGTCCGATCTGCTCACGACCCAGGTCTACTACTGGCTGTTGGAGCTGCTGCTGCACTATCTGCGACGTCATCCGGTCGCTCAGATCCTTGGCCTGGAAACCGGCTTTCGCCTGGCCTTGCCCGACGGCAGGGTGAGTATCCGCAAGCCGGATCTGGGCTTCATCCATCGGGATAACCCGATCCAGCGCGCCGAGACCGACAACCGCTACCTCGGTATCCCCGATCTGGTCATCGAGGCATTATCCGACAGCACCGCCGCCAACCGTCGTCGCGATGAGGTGATCAAGAAGGGCGAATATGCGGCCGTTGGGGTGCGCGAGTACTACATCCTGCATCACGACCCCGAGCATCTGGCCTTCTACACCACCACCGCCGGCGGCGTCTATGTGCCCATCCCCCCCCCAGGACGGGGTGATCCATTCGCGGGTCTTCCCGGGATTTCGCTTCCGCCGCGCCGATCTCCAGCGCCGCCCCAGCACCACCGATTTGCGCGCCGATCCGATCTACGCCGATTTCATTCATCCCGAGTGGCAGCAGGCCGAGGCCGTCGCCGAGCAGGCCCGCGCGATTGCCGAGCAGGCGCGGGTGCAGGCTGAGCAGGCCCGGGCGCAGGCTGAGCAGGCCCGGGCGCAGGTCGCGCGAGAGCGACTTCAGCGCGAAGCAGCCGAGGCGCGGGTTGCCGAGCTCGAGGCCTTGCTGGCGCAACGGCGGCCTCGGTAGCGCAGCACCCGCGTCATCGTACCCGTGATCGCAGGACCTGCCGGCTTTGAGCGTAACTGCGGCACCTGCGGAGCATCTCGGTACAGACGCCAGCCGCTTAGGCGATCGCATCGCCTTGGATTGAGCAAGCAGGGCTGCAGGTCCAGCTGAAACTTGCCGGCGGATCCGTCCCATGGATCGTTGCAGCAACGACGGCCGGCCTCCGTGGCGCGCGATGGGTTATGCCCACTCACTCGAGCTCGGCCATGAGCTCATCGGCGATATCAGCGTTGTGGTAGACCTCCTGCACATCATCCAGGTCTTCGAGCATATCCACCAGCCTCAACAGCTTTTCGGCGGTGTTGCGGTCTAGCTCGGCGTTGGTCGCCGCGTTATAGGTGACCTCTGAGACGCTGGTGTCGAGGCCTGCCCGCTGCAGCCCCTCGCAAACGGCGCTGAATTCCTCCGGCGAGGTGACGACGTCGAGTGATTCATCGTCGTTGACAACGACATCCTCGGCGCCGGCCTCCAGTGCGGCCTCCATCACCTTGTCTTCGTCGGTACCGGGCTGGAAGCTGACGATGCCTTGCTTGCTGAAGAGATAGGCCACAGAGCCGTCGGTGCCGAGGTTGCCGCCGTGCTTGGTGAAGGCATGCCGGACCTCGGCGGCGGTGCGGTTGCGGTTGTCGGTCATGCAGTCGACCATGATGGCGACGCCGCCCGGGCCGTAGCCTTCGTAGCGGATCTCCTGATAGTCCTCGAGGCCGTCTTCGCCGGCGCCGCGCTTGATGGCGCGGTCGACGGTGTCCTTGGGCATGTTGGCACCGAAGGCCTTGTCCATGGCGAGCCGCAGCCGCGGATTGGCGTTGGGGTCGCCACCGCCCTCGCGGGCGGCCACCGTCACCTCACGGATCAGCTTGGTCCAGACCTTGCCGCGTTTTTTATCCTGCGCCGCCTTGCGGTGCTTGATGTTGGCCCATTTGCTGTGTCCGGCCATGGTGTCCTCTGTTACTGGATGCACAAAACGGAACCCGGCGGCGGCGCCAGGCTGGCGCCCTGCGGCCCACCGCGGTCGGATAGCCCTCAAGTCTACCATTCCCAGCCGCAACCCCCAGGCGGGTGCGCGTGGTGTGGGTGCGACCTTATCGGGAACGCTTGCTTCATGGGCGCCGCGGATCGAGACTTACCAGCAACGATGAGGTGCCGCGAGCAGACCGCCGAGAGATCCCCATGACTGTCACCGTCAAATGTCCCAACTGCCAGCGACTGGTTCCCTGGGTGCCGGAATCGAAGTATCGGCCCTTTTGCAGTGAGCGCTGTCGGCTCATCGACCTCGGCGACTGGTTGGAGGAGAGCCATCGCATCGTTGAGCCCGCCGGCGACGCCGTGGGCCGCGACTGGCTGGAGACCGATGACCCGGCCGACGGACGCCATCACTGAGGTTCCGATCAATCAGCGCTCAGGCGCATGGCATGTCAGGCGCCAGCGATCGTGTGCATGGGGCCCGCCGCATAACCCTGTCGGATCCGGCTCACCGCCCGCCACGATACCGAAGGTCGCGCCATCGCGAGGAGCTCGCAGTGAACGGCGCCGGCCGCGTGCGGCTCGACGCCACCGAGTCCATGGACGCGCCGCCCCGGCGCAGCGGCATTGCGCCGAAAACGCCGAGCGCCGGCAGCCGCTCAGGCTGCCGGCGCTGCTCGTGCGCCGCGTCCTGCTCGCGGGCCGGTCTGCCCGCTCACCGTCAGGTCGCCGTCAGGCCGGCTGGGACAGATCCAGGCCGAGCTTCGAGTAGGCGGTCTTCATGACCATGAAGACACTGTAGCCCACCACCAGCACGATGAGGCCGAAGAGATCGACCACGGAGAGGTAGAGCTTGAGATCGGAGAGGAAATAGCCGCCCACCAGCAGCAGCGACGCAAAGGCGCCATACATGGCGTAGAACGGCAGCATGGCGGTGCCCATGGAGGCGAGCGCCGGATCGATCTGCTGCGCTTTGCCGGATACGGCGGCACGCTCACGGGCAGCCAGAACCTTCTTGCGATGGTTGATGGCCATGTAGATCAGCCAGACGCCGATGATCAGGCAGACGGCTCCGAGGTAGTAGCGCATGGGTCAGCCTCCAGTACGCGTCACGGGGAGTATGTCGCCGCCGAGCCGCTCCATGGACTGGCCCATGCGGTCACGCTCCTCCAGGGTTTCGAACAGATCAAGCAACCAGACCACCTTCTGGCCGATACGCGGGCGGCCCGTGGCATCACGGCCCGGTAGGGCGGGTGCCGCCGCGACGGCATCGATCAGGAAGCGGTTCTCCTCCAGCGGTGCTGCGTCACAGCCTCCGCCCGGGAAGGGCGTGACGGCAATGGCCTGGCTCAATAACGCCATCTTTCGCGCCTTGGACACCACGGCCCGCTGCGATACGGCATCGAAGCCATTACGGGCCACCTCGTGACCGATTTCGGCATACAGCAGGCGAGCGGCATAGATGCCGGGCCGGCAGCCGACGGGCAGCCTGGCGATGCCCGTCTCGGCACGCCGGTACAGCACCCCGGCCAGCGCCAGCACGCGCTCGACGACCTCGCCCAGGGCCGGGGTGAAACGCGGCTCGGCGAGGAACTCTTCCGGGTCGATGCCCGCCTCGCACAGCCAGTCGAGCGGCAGATAGATGCGCCCATTGCGGGCGTCTTCGCCCACATCGCGACAGATGTTGGTGAGCTGCATGGCGCTGCCGAGATCGCAGGCACGGGCGAGCACCGCCGGTGCGCGTACACCCATCAGCGCCGTCATCATGGCGCCCACGGCGGCGGCGACCCGGGCGGAGTAGTCGAGCACGCCGGAGATGGTGTGGTAGCTACGCCCCTCGGCATCCCAGGCAAAGCCGTCCAGCAGGGCATCCGGCAGCTCGCGGGGTATATGGAACCGTCTGACGGCGCCGGCGAAGGCACGGTCCACCGGATGCGCCTCGGGCTCGCCCGCATAAATGCGATCGAGACGCGTGTGCAGCTCCGCCAGCGCCGCGCATTGGTCATCACGACAGTCGATGGCGTCGTCGGCGATGCGGCAGAAGGCATACAGCGCCGATGCGGGCTGACGCACGGCCTTGGGCAGGAAGAAAGACGCGGCGTGGAACGACTTGGAGCCGTTGCTCAACAACGCCCGGCAGGCCGCCAGGTCCGCCGGGTCCGCGAAACAACGCTCAGTGTGCGAAAACAGAAGCATCGGGCACCACCTTGTCGAGTACGCGGGCGGTGGAGATGACCCCGGGAACGCCGGCGCCGGGATGCGTGCCCGCGCCGACGAAATAGAGGTGCTCCACTTCCTCGCTTTTGTTGTGCGGACGCAGCCAGGCGCTCTGCCAGAGCACGGGCTCGAGGCTGAATCCGGCGCCCTTATACGACAGCAGGCGCTCACGGAAATCGATGGGCGTCGTCACCAGCGATGTGGCCAGGTGATCCCTGAGCCCCGGCAGCACGGTACGATCCAAATAGTCTTCGACGGCCTGGCGGTAGGGCTCGGCGCGTTCGGCCCAGTCGGTGTCGCCGTCCAGGTGCGGCACCGGTGCCAGCACATAGAAGGCATCACAGCCGGCGGGCGCCACGCTCGGGTCGGTGGCCGTCGGCCGATGCAGGTACAGGCTGAAGTCGTCCGCCAGCGTCTTTTTATGGAAGATGTCGGACAGCAGGCCCTGGTAGCGGGGCCCGAGCAGGATGGAGTGATGCGGCACGTCCGGATACTGGCGCTTGGTGCCGAAGTACCAGACGAACAGCCCGCTGGAGTAGCGCGACACCTCAAGCCGCCAGTCCGGCCACTTACGGCGCTTCACGCTCGGCAGCAGGTGCTTGTGCGTCCAGGCAAAGTCCGAATTGGCGACGACGATGTCGGCCGCGAGCTGCTCGCCGCTCTTGAGTCGCACGCCCGTCGCTCTGCGGTTGCTGGTGGTGATCTCGGCGACCTCGGCGTTGCAGCGGATGCTGCTGCCCTGCCCCTTGATCAGGCTCGCCAGCCCGTCGACGATGGCGCCGGTGCCGCCGATGGCGGAGTGCACACCCCAGTGCCGCTCGAGATACGAGATGAGCGCATAGATGGAGCTGACGGAGAATGGATTGCCGCCGATCAGCAGCGGATGGAAGGACAGGGCCGTGCGCAACCGCTCGTCCTTGACGTATTTGGACACCATGCCGTGGACGCTGCGGTAGCTCTGCAGTTTCAGCATCTTTGGCACGATGCGGGCCATGTCCGTCCAATGCGTGAAGGGCACGTGGCCCAGCTCCACGAAGCCCACTTCGAAGATCTTGCGGCTTTCCTCCAGGTAGCGCTCGTAGCCCGCGACATCGTCCGGCGAAAACCGGGCCACCTGTGCGCGCATGGCCGCCTCGTCGGCGTTAGTGTCGAAGGTGGTGCCGTCGTCGAAGCGAATCCGATAGAAGGGGTCCATCGGGCGCAGATCGATGTCGTCGGCAAAGCGCCGACCGGCCATCTCCCAGAGTTCTTCGAGCAGGAAGGGCGCGGTGATGATGGTGGGACCGGCGTCGAACCTGAAGCCGTCACGCTCGTGCACGTAGGCGCGCCCGCCGGGCTTGTCGAGCTTCTCGAGCACCGTGACCCGATAGCCGCGGTATGCGAGGCGGATGGCAGCCGCGAGCCCGCCGAAGCCGCTGCCGACGACAATCGCATGCGGCTGGCCCGCCGTCACAGTCGGGGCGGGCAAATCGGAAGGAGCGCGCGGAGGGGCCGTCGTCACGTGTCAACCTAGCCTGATGTCAAGTGTGGCTGACAGTATAGCAACGTCCGTCGACGCTGCACCATAGGCTGTGACGGGTGGAGGTGGCCGCGTTTGTGCGGGATCAAGCCGATGGCGATTCGTTGCCCGCGGGAGGCGCCCGATATTGTGTACGAAACAGCGCAAACGTGCGCGCCACATCCGCGCTTCGGCTCACTCGGGACTCTCTCCCAGCGTCTGGTAGTACTGCTTGACGTCCTCACCGATGGTCGCGGTGATCTGGTAGAAGACCTCCCGCGGCATGCGCACCGGACGATCGTTCACCTGGTCGGTTTGGGCGCAGGTCTCGGCGATCAGCCGATAGAGATAATTCAGCACGAACCGCGGCTGTCGAAGCCGATCCAGCGCCGCCAGTATCTCCCGCCTCGGCATCTCCTCGTCGAACAGATTGCTCAGCGGATACGGCTGACTCGGGTCGGTGCGACAGATACGCAATCGGTCGGACATCATGTCGTAGAGCTGCTTATCCCCCCAGCGAAAGGGATAGATGATCTTCTGCTTGTCGAAGCGCGCTTCGTTCGCCTTCTCGGAGCTCGCCTTGCGAACCGCCTCGTAGAGCTGACGTGGCAGCAGCATCTTAAAGCTCAGATTGGGGTGCAGTTGCAGAATGCGGTTGTTCCACAACGGCCAGACGAAGTCCTCCATGCGCTCGCGGGCGCCGTTGATCAGCGAGGGCTCATCGACCTTGTCCATGACCACCACGATCTGCCGATAGCCGAGGCTCATCATGACATCGATGAACTTGGTCATGAATAAACGTCGGACGTCGTCGTTATCGCGCCAGCCCCGGCGCTTGACATCCTGATCCTGCAAGTAGCTGCTCGGGACCGAGCGCAGTGCCCGCCTGATATCCTTGGGATTGCGTGAGCGCACCAGGATCTCGCGCGCCGCAGCCCGAGCGACGCCGGCGTAGAAGACTTGGCGCACCAGGGGTACGATGCCGAGCGTCAACAATCCGACGAAGGTGCCGTTGATGCCCCTGCGCATGCGGCCCATCAGGCGCTGCGGCAACAGTCGCGCCCGCAAATCATGCATGATCCGGTTGTACCGATCCGGCGGACCGCTGAGGTAGAAGGCCATCAGCATCATGAGATCGTGGCGCTGATAGGTTTCCAGCGGATCGAGCGCGATACTACCGTCGCCGAGCTCCGCCAGCAGGGCCTCCATGCCACAGACAAGGATTGCGTCGAGGTGCTGCGCGAGACCGAAATCCTTCAGCGTGATCGCCGTCTCGCGCTTGCGGTCTTGTTCGGCGCGGCGCTTGAAAGCCTCGAGAAAGCTGTTGAAGTCGTCGTAGCTGATGAGCAGGATGCGCTCGGCGTGCTCGCGGTTGAAATGCGCGATGTTCTTCTCGAGCGCCAGGCGCAGGGCGGATTTACCGCTGCCCTTGACGCCGAAGATCATGGAGGTGCCGCGCCCCGGGGGCTCGCCGAAGAACTTGTCCCAGGCCTGATGATTGAACGCGTAGCCCGACTCATTGACGAGATCCTCGAACACCTTGTCGTTCTGCGCCTCCTCCTCGATGAAAGGATTGCGCTGAAGCCCGTGCGACTTCAGGAATTGCGACATCGTAATGGACATGAAAAGAATACCTGTTCGACATCCTGGCCGGTCGCGGCTGTGCCGCGAACGAGGCATCGCTCGTTCGGCACAGCACAGCCCGCGGCTGTCGCGCGAAGGCGCCTATCGCCGTCGGACGGGCTCTCGGCGGTGCTGTTGTGGCTGCACGCTCACGCCAGCGCGCAGTCCACCGGTGGTTGCCAGCGGTGCGGCGGGGGAAGTGTCAGAGTTTTGCCGAGTGCTCCACGAGCACGAAAGTCATCACGGCGAAGGAGCCGAGCAGCACCAGCACGCGTGGCAGTAGTGATCGGCTCGAAAACCCATCGAGCTTGCGCTTCAGCTCGCAGATGAAGCTGCCGTCGCGGGCTTCGCGCATCTGGCAAACCCGCAGCGCGAAGCGCGCCAGGAGCCGACGCGTCAGCTCGAAGGCGGCATGCAGAAACACGACAAGTGCCAGTACGAAGACCAGACCCCAGACCCAATTTTCTAGGTGTACCATCATACTCTGGAAGCGTTGAAAGGTGCGGTTGCGGGCAGGATCTAACCCTGAATATCCTGCGTCTATCGTGCCACAGCGTCGGCGGACTGTCTCGCCGGCGGACAAAGGGGTCAGAGCCCTTAACGCCCTAGGAATAGACGGCGTCCGGCAGCCAGGTGGCGAGCCCGGGGAACAGCGCCAGGGCCCCGAGCATCAGCAATTGCAGCACAATGAAGGGCAGCACGCCCCGGTAAATCTGCGCCGTGGTGACCGCCGCCGGCGCCACACCGCGCAGGTAGAACAGCGAGAAGCCGAAGGGCGGGGTGAGGAAGGACGTCTGCAAATTGATGGCGATCATCACGCCGAGCCACACCGGGTCAAGCCCCATGGCCAGCAGCACCGGGCCGACGATGGGGACGACGACGAAGGTGATCTCGATGAAGTCGAGGATGAACCCGAGCAGGAACATCACCAGCATCACCAGCGCCACGGCACCGACCACCCCGCCCGGCAGCGCGGTGAGGAAGTCCGTTACTACTTCGTCGCCGCCGAAGCCGCGGAACACCAGCGAGAAAACCGCCGCGCCGATGAAAATGAGGAACACCATGCTGGTGACCACGGTGGTTTGTTGCACAACCGCCGTGAGCGTGCGCAGATTCAGCCGACGCTGGAAGGCCGCCAGCAGCAAGGCACCCACCGCCCCCACCGAGGCGGCCTCCGTGGGTGTGGCCACACCGTAGAGGATGGAGCCCAGCACCGCCACGATGAGCCCCAGCGGCGGCAGCAGCACCTTGACCACCCGCAGCCAGAAGCGCCAGTCGTGCTGCGGGCGCTCGGCGGCGGGGATGGCCGGCACCGCGGCGGGCCGGAGCACGGCCACGCCCACCATGTAGCCGATGTAGGCCGCCACCAGCAGCAGCCCGGGAATGATGGCGCCGATGAACAGATCCCCCACCGACACCGTGTCCGGCGAGAAAATGCCTAGGTCGAGCTGTGCTTGCTGATAGGCCGCCGACAACACATCCCCCAGCAGCACCAGCACGATGGACGGCGGAATGATCTGCCCCAAGGTGCCGGCGGCACAGATGGTGCCGGCGGCCACACTGGGTGCATAGTTGCGCCGAAGCATGGTGGGCAGGGACAAAAGCCCCATGGTGACCACGGTGGCGCCGACGATGCCGGTGCTCGCCGCCAGCAGCATGCCCACCACCGTGACCGAGATACCCAGGCCCCCGCGCATGGGCCCGAACAGCACTGCCATGGTGTCGAGCAGATGCTCGGCCACCTTGGAGCGCTCCAGCATCACGCCCATGAAAACGAACAGCGGCACGGCGATGAGCGTCTCGTTGGTCATGACGCCGTAGATCCGATTGGGCAGCGCCGCGATGAAGGCATGATCGAAGAGCCCGAGCCACTCGCCGATGAAGGCGAACACCAGCGCGGTGCCGCCCAGCGACAGCGCCACGGGATAACCCAGCAGCAGCACCGCGCCAACGGCAAGGAACAACAGCAGCGGCATCAGCTCAGCCATCGGTCGGTGCCCCCGCACCGGCATCCTGTGCGCCGCCGCCCACGGCACGTCCACCGACCGCTGCTGCCGGCGCGGCCGCCGCCACGCCCGCCAGGAAGAGTCCGCTGCGCAGCACCCAGACGACGCCCTGCAGCAGCAAGAGCACCGGCATCACTAACAGCAGGCTCTTGAGCCAATACACATAGGGAAGACCGCCGGCCTCCCGCGAGCCCTCCTTGACCGCCCAGGAATCGCTGACGTAGTCCCACGACGACGCCAGCATGAACAGACAGATGGGCGCCAATAGCACCAGGGTGCCCAGCAGATCGACCCAGGCGCGCGCGCGGGGTGGAAAGCGCTGGTAGAAGATGTCGACACGGACATGGCCGTTGCGCTGCAGGGTGAAGGCGACGCCGAGCATGAACAGCACGGCGTGCATGTAGGTGACGGACTCCTGCAGGGCGATGGAGCCTTGATCGAGCCCATAGCGCAGCACCACCACCAGAAAGGTCACCAGCACCATGGCCAGCGCGAGCCAGGCGATGACGCGACCGATCCAGGCGTTCACCAGGTCCAGCCAAGTCGCCAGACGCAGCAGTGCCGCCCGGAGTCCGCCCACGGCCAACGACGCGTCCTCGGTCATATCTGTCATCAACGCTTACGGCCGGCGGCCCCCGGGGCGCCTCTGCCCCCGCCGCATGCCAGCGTCACCAGCTGAACAACAGCCACTGCGGCAGGGCGAGATTCGGCGGGCGGTCTTCCTGCACGTCGAGGGTGCCGTCGCCGTCGGTGTCCAGCAGGTAGTAGGGCGGACCTGCGACGGGCTCGATCTTGACCATGTACACCTGCCCCTTGACCCGGTACTCATAGATGACCTTCTCGTCGGTCTCGATGATGGTGACCTCCGGCTCCACCCGCCCTCCCTGGGCGGGCGGTGCGGGCACCGCCGGCGCCGACAGGAAGGGGCTCTCCTCCTCGGGCTGGGCGGCGGCCGTGGCACAAAAGCCAAGCCCGCTGCAGGCGATGAGCAGCAGCAGCGGGAGGGTGGCGGACGGCGAAAAGCGGTGGGCTTGCATGACGGTCCGAATGCAGCTGGCGAATGGCCTTAGTGTATTACGGATACGCCCGCTAAGGGACGACTGTCGCGGCACGCGGGTCCGCCAGCGCGCACGGCGGACGGCGTACGGGCCCGCGCAGCACCCGGGACCCGGGCCACACGGGCGGTTCCCGGCCGTTCAGTAAAAGCGCGGTGTATAGACCCAGCAGCCGCCGTCCGGGCGCTCGATGCGGCGGGTGCGCGACGAGCCGACGATGACGACGGTGCGCATGTCCACCTGCTCGGGGCGCAGCGCGGCCAGGCGGGTGACCGTAAGCTGCTCCGCGGGGCGGCCCACGTCGCGGCCGAGCACCACGGGGGTGTGCGCCGCGCGCCGCGCGCGGATCAGCGCCAGCGCCTGCGCGAACTGGTCCGGACGCGCCTTGGAGCGCGGGTTGTAGAGGGCCAGCACCAGGTCCGCCTCGCAGACCAGCGCCAGGCGGCGCTCGATCTCGGCCCAGGGCTTGAGATTGTCGGACAGGGACAGGGCACAGAAATCGTGCCCCAGCGGCGCACCCGCCAGGGCGGCGGCGGCCTGGGCGGCGGAGACGCCGGGCAGGATGGCAAGCCGCACCTGCCGCCAGGCGGGATCATCGGCGTGGTCCAGGGCCTCGAGCACGGCGGCGGCCATGGCGAATACCCCGGGGTCGCCGGAGGAGACCATCGCCACCCGGGCGCCGCCGGCGGCGAGACCGAAGGCGTGGCGGGCGCGGTGCAGTTCCTCGCGGTTGTCCGAGGCGAGCACGCGCTGGTGTGCGGCGAAGGGCCCGGCGAGGTCCAGATAGGTCTGGTAGCCGAGGATATCAGTAGCAGCGGCCAGCGCGGCGCTGACCGCCGGTGTGCGCTGCGCGGCGCTGCCCGGCCCGAGGCCGACGACGGTGAGACTGCCGGCGGCGTGGGCGTCGACGGCGCTCACGCGCCCTGCCACTGCTCGCCCGGCAGCAGCAGCATGGAGAAGTAGGGCACCGAGGCCGGGTCGATCTCGGCGAGGGGCAGGATGCGCTCGCCGGCCATGGTGGCGCGCTCCACATAGAGCGCCCGGTGAGCAACACCCAGGCGCGTCAGCACCCGCCGCACCTTCTCGAAATTGCTGCCGAGCTTCATGATGGCGGCGGCGTCGGCGTCCTGCAGGCGGCGCTCCAGCTCCGCCTCCGGCAGGGTGCCGGCGAGCACCAGCATGCTCTGGTCGCGATAGACCAGCGGCGTGCCAAGCGCCGCCGCGCTGGCCACCACCGAGCAGACGCCCGGCACCACGTCGGCCCGAAAGCGCCCGGCCAGGCGGTCGTGCAGGTACATGAACGAGCCGTAGAAGAAGGGGTCACCCTCACACAGCGCCGCCACATCGCGCCCGGCGGCGAGATGACCGGCGACCAGGTCAGCGGCGCGGTCGTAGAAGCGGCGCATGATGCCCTCGTAGTCGAAGGGCGGCGCCGGGATGCGGCCGGTCACCGGGTATACCAGCGGCAGCAGGATCTGGTCCGGGCGCAGATGCTCCGCCACCGTGGTGTAGGCGTTGCCCCGTTTTCTGGGTCCGGCGTAGTAGGCCACCACCGGCGCCGCGCGCAGCAGCCGCAGCGCTTTGAGCGTGAGTAGTTCCGGGTCGCCGGGGCCGACACCGATCCCGTACAGCCGGCCGACGGTCTGGTCGGGGGTGCCGCCACCGGCGGTTGCATCGGCGGGCGCGCCAGCGTGGTGTTGGCGCGGGGCGTCGGGACGGGCATCGAAGGGGCTCATGCGGCGTGCGGCCCGGCGGCTGCCGGCTCCCGGCCGAGGGCGTTGACAGCGGCGGCGGCCATAGCGCTGCCGCCGCGGCGCCCGCGCAGGGTCACATAGGGCACGCCGCGGCTTTCCTCCGCCAGTGCCTGCTTGGACTCGGCGGCGCCGACGAAGCCCACCGGGAAGCCAAGTATCAGCGCCGGCCGCGGTGCGCCGTCGTCCAGCATCTCCAGCAGCCGGAACAGCGCCGTCGGCGCATTACCGATGACCACCACGGCGCCGGCGAGCTGATCGCGCCACAGCTCCATGGCGGCGGCGGTGCGGGTGTTGCCGAGCGCCCGGGCCAGCGCCGGCACCCGCGGGTCGGCCAGGGTGCAGACCACGGGATTGTCCACCGGCAGCCGCGCGCGGGTGATGCCCTCAGCGGACATGCGCCCATCGCAGAGAATGGCGGCGCCGGCGGCGAGGGCTTGCTGCCCCGCGCGGCCGGCGTCGGGGGAGAACAGCAGGTCGTCGACGACGTCCGGCATGCCGCAGGCGTGAGCGACACGCACCGCCAGCGCTTCCAGATCCGCCGGTATGCGGTCCAGATCCGCCTCGGCGCGGATGATGGCGAAGGATTCGCGATAGATGGCGTCGGCGTCGCGATTGTATGGCAGCATCGGCGATGGGCTTGGACGGCGGTGCGAGTCGGCGGCTCGGGCCGCAGACCGAAACCGCCAGTAGGCGCAGAAATATCCAACTGTACCGGCTGATGCCGCCATCCACCAGGGGGTTAACCCCAGAACAATGGGACGCATGTCAACGAACGCGCAATTTGCCCCAGCCACAGCGAGTCATCCCTGGCTCAGTATTATCGGCATCGGCGAGGACGGCCTGAGCGGCCTCGGCGCCGCCGCCGAGGGGGCCATCGCCGCGGCTGCGGTGGTCTTCGGCGCCCGCCGCCACCTGGCGCTGTTGCCGGCGCGGTTGCCGGGCCAGTGCGCGCACCAGCGCCGTGAGCCCTGGCCGCAGCCCTTTGACCTCGCATTCGGGCGTGTTCTGGAGTTGCGCAACACGCCCGTTTGCGTGCTCACCAGCGGTGATCCCCTGTGGTTCGGCGCCGGCGCCAAGCTTGCGGCGCAGCTGGCGCCCGGCGAGTATCGGGTGCTGCCGGCGCTGTCGTCGGCGCAGCTGGCGGCGGCGCGGCTCGGCTGGCCACTGCAGGCCGCCACCGTGCTGCGGCCGGTGTGCGCCGACCCACCGCTGGCGCCGGCGGTGGCCCTGACGCGGGTGCGGCTGCATCTGGCCGACGGCGCCCGGCTGTTGATCCTCTCCGCCGATGCACACACCCCAGGGCTGCTGGCGGCCCTGTTGCGGGCCGACGGCTGGGGCGCGAGCCGGCTCACCGTGTTCGAGCGCCTGGGCGGCCCGGCGGAGCAGCGCATCGAGGCCACCGCGGATGACTGGAGCACGACGGACGTGGACCCGCTCAACCTCGTCGCGGTGCACTGCCGGGCGCCCGCGGACTGGGTGCCGCGCCCGCGCCGGTGTGCCCTGCCTGATGATGCCTTCAGCCACGATGGCCAGCTCACCAAGCGCGACGTGCGGGCCCTGAGCCTGAGCCGGCTTGCGCCCGGCCCCGGCGAGCTGCTGTGGGACGTGGGCGCCGGCTGCGGCAGTATCGGTATCGAGTGGCTGCGGGCGGAAGACGGCTGCCGCGCCATCGCCATCGAGCCCGACGCCGCGCGGCGGGCGCTCATCGTGCGCAATGCCGCAGCCCTGGGCGTGCCGGAGCTGTTAGTGGTGGCGGGACGGGCGCCGGCGGCGCTGGCGGACCTGCCGGCCCCCGATGCCGTCTTCATCGGCGGCGGGCTGACCACGGCAGGCGTCGCAGCGCGCTGCTGGGCGGCGCTGCGCCCGGGCGGCCGCCTGGTGGCCAATGCCGTGACGGTACAGAGCGAGGCGACATTGGCGGCGCTGCGGGCGCAGATCGGCGGCGCCCTGACGCGGATACAGGTGGCAGACGCCGCGCCGCTGGGGCGCTTCGACGCCTGGCGCCCGGCCATGCCCATCACCATGCTGGCCGCGATCAAGGGCGGGGGCTAAAGTCTGGGGGCGAGCCTACAGGGCGAGCGTCCTTAGGCCGTGCCCGCCCTTGTATACCCGCCGCATCCCGGTTTTCGGTTGCTGCGCGCTGACGCCTGCGCCGACTGTTGACATCCGCCGGGTCTCAATGCCCCATGCGGTCTGTCCCGTCGAACCGGCTCGTGCAGGCCGGGACTGTGCTCAGCCTGATGATTCAGCTGGCGTTGGCCGCGCCTGATTTGGATAGACTACTCGGCGTTGGCACCCAAAACCCTGGCCCTCCCCCTGCGCATGCGCGGATTCCGGCGGGTTCTCGGATTCGAGCGCGCATTGGCAGGTGATGGGAGCCGTGCCCAGGTCATCGCAGGAGAGCCGCAGCCGCATGAGCAAGCCCGCAGAGCCGAACGCCAATGTCCCGGATGCCCTTCCGGCTGCCCCGCCGGAGGCCAGCCGGGGGGCCAACCCGGCAGTCGCCTCCGCCACCGCTGCCCCAGCTTCCGCCGGCGCCGCAGACAGCACCAACACCGGAGCGGCGACACGGCGCTGGCGCGACGCGCTGGCGGCCTTCCGCGATCGGCGCGTGGTGACCATGCTGTTCCTCGGCTTTGCGGCGGGCATCCCGCTACTGCTGATTTTCTCGTCGCTGTCGTTGTGGCTGCGGGAGGCGGGTGTGGAGCGTCATGCCGTCACCTTCTTCAGCTGGGCGGCGCTGGGCTACTCCTTTAAGTTCGTCTGGGCGCCGCTGGTGGACCGTTTGCCGCTGCCCTGGCTCACCCGACGGCTGGGGCGCCGCCGCGGCTGGCTGCTGGTGGCACAGATCGCCATCGTCACCGCCATCGCGCTGATGGCGTCCATCGACCCCGCTGGGGGCCCCGATGCCCTGGTGCGCATGGCCCTCGCCGCCGTGATGCTGGGCTTCTCGGCGGCCACCCAGGACATCTGCATCGACGCCTTCCGCATCGAGTCGGCGCCGCCTGCTCTCCAGGGCATGCTCTCGGCGGCCTATATCGTCGGCTACCGGATCGGCATGATCACCAGCGGCGCCGGGGCCTTGTTCCTGGCGGCGGCATTCATGTCCTCGGCCGAGCAGTATTCCTTTGCGGCCTGGAGCCTGACCTACAGCATCATGGCCGGCACCATGCTGGTGGGCATCGTCACAACGCTTTTGGTGGCGGAGCCGGCGCGCAACCGCCAGCTGAGCTATCCCTATCCGGCCACGGCCTATGCGCGGCTGGTGCTGGTGTTTTTGTGCGCGGCGACGGCTTTCGCGGGAACCTTTTTCCTCAGCGGCGGGACCTTCGCGGCACTCAAGAACGCCGCGGGCGGCGGCGCCCTGGCGACGCTGCTGGTGGAGGCGGTGCGCCTGGCGCTCGCCATCGGGCTCGCCGGACTGGTGGGCTGGGGGCTGGTGAAGCTGGGCGCCGTGGACCGGGCCATGGCCGCTGAGACCTGGGTGGCGCCGGTGCTGGATTTCTTCCGGCGCTACGGGCTGGCCACGGCGCTGCTGCTGCTGGCGCTGGTGGGGCTGTACCGGATTTCAGACATCGTGCTCGGCGTCATCGCCAATGTCTTCTACCAGGACATCGGCTTTACCAAGCCGCAGATCGCCAAGGCCGTGAACACCTTCGGCGTGATCGTCAGCATCATCGGCGGTTTCCTCGGCGGCCTGCTGGCCACGCGCTTTGGCGTCATGCGCATCCTGATGCTCGGCGCCATCCTGTCAGCCGCCACCAACCTCGCCTTTGTCGGCCTCGCCTACGCCGGACACAACGTACCGCTGATGTACGCGACGGTGTTCGCCGACAACCTCGCCGCGGGGCTGGCCAGCGCCGCCTTCGTCGCCTTCCTGTCCAGCCTGACCAATATCCAGTTCACGGCGGTGCAGTACGCCATTTTCAGTTCGCTGATGACCCTGCTGCCGAAGACCCTGGGCGGCTACTCCGGCGGCATCGTCGACGGCATCGGCTACCCCGGCTTCTTCATCTTCACAACCCTCATCGGCGTGCCGGTGCTGCTGCTGGTGTGGCTCGCCGGGCGCAAGCTCGCCATCCGCGACGCCGCCTGAGCGGCAACCCCGGCGCGCCCCGGGACGTGTGATCGCGGGGCGAGCACACCGGATGCAAACGGCCGGGCGTGTGGATCAGAAATGTGGCTTCTCGGGCGCGTCGTCGAACATGCTGACGCTGGCCATGATCTCTTCCCGGGCCTCTTCGCGCCCGCCCCAGCCGCCGACGCGTACCCACTTGCCCTCGTCGAGGTCTTTGTAGTGCTCAAAGAAGTGGGCGATCTGGTCCAGCAAATGTGGCGGCATGTCACGGAAGCTAGTGATGTTGCGATAGCCCTTGAACAGCTTATCGATGGGCAGCGCCAGGATTTTCGCATCATCGCCGGACTCGTCGGTCATCTTCAGCACACCGATGGGCCGGCACTGGATGACGGAGCCCGGAATCAGCGGGTAGGGGGTGACCACCATGACGTCCACCGGGTCGCCGTCGGCGGATAGCGTGTGTGGGACATAGCCATAATTGCACGGATAGTGCATGGCGGTGGACATGAAGCGATCGACGAACATGGCCCCGGTCTCTTTGTCCATCTCATACTTGACGGGCTCGGAGTGGGATGGAATCTCGATGATGACGTTGATCTCGTTGGGGACTCTTTCGCCGCGGGTGACGCGTTGCAGGTCCATGGGGAGGCTCCTCAGTGGTTGGCTGGGGTGATTGGCTGGGGTGGCGGACCGGGGTAATCGACCGGATTGATTGACTGGCTGATCGCATCCCGTCGGCGGCGGTGGGGACACCGCGGTCGGGACGGGGGAAGTCCTGAGTGTAACGCAGGTGCAGCAAAGCTGCCGGCGCTTGCCCCCACAAACACCGCGGTAGCGATGGCGGCGCCATGGTGGGCATCCGGTGGTGGCCTTCGATGACGCATCCACCGCTGCGTCCGGGGCGCGCCGACGTATGACGTCAGACGATCAACGGCACCAGCAGCAGCGCCAGTATGTTGATGATTTTGATCAGCGGATTCACGGCGGGGCCGGCGGTGTCCTTGTAGGGATCGCCGACGGTGTCGCCGATGACCGAGGCCTTGTGGGCCTCCGAGCCCGATCCGCCGAAATTGCCCTGCTCGATGAATTTCTTGGCATTGTCCCAGGCGCCGCCGCCGGCGGTCATGGAGATGGCGACGAAGAGTCCGGTGACGATGGTGCCGATCAGCATCCCCCCCAGTGCCAGGGCGCCGGCATCGCCGCCCATGAGCCACCGCATGCCGAAGGCGACCACCACAGGCACCAGCAGCGGCAGCAGCGAGGGTACGATCATCTCCTTGATGGCCGAGCGCGTCAGCAGATCCACGGCACGACAATAGTCGGGTTGCTGCGTGCCATCCATGATGCCGGGCATGGCTCGGAACTGCCGGCGCACCTCGGTGACGACCCCTCCCGCAGCGCGGTTGACGGCCTCCAGCGCCAGCGCCGCGAACAGATAAGGCACCAGGGCCCCCACGAAGAGGCCGATCAGCACCGCCGGGTCATCCAGCCGGAAGGCCAGCGCCTTGCCCGCCGCCGCCAGGGTATGCGTGAAATCCGCAAACAGCACCAAGGCTGCGAGGGCGGCGGAGCTGATGGCGTAGCCCTTGGTGACGGCCTCGGTGATATTGCCGACCGCGTCCAGACGGTCGGTGATGCGACGGATTTCCTGGTCCATCGCCGCCATCTCGGCGATGCCACCGGCGTTGTCGGCGATGGGCCCATAGGCATCCAGCGCAACGATCATGCCCGTCATGCTGAGCATGGCCGTGGCGGCGATGGCGATGCCGTACAGCCCGGCCATGGCATAGGCGCCCAAAATCGCCAAACAGATGACGATCGCCGGCGCCGCCGTGGCTTTCATGGCGACCCCCAGGCCGGCGATGATATTGGTGGCATGCCCGATGGTGGACGCCTTGGCGATGGCCCGCACGGGCCCGTAGTCCATGCCGGTGTAGTATTCGGTGATGATCACCGTGAGACCGGTGAGTGCAAGCCCGACGCCGGCGGCGCCGAGGATGCCCCAGCGGCTGATGACCTCGCCGGTGGCGGGCAGCAGCAGCGTCGGCGGCAGCAGCAGCCAGGTGATGGGAATGAACAGCAGCAAGGCAATAATGCTGGCGGCGGTGAGGCCCTTGTAGAGCACCGCCATGATGCGCTCGGCGTCGTCCTCCGCCTTGACGAAATAAGTGCCGATCACCGTGGCCAGAATGGCCGCGCCGCCGAGCGCCAGCGGATAGACGATGGCGGTGGCGCCGTGATCGCCGAGAGTCAGCCCGCCGAGCAGCATGGTGGCCACCAGGGTGACGGCATAGGTCTCGAACAGGTCGGCGGCCATACCGGCGCAGTCGCCCACGTTATCGCCGACGTTATCCGCAATCACCGCCGGATTCCGGGGGTCGTCCTCCGGAATGCCGGCCTCCACCTTGCCGACGAGATCGGCACCCACGTCGGCACCTTTGGTGAAGATGCCACCGCCCAGGCGTGCGAACAGGGAGATCAGCGAGCCGCCGAAGGCGAGCCCGAGCAGTGCGTAAAGCGCCTCCTGCTGCCCCTGTGCATCCATCGGGTCCGCCGGCGCCAGCCAGAGGTAGTACCCGGCAACGCCGAGTAATGCCAAGCCCACCACCAGCAGGCCCGTGATCGCACCGCCGCGGAAGGCGACCTGTAGCGCCGCGTTCGTACCATGGTGCGCGGCCTGGGCGGTACGGGCATTTGCGCGCACCGACACCGACATACCAATGTAGCCCGCAGTACCCGACAACAGGGCGCCGAGCAGGAACCCCGTGGCGGTTGCGGGCCCCAGCAGATGCCAGAGGGCGGCCATCACCACCAAGCCCACGACGATGATGGCCAGAGACTGTCGGCGCAGGTAAGTGGCGGCGCCCTGCTGAATGATGCCGGCGACCTCTGCCATACGCGCGTCGCCTCGGGACTGGGCCAGCACCCAGCGGATGGACGCCATGCCGTAGCCCAGGGCGATGAGGGCGCAGACAATGGCAAAGACCGAGGATACGGACATCGTCTTGTCAGTTCCTCAGCAGCATTGCGCGGTGGCAGCACGCGCCACACCAGAGCAGCCCATCAAAGCAACGCGAAGGAAACGGTCACGCCGGTCATGACGATGGCGACGATGCTCATGAGCTTGATGAGGATGTTGAGGCTGGGCCCCGAGGTGTCTTTGAAGGGATCACCAATGGTGTCGCCGATGACCGAGGCGCGGTGAGCGGTGGAGTTCTTGCCGCCATGATGGCCAGCCTCGATGTACTTTTTGGCGTTGTCCCAGGCGCCGCCGGCGTTGGACAGGAACACCGCCAGGGCAAAGCCCGTGGCCAGCCCGCCCACCAGCAGGCCGATCACGCCGGCGACGCCGAACAGCAGACCCACCAGCACGGGGGCCGCAACGGCGATCACCGAGGGCAGGATCATCTCGCGCTGGGCGCCGACGGTGGAGATGGCCACGCAGCGCTCGTAGTCCGGGTCCGCCTGGCCGCGCAGGATGTCTGGGTTGCCTTGGAACTGCCGGCGCACCTCTTCCACCATCAACTGCGCGGCGCGGCCCACCGCCAGCACCGTGAGGCCACTGAACGCAAAGGCCACCATGGCACCGAGGAAGAGCGCAATCAGCACCACTGGATTCAGCAGCGTGACGTTGAAGTAGGCCATGAACTGCAGCAGGCTGGCATCTGCCGTCGCCACCGAAGCACCATCCGGCAGCGCCAGCGTGGTGATGCCGGCGGCGATGAGGTCGATGCGGATTACCTCCACGTAGGAGGCGATCAGCGCCAGCGCCGTCAGCGCCGCCGAGCCGATGGCGAAGCCCTTACCGGTGGCGGCGGTGGTGTTGCCCAGCGAGTCCAGGGCGTCGGTGCGCGCGCGCACCTCAGGTCCCAGGCCGCTCATCTCGGCATTGCCGCCGGCGTTGTCGGCGATGGGCCCATAGGCATCGCTGGCCAGCGTAATGCCGAGGGTGGAGAGCATGCCCACGGCGGCGATGGCCACACCGTAGAGCCCGTGGCCCATCTGCGCCACGTCGAAGTCGGCCGCGAACAGGAATGACAGCATGGTGCCGGCGCCCACGGCCACCACGGGCGGGATGCTGGAGAGCATGCCGACACCGATGCCGGCGATGACCGTGGTCGCCGCCCCGCCCTCGGCGGCGCGGGCGATGCTGCGTGTGGGCCGGTAAGAGGGCGAGGTGAAATACTCCGTGGAGCGGCCGATGACGATGCCCGTCACCAGCCCCGTCACCACCGCGGCCCAGATGCCCCAGGTGTTCTCGATGCCCAGCAGCCAGAGCACGCCGGCGGCGGCGACCACGATGAGAGCGGCGCTGACATTGATGCCGCGCGACAGCGCATGCAGCAGCTCGCGCTGGTCCGCCCCCTCGCGGGTCTTTACCAGATAGACACCCAACACCGACAGCAGGATGCCGATGCCGGCGATGGCGAGCGGCGCCACCACCGCTTTGAGCTGCATGGCGGGCTCGCTGACGTAGGCCGCCGCCCCCAGGGCGCAGGCGGCGAGGATGGAGCCGCAATAGGACTCGAACAGGTCCGCGCCCATGCCGGCGACGTCGCCGACGTTGTCGCCGACGTTGTCGGCGATGACCGCCGGGTTGCGCGGGTCATCTTCCGGGATACCGGCCTCGACCTTGCCCACGAGGTCCGCCCCCACGTCGGCGGCCTTGGTGTAGATGCCGCCACCGACGCGGGCGAACAGCGCCTGCAGCGACGCCCCCATGCTGAAGGTCAGCACCGTGGTGGTCACCAGCACCAGTCGCGACCCCTCGCTGGCGTCGCCGGGGGTGAAAAGATCCACCAAAATGAACCAGAACACCAGGTTGGCCAGGCCAAGACCCACCACCACCAAGCCCATCACCGCGCCGCTGCGGAACGAGATCCGCAGTGCCTTGCCCAGTGAGGCCTGCGCCGCGGCCGTGGTGCGGGTGGCGGCGCGGGTGGCCGTCTGCATGCCGAAATAACCGGCGAGTGCAGAGAAAAAACCGCCGAAGACAAAGGTCACCGGCAGCCAGGGGTTCTGGATGCCGAGACCATAGGCGAGATAGGCGAAGACGCCGGCCACCACCGCGAACACCAGCAGCATGATCTTGTACTGCTGGCGCAGATAGGCCATGGCGCCATTGCGCACATGGCCGCCGATGGTGCGCATGGTCTCGTTGCCTTCGTCCTCGGCCTGCATTTCCTTGTAGAAGCGCCAGGCGAAGATCATGGCGACGACGGCGGCGAGCGGGGCGATCCAGAAAACGGGCTCAGTCATGTCATCGGTACCGCAGATGTGATGGGCGAGGGACTGAATCGAATGCCGGTCGCACGCCGTCCGCGGCGGCACCAGCGCCGTGCCCGGGATGCTGGCGGCACCCGGGCTCCTGCGCGCCCGGCGCGCCATGCAACGCCCGGGCGGCACCGGGCGTCCGGCCCGATGCTGGATGGCCCAAAAACCTCAGCGCGAGTGCAGCGCGCATGCCGCCCCGCGCGGGCGATACCGGCCGGTGGCGGCTTGATCAGTCGAAGCGTGTCACCTGTGCCGAGCGCCACCAGTCGTAGTGCTTGGACTGAAGCTCCTCGTGGCTTGGGAACGGATAATAGGCAAAGTCCGCATGGTCGCCGACATAAAAACCGCGCTCCACCATGCGGTAGATGATGCCCTGCCTCACCTGCCGCATGACGAGCTTGCTGTCTTTGGTGTTGTGCTCAAAGTCCAGGAGCACGTCCCGCAAATGGCCGATGGCGGGATATGGCAGGTCATCGGCGTTGCCGTTGGCCGGGTCGGCCCAGAGTGCGCCGAGCTTCAGCTCGGCGAAGGCGATACGCGGGACGTTGACCGGGTGTTGTGGATCGGTGATGGAGCGGCAGAAATCCCGCGGCTCCAGCCGGCTCGCCACCAACGGCCGCACGGGGCAGAACTCCTGATAGAGGTGCAGCGAATAGGCGTTGTCTGCGGTGTAGTCACCGCGGGTGAGCTCCAGCGTGCGGCCGTCGTCGGTGACCAGGTAGAGGTTGCCGAGGGCCGACACCGGCACCCGGGCGAGGGCGGTGTAGATGCCGAGGTAAACCGAGGACTTGGGCGCACCGCTCGGCTGGGTGACGCAGCGCTCGTCGGCGAGGTGGAAGGGAAAGTCACCGCCGCGGAAGGACGGATCCACCTCGAAGAACATGGCTTGGTCATGGGCGTGCAGATGTCTGCCCACGGCGTAGTAGGCGCCGAAAGCCGCGGGCTCCAGTTGCGAGGCGATCAGCGCCTCCGGGATCAGCGACAGATACAGCCGATAATCGCTCATCGATACCCCCGTGGGATTGCGCTGGGTGGAAGGAAAGCGCAACGACTGGCGTTGGCAAATACGCTAACGGAAATCCCTGTACTTTGCAGCAACCATTTTTTGACACCGCCCATTGGCCTGCGTAGCCCCAGCTGCCCGGCCTAACGGTTTACCGCGAGGCGTTACCTTGCCGGTACTTGAGCCATCGCGCCCCATGGCGCCCTTGCACCATGCCACTGCGCCTTCGTGACCCGGACCGACACACCGACGGCGAGTCCCGCGCCCGGCCCGCCGGCCAGCGCCGTAACGGGGTCGGCGCTGCTCCGCCCCCGCGCCGCGTGACGCGGGCCGTCAGACCTCGAATGGCCCGAGCTTTTTCTCCACGGCGACGTTCTCCAGGGTCACGTACTTGGGCAGGCCGTTCTCGTAGGGCGGGTAGTCCTCACCTGAGATGAGTGGATAGAGATACTCGCGGCAGGGCTCGGTGATGCCGTAGCCGTCTTCGCTGATGAAGTCCCGGGGCATGAACTTCTCCACATTGGCCACCTCGGACAGGGGCGCTTCGCCCACCTCCCAGACGTAGGGGGCCGAGGACTTGCGCACCACCGTCGGCATGATGGCACTGTGGCCCTGGAGCGCGTATTCCACGCCGGCCTTGCCCAGCGCATAGGCCTGCTCCACGTCGGACTTGGACGCCAGATGGCGGGCGGCGCGCTGGAGATAATCCGCCACCGCCCAGTGGAACTTGTAGCCCTTGGCCGCTTTGACCATGTTGGCCACCACCGGCGCGGCGCCGCCGAGCTGGGCATGGCCAAAGGCGTCGCGGGTGCCCTGCTCGGCCAGGAAGCGTCCGTCCGGGTAATGGCAGCCCTCGGACACCACGACGGTGCAGTAGCCGTGGGTCTGCACCTTGGCCTCCACCGCGGCGATGAACTTATCGTGGTCGAACTCGATCTCCGGAAACAGCGTGATCACCGGAATCCCCTGGTCCGCCACCAGCGCGCCGGCGGCGGCGATCCAGCCGGCGTGGCGGCCCATGACCTCCAGCACGAAAAGCTTGGTGCTGGTGGCGGCCATGGAGCGCACATCGAAGCTCGCCTCCAGGGTGGAGGTGGCGATGTACTTGGCCACGGAGCCGAAGCCCGGGCAGTTGTCGGTGATGGGCAGGTCGTTGTCGACGGTCTTGGGCACGTGAATGGCCTGCACCGGGAAGCCCATCGTCTCTGACAGCTGGCTCACCTTGTAGCAGGTGTCGGCGGAGTCGCCGCCGCCGTTGTAGAAGAAGTAGCCGATGTCGTGGGCCTTGAAGACCTCGATCAGGCGCTCGTATTCGCGCCGGTTGGCTTCCAGGCTTTTCAGCTTGTAGCGGCAGGAGCCGAAGGCACCCGAGGGCGTGTGGCGCAACGCGGCGATGTTCTCCGCCGACTCGCGGCCGGTGTCGATGAGATCCTCCGTCAGCGCGCCGATGATGCCGTTACGCCCGGCGTAGACGTTGGCGATCCTGTCGGTGTGCTGGCGGGCGGTCTCGATGACGCCGCAGGCGGAGGCGTTGATCACCGCCGTCACACCGCCGGATTGGGCGTAGAAGGCGTTCTTCGCGGTCATGGCTGTCCCCTTTTCGTGTTGCATCGCCGCAGCGATCGTCGGCTTGGGCCGCGCCCGGCACGCGTTGGCGGCATACCTGTTGCGCGGCGCAGGTCAAAAACCCACCCGGGGCTTGGGCTGGAGCAGATCCCCGCTTACCGGCACCGCCTGCATCGCTGGCCTGCACCTGCGAGACCCGGGCTCCGCGCTCAGCGAGGCTATTGCCAGGCTGCGGCATGCGGACATGGCGCAGGCGATGGCCTGGTGCCGGCTGCCCCGTGACTGAAATCGGACTCGGCTCAGGGCGCCCGCTGACCTGAGGAACACCCGGAGTGGGCTTCCGTGGAGCCAGAAGGCTGGTTAGGGCCTAAGCCTACAAAATCGCCGCCACCCGCGCATCGAAATCCCGCTGATGGGCGTATCGAAAGACTCGATGCGGTTCGGGCGCTTTCGGCGGCGCCGGCGCTCCAGGCGCGGACTCAGGGGGCATGCCGGGCTGCGCGGATGGCTTGCCACGCGTAGCCCCACTCGATGCGCTCCTGCTCCAGGCGCACCCGCTCACCCCAGCGGTGAGTCAGCAGCCCCTCGCAGACCCGGCGCTCGTCGGCCGTGAGGCGTGCCAGCGGCCCGGCGGCGGGCTTGTCTTCGCGCTGCCAGAGATCGCGGTGCCGCAGCAGCGTCTCGGCGTCCATCAATAACGAGCGTACCCCCGGCAGATGGCTGCGCAGTCGGCTCAGGATGGCGAAGCCGTGGGTGTCGAGATCGCCCCAGTAGTGGCAGGGGCGGTTGCGCAGCCAGGGGATGGCAGCAAAGACCTCGACGGCATAACCGCGGGCCATGCAGCAGACGCTGCCCGGCAAGTCATCGAAGGCGAGGCCGGTCTGCAGGTTCTCGACCATGAAGACCCGCGCCGGCGCCAGTGCCAGCGCGGCGATCTGCTCCACCGGCGCGGTGATATCGCCCAGGCCGCCGACGATGGCTCGCAGCGCCGGGTCCAGGATGCGCACGCGCATGAGATCCGGCTCGCGGCGCAGGCCGGCGAGGCTGTACAAATCGGCATCCCCCGGCGTTGCTCCGGCCCCGTACAACTGCCGATGCTGGGCGAGCAGATCCACCAGCCGCGCGCGTTGCGCACCGATCCACTTGGTGTCGATGCCCGGAATCGGGAGCTGGCGGCTGTAGAGCCCGGAGTCGGGGTGCGCGATGAGCCAGCCCAGCACGGCCAGCAGCCGCTCGAAATCCGCGGGTTGCGCGTCCGCGAGCCAGTCGTAATGGCGCCCGACCCGGAGCGCCGGTCCGCCCGTCGCACCGCCGTTCACCGCTGCACGGGGATCGGAATCACCATCGGGTGCCAACAGCCCGCGCAGGGCCACCGCACGCGCCCAGGCGACCCGCCATGGCGCCTGCTCCCCGAGCCAGGCCGCCACCTGGGCGGGCTCGGCCAGCACCAGCCGTTCCGGCAGGCGCTGGCGGCCGAGCCCGGGCCATTGGCGCTCAGTCCAGAGCAGTTCACCAGGGCGCTGCGGGTCGGTACCCACCGCAGCCCAATCCTCGATCCAATCCCGCACCCCCGCCAGGTCTTGCGCCGCCTCGCGCTCCGTCGGCGGGTGCAGGAGGATGCTCAGCGGCCAGCTGCCGGCGCCGTCCAGCCAGGTGCGGCGGCCGCCGTTCCAGCGCCGGCGCAGCAGGGCGGCGACGCCGCCCGGATCAAGGCGACCAGCGCCGGCCATCGACGGGCTCCACCGACCGCGGTGTGCCCGACGGCAAGTCAGCGGCGGTTGGCGTGGACAGCAACGAGGCGGCTGTGGGCTCGGGCCGGGCCGACGCCGCCGTCGCTGATGCCGCCTCCTGCGCACCGGCTTCGGGCAGCGCCAGGCGCTTGCGCGTTTGGTCGTAGGCGATCTGCAGGGTCGTCGAATGCTTGCGCTCGCGGATGTCGACGAAGCAGGCGCCGCCGATGAAGGGCTCCAGGGTCATCACCGATTTCAGCGGTGTAGCGACGATCATCTGGAAGCCGAAACCCTCGAAGATGCGCATGGCCAGCTCGGTGAACTCATTGTCGGCCTTGCCGAAGGCCTCGTCGAGGACCACCGGGGCGTAGCGCGGCAGGCCGCCTTCCCGCCCGCCGAGCTGGTAGCGCAGGGCGGCGGCGAGGCAGGTGGTGGCGAGCTTCTCACGCTGACCGCCGGACTTGCCGGCACCGGAGCGGTAGACCTCCACTTCGCGGCCGTCGACGTCCAGCTCGCGGCCGATGAACTCCACATGCAGGCGCACGTCCAGCACCTGCTGGCGCCAGCGCTTGTCGTCCGGCTCCTGGCCGGCGAGCCGGTCGACCATGGCGGCCAGCGTCTTGAACCTGGACTCGGCGTCGGCGGCGTCGAGCTGGGCACTCCAGACGTGCTCCAGCACTTCGCGCACCTGCTCGCGAAACACCAGCACATCCGGCAGCTGACGTTCGCTGACCTGGATCTGCAGATGGGTGCCGGTGTTGAATTCGGCCTCGGCGAGACCCTCGTTCACCAGGGCCATGCGCTCGCGGATCTGCCGGCGGGCCTCGTCGACGTGGCGCGCGAGCGCGGCCAGATTCTCGGTGCTCTGATCCTTGAGCAGCGCGGCGAAGCGCGCCTCGAAGCGCGGCAGCCCGTCCTGCTCGATGCGGGTCAGCAGACGCAGATACTCGGGCGCCGAGGCCAGGGTCTCATCCAGGTCGGCGGCCGCCATGGGCCAACCGCGCCGGAAGGCGCCAAATTGGCGCTCGATCCGGGTGGCGAGATCATTGCGCGCGTTCTGCGCGGTGCTGCGCGCGTGGTGCAGCTCGCGCTCCACCTGGCGGGCACGCTGATCGAGATTGGTCAGCGTGAGCGGGGTCTGCGACGTCTCGAAGGCTCTTCGGGATCTCAGTAGGGTACAATATCCTGTAGTAACAGCCAGTTAGAGCGACGAGGAGATCAACATTAGCGCGAACAACGAGCCACTGCGGCAAGCCCTTGAGTCATTGCTCGACTTGCCCCAGACGCGGGTCGAAGAGGCCTTTGAAGACCGCAACGGACACATTCAAGTGAAGCTGGTCAGCACCCAGGTCGGAACCACCTGCCACCGCTGTGGCAAGTGGGCAACACAGCCCAATGGTTCCAGCGAATGGCTCACGGTGCGTCACCTCGACCTGCTCGGCAAGCCCGTCTACCTGCGTTTTCGCCTCCCGCGTTACCGCTGTGACTGCGACGACGGTCCCACCAGCACGCAGCAGGTCAGTTGGTACAACCGGCGCAGTCGCTTCACCAAGGCCTATGAGGCGCATCTGCTGCTGGCCTG